>NZ_JBXAMM010000002.1:648515-785495 GCF_058800645.1 Pseudomonas sp. GW822-FHT04H02 | reverse complement strand
CCTACATGGGGTGTCGGGTGTTCCGTAGGAGCTGGCTTGCCAGCGAAGGCGTCATCCTGGCCAGCGCAAGACTTGAGGGCCTCTTCGCCGGCAAGCCGGCTCCTACATGGGGTGTCGGGTGTTCCGTAGGAGCTGGCTGGCCAGCGAAGGCGTCACCCTGGCCAGCGCAAGGCTTGAGGGCCTCTTCGCCGGCAAGCCGGCTCCTACATGGGGTGTCGGGTGTTCCGTAGGAGCTGGCTTGCCAGCGAAGGCGTCATCCTGGCCAGCGCAAGACTTGAGGACCTCTTCGCCGGCAAGCCGGCTCCTACATGGGGTGTCGGGTGTTCCGTAGGAGCTGGCTGGCCAGCGAAGGCGTCATCGCCCTTTCGCCGGCAAGCCGGCGGCTACAGGCTCAGGTCCAGTGGAAGCTGCGATCCCACAGGCCGGATACGTCCAGTTGCTGGGGCAGCACGCCGGCCTCGAAGAACAGGTCGGCCACGTCCTGCTGGGATTTCACCGCTGCGTCGTCCACCGGTTGCAGCAGGCGCGGGCCGCTCTGGGCCCGGTACTGGGCAAGGAACACTTCCCGGGGCATGCCGAGAATCTGTGCGCTCCTGGTCGCCCATTCCTCGGGGTGGCTGGCAATCCACTGCCAGGAGCGGTACTCGCGCAGGATGTAGTCGGTGATCGCCGCGTGCTTGGCCGGGTCGGCGATGCTCTGCTGGTTGGCGGCGATCACGTAGTTGCCGGACAGGTAGCCCTGGCCGGTCTTCAATACCCGGGCCCCGGCCCGCAGTTCCGCCAGCTGGATGAAGTAGCCGAAGCTGACCCAGGCATCCAGGGCACCGTTCTGGAACGCGGCGAAACCGTCCTGCGCAGTCAACGCCATGGGCACGATATCGGCAAAGCCCAGGCCCTGCTCCTTCAGCGCCTTGAGCAGGAAGTAATGGGAACTGGTGGAGCGGATATAACCGATGCGCTTGCCCTTGAGCTCGGCCACCGACTGCACTGCAGAGCCCTTGGGCACGATGAAGGCCTGGTTGTTGACGTCGCCGGTGAGCACCGCGATCAGCTTCACCGGGGCGTGGTTCTTGATCCCGAAGATCGGCGGGATCTCGCTCATCGGCGAGATGTCCAGGGTGCCACTGACCAGGGCCTCGAAGCTCAGGTTGCCGCCGGTGAACTCAGCGTACTTGACCTTGTAGGGCGGCGGCTCGATGCCCGCCTCGGCAAAGAAGCTCGGCGCCGCCCCCTTGTAGGTGGCGACGTTCAGGGTGACCCCGGACAGGTCCACGGAGGCTCCCAGGCCCAGGCGCGGCAAGGCGGCGGCCAGACCGGCCAGGGCCGAGAGTTGGAGAAAATGACGACGCTGCATGGGCAATGGTCCTTAATCGAGAAAGTCCGGTTCTTCGCGCACGATCCGCTCGCGGTAAGGCTGGAAACTGAACCAGCCGCCAAACTCGGTGCCGACCTGGCGTGCGGTGTGGCGCGCCACCTCATGGGGAATGGGCCGCGGGGTGCCGGCAGCTTCCGCCAGCAGTTGAGTCTGGGCGGCGTTGTCCATGGCGATGAAGCGCCACACCGCCGCCTCGACGGTTTCACCCACGGTGAGCAGGCCGTGGTTCTGCAGGATCAGCGCCTTGCGCCCCGCCAGTGCGGCGGCGATCCGCGCGCCCTCGCTGGCCTCCAGCACCACCCCGGAAAAGTTGTCGAACAGCCCGTGCCTTTCATAGAAAGCGCAGGCGTCCTGGGTCAGCGGATCGAGCAAGCGCCCCAGGCTCGACCAGGCCTTGCCGTACAGCGAATGGGCATGGGCCGCGGCGACCACCTCGGGATGGGCTTCATGCAGCGCCGCATGGATGGCGAACGCCGCCAGGTTCAACGCGCCCTCGCCTTCGATCACCGCCCCTTCGGGGTTGACCAGCAACAGGTCGCGGACCCGTACATGGCCGAAATACACCCCCACCGGGTTGACCCAGAAATGGTCCGGGCGCCCCGGGTCACGCACCGTGATATGCCCGGCGCCGCCCATGTCGAACCCCAGCCGGGCGAACACCCGGAACGCCGCGGCCAGGCTCTGCTTGCGCTGCAGGCGCTCCAGCTCGACGGTGGCCTGCTGGGGCGGATGCTCCCAGCGAAAAACCGTATGGCCATCGCGGGGCAAGTCATACACCGCGGGGCGAAAATGTGCGGTCATATCCGCTCTCCTTGAAATTGTCGAAAAGGCCCGCAGGGCCTTGCTTGGCGATCTCCCGCCGAACCTTCAGCGACCTTGATACCCCCGGCGCCCCTTCGGGCCGTGCGCTGCCTGCGGCAGCGGCTACACGAAGCGCTGCCGGCCAGGGCTGGAACCGCGCGTTAGTAGCCACGCTGGATCTCCACCGGGTTTTCCAGGGGTAAGCCATCGCCCCAGCGCTGGAGATTGCGCCCCAGCAGGCGAGCGATATTCAGGTAGACCCGGGGCGAATTGGCCGAGGTGTGGGGCGACAGGCGAATACCCGGGTGGCGATAGAAAGGATGCCCCTCGGGCAACGGCTCGGGGTCGGCCACATCCAGGCTGGCCAGGGCGATGCGCCCGGTGTCCAGGGCCTGCAACAGCGCCGGCTGATCGATCAACGCACCGCGAGCGATATTGATCAGGTGCAACCCTGGCTTGGCCGCTGCCAGTACATCGGCATCAATGATGCCCCGGGTCTGCTCGGTCAACGGCACCGCCAGCAGCAGGTGATCGGCGCGGGCAAACAGCTCCTGCAGGTCGGCCACCGCCTCCACCCCAGGCACTTCGAACGGCTGCGCCGAACGCCGCAGGGCCAGTACCTGCATGCCCAGGGCCTGGGCCTTGGGCGCCAGTTCGCGGGCGATGCTGCCAAAGCCGAACAGCCCCAGGGTGCTGCCGGCCACCGAGGCCAGCGGCCGTTGCTGCCAGTGTTCGGCACGCTCGATCCACACCTGGGGCAGTTGCTTGGCGGCGGCGAAGATCGCCGCCAGGGCAAACTCGGCAATGCTTTCGGCGGTGCTGCCTCGGGCACTGGCCACCGGCAGGTCCTGGAACAGCCAGCGAGGAAAATAATCCAGGCCCGAAGTCACCAGTTGCACGAAGCGCAGGCCAAACGGCCAGCCCGCCGGCGGCTTTGGCGCGTTGCGAAAATCGGCGTGGGGCGCGGCCAGCAGCACCTCGATATCGGCGGGCAAGCCACACGGCAGGCCCCGGGGCAGGCTCAATACTTCCACCCCCGGCAGCCACTGGCGCAACTGCTGGTTGAAGTGCTCGTCGAGCTGGCTGGCGATGCGCGTCACGCCTGGGCTCCGCGGCTGGGCAAGGCAAAGGCGGCGCGCCCCACGGCACCGAGAATCGCGTCGTTCTGCGGGGTATGAATGCGGCTGCACAGCACATCGCGGTAATGCCGCTCGATGGGGTTGCCCCGGGCCAGCCCGGGGTTGCCGATGGCTTCGATGCCCAGCTCCACGGCGCTGATGGCGTTGCTGGTCACCAGGTATTTGATCTGGGTCGCCTCCCCCGGGGCGATCCGCCCTTCGGCGGCGGCATCGAGCAGCACCCGGTTGTTGAGCAGCAAGGCGTCGATGCGCCCGATCAGTTCCTGAAAGCGCGGCAGGCTCGACAGCGGTGCGCCAAGGTTGGCCGGGGCACGCTGGGCCAGCCAGCCCAGCAGCCAGTCGCGGGCGGCCCGGGCCACGCCGTCGTAGATGGCCGAGAGCAGCACCGCCAGCCAGAGCACGCCCTTGCTGTCCAGCTCGGAGGGCCGGGGCACGTGAGCCGGCTGGATATCCACCGCCTGTTCCTCGGGCACGAACACCTCATCGAAGATCACGTCGTGGCTGCCGGTGGCGCGCATGCCCAGGTGATCCCAGGTTTCCTCGACGCTGATCCCGGGGCTGTCACGGTGGACCAGCCAGGTGCCCACTTGCGGCTCGGCCTCGTCGCTGCGGGCCCAGACCGCAAGCCAGGTCAGCCCGGGAATGCCGGTGGAGTAGATCTTGCGCCCGCTGAGCAGCCAACCGCCCTCGACCCGTCGTGCCAGGGTCGCCGGCAAACCGCCCCGGGCCGGGGTACCCAGGTCCGGCTCGACCCGCAGGGCGTTGATCAGGGCACCCTCTTGCACCGCCTCCCGGGCCACGCGCTGGCGCAGGTGCAGCGGCCAGGCCGTGTTCTGTTGCAGGCGCGTGTGCTGCAGGTACTGCATCACCAGCACCAGCGCGGTGGAAGGCTCGCCCCGGGCCACGGCGCCTATCACTCGTCGCGCCTGGGCCAGGGTCGCCTCGCTGCCGCCCAGGGCCCGGGGCACGGTCAGGGCCAGCAGGCCATGCTGGTGCAGGCGTTGCAGGTTGGCGTGGGGAAATTCGCTGTGACGGTCGTAGTGCGCTGCGGTGGCGGCGAATTCTTCACTCAGTTGCTGCAGCAGGTCGGCGAACTCGCTGGAGTCTGGATCAGGGACGGGACGGGACACGGACGGAGACGGTTGCACGCTGGAAAGGCTCATCGGCTGGCAGTCCTGCTCAAGGGAAGGGAGATGTCGACGGCCGGCTCGGCCTCGGTTTCCACACCCAGCAGTTGCAGCAACCGCGCGCGCAGTGCCTGGAACCCAGGGGTGGAGGCCTGACGCGGACGCGGCAGGCGGATTGGCAATTGCTCGGCGATTTGCCCGTTGGCCAGCACCAGCACCCGATCGGCCAGCAGCAGCGCCTCGTCGACATCGTGGGTCACCAGCAGCACCGCCGGGGTGTGCACCCGCCACAGGCGGATGATCAGTTGGTGCATGCGGATCCGGGTCAGGGCGTCCAGAGCGGCGAAGGGCTCATCCAGCAGCAACAGGTGCGGCTCGCGTACCAGGGCCCGGGCCAACGCCACTCGCTGGGCCTCGCCGCCGGACAAGGTGCCTGGCCAGGCATTGAGCCGGTGGGCCAGCCCGACCTCCTCCAGCGCTGCCTCGGCCCGCTCCCGGGCCCCGGCACCGCGCACGCCCAGGGCAACGTTGCGCCACACGCGCTTCCAGGGCATCAACCGTGGCTCCTGGAACACTGCGGCCATGGCCGAAGGCACCTGCAACTGGCCCTGGTCGATGGGTTCCAGCCCGGCCAGGGTTCGCAGCAAGGTGGTCTTGCCCGAACCGCTGCTGCCCAGGAGGGCCACGAACTCCCCGGGAGCGATGTCCAGATCCAGGCCATCGAGCACCGCCTGCCCGGCAAAGCGCCGGGTGATCCGGCGGCATTCGACGGCAGCGCGCAGGCGGCCCTGCTGGGGCAATGACAGAGTCATGGGTCAGTTCCTGATAAAGGTCGGGCGCCAGGCCAGGGCGCAACGTTCGAGGCCGCGCACCAGCCCGTCGATGCCCAGGCCGAGCACGCTGTAGACCAGGAGGCAGATGACGATCACGTCGGTGCGCATGAAGTCCCGCGCGTCGTTGACCAGGTAGCCGATACCGGCGCTGGCGTTGATCTGCTCCACCACCACCAGCCCCAGCCAACTGATGCCGAAGGCATAGCGCAGGCCGACGAAGAACGCCGGCAGAGCCCCGGGCAGGATCACGTGGACGATCAGTTCCCAGCGTTTGAGGCCCAGCAGGGTCGCGGCCTCCACCAGCTTGGGATCGAGGCTGCGAATGCCGGAAAACAGCGTGAGGTAGATAGGAAAGGTAGTGCCCAGGGCGATCAGCGCGATCTTCGGCGTCTCGCCCACGCCGAACCAGAGAATGAACAGCGGCACTATGGCCAGGAACGGCAGGGTGCGCAGCATCTGCATGGGGGAATCGATGGCGAGCTCGCCGCGCCGGGACAACCCGGCCACCAGGGCCAGGAGCGTGCCCAGGCTGACGCCGATGGTCAGGCCGCTGAGGGCGCGCTTGAGGGACACCCACAGGTGCCCGGCCAGTTCGCCGCTGCCGAGCATCTGCCACAGGGTGCCGCCGATGGTACTGGGAGCGGCGATGATCCGCGCCGGCAACAGCCCGCTGCGCGAGGCCAGTTCCCACACCAGCAGAAGCAGCAACGGGCTGACCAGGCGCAGCAGCAGGTTGCCCAGGAGCTGGTATCCGGGGCGCTCGGCCCAGCGACGGGACGAGGTGAGGGGGGCTGGCGCAGGCATCGCAACATCCTTATTTCAGCGCGTTCGAGCCCCATGCTAACTACATAAAAAACGTCCGTGAAATTCGTTTTGGTTCTAACTTAATATACAAAAATTGCATTCAATGATTGCCAAGACATGCAAATCAATAATCAAAACAATCCGAAGGAGCCGGCTTTCCGGCGAACAGCCCCCTGAGGTTTGCGCCGGCCTAGAGGGCGCCTTCGCTGGCAAGCCAGCTCCTACGGCGCAGCCTTGCCGACGCGGGCGGCGACCATCTCGCCGAACATGCTCACCGGCTCTTGCAGGTTGCCGAGGAACCGCGGGTGGACCAGCCACAGGTCGATCACCGGCTTGAAGTCGCTGACCGGGACGATCTCCAGCTTGTCCCGATGGCTGCTGTTTTCCAGCAGCGGCAGCGGCACCAGGCCATAGCCCAGGCCATTGGCGATCAACCCCAGTTGCAGCTCGGTGCCGAAGGTTTCCAGGTTGATCTGCAACGACAGCCCCTGTGCGCTCAGCGCCCGTTGCAGGCCGGCACGAAAGCCGCAGCCGTCCGGGTTCAGCACCCAGCCGCGCTGGTAACAGTCGGCCAGTTTGCACGAGCGCTTGCGCACCTCGCCCTTGGCCGCCACCACCACCAGGTTCATGCTGCCCAGGGAACGGCCCACCACCCCTTCGGGGAAGACCTTGCCAGCGGGAAACAGCGCCGCCACCACATCCAGCTCACCGTTCTCGACCTTGCTCAACAGGTGGCTGCCCCAGCCCGTGGCCACCGAGGTCTGCAACTGCGGATACAGCGCCTTCAACTGGCTCAGGGCATCGAGCAGCACCACATCGCCTATGGTCTGCGGCACGCCGATGCGCAGGGCACCACTGGGGGCGCCGTCATTGGCCACCAGTTCATTCAGCGCGTCGATGCTGCGCAGCACTTCCAGGCACTGGCCATAGACCCGCAAGCCCATGCTGGTGGGCTTGAGCGGCTTGGTGTTGCGGTCCAGCAATTCCACCCCCAGGGCTTCCTCGAAATTCTGCACCCGGCGGGTAATGGCTGGCTGGGTCAACTGCAGGGCATCGGCCGCCTGGCTGATGGTCTGGCAGCGGATTACCGCCACGAACGCATTCAGATCATCTATCTTCATTCTTTTTTCGCATAATAAATGACTGGAAAAATGTTCGATAAGAATAATACCTTTTAGCTCGCCCGTGTAGTTCGCGTCATTTGCCTTGTGTCCACGGAGGGAGCCCATGCCCCACAACGCCACGACAGTCGCCATCGAATCAGCCAACTTCGCCCGCCTGCGGGACTTTATCGCCGCTCTGGCCGAGCTGCTGGACAGCCATCCCGATGAAGCCCGGGTGCTGGACCAGGGCGCCGCGCTGCTGCACCAGCTGGTGAGCCAGGACGACTGGCTGCCCGCGGCCTTCGCCCAGCCGGATCCGCAGCGCTACCAGCAGTTCCTGCTGCATGCCGACTCGCGCCAGCGCTTCTCCATCGTCAGCTTCGTCTGGGGCCCTGGGCAGCGCACACCGATCCACGACCACCGGGTCTGGGGCCTGATCGGCATGCTGCGCGGCGCCGAGGACAGCCAGGGGTTCGAACGCCTGGCCGACGGCCGCCTGCAGCCTGCCGGCGCGCCGCTGCGCCTGGTGCCGGGCCAGGTGGAAGCGGTGTCGCCACGCATTGGCGACATCCATCAGGTGAGCAATGCCCATGCCGATCGGGTATCCGTCAGCATCCATGTGTATGGCGCCAATATCGGTGCCGTGCAGCGCGCCGTGTACGACCTGGACGGCCAGGAAAAACCCTTTGTCTCCGGCTACTCCAACCATTTGCTGCCTAACCTCTGGGACTTGTCGAAGGAGCCCCTGCAATGACCGATTTCCCGACCCGCAGCCCGGCACAGATCCGCCAGGCCCTGCTCGACCGCCAGGAGCTGGCACTGATCGATGTGCGTGAAGAAGCACCCTTCGCCGAGGCCCACCCGCTGTTCGCGGCCAACATTGCGCTGTCGAAACTGGAGCTGGAGGTGTATGCGCGCATCCCCCGCCGCGACACCTCGATCACCCTCTACGACCAGGGCGAAGGGCTGGCCCAGCGCGCCGCCACGCGCCTGCGGCAACTGGGCTACAGCGATGTCGCCCTGCTGGCAGGCGGCCTGGAGGGTTGGCGCAGCGCGGGCGGCGAGCTGTTCAAGGACGTCAACGTGCCGAGCAAGGCCTTTGGCGAACTGGTGGAAGCCGAGCGCCACACTCCGTCCCTGGCCGCCGAGGAGCTCCAGGCACTGCTCGACCAGCAGGCCGACCTGGTGGTGCTCGATGCCCGGCGCTTCGACGAATACCAGACCATGAGCATCCCCGGCAGCACCAGCGTGCCCGGGGCCGAACTGGTGCTGCGGGTGCGCGATCTGGCCCCCGATCCCCGCACCCGGGTGGTGGTCAATTGCGCCGGGCGCACCCGCAGCATCATCGGCACCCAGTCCCTGGTGAATGCCGGCATCCCCAACCCGGTGGCGGCACTGCGCAATGGCACCATCGGCTGGACCCTGGCCGGGCAGAAGCTCGAACACGGTCAGAGCCGGCGCTTCAAGGCCATCAACGAGGCCCAGCGGGCCCCAGCCCAGGACGCCGCTCGGGCCGTGGCCGACCGCGCCGACGTGGCACGCATCGACCTGGCCCAGTGGCGGCGCTGGCAGGCCGACCCCAAGCGCACCAGCTACCTGTTCGATGTGCGCACCCCGGAGGAATTCGCCGCCGGCCACCTGCCCGGCGCCCGCTCCACCCCCGGTGGGCAACTGGTGCAGGAAACCGACCACTTCGCCAGCGTGCGCGGTGCGCGCCTGGTCCTGGTGGACGACGACGGCGTGCGCGCCAACATGAGCGCTTCCTGGCTGGCCCAGATGGGCTGGCAGGTGGCGGTGCTGGACGGCCTGCGCGACAGCGACTTCAGCGTGCGCGGCCCCTGGCAGGCGCCACTACCGGACACCTCGCCGGCCGAAGAAATCAGCCCACGCACCCTCGCCACCTGGCTCCAGGAGCCCGGCACCCTGGTACTGGACTTCACCGCCAGCGCCAACTACGTGCAGCGCCACATCCCCGGCGCCTGGTGGGCATTGCCCAGCCAGTTGCAGGAAGCCCTGGCCCAGTTGCCACAGGCGGAGCGCTATGTCCTGACCTGCGGCAGCAGCCTGCTGGCGCGCTTCGTGGTGCCGCAGCTGCAGGCCCTGACCCAGCGTCCGGTGTTCCTCCTCAGCGGTGGCACCGCGGCCTGGATCGAAGCCGGCCTGCCCGTGGAAGAAAGCCGCCAGCAACTGGCTTCACCCCGGATCGACCGCTACCGGCGCCCCTATGAAGGCACCGACAACCCGAAAGAAGCCATGCAGGGCTACCTGGACTGGGAATTCGGCCTGGTGGCGCAGTTGGGCCGGGATGGCACCCACGGCTTCTTCGTCATCTGAACCGCTTCGCTGGCAAGCCAGCTCCTACAGACCCCGCCTCTGCACTGTAGGAGCCGGCTTGCCGGCGAAGAGGCCGCAGGCCGGGCATCGCTCGCAAGGGCACCCTCGCGGGCAAGCCCGCTCCTGCGAGGAGGGGTATTTCGGGCGCGTAGGCGGTGCTGGTCGATCATCAATCTGCCCGGATGGCAAATAGCAATAATTCTCGATATCATTCGCGACCTTGTGCTCACCGCGTCGTCAAGAAGGATATCCATGTCTCGCTCCAAGCCCGACTCTGCGTCGGCGGACTCTGTTCGCGGGTTCTATGCGGACATCCTGCATTTCCTGCGTAAACGCACGGACAACGCCAGCGACGCGGCGGACATGACCCAGGACGTGTTCACCCAATGGCTCGACTACCGTGACCGGGCCCAGGTCGAACAGCCCCGGGCCTTCCTGTTCCAGATGGCACGCAACCTGCTGCGTGATCATTGGCGGCGCCAGCAGGTACGCTACCGTGCTCATCAGGACGGGCACCACGAGCAAAGCCTGGACAACGAGCCCCTGGCCGACGAGCAGCACGAGCCCCTGCCCGCGGCCCAGCGCCTGCAACGCCTGGAACAGTTGAAAGAAGTCCTCGCCCAACTCTCGCCGCGCCGCCGCGAAGCCCTTATGCTGCACCGCTTCGAAGGGCTGAGCCAGACGCAGATCGCCGAGCGCATGGGCATTTCCGTGAGCATGGTGGAAAAACACATCGCCTTTGCCCTGCTGCACTGCAAGCAGCACCTACAACGAGAAAACGGCAAGGAGCAGCCTGAATGACCCGCTTTTCCGGCACCCACAACGACCTCGACAGCGAGCAGATCGACGCCGAGGCCGCCAGCTGGTTCGCCCGCAACCGCAACGACCCGGACCGCGCCACGCGCAAGGCCTTCGATGCCTGGGTCAGCGAGCCGGCCCACGCCCGGGCCTATGCCGAGTTCGAAGAACTGTGGGTCGATCTTGCGCAATTGCAGCAACTGAGCCGGCCCATTCCCCTGCCCCGGCGCAAGCCCGCCCCCTGGCGCCCGGCCCTGGCGGCGGCCGCGGCGGTGCTCTGTGCGGTGCTGGCAGTCAACCTGGGCACGCCCCAGGGGCCCTACATCCAGCAGGTGGCGGCCCAGGAAAAGGGCGCCCGCGCCTTCAAGCTGCCCGATGGCAGCACCCTGTACGTCAACGCCAACACCCAGGTGAAAGTGGATTTCAGCGCCCAGCAGCGTGATATCTACCTGCAACAGGGCCAGTTGTACCTGGAAGTGGCCGCCGACAAGGAGCGCCCGCTGTGGGTGCACAGCGGCGCGGCCAAAGTGCGGGTGGTGGGCACCGCCTTCGACGTGCGTCGTGGCCAGCGCCAACTGGTGGTCAGCGTCGCCCACGGCCAGGTGGCCTTCAGCCCGGATGGCAAGCCCGGGGAGTTGACCCTGCTCGGCGCCCGCCAGCAAGCCACCTATGACCTGCACAAAGGCACCCTGCGCCAGCAGACCCTGGACAGCGATGAGGTCGCGGACTGGCGCAGCGGGCACCTGGCCTTTCGCAACCGCGACCTGGCCAGCCTGGTGGATGAGTTGAACCTGTATCGGCGCCAGCCGGTGCAACTGGCCGAGGGTTCTCTGGGGGCCTACAAGGTCTCGGGCAACCTCGATGTCAACGACCCCGACGCCCTGATCAAGGCACTGCCCGTGCTGATTCCGGTAAAAGCCGTACCCCTGGCCGACGGCCAGCTGAGGCTCGAGGCTCGTTGATCCAACTCATATGAGAATATTTTGCATTCGCATATGAGGTTTTTTTTCACTGCCGCGTCTTCCTCCCGTCTGCGATCTGTACGCAGCGCTTTTTTGGCCTTTAAGCCGCTCTGGGGGAAGTCATGTTTCGCGCGCTCTTGCCTGTTCCGTTAGTCCGTACCCGCCCTACCCTGCTCGCCGCCTGCCTGGCATTCAGCCTGCAGGCCTACGCCGGGCCGCTGCATTTCCAGTTGCCGGCGCAGCCTCTGGCCGCGTCCCTGAGCCAGATCGCCCAGCAGGCGAAGATCCAGCTGCTGTTCGATGAGCAACTGCTGCGCAACGCCAAGGCGCCGGCCCTGCAGGGTGACTACAGCCCGGAAGAGGCGATTCGCACCTTGCTGCAGGACGGTCGGTTCAACCTGGTGAAGGTCGACAACACCTACATCGTGCGCCCCGCCGACACCAACCTGAGCAGTGGTTCGGCCCTGCAACTGGGGGCCATGAGCGTGATCGGCAACGGCACCGAAGTGGACTCCTCGAGTGTCGGCCGCTCGACCCTGAACCAGGCGGAAATCGATCGCCACCAGGCCACCAACGTGGTCAGCCTGATCGACACCCTGCCCGGCGTGAGCCTGGGCGGCTCGCTCAAACCCGGCGGCCAGACCATCAACATCTGGGGCCTGGGGGATGCCGAAGACGTGCCGATGAGCGTTGATGGCGCCACCAAGAGCGGCTTCGAACGCTACCAGCAGGGTTCGGTGTTCATCGAGCCGGAGCTGATCAAGCGCATCGAAGTGGAAAAAGGCCCGCACTCCCCCGAGACCGGCAACGGTGGTTTCGGCGGCACCGTGCACATGGAGACCAAGGACGCCCCGGACCTGCTGCAGGAAGGTCGCAACGCCGGCGCCATGGTCAAGTACGGCTACAGCAGCAACAGCCATGAACAGGCCTATACCGGCGCGGTGTACGGCCGTACCGATGATCACCGCTTCGATGCCCTGGCCTACTGGACCAAGCGCGACGGCGACGACATGAAGATCGCCAGCGCCCAGCCCGACCCGCGCAACGCCTACCCGATCAACCCCAAGCGCCTGCCCAATACCGCCCAGGACATGGAAGGCGAGCTGTTCAAGCTGAACATGCAACTGACCGACGAACATCGCCTGGGCTTCAGCTACATGCGCTCCAACAGCGACATCTGGGCGCCCTTCTCGGCCAAGAGCTACCCGACGCCACCGAGCCAGAGCGACATCAACAAGTACGGTTATGACGGCGCCACCCGCCGCTTCCTGGCCCAGCGCAATACCATCGACACCACCTGGATCGCCAAGTACCAGTACACCCCCGTGGACAATCCATGGATCGACTTCGAGGCCAAGTACTCCGATTCCACCACCGACCAGACCGACGAACGCGGGCCGAACGCCTTCTTCCAGCCTACATCCGGTGGCCGCAAGATCACCGTGGGCTATGACGACAAGATCCTGGCCCTGAAAAACACCAGCCGCTTCAGCACCGGCCCGCTGGAACACGCGCTGACCAATGGCATCCAGATCCGCAAGCACACTCGCGAAGTGGACATGTGGATGCCGGGCAAGACCTATGAAGTACCCAAGTACAACTATGGCTACTACCAGCCTGGCTTCATGCCCCACGGCAAGGTCGACAACAATGCCTTCTACATCCAGGACGCCATCACCCTGGGGGACTTCACCCTGACCCCGTCCCTGCGCTACGACCATGTGCGCAACCGCGGCGAGAAGAACGACGCACCGTTCTACAACAGCCCCGACCCGGTGGCGGGCCACGATTACGGCGACAAGACCTACACCGGCTGGTCGCCTCGGCTGTCGGCGTTCTGGACAGTGACCCCGCAATTCGCCCTGTTCGCCGACTACAGCAAGACTTGGCGCGCACCGGTGATCGACGAGCAGTACGAGGTCCAGTCGGCCGCCTCCACCCGTTCCGCCACCAGCCGTGACCTCGACCCGGAACGCATCACCGCGTTGCGCGCCGGTAACATCACCAGTTTCTCCGACGTGTTCACCCAGGCCGACCGCGTACAGGTGCGTACCACGCTGTTCCACAACACCATCAAAGACGAAATCATGAAGAACCTCGGGATCGGCTGCCCCGAGCAACTCACCAGCGGCAAGAGCATCAGCCAGGTGTGCAACCAGCCGACCATCGGCGTCTATCGCAACATCGGCGACCTGACCATCAAGGGCTTCGAGGTGGAAAGCTTCTACGACTCGACCTACCTGTTCGGCTCCCTGTCCTACTCGTGGATCACCGGCAAGCATGAAGGTGCCTACACCAACCCTTGGGGGCCGAACGTCTGGGCCCGGGACATCCCGCCACGCAAGTGGGTGGCCAGCCTGGGGGTGAAGATTCCTCAGTGGGATGCGCAAGTAGGCTGGCAGGGCCAGTGGGTACGCCAGACCGACCGGGTGCCCAGCGACATCTATGCCGGCGGCCCGGCCAGCGTCCTGGGCGACTCCGCCTGGGACCAGTACAAGAACGACCGCTACAACGTGCACGGCCTGTTCGCCAACTGGAAACCCCAGCAGCCTTACCTCAAGGGCACCGAAGTCAACTTCACCCTGGACAACATGTTCAACCGTGACTATCGCCCACCACTGAGCGGCGATAACGCATCCAGCCTGGGGCGCAACGCCAAGATCAGCGTGACCCGCTTCTTCTGACGGCAACTGGCTGCGGTGCATCGGACGCACCGCAACAGGCCAGCCGTTGGCCATCACGGATGTATTGCAAACCGTTAGCCAAGCCCTGCCGCCCGCACCTGCCGGGCTAAGATCGCCTCCCCTCTGAAAACCGCTGAAATGCCTTTGGGCGCTTTCAGTCAACTTCCCATTGATTCCGTACGACACTTGTCGTACAAACGAGAAGACGTCATGGACAGAGGCTTCAGGAAGGTCAGGCGGGACCTGATCAATGCCTTACAAAGCGGCCACTATCTGCATGCCGCGCGCGGCTCGATCGAGGTCAAGAACCTGCTGGCCACCGGCGAGATCTCGACCAGTCAACTGATCGAGGTCATCAATGCCTGCAAGGGCCAGGACCACAGTTGCAGCGCACATCACAGCGTCCCGGGCATCGCGGTCCACCTGCTGAAAAAGGCCGGCTGGTACATCAAGTTCTACTTTATCGAGCCAGAAGCGTGGTTCATCAGCGTTCACCGATGAGGGCATCCCATGAAACTCTTTCTGCAAGGCGACCGGGGCAAGGCGCTCTGCGAGCATTGCCAACAGGTCGTCGGCATCACCTACCTGCGGCGCGACGTCCCTTTCAGCGACGGCCATGGCCTGGCCCGGGACATCCTGGTGGGGGTTTGCGACCTCTGCGCCACGGTGGTGGCCATCCCGCCCCAGTCCACACCGGCGATCAAGGACGCGCGCAAGCAATCATTGACCTCCATCGAGGCGCGGCTGCCGGCGGTCTACCTCGATGTACTGGATGCGGCGATGCACTGCGTGGCCCCGGATGCCGGAGTGCAGATGCGCAAACTGTTCCTCGGCTACTACTTCAGCGCCCCCGCAGCGTCTTCCCTGGAGCAAGTGCACAGCGGCTTCGTCGCGTACCTGGCCGAGCAGGCCGAGGCCCGCCAGTTGCCTGCCGTGCATGTCATGAAACGCCTGTCGCTGAAGGTCAACCACTATGTGGCCGAGGATCTTGCGCGCCTGCTGCAAGCCACCCGGATGACCCAGACCGAGCTGCTGAAATCGCTGATCGCGCAGATGCGCCTGGATGTGCTCGAAGGCGGCAACCCCGCGGTGATCGCCGACCTGCGCCAGCTGGCGCGCCTGGGGCTTTGACCTTCAGCCTTTGCCCCGGCCCGCGACCCGCCCCGCTCGCAGGAAATCCCCCCAGCGCCGCACCAGGTAGTTGTGCTCGTCCATCACCGAGTTCCACACGGCGATATGCCCCATGCGCTGCTGGTAGGAACCGCCATCGCGGGTCTCGCCGATATCGATCAGCGGTTCGCCGTCGCTGCCCGGCAACTCTTCCCGGGCCGGTTTGCCGGCGTACCAGTAATCCCACTCGGCGCTGCTCAGGTGATCGCGGGTACGCGCCGGGTTGCCGATGTAGTAGCCCTGGCGTGCCATCACCGCACCGGGCCAGCCCGACAGCCACCAGTTGAGGTAGGCATAGGCTGCATCCAGCACCGCGCCCTTGGCGTGGCGCGACAACGACAGCCCGCCGAACCAGGCGCGGTAGCCTTCCTTCGGCACTGCCAGGCGGTATTTGACCCCCGCCCGGTGCAGGCGCATCAGCGTCGGCGACCACAGGCTCTGGATATCGATGCGCGGGCTGAGCATCAATTGCGCGGCCTCTTCATCGTCCGACCAGAACGCCGCGAAATGCCCTTCACGCTGCTTGCGCACCAGGATCCCTGCCAGCCGGTCGATCTCTTCGATGCTCAGGTTGCCGATGTCCTTGAAGGATTCCAGGCCACAGCCCTGCACCGCCAGGGCGGCGTCCAGGGCACCGATCGCCGCATCGCTCTGCAAGGCAATGCGCCCGCTCCAGGCCGGCTCCAGCAGCCAGCCCCAGCTTTCGTTGGCGCTGGAAAAACCCGCCGGCAGGCGCTCCGGGCGGTAGGCGAAACTGTCGGCGTTGTGGGTCAGCGGCAGCATGCTGATGCGCTCGCTGGCCGTGCTGCCCAGGCTACCGTCGTGCTGCACATAGAGCCGTTCGCTGGGCACGCTGCCACTGCCCAGGCGATCGTCCGGCGACAGGCGCCCGCGCTTGGGCAGGTCGTTGATCTCGTGCCACAGGGCAATGCGCCGGGTATCGATGGGCTGGATCGCCTGGGCCGGCCAGACAAAATCGACGTTGTGAAACCACTGGTCATAGAGGTCGTAGCTGTCCGGCTGCATCACCGCGATGCGCTGGGCCTGCTCCACATCGTGTACCTGATACACCAGGCGGATGCCCAGGTCCTGCTCGGCGCGCACCCGCAGGGATTCGAGCAGGGTCACCGAGGTGCCCAGCACCCGCAGGGTGACCGGTTGCGTCGCCGCCATCAGGCACCCTCCCCGGCGGCCGGGGCGAAACTGCGGGCGAACACTTCGAAGGAGCGGCGCAGTTGTTCGGGCTCCAGCCCGCGCAGGATAAACACCAGCCGCGAGCGATGGTCGGCACTGGGCCAACGGGGCAGATGCACGGGGGCGTGCAGGCAATGCTGCACGCCATGGATGACGATGGGGGCCTGGTTGGCGTTGATGTTGAGCAATCCTTTCACCCGCAGAATTCGTTCGCCGTGGCATCTTAGCAGCATCGACAACCAGACCCCGAAGCCCACCCAATCCAGGGCTTGCTCGAACTCCAGGCTGCACACTTGCGCCGCGCCATGCTGTGGCGCAGCCGCTTTGAGTGGCCCCTGCAACTGCCAGCGCGCCACTTCCCGCTCTGCCGTCGCACCACGCAGCCCCTCCCCCAGCAACAGCTGATCGCCACTCTGGATCGCCTGGGTCAGCAACAGGGGCGCCCCGGGATTGAGCTGCTGCAAATGCTCGCGCAACGCTGCCTGGGTTGCTTCGTCGACACAATCGGTCTTGCTCAGCAGCAAGCGATCCGCGGCCGCCACCTGGGCCAGCCACTCCGGGTGCAGGCGCTCCTGCAACGCCGCGTGGCTGGCGTCCACCAGGGTCACCAGCAGGCCGATGTGCACCCGCCCGCGCAATTGCGGATCGTTGTTCACCGTGGCCAGGATCGGCGCCGGGTCGGCCAGCCCGGTGGTTTCCAGCAGCACCCGGCGAAAGGCCGGAACCTCGCCCCGGCTACGCCGCGCCAGGAGCGCCAGCAGCGCCTCTTTCAGTTCGCCGCGAACCGAACAGCAGACACAGCCGCTGGGCAGCAGCACCGTGTCCGGCGCCACCTCCTGCACCAGCAAATGATCGATGCCGATATCGCCGAACTCGTTGATCAGCAGCGCCGTGTCCCCCAGGCTCTGGTCCTGCAACAGGCGGTTGAGCAAGGTGGTCTTGCCACTGCCGAGAAACCCGGTGATGACGTTCAGGGGCAGGCTCATGGCTGTTGCTCCAGGTGCTTGAGGATCACAGGGTCGAGAGGATCGAGGGGCCGACCGAGCATGGATTCGGCCAGGCTCCACAACTGCTCCAGGCCGCTGGCCAGTTCCTGGCGGCCGGTAGCCCCCAGCAGCAGATAGGCCGAGCCCTGGAAGTCTTCGACCTTGAGCCGCAACGGCACCAGTACCCGGTTGATCGCGGCGATTCTGCGCAAGCGTTCGCGACGCCGGGGCAGTTCATCCCCCAGCGGGTCGCTCCAGTGCACGTCTTCGCCCAGCAGCCCGCATAACCCGCACATGTTCAGCCCTCCTTCATGGCATCACGTCCCCGGAGTTCGGGCCCAGGGTCTGGCCGACGAACAGGTTGCCCCCCGGCTCGCTGGCCAGCAGCACCGCGGTGGGCGCCACTTCATCGGCCAGGCCGAAGCGCCCCAGGGGCAGCTCGGCGGCCTTGGCGGTTTTCCAGGCGCTGCTGATGCCAGACACCAGCGGCGTCTCGATCGGCCCCGGGGCGATGGCGTTGACCAGCACATTGTCCATGGCCACTTCCAGGGCCAGGGACTTGGTGAAGCCGATGACCCCGGCCTTGGCCGCGGCGTAGTGGGTCAGCTCGGCGCCGCCCTTGATTCCCAGCTGCGAGGCGACGTTGATGATCCGCCCCCAACGCTGCGCCAGCATATGGGGCAAGGCCCGCTGGCTGGCGACGAAGACGCTGGTGAGATCGACCCGCAGCATGTCGTTCCACATCTCGATGGACAGATCGACGCAGCGCGCCTGGGTCAGCATGCCGGCGTTGTTCACCAGGATATCGATACCGCCGAAATGCTCGACACAGGCATCGACTCCGGCCTGGGCCCCTTCGACGCTGCCGACATCGGCCACGCATTCGACGACTACAGCGCCCAGCTCGCGGCAGGCTTGGGCGCTCTCGGCCAGGCGCGCGGGGTCGCGGTCAGCCAGCAGCAGGCGTGCTCCCGCCACCGCGTAGGCCCGGGCGATAGCGGCGCCGATACCGCTGCCGGCGCCGGTGATCACGGCGCGGCGGTTGTGCAGGTGTTGCATGGGACTTTCTCCTTCAAGGGTGTGCGGTTCGCTGGCCAGCCAGCTCCTACGGAGGCGGTGAGCCGCCTGCACGAGCCGGCTGGCTGGCGAAGGGGTTCAATCCGGCCAGCGCACCGTCAGGCCGCCATCGATGACGATGCTCTGCCCGGTGAGGTAGCTGGACTCCTCGCTGGTGAGAAAGCGCACCAGGGACGCCACTTCATCGGCCCGCCCGACCCGGCCCAGGGGGATGGCCCGGGCCGCCTTGGCCAGGCCTTCCGGGCCCAGGGAGTTCTGGCTGTCCAGCGACTGCGGGGTCTCGATCAACCCCGGGATCACCGCGTTGCAGCGAATGCCCCTGGCCGCCAGTTCCACCGCCAGCGAGCGGCACAACCCCGGCACCCCGGCCTTGGCCGCTGCATAGTGAGCGTGCTCCTGCCAGCCGTAGACGCCACCGGCAATCGACGAAATCGCCACCAGGGCACCGCCCTCACCCATGTGTTTGACCGCCGCGCGGAAGGTGCGCATGACCCCGGTCAGGTCCACATCGAGCATGGCGTTCCAGGCCGCGTCGGTCATGTCCAGCAAGGGTGCGCGGCGCAGCAGGCCGGCATTGGCCACGGCGTAATCGAGGCGGCCAAAGTGCGCCACGGCCTGCTCGGCCAGGGCGTCCACCGAGGCGCTGTCGGTCACGTCCAGGGGCAGCATCAGGCAGTGCCCGCCCGCCTCGGCCACGAGGTCGCGGGTGGCTTGCGGGTCATGGGGGTCGGCAGGGAAATACCCGCCCACCACCGCCACACCGGCCCGTGCATAGGCCACGGCCAGGGCCTGGCCGATGCCGCTGGCGGCACCGGTGATCACGGCGACTTTTTGAGTCATGGATAACTTTCCTTATTGAACGGATTCAGGACGCACATGGCGCGCGGCGAACATCAGCGCACCGGAGAGGAAACAAGGCAGCGCGCCGAAATACAGCGCCGAGGTCTGCCAGTCGCCACCGGCGGACAGCACCTGGGTGGCGCCGAAACCCGCCACCACCGCGCCGATCGGCCCCATGGCGTGGATGATCGCGCCGCCGGTGGCGCGGATGCTGGTAGGGAAGCTTTCGCTGATGAAGAACAGCGCCGCCGAGTACGGGCCGATCAGGAAGAACAGGCCCAGGCTGTAGAGACCCACCACCATCGGCATGTTGCTCGGGCCGTAGAGCATGCCGGCGAACGACAGGCCGCCGAGCATCCAGCCCAGGCCGATGACATTGCGCCGGCCGATCTTGTCGCCCATCCAGCCGTGGCTCAGGTAGCCGCAGTAGCCCACCAGGTTGGAGAGCACCAGGATGATCAGCGAGTTCTCGAAGGAGATGTGGTGCACGCTGACGATCACCGACGTGCCGAGCACGCTGAACACCTGGATCGCCGCCCAGTTGAGCAGGATCGCCGCGCCGATCACCAGGGTCGCGCGCCGCGCCGGGCCACGAAAGGCCGCAGCCAGGCCGGCCTTGCTGTGCTCGTCATAGTCCACGCCATAGGTCAGCGCCACCGCCTGGGCCTCGCTCACCGAACCACTTTTGCGCAGCTGGCTGATGCGCTGGTGGATCTGGAACTGCGGGCTCTCCTTGAGCTTGCGCGCCATCACCGCAATGACGATGGCCGGGATCGCGGCGAAGATGAAGCAGCCTTGCCAGCCGATGATCGGCAGCAGCACCGCGGTCAACCCGGCGGCGATCAGCGCCCCCACCGGCCAGCCACCCTGCACCAGGCTGTAGATGAAGCCCCGGCGCTTGGCCAGTTGCGGGTCGTCGGATGCCGCGTACAACTCGCTGAGGTAGGTGGCGTTCACCGTTTCCTCGGCATAGCCCAGGCCGCCCAGGGAGCGGATCAGGATCAGCGGCGACTTGCCCCAGGCGCCGCCGATGGCGGTCAGCGCCGAGCAGATGGCCGAGCCGCTGACGGTGAAAATGATGCCCATGCGCCGGCCCAGCTTGTCCACCAGCGGCCCGATGGCCAGGGCCACCACCGCGGTGCCCACCGCCACCCAGGTGGCGATCTCGGCCTGCTCGACCTCGCCCCAGCCGAAGTGCCGGCCGATCTCCGGCAGCAGGGTGCCAAACAGAATGAAGTCGTACACCGCAAACACCCAGGCGAAGAAGGCGATCCAGGTGGCGAAGCGCACTTGGGCCGGGGTCAACTGCTGGGGTTTCCAGCCAGTCAGGTCGAGCTTGTTATAGATAGACATCAGTCACGCCTCGATGAAGTGGCCGGGGTCAGCGGTTGCGCGGGTGGCGGCGGATAAAGTCGTCGGCGATCTCGTCGAAGGTGACGAAGCGCACGCCGGCATGGCTCTGGATGTGTTCGATCAGGCGTTCGAGCATCAACAGCACTTGCGGGCGGCCGGAGACGTCGGGGTGGATGGTCATGGTGAACACCGCGTGCTCATGCTCGCGGTAGACCCAGTCGAACTGGTCGCGCCACATTTCCTCCAGGTGCCGCGGGTTGACGAAACCGTGGCTGTTGGGCGCCTTCTTGATGAACATCATCGGCGGCAGGTCGTCCAGGTACCAGTTGGCCGGGATCTCCACCAGGTCGGTTTCCTGGCCCCGCACCAAAGGTTTCATCCAGGTGTCGGGGTGCTGGCTGTAGTCGATCTTGGTCCAGCTGTCGCCGACCCGCACGTAGTAGGGATGGAAGTCGTTGTGCATCAGGCTGTGGTCGTACTTGATGCCCTTTTTCAGCAGCAGCTCATTGGTCACCTTGCTGAATTCCCACCAGGGCGCAACGTAGCCGGTGGGGCGCTTGCCGGTGACCCGGGTGATCAGCTCGATGGATTTGTCGAGGACGATCTCTTCCTGTTCCGGGGTCATGGCGATGGGGTTTTCGTGGCTGTAGCCGTGCACGCCGATCTCGTGGCCGGCCTCGGCAACCGCCTTCATCTGCTCGGGAAAGGTCTCCATGGAGTGGCCGGGAATGAACCAGGTGGTGCGCAGGCCATAACGCTCGAACAGCTTGAGCAGGCGCGGCGCGCCGACCTCGCCGGCGAACAGGCCGCGGGAGATGTCGTCCGGCGAATCCTCGCCGCCGTAGGAACCGAGCCAGCCGGCCACCGCGTCCACATCGACACCAAATGCACAGAGAATTTCTTTAGCCATGAGCGGCCTCCAGTGATTGCTTGTGGTTGAAAAAAATCGTCGGAGCTAGCGCGGCAACGCCGCCTCCAGCGCCAGGGCCGCATCCAGCAGTTGCCGGTCATGGCCCTGGGGCAGGCTCAGCAACAGCCCGGTGGGCAAGCCCTGGGCATCGCGGCCGCTAGGCAGGGCCACGCCGGGCATGTCGAGGAAACTGCCGGGCATGGTCAGGCGCAGGGTCGCCAGGTTGGTCCGGGCAAAGAGCTCGTCGTCCTGCTCCAGGGGCGCCAGGGGCGGCGCCACATGGGCCACGGTGGGGGTGATCAGCACCGCGCCGTCCAGTTCGTCCTGCACCTGTTGCTGCAACTGGCGCCGCGCCTGGTACAGCCGCAGCAACTGGCTGGCGGGCATCTGCCGGGCGCTTTCCAGGCGCCGTCGCACCCGCGGATCGAGCTGTTCGGCGTACTCGCTGTCGAGCAACGGCTGGTGCAGGGCGAAGGCTTCGGCGGCGCCGAGCCAGCCTTGTTCCTGGATCAGTTGCAGGGTGGCTTGCAGGCTGTGCAGCGGCCGTTGCTCCACCAGCGCCCCGGCCTGTTGCAGGCTTTCGATGACCACCAGCAGATTGGCCCGCACGGCGGCCTGGGTACGGCTGTCGTCAAGCACTTGCGAATCGACCCAGAAGCGTTGCCCGGCCAGGCTGCGGGGCGGCGGCAATTGCCGGGGGTCGCCACCGCGCAACAGCTCGTCGATCAGCCAGGCATCGCGCACGCTGCGGGTCAGCGGCCCGAGGCTGTCGAGGCTTTCGGCCAGGGGAAACACCCCCTCGCGGTCATAGCGCAGGGAGGTGGCGCGGTAACCCACCAGGCCATTGAAGGCTGCGGGAATGCGGATCGAACCGGCAGTGTCGGTGCCCATGGCGATCGGCACGATACCGGCCGCCACCGCCACCGCGGAACCTGCCGAGGAACCACCGGGAATCCGTGGCTGGGCATCACTGTGGGGGTTGATCGGAGTGCCGAAGTGCGGGTTCAGGCCGAGCCCGGAATAGGCGAACTCACTGAGGTTGGTCTTGCCCAGGCTGACCAGCCCGGCCCGGCACAGCTGCCGTACGCTGGGCGCATCCACCTTGGCCAACGGCGCCTCGCGACGCACCTGGGCGGCGGCGGTGGTGATACTGCCGGCCAGGTCGAACAGGTCCTTCCAGGCCAGGGGCACGCCATCCAGCAGGCTCAGCGGCTGGCCGGCCCGCCAGCGGGCAGCCGCCGCCTCAGCCTCGCGCCGGGCCCGGGCCGGGCACAGGGAAATGAACACATGGGGCGTTGCCTCGGCCAACGCCAGGGCCTGCTCCAGAACCTGGACCGGATCGGTGCGGCCCGAGGCAAAGGCTTGCGCCATGGCCGTGGCGTCGTTCAGCGAATCAGGGGGCATGGCTCACTCCGCAAAAATCTAAAAATGTACTAAATATTAAAATGTACATTTTATACAGAGCAGATTCCGTGCCAGCTCAAAACGCAGGGAGCACCGCGTGCTTTCGGAAAATCCCCCAGATTCGCCTGTAATAGCGAGCCAGAGTGGGTTACTGGCAGAGATCGCTCGACGACCGACGGAGAAAATCCTCGCCCAGAGGTCCGCCATTGAAATAATGTATCTTTTATTAAAAAGTACATTTTGGTGCAGAAAGGTAACAACCCACCCAGGGCGGCCCCAGGACGGGGCAACCAAACGTGGCACTCAGTGACACTTGGCAACTGTGAGAGAATCCCCGGCCACCGCGGCCCGGCAACGGGCTCGTCACCCACCGGCAACAGCCCCTAGAGGAACCGATGAAAGCAGTGTCAGCAGAGGACCCGCGCACCGCATCGCGCTACGCCATGATCCGTCAGGTCTTGCGCGACGCCATCCTCCAGGGCACCGCCCTGCAGGGCCTGGTGCTGCTGGAAGCGCCCCTGGCGGAACTGTTCGGCACCAGCCGAGTGCCGGTGCGCAAGGCCCTCGATCTGTTGCACGGCGAAGGGCTGATCAGCCGTTTTGACGGCCGCGGCTACCTGATCAACCCCCAGGGCCTGGAGATCGAACCGCTGCGCCTGCCCCTGAGCCATGCCCACCTGGGGCTGGCCAGCGACGAAGAACTGGTGGACACCCGGCCCCTGGGGGAACGGATCTACGAAGAACTGGGCAGTGCCCTCTCCACCTGCATCGCCTTCGGTCATTTTCGCCTCGACGAACAGGCCGCCGCCGAGCACTACGGCGTCAGCCGCGCGGTGGTCCGCGAAGCACTGATGCGCCTGCGCGATCGCGGCCTGGTGGAAAAGGAACCCTACTCCCAATGGCTGGCCGGGCCGCTGACCGCCCGGGAAGTCACCGAAGACTACGAACTGCGCGCCTGCCTGGAACCCGAAGCCCTGCGCCAGAGCGCGCCGGGCCTGGGCCGCGAACGCCTGGAACAGATGCTGGAACGGGTGACCCAGGCGCAACAGGCCGAGCACTGTGGGCTGGAGGCCCTGGAACGCCTGGAAGAAGACCTGCACCAGCAATGCCTGGGCGGCTTGCAGAACCGCAAGATGGCGGCGCTGATCCGTCAGGCCCAGAGCCCGATGATCATCAACCGGATCTTCTACCGCCTGCTGGGCATCGGCGCCGACCCGGCGATGCTCGCCGAGCACCGACTGATCCTCGAACTGCTGCTGCACGGTGCCTACGACGCTGCGGCCCTGAACCTCAGAGAACACCTGCAACGCGCCCGCCAGCGCATGTTGCAACGCCTCAAAGTGCTGTCGGTGCTCCCGGAACCGGAACTACCCGGCTTCCTCAGCAAAATCAGCTGAGCCCTGTAGCCGCTGCCGAGCCCGCGAGGCTGCGCAAAGGTCCGCAGGACCTTGCCTGGCGATCGCCTGCCAAACCTCCAGCGGCCCTCAGAACCCCGCGTCCCTGCGGGCCGTTCGCAGCCTGCGGCAGCGCCTACAGTGCGTTGCGCTTTACCAGGCTGAGGTCGGGGACGGTGCTGCGGCGCTGGCTCAGGTAGCGGGTGCAACTGACCCGCAGGAAGGAGGCGAAATTCACCACTTCGCCGCGGTAGTCCATGACCTCCTCATACAGCTTGGCAATCAGTTGGTTGGTGGTCATGCCATCCACTTCGGCGATCTCGCTGAGGATGTCCCAGAACTGGTTTTCCAGGCGCAAGGTCGTGACCACGCCACAGATGCGCAACGAGCGGGAACGGGATTCGTAGAGAATCGGGTCGGCCTTGACGTACAGCTCGCACATGGCGTGGCCCTCGCTTACAGGGTGATTTTGGTGCCCAGCAGGCCCAGGAAACCGGCCAGCCAACTGGGATGCGCCGGCCAGGCCGGGGCGGTGGCCAGATTGCCTTGAACATGGCCTTGGGTCACGGGGATATCGATATAGGTGCCCCCCGCCAGCCGAACTTCCGGGGCGCAGGCCGGATAGGCGCTGCATTCGCGGCCTTCGAGGATGCCGGCCGCCGCCAGCAGTTGCGCGCCGTGGCACACCGCGGCAATCGGCTTGCCGGCCTGGTCGAATTCCCTGACCAGTTGCAGGACCTTTTCGTTCAGGCGCAGGTATTCCGGGGCACGGCCACCGGGGATCAGCAGAGCGTCGTAATCGCTGGACTTCACTTGGGCGAAATCGAAGTTCAGGGCAAACAGATGGCCCGGCTTTTCGCTGTAGGTCTGGTCGCCCTCGAAGTCGTGGATCGCCGTGCGCACGGTCTGCCCGGCGCTCTTGTCGGGACACACCGCATGCACGTTGTGACCGACCATCAGCAGGGCCTGGAACGGCACCATCACTTCGTAGTCTTCGACGTAATCGCCAACCAGCATGAGAATCTTTTTCGCGGCCATGGAGTGGACTCCTTTCAGTGAAAGACGGGGGCGCAAGGAGTATTCAAGGTAGCCCCAATCCACCGGCCCGGGTAATAACCCGGTACTACAGCGACAACTGTACGGACAACTCTGCACCCAGCTGTAGCACCAGGATCGCGCGGCTTTATGGCTAGATGCAGGCACCTGTGTCCCTGTACGAATTCTGGTAGCCATCATGTCCTCGCGCGAAAACACCGGCATGGCCCTCGGCCTGCTGGGTGTCATCATTTTCAGCCTGACCCTGCCCTTCACCCGGATAGTGGTGGAGCAGATGCACCCCTTGCTCAACGGCCTGGGCCGCGCGCTGTTCGCGGCGATCCCGGCGGCCTTGCTGCTGCTCTGGCGCCGGGAAAGATGGCCGACCTGGAAACAGGTCAAGGGCCTGAGCGTGGTGATTCTCGGGGTGATCCTCGGCTTTCCAGTGCTTTCGGCCTGGGCCATGCAGACCCTGCCCGCGTCCCACGGCGCGCTGGTCAATGGCCTGCAACCGTTGTGCGTAGCGCTGTATGCGGCGTGGCTGTCCCACGAGCGGCCGTCGAAGGCCTTCTGGGCTTGCGCCGCCCTGGGCAGTGCGCTGGTGCTGGGTTATGCGCTGCTCAGTGGCGCGGGCAGCATCCAGGCCGGTGATGTGCTGATGCTCGGGGCGATTGCCGTGGGCGGCCTGGGTTATGCCGAAGGGGGCCGGCTGGCGCGGGAGATGGGTGGCTGGCAGGTGATCTGCTGGGCTCTGGTGCTGTCCATGCCGCTGCTGATCGGACCGGTGTGGTACCTGGCGGCGCAGCACCAGGGGGCGATTTCCATGAGGACCTGGTGGGCCTTCGGCTACGTTGCGCTGTTCTCGCAGTTCCTGGGTTTTTTCGCCTGGTATGCCGGGCTGGCCATGGGCGGAATTGCTCGGGTGAGCCAGATCCAGCTACTGCAGATCTTCTTCACCATCGCCTTTTCCGCCCTGTTCTTCGGTGAGCAGGTGCAGCCCATTACCTGGGTGTTCGCGGTGGGCGTGATCCTTACCGTGGTCCTGGGGCGCAAGACCGCGGTGCGCCCGGCCACACCGCTGCCCACGCCGCCGGCCAGCCCTCAGCCGAGGTAACCGTCGGCCTTGAGCAGGGTTTCCAGGCAGTGTTCGCTGATCTGGTAGAAGGCCTTGAGCTCTTCGATCCTGGCCAGCAGCTGGCTGGGATCCTGCGGTTCGGCACGCTTGACCGCCAGAATCATCTTGTTCTTGTTGGTGTGCTCCAGGGAGATGAATTCAAAGACCTTGGTTTCATAACCGCAGGCTTCGAGGAACAGCGCCCGCAGGCTGTCGGTGACCATTTCCGCTTGCTGCCCCAGGTGCAGGCCGTATTGCAGCATCGGCTTGAGCAGCAGCGGGCTCTGGATCTGCTGGCGGATCTGCTTGTGGCAGCACGGCGAGCACATGATGATCGCCGCGCCGGAGCGGATACCGGTGTGGATCGCGTAGTCGGTGGCGATGTCGCAGGCGTGCAGGGCGATCATCACTTCCAGCTGGCTGGGGGCCACGCTGCGCACGTCACCGCACTTGAACACCAGGCCCGGGTGCTCCAGGCGCTGCGCGGCGGCGTTGCACAGGGTCACCATGTCTTCACGCAACTCGACGCCGGTGACTTCGCCCTCGGCCTTGAGGGTATTGCGCAGGTAGTCGTGGATGGCGAAGGTCAGGTAGCCCTTGCCGGAGCCGAAGTCCGCCACCCGCACCGGCTGGTCGAGCTTGATCGGCGAGCTGCCCAGGGCGTGGCTGAAGACCTCGATGAACTTGTTGATCTGCTTCCACTTGCGTGACATCGCCGGAATCAGCTCATGCTGCTTGTTGGTCACCCCCAGGTCGGCGAGAAACGGCCGGCTGAGGTCGAGGAAGCGGTTCTTCTCCCGGTTGTGCTCGGCGGACGGCGCATCGCGCTGGGTTTGCGGCTTGCCCTTGAACAGCGAACTCTTGCCCTTCTTGCTGTATTCGAGCTGTACCTCGTCGGTGAGGGTCAGCAGGTGGGCGTTCTTGAACGCAGCCGGCAGTAGCTCGGCGATGGCGGCGATGCCTTCGTCCAGGGAGAAGTTCTTGGTGATGTCCCGGGTCTTGTAGCGATAGACGAAGGACAGGCACGGCTGCTCCTTGACCGTCAGTTGCTTGATGATCAGGCGTTGCAGGTCCGCCTCCGGGCCCACGTGCTTGGCCAGTACCAGCTTGATAAAGGCGTTCTGCGTGAGGCTGGTGTCGAGCAGTTGCAGGAACTGGGCGTGATGATCCGGCACAGGGCGGGCGGAAGGTGCGGTAACAGACATGGGGGCAGGAGCCTCGGGCGATGCGCGGTGTCGATCAGGGAATGGCGGGTATTTTAGGGAGCAAGCCCCGCCGGGGCACGAAGTTATTCACCCGACGGTAAAATTTTGTCGCCCTCCGGAAAAATCCCCCCCAATCCCGCCCCGTAGGAGCTGGCTTGCCAGCGAAGGCGTCCCCAAGGGCGGTGCAAGGCTCACGGGCCTCTTCGCCGGCAAGCCGGCTCCTACACAGGTAGCACGCCATAGTCCCCAGCTGGGTGGGTCAGTTGAGCACCACCAGGCGGTTGGGCAATTCGTTGCGTACCTGGGTCAGGGGCACATGGGTCTTGAGCAACTCGCCGCTGGCTTCAATGCAATCAAGGAAGCCCTGCAGGGTCTGGCCTTGCCGGACCTGCTGGGTAAAGGCCTGGACAATCGCGTTCCAGTTCTTGTTGTCCAGGCGCCTGGAGATGCCCTCGTCCACCAGGATCTCCACATAGCGCTCGGCTTCGCTGACAAAGATCAGCACCCCGGTGCCGCCCACGGTGTGGTGCAGGTTCTGTTCGAGGAACTGGCGCCGGGCCAGGTTGGAAGCGCGCCAGTGACGCACCGATCGCGGAATCAGCCGGGTGGTGACCCGCGGCAGGCGGAACACCAGGCACAGCACGATAAAGGTCGCCCACTGCGCCAGCAGCAACAGGTGCATGTTCAGCCAGCCGGTGGCGTAGTGCACCAGCCCCGGCACCACCAGCGCCAGCAGGCTGGCCCAGAGCAGCGGGATATAGGCGTAGTCGTCGGCCCGGGCCGCCAGTACCGTCACCAGTTCGGCGTCGGTCTGCTGTTCCACCCGGGCGATGGCTTCGGCCACCTGCCGTTGTTCGAATTCACTGAGTAATGCCATGTCGTTGGATTTCCGCTTTTTATTGTCAGTTACCAGCCGCCGGAGGAACCGCCGCCGCCAAAGCTGCCGCCGCCCCCACTGAAGCCGCCCCCGCCGCCGGAGCCACCACCAAAACCGCCGAAGCCACCGCCTCCGTCACCGCCGCGCCCGCTGGTGGTGGTGATGAACCCGAGCGCCTGCGCCACCATCACCACCAGGATGAACAGCAGCACCATGAAGATGAACAGCCACGGGTGACGCTGGACAAAATCGTCCTGGTCGCTGCTCTGGCCGCCGCTGTCATAGGCCGTGGCCGGCTCGTCCAGCGGCGTGCCGCCGAGCACCAGGAGCATGGCCGAAACCCCGTCGCTGATGCCCTTGCTGAACTGCCCGGTCTTGAACGCCGGGGTGATCACCTGGTTGATGATCACCGAGGCCTGGGCGTCGGTCAGGCGCTCCTCCAGGCCGTAGCCCACTTCGATGCGCAGCTTGCGCTCGTCCCGGGCGACGATCAGCAGCGCGCCGTTGTTCTTGTCCTTCTGGCCGATGCCCCAGTGGCGCCCCAACTGGTAGCCGAACTCCTCGATGCTGACGCCTTGCAGGTTCGGCAGGGTCACCACCACCAACTGTTCGCCGGTGGCCTGTTCGTGGGCTTGCAGTTGCCGAGTCAGCAGGGCGCTGATGGTCGGCTCGATCATCTGCGCGTCGTCCACCACCCGCCCGCTCAGGGCCGGAAACCTCAGCTCGGCCTGGGCCGTGACCGCAAAGACCCAGAGCAACAGCACCAGGCCGATTTTATAAAGTCGCATCAGCACCTCATCCTTAATGTTTGTCCGCGTGTGCTACCAACTGCCGGACGCCCCGCCACCGCCAAAACTGCCGCCGCCCCCGCTGAAACTGTCCGAGCTTGAACTGGAGCTGGAGCTGCTGGAGTCGAACCAGTCGAACGCACTGCTGCTCGAACCGGTGTCGCGCTCGGCCCTGGTTTCGCGCCTGGCCGAATCGCCGCTGGCAACAACCGGCGAGTCATCGCCGCTGCGCCATTGGGTCAGGAACCCGAACAACGGTACACCGACGAACACCAGGTAGAACAACCTCTCGAACCACCACATCCACTCGATGTCCTGGTACCAGCTTTTCTCCACCGAGCGGTACACCAGCATCGGCCGGTCGGTGGACGACAATACGCTCACGATGGACGTGGCCCCGGCAATGATCCCCGAGGAATACAGGTCGTCCTTGAAGTACGGAATGATCGAACCATCGATGATGAAGTGGGCCACCATGTCGTTGAGCCGCCCCTCCAGGCCGTAACCGACCTCGATCCGCACCTTGCGATCGTCCTTGGCCACCAGCAGCAGGACGCCGTTGTTCTTGTCCTTCCGGCCGATCCCCCAGTGCCGGCCCAACTGCAGGCCGAACTCCTCGATGCTATGGCCACCCAGGCTCGGCACCGTGGCCACCACGACCTGGTCGGTGGTGGTCTGCTCGAGCCGCTCCAGCATCTGCGCCAGGTAGACCTGCGCCGATGGCGTGAGCAACTGCGCGGTGTCCACCACCCGCCCGGTCAGCTTGGGAAACAGGCGTTCAATCGGTGCCGCTGTCGCAGTGGTCGGTGCGGGCTCGACCTGGACAGCGGGTTGCGACGAACGCAACGGCACCCCATCCGTGGGTGTGGGCCCGGGTGTTTGCGCCAGTACGGCGCCACCCACCAGCCAAAGCCACAGCAGCGCGCCTTGCAGCACGCGCCGCCCATGGCTCATCAGAATTTGACTTGCGGCGCTTTGTCGGCGTCGGGGCTGGTGGCCTCGAAGGATTCACGCACCGGCATGTCGCTGTACATCAGGCTGTGCCACAGGCGGCCGGGGAAGGTACGAATCTCGGTGTTGTACTTCTGCACCGCCAGGATGAAGTCGCGACGGGCCACGGCGATGCGGTTCTCGGTGCCTTCAAGCTGGGATTGCAGGGCCAGGAAGTTCTGGTTGGCCTTGAGGTCCGGGTAGCGCTCGGAGACCACCATCAGGCGGCTCAGGGCACCGCTCAACTGGTCCTGGGCCTGCTGGAACTGCTTGAGTTTTTCCGGGTTGTCCAGGGTGCTGGCGTCCACCTGGATCGAGGTGGCCTTGGCCCGCGCCTCGATCACCGCGGTGAGGGTCTGCTCTTCGTGCTTGGCGTAGCCCTTGACGGTTTCCACCAGGTTGGGGATCAGGTCGGCGCGGCGCTGGTACTGGTTCTGCACCTGGCCCCAGTCGGCCTTGACCTGCTCGTCCAGGGTCGGAATGTTGTTGATGCCGCAGCCGCTGAGCAGGCTGGTAAGCAGCAACAAGGCAGCGATGGGCCAGCTCGAACGCAGGCTTTGAGTGATGTTCATGGGTGAGGCTCCTTGCACAACCTGATTGAAATGAAGCTTTTGCCCGCTTTCACACATCCTGTGGGCAAAATCTGCCTGCGCCACTGGAATGCATCGGGCTGATGGGCTAAAAGATGCCCAGCGCGAAAAAGAGTTCAGAAATAAGGCGGTGTGAAAACGTCGCGAGTGAAGGCAAGACAAGGCAAAAACAGGCGAGGAAGCGGAGTGTAGGAGCCTACATGAGCATTCCGAGCCTGTTTTTAACGCCGTATTGCCGAACGCAGCAGTTTTCACATGGCCTGAAGTGTGCGGGAATTATCTGAACAACAATAGTCGCTCCCTAAATTTTGGCTGTTCGACGCGTCACTCATGCGTCGGTCTTGAGCCCTTGAGAACAATATTCATGAAGAAGCTGTGTTTGCTGGGCCTGCTGGTCAGCCTGGCCAGTCACCCTGTATTGGCCGAAACTGCCCCGGTCCCCCTGGAAAACAAAGAAGCCTTTATCAGCGACCTGCTCAAGCGCATGACCCTGGAAGAGAAGATCGGCCAGCTGCGGCTGATCAGCATCGGCCCGGAAATGCCCCGCGAGCTGATCCGCAAGGAAATTGCCGCGGGCAATATCGGCGGCACCTTCAACTCCATCACCCGCCCGGAAAACCGGCCGATGCAGGACGCGGCCATGCGCAGCCGGCTGAAGATCCCGATGTTCTTCGCCTACGACGTGATCCACGGCCACCGGACCATCTTCCCCATCAGCCTGGCCCTGGCCTCCAGCTGGGACATGGATGCCATCGGCCGCTCCGGGCGCATTGCCGCCAAGGAAGCCAGCGCCGACAGCCTGGACATCACTTTTGCGCCGATGGTGGATATCTCCCGCGATCCGCGCTGGGGCCGTACCTCCGAAGGCTTTGGCGAAGACACCTACCTGGTCTCGCGCATCGCCAAGGTCATGGTCAAGGCCTACCAGGGCCAGAGCCCGGCCCTGCCGGACAGCATCATGGCCAGCGTCAAGCACTTCGCCCTGTATGGCGCGGTGGAAGGCGGTCGCGACTACAACATCGTCGACATGAGCCCGGTGAAGATGTACCAGGACTACCTGCCGCCCTACCGCGCGGCGATCGACGCCGGCGCCGGCGGGGTGATGGTGGCCCTGAACTCGATCAACGGCGTGCCCGCCACCTCCAACACCTGGCTGATGAACGACCTGCTGCGCAAGGAGTGGGGCTTCAAGGGCCTGGCGGTGAGCGACCACGGGGCGATCATCGAACTGATCCGCCATGGCGTCGCCAAGGACGGACGTGAAGCGGCCAAACTGGCGATCAAGGCCGGCATCGACATGAGCATGAACGATTCGCTGTACGGCAAGGAGCTGCCGGGGCTGCTCAAGTCCGGCGAGATCGAACAGAAGGACATCGACAACGCCGTGCGTGAAGTGCTGGCCGCCAAGTACGACATGGGCCTGTTCAAGGACCCGTACGTGCGCATCGGCAAGGCCGAGGACGACCCCGCCGACACCAACGCCGAAAGCCGCCTGCACCGCAGCGACGCCCGGGATATCGCGCGACGCAGCCTGGTGCTGCTGAAGAACCAGAACGACACCCTGCCACTGCAGAAAACCGCGAAGATCGCCCTGGTGGGCCCGCTGGCCAAGGCGCCGATCGACATGATGGGCAGTTGGGCCGCCGCCGGGGTGCCGGCGCAATCGGTGACCCTCTACGACGGCATGCGCAATGTACTGGGAGACAAGGCCCAACTGGTGTACGCCCGGGGTTCCAACATCACCGCCGACAAGAAGGTGGTGGACTACCTGAACTTCCTCAACTTCGATGCCCCGGAAGTGGTGGACGACCCGCGCACGGCGCAGCAGATGATCGACGAAGCGGTCAAGGCCGCCCGGCAATCGGATGTGATCGTGGCCGCGGTGGGTGAATCCCGGGGCATGTCCCACGAATCCTCGAGCCGCACCGACCTGCACATTCCTGCCAGCCAGCGCGACCTGATCAAGGCCCTCAAGGCCACCGGCAAGCCACTGGTGCTGGTGCTGATGAATGGCCGGCCGCTGTCGCTGCTGGAAGAAAACCAGCAGGCCGATGCGATCCTGGAAACCTGGTTCAGCGGCACCGAAGGTGGCAACGCCATCGCCGACGTGCTGTTCGGCGACTACAACCCGTCGGGCAAGCTGCCGATCACCTTCCCCCGCTCCGTGGGGCAGATCCCCACCTACTACAACCACCTGACCATCGGCCGGCCGTTCACCCCGGGCAAGCCGGGCAACTACACCTCGCAGTACTTCGACGACACCACCGGCCCGCTGTTCCCGTTCGGCTATGGCCTGAGCTACACCAGCTTCAGCCTGTCGGACATGGCCCTGTCCTCCACCACCCTGAACAAGAGCGGCAAGCTCGACGCCAGCGTGACGGTGAAGAACACCGGCAAGCGTGACGGCGAAACCGTGGTGCAGCTGTACATCCAGGACGTGGCCGGCTCGATGATCCGCCCGATCAAGGAATTGAAGAACTTCCAGAAAGTCATGCTCAAGGCCGGTGAAGAGAAAGCCATTCACTTCACCATCACCGAGGACGACCTGAAGTTCTACAACGCGCAGCTCAAGTACGCCGCAGAGCCGGGCGACTTCAATGTGCAGATCGGCCTGGATTCCCAGGACGTCAAGCAACAGAGCTTCGAACTGCTCTGAGCCTGCCAGCGGCCGGCGCAGGACCTGCGCCGGCCGACTCCTTCTGTAATCCCCACAATCGCTGCAATATCTGTCGCCGCTGCCGAGCCTGCGAGGCTGCGCAAAGGTCCGCAGGACCGTGCTTGTCGATCTCCCGCCAAACCTCCATCGGACTCACGACCGCCGCGACCGCTTCGCGCTCGTTCGCAGCCTGCGGCAGCGGCCACAGCCAGCCGTGTCAGCCGTGACAGTCAGCCACGTGAGTCAGCCGCGCCGATCCAGCAGGTTGACCACCAGACGGTCGACCCAACCCCAGATCCGCTGCTTGATCCGCCGCCACAGCGGTCGCTTGCGCCACACCGCCAGGCTGACTTCCTCGCTCTGGGCAAAGTCGGCGTCAAAACTCGCCACCACTGCCTGGGTCAACGCAGGGTCCAGGGCTTCCAGATTGGCTTCCAGGTTGAAGCGCAGGTTCCAGTGGTCGAAGTTGCACGAGCCCACGCTCACCCAGTCGTCCACCAGTGCCATCTTCAGGTGCAGGAAACGCGGCTGGTACTCGAAAATCCGCACCCCGGCCTTGAGCAGGCGCGGGTAGTAGCGGTGCCCGGCATAGCGCACCGCCGGGTGGTCGGTGCGCGGCCCGGTCAGCAGCAGGCGTACGTCGAGGCCTCGGGCCGCCGCCTTGCGCAACGAACGGCGCACCGACCAGGTGGGCAGAAAATACGGGGTCGCCAGCCAGATGCGCCGCTGCCCGCTGCTCAGGGCCCGGATCAGCGAATGCAGGATGTCGCGGTGCTGGCGGGCGTCGGCGTAGGCCACCCGGCCCATGCCCTCGCCGGTATCGGGCAGGCGCGGCAGGCGTGGCAGGCCGAAATCGGCACCGGGCTTCCAGGCCCCGCGATACAGGTTGGCGCTCCATTGCCGGTCGAACAGCTGCTGCCAGTCGCTGACCATGGGGCCGGCAATCTCCACCATCACCTCATGCCAGTCGCAGCTGTTGTCCTCGGGCTTCCAGAACTCATCGGTGACTCCGGTGCCGCCCACCACCGCCAGGGCCTGGTCCACCAGCAGCAGCTTGCGATGATCGCGGTACAGGTTGAGAAAGCCCTGGCGCCATTTCAGCCGGTTGTAGAAGCGCAGTTCGACACCGGCCTCGGTCAGGCTGCGGCGCAGGGCCTGGGTAAAGGCCAGGCTGCCGTAGTCGTCGAACAGGCAGCGCACCCGTACCCCGCGCTGCGCTGCCTGCACCAGGGCCTGGACCATGGCCTCGGCGCAGGTCCCGGCTTCCACCAGGTACAGCTCCAGTTCCACCTGGTGCTGGGCGCGGGCAATGGCCACCAGCATCCGCGGGAAGAACTGCGGGCCGTCGATCAGCAACTCGAAGCGGTTGCCTTCGCGCCAGGGGAACACCGCTGCGCGCATGTCAGCGCGCCGTGAAGATCAGCACCGCACCCACCGGCACCGAGAAACTGATGGCCGACAACCCGGCCATCTTGCGCAGGCTGTCGAGGCCGGGGGCCAGGTTGAAGTCCTCGGCGTTGAGCACCAGAGGTTCCAGGGTCACCACCTGGAAGCGCCGGTCATCCAGGCGGGTGGCCAGCAATTCGGCGTTGTAGGTGTGTTCCTCGCCGTGCAGGGCGACGGTGACCGGCAGCAGCAATTCGATCTGTGCGCCGGGGGCCAGGTCGTTGATCGGTCGCAGGTTGATCTGTGCACTGATCCGCGCCTCGGGAAACTGGGCGATCTGGAACAGTTCCTGGCGCATGCGCTCATCGCGCAAGGGAATCCCGCTGCTCACCGACTCCAGTTCGATCTGCAACTGCGCCTGGCCCTTGCCATCGACCTTGCCATGCAGCACCAGAAAGCGCTGGACCTCGGAAACACTGGCGTTCTTGGTGGTGACGAAGGACACGCGGGAAGATTCGTTGTCCAGGTACCAGTTGGCCTGGGCCGGCAGGGCCAGTACCCCGAGCAGGCTGAAAAGAAGGCGGATCGGCGTACGCATGCAAGCTCCCATGTACAGAAGGCGCCACCTTAACCGCCCGCCAGAAGGCTGGCAAACGTCACGGCAGGCGGCGCAGTAGAGCTAGAAGCGGTAGGTATAGTTCAGGTAGAAGCGTTCGGCGCTATGGCTGATGATGCCTGCCGGTCCTCTGGAGAGGCTCTGGCGCTGGATGCCGTCGGGCTCCCCGTGGGTACGAAAGCGCCCGTGCAGCCAGGCGACATCGAGCCCATCGAACCAGCCGTCGAAGGCATAGCGCAGCACGCTCTGAAATTCCCGGCGGGAAAAACCTGCGTAGCCTTTGGCGTGATTGGAGGCAGCGTAGTGCATATCCAACTTCAGCCGCGGCAAGCCGAAGTCGGCGAAATCCATGCCTCCCAGCAGCTTGAACATCTCCTCGTCCTGCAGGCCGAAGTAGTAGAACAGCTTGCCGCTGCTGTTCCAGGTGCCGTTGTCCTGGGCGAAGAAGGTGCGGTCATAGTCGTCACCCCAGACCTTGTTCCAGGTCAGCCCGGCGTAGTAGCGGCTGAACCGGTACTTGAACAGCAGATCCAGATGCCGAGCATCGTGAGAGCGCTCCGCCTCATACAGCCCCCGCACGCCGGAATACTCGAAGCGCTTGCCGGCATCCTGTTGGCGCCCCCAGATGGCATACACATCGATGCCGCGCTCGGGGGCCAGTTCGAAACTGTGGGTCAGTTTCACCGAGGACGCGCGCAGGTAGTCCCGGGCCACGCCGTATTCAAGCTGCAGGTTGCTGCCACCAGGCAACACATGACCCAGGGCATAGAGCCGCAGGTCATCGATCCTCTGCCCTCGATAGTTGCGCAGGTCCTGGCTCCAGCCCGAGTCGTTGCGCGGGCTGAAACCGTCGATGCGGCTGAAGTTCAGGCTCAGCGCGCCACGCTCGTAGCTCAGGTCCTGGCCCAGGGTGGCCGCCGGCAGGATGCGCGAATAGCGATCGTCGCGGTAAAGCTGGTATTGCCGGCTTTTTTTCCCCACTCCGGCGCTGAAGGTTCCGGCTTCATCCACCCAGCGCCCACGCAGGTACAGCTCGAGTGGCTTGGCGATGCCATGGGGCTGCTGCACGCTGCGGTCGGCTCGCAGGTTGCTGATGTTGTTGGCGTCTCGCCCTACGTGCAAGGCATCGGCCAGGCCATAGCTGTAGTCGAGCCCCAGCACCTCGCGGTACCAGCCGGAACTGAAGCTGAACTGGGTGGCCTGTACCCATTCATCCCGGGTCGGACCGAACCCTCCCCCGTCGTTTTCCTTCCAGTAGGACTGGCTGTAACGCAAGGACCTGCGGCTGTCCTCGAAAAAGCCCTCGGCCAAGGCCCCACCGGCCACCAGACAACACAACAGCCCGCTCAGATAACGTTGCTCAGCCCGCATGAGATCACCTGTTCTTATTATTGGAATTGGCGTCATGGCCGCCGAAGGCGGACCAGGCTTCATTCTCGGAGCAGCGGGGCAAAGGGCAATGGGCACTGGTTCCGCAGAATGGAACCCTGTGTCTGAAGGAGAGCGTTGTCCGCGCAGCACGATCAGGGCAGCCGGAATGCCCGAGCGGGAGGTTTCAGGCGATGTCTTTCTGCACCTGCTCGACGGTTTCCGCCAGTAGCCACAGGTGGCGGTTGCGCACCTGTTCGACACAGGCCAGGTCCCGCGGCCAGTGCAGGGCGATACTGCCGATCACCCGGCCTTCGGCCTGCAGCGGCAAGGCCACGGCGCGGATCAGGAACGGCAGGCGCACCGGGTATTCCCAGTGCCCTTCGGTGCGCTGGCCGAACCCCAGGTGCTGGGATTCCAGGCACTGTTGCCGGGCTTCGGCCGGCACCTGCTCCTGCTCGGCCAGACGCTCGACTTCTGCACTGGCCAGGGCCCCCAGGCAGGCCTTGCCCATGGCCGAATGAAACAGGCTGGCATGCTGGCCGACAATCCGGCTGTTGCTCGGGTAGCGCTTGCGCAATACCTCGGGCACCGCACTTTCCAGGACCTCCAGGCTCTCGCCGTCGAAGCTCGACAGGTCGGTGACCAACCCGGTACGTGCACTCAATTCCAGCAACCAGGGTGCCGCCTGCTCCACCATCTGGCGCTTGAAGCGCTGCCGGCTGTCACCGAACAAGCTCCGGGCGCTCAGGCGGTAGCGCCGGTCACTCAGGCCTCGATAGATCCAGCCCTGTTCCTGCAGGGTCAGCAGCATGCGCGATACCGTGGCCTTGGCCAGGCCCGTCAGATAGTGCAGCTCCTCCAGGCCCAGGGCCTGGTGCTGGCCGATCAGCTCGACAATGGCCAGGGCCCGCTCCACTGAGCGCACGCTGCCGGTTTCTACCTTGCTGGCCATAGTCCGAGTTCCCTGACTGAGGAAAAGGTTTTACCCAGCAAGATGCGGGCCTGCGGACCTTGGCGACCACACCCCTTTGATTACCGCAGGTTGCCCGGCGGCCGCTGCCGCACCCACTGCGTCAGCTGCTCATGGGCGTAAGCCAATTGCAGCACGGCGTGGTCGGCCTGGGCCGGACCGATGATCTGCAGCCCCATGGGCAAACCGGCTAGGTTGAAACCCACCGGAATGCTGATACTGGGCAAGCCGGCCAGGGTCGGGCCGATCACCACTTCCATCCAGCGGTGGTAAGTGTCCATTTCCTGCCCATCGATCTGCCGCGGCCAGGCTTGCCGTGCATCGAAAGGGAACACTTGGGCGGTGGGCAGCAGCAGGAAATCGTAACGCTCGAACAGGCGCTGCAACGCGCGATACCAGTCGCTGCGGCTCTGGGAAGCGCGATACACATCCGCCGCGCTCAGCTTCGCCGCACCCTCCACTTCCCAGCACGCTTCCGGCTTGAGCCAGCGGCGCTTGTCCGGGTCGTCGTACAGCGTCCCCAGGGAGCCCTGGACCAGCCAGTGGCGGTGTACCAGCCAGCAATCCCAGAGCTGGGCCAGGGAAAAGTCCGGCTGGCAGCTTTCCACCTCGCAGCCCAGGCTGGCGAAATCCCCGAGGGCCTTTTCGCACAGGCCCAGTACGCCCTGCTCCATGGCCAGGTAGCCGTTGTAGTCCCCCAGCCAGCCCAGGCGCAGGCCCTTCACATTTCGTTGTAGCGCCGCCTCCGGTTGCGCCGATGGGTCCTTCAGCGACAGAGGCGCCCGGGCGTCAAACCCGGCCTGGGTACCCAACAGCCGCGCCACGTCGGCCACCGTGCGCCCCATGGGACCTTCGGTGGCCAACTGCTGCACGAACAGTTCCGGAGTCGGGCCGAACGGCACCCGGCCCTGGGAGGGGCGCATGCCGAACACGTTGTTGAAGGCTGCGGGGTTGCGCAACGAGCCCATCATGTCGCTGCCGTCGGCCACCGGCAGCATGCGCAGGGCCAGAGCCACCGCGGCGCCGCCGCTGCTGCCGCCGGCACACAGGGTGCTGTCGTAGGCGTTGCCCGTGGTGCCGAACAGCTGGTTGTAGGTATGGGAGCCCAGGCCGAACTCGGGCACGTTGCTCTTGCCGACGATGATCGCGCCACTGGCCCGGACCCGCGCCACGCTGATGGCATCCCCCTGGGGCACATGCTCGGCAAACAGCGGCGAACCCATGCTGGTGGTCATTCCGGCGGTGGCCGCCAGGTCCTTGATCGCCTGGGGCATGCCGTGCATCCAGCCCATGGACTGGCCCTGGGCCAACTGCCGGTCTCGCTCGTCGGCCTGCTCCAGCAGGGCCTCGGGGTCCCCCAGCGAGACCAGGGCATTGACCAGTGGATTGCAGCGCTCGATCTGCGCCAGGTAGGCCTGCATCACTTCGCGGCAGGACAGCTCGCGGGCATGGATGGCCCGGGACAGCGCCAGGGCATCCAGGTCGACAATCGACGCATTGATCGATGGTTCTGCGGGGTTGATCAAGACTCACCTCCCAGGGTCACGGCATCGGGTTTTTCGTCTCTGACCGCGTCATACATGCAGTAGGTACCCAGCAGGCTGAGGACCGAGGTCAGCAGGACATAGAAGGCTGGTGCCACCGGCGTGGCCATGACCTTGCTCAGCCAGGTCACGATCAACGGCGCAAAGCCACCGAACAGCATGACCGTGACGTTATACGCCACCGACACTCCGGTGGAACGCACCTCGATGGGAAACTGCTCGGCCAGGGCCGTGGGGCCGGGGCCGAAGAAACCGCCGATGGCCCCGCAAAGCAGCATCTGCATCACCAGCAGGCGCTCGATGGACGGCGCCGCAGCGACCCACACATACAAGGGATAGACCATGACAAAAAACGCCAGGGTGAACGCCATCAGCACTGGACGTCGCCCAATGCGATCCGACAAGGCCCCGGCAAAGGGAATCACCAAGGTCATCAGGGCCACGGCGAACATCTGCACCAACAGCACCTGATCCAGGGGCAGGCCGAGGTTGGTGTGGGCAAAGGTCGGCATGTTCACCAGCACCACATAAAAGGACACGGTGCCCCCGCAGCACATGCACATGGACACCAGGATCGCTCGGCGATAGGCCGATACCACCTGCCACAACCCGGGCCCTTTGCCACGCACCTGCTTGCGTGCCTCGACAAAGGCTTGCGGCTCTTCCATGTACTTGCGGATCCACAGCCCCACCGGACCGATCAGCAGGCCGATCACGAATGGCAGGCGCCAGCCCCAGAGTTCCAGGGTCTGGGGCGAAAAGAAATGGGTCACCGCCGCCACCATCGCCGCCCCGCTGAATACCGCCAGGCACTGCCCCACCAACTGCCAGGAGCCGTAAAGGCCCTTGCGGTGGGGCGGCGCACTCTCCACCAGGTAGGCCGTGGCGCTGGCGTACTCGCCACCGGTGGCAAAGCCCTGGAGCATGCGTGCCACCACGATCAGCAGCGGCGCTCCGATACCGATGGCCGCATAGTTGGGGGCGAACACGATCATCGCGATGGCCAGGGTCATCAGTTGGATGATCACCAGCATCGCCGACTTGCGGCCCCTGCGATCGGAATAGATCCCCAGCAGCACACCGCCCACCGGGCGCATGAAGAAACCCACGCCGAAGGTGGCCAGGGCCATCAGCAGCGAGGTGTATTCGTCTTCCGCGGGAAAGAACTGGCGAGCGATGAAGCTGGCGAGAAAGCCGTAGACGATGAAGTCGTACCATTCCAGGGCGTTGCCGACCACGGCGGCAACCACCTGCCGGGTCCTGGAAACAGAGGGAGTCGAGACGCTCATGGGATGTTCCTTGGAGACTTTTGAGCCTTCTGGCGGGCTCGCTAAAGTGCCGGGCGCCTACAACACGCCCGGGGCAGTCAGGGACACAGGAACAGGAAGGGTCAGGACGGTTTGAGCCAGCTTTCCGCCAGGGCACCCCAATAGGCCGCGCCGGTGAGGAGGATGTCGTCGTTGAAGTCGTAACCCGGGTTATGCACCATCGGCTGGGCCACGCCGTTGCCGATGAACAGGTAGCTGCCCGGGCAGCGCTGCAGCATCCAGCCGAAGTCTTCGCTGCCCATCAGCTTCGGCGTATTGCCGTTGACCGCCTCGGCCCCCACCAGCTCGACACCGATCTTGCGGGCGAACTCGGTTTCCTCCGGGCTGTTGACCAGCACCGGATAGGCCGGGCGATGCTCGATGCTGACCGAGCAACCGAAACTCTCGGCCTGGGTGCGGATAATGGCCTTGACCCGCTCCAGCATCTGCTCGCGCACGGGTGCGTTGAGGGCCCGCAGGCTCAGGCGCAGCAGGGCCTGCTGGGGAATGACGTTGGCCGCCTCGCCCGCTTGCAGGGCCCCGACGGTGACCACCGCGGCTTCCTGGGCATCGATGTTGCGCGCTACCACTGTCTGCAAGGCCATGACCATGCTCGCCGCTGCCACCAGCGGGTCTACCGTCAGGTGCGGCATGGAGCCATGGCCGCCGACGCCTTCGACTATCACGTTGAGCAGGTCCTGGGAGGCCATCATCGGCCCCTCGCGAAAGCCCAGGTGCCCGGCCGGCAGCCCCGGCATGTTGTGCAGGCCAAACAGGGCATCACAGGGGAAACGCTCCAGCAGGCCGTCGGCAAGCATGGCCTCGGCGCCACCCTGGCCCTCCTCCGCCGGCTGGAAGATCAGGTTCAGGGTGCCGTCGAACTGCCGGGTGGCCGCCAGGTAACGGGCCGCCCCGAGAAGTAGGGTGGTGTGGCCGTCATGCCCGCAGGCGTGCATGCAACCGCTGTAGCGGCTGCTGTAGGGCACCCCGGTGTTCTCGATGATCGGCAGGGCGTCCATGTCGGCCCGCAGGCCCAGGGTGCGGGGGCTGCTGCCGTTGCGCAGCACCCCTACGACGCCGGTCCGGCCCACGCCGGTGTGCACTTCATAACCCCACTCTTCAAGGCTGCGGGCCACCAGCGCCGCGGTGCGGTTTTCCTCGAAACCCAGCTCGGGGTGGGCGTGAATGTCCTGGCGGATGGCCCGCAGGTCGCTGGCGACATCGTTGAGCCAGGCAAGAATGTGCTGGTGTCGGGTCATGGCGTATCTCCTCTGGGCCGGGTGGGTTCCCGTTCTTTTTTTCGGAGCGCTGCACGAGGGCCAGGGCGTGCTCGAAGCTCTGCGTCAGATAACCGCGAGCCGGGGCACAGGACAATCAAATGTGGTTCCACTGGATGGAACACAAAGCTGCCGCCATCGTTTCGACCCCGGTCAGGGGTCCAGGCGGCAACCTTCACGGGCACTGCGCCAGACCGCGCTATGGGTGCGCCCCAGCGCGCTGGCGGTGACACGACGGGGCTGCGGCTCATCGAGAAAAGCGCTGGTGGGCAGGTACTGGCGCACGTAGGCGCGGCAGTAGTCGGCAGGTTGTTGCATGACGTAACGGCAGGAGCAGTACTCCTTGGCGGTGTAGGCCCCGAGGATGTCCGGGAAGGCCTGCAACGCCACCCGCTGCTGCCAGCCCCAGCCCAGCAGCAGGAGCAGCCCGAGCGCCAGCAGGCTGAGCAGCGGACGCCGACGGATCAAGGGCCAGGGCTTCATGGCTGCTCCGGCGTGGCGAAGGCGGCCAGCACCCGCTTGAGCAGTTCATTGTGCTGGTAGCTGCCGTCACGGTCGTCGCCATAGCGCACGATCACCAGGCGCTGCGCCGGCAGCACATACAGCGCCTGGCCCCAGTGTCCCAGCGCAGCGTAGGTATCGGCGGGGGCATCCGGCCAGGGCCTTGGCGCCCCGTCCACCTCGCGGTTGAGCCACCAGTGCCCGCCCGCCACGGCCACGTCCTGGTTGGCCCGATAGCCACGAAAGGGCGTGCGGCAGAATTCGACCCAGGCCTTGGGCAGCAATTGCCGGTCGCGCCAACGGCCATCGCGCTGCATCAGCAGGCCAATGCGAGCCAGATCACGGGCCGTCAGGTAGAGGTACGAGGAAGCGACGAAAGTGCCAGCAGCATCCCGCTCCCACACCGCCTGGGTGATACCCAGGGGTTCGAACAGGGCACGCCAGGGATAGTCCGCATACTGCCCCTCCCCCACCATGCCCCGCAGGCTGGCCGCCAGCAGGTTGCTGTCGCCGCTGGAATAGCGAAACACCTGGCCCGGCGGGCCGGAGGCGGCCTGTTGCGCGGTGAAGGCGGCCATGTCCCGGTGCCCGCGGGTGTAGAGCATGGCCACCACCGAAGAGTTGAGAGGGGCGTATTCATAGTCTTCCTGCCAATCCAGGCCCGAGGCCCAGTGCAGCAGGTCCGCCAGGGTGATGTCGGGATGGGCCTCGAGCGGCGGGTAGAACTTCGCCGCCGGGTCCTGCAACTGGAACCGCCCCTCGCCAAAAGCCACCCCCAGCAGCACCGCCAGCAGGCTCTTGCTGGCGGACCAGGCGAGATGGGGCGTCTGTGGCCCGGTTGCCCCGGCGTAGCGCTCGTAGAGCAGTCGACCGTCGCGGATCACCAGCAAGGCGTCGGTGCGAATGCCCTGGCGGGATTCATCGTCCCGGGGCACAAAGGCGTAATCCTCCAGGGCCTGCAACGCCGGGCCGCTGGCTGGCGTGCCCTGGCTCCATTGCAGCGCCGGCCACTCCTCGGCCCGGGCCGGCAGGCTGAGTAATAGAAGCAGGGCCAGCAGCAACCAAGCTTTGGGCATGAAGGACACTCGAGAGCCGTCTGGGGCCGAGCCTATTGCGGGCACATGACCGTTTCGCGACAACCTTCGCCGGCAAGCCGGCTCCTACAGGGTTGGCCGAATATTCGATAGGGCGCGAGAACCGCTTCTTGTAGGAGCTGGCTTGCCAGCGAATGCGGTTTCGGAGACTGCACACTCCTCGCGGCAAGCCGGCTCCTACAGGGAGGCCAGGGCCTTGGCCAGGCGCTGTGCGCGAGCGCTGGCGGCGAGGTCCAGCAGGGCCTGGTCGCGGGTCCATTGCTCGCGCCAGAGCTGTGGCCCCTGGGCGAAGGCAATGCCGATCTCGGGTTTCAGCGCCTCGAACTGCACGAACAGGCCCGCCAGCAGAATGTGCCCGCTGCTCAGCGCCGGGTTCTGCCGGCTGGCTTCGGCACAGCCGGCCAGCAAGCCCAGCAGTTGCAACTGCAAAGGCTGCGGCCAGCCGCTGTCCTGCCCCACGCCATACAGCCAGGCCAGCATGGCGCTCAGGACATAGATATCTTCCAGGGTGCGGAACGGCTTGACGTAGGCATCCCAGCCGTCGCCGGCCAGCAACTCGCAGGCGGCGTTATCCAGCTCCAGGCAGCCGTGGCTGATCTCCGGCATCAAGGCAATGGCGGGCAGGGTCTGGACCTTGACCCCGGGCTCGCCGGGATAGACCACCGTCAGGCGCAGGGCTGCGCGCTCCCCCGGGGCTTCGCAGCGAGCCGCCACCAGCAGCCAGTCGGCGGCATCTCCGGCGGTGACGAAATCCTTGCGCCCGTGCAGGCGCAGATCCTCCAGGCGGGTCTGCATGTCCGCCGGGCGCAGGCTGCGGCGTTCGGTCGCGCACAAAGCCCCCAGACTGGACGGCGCGCTGGGCCACAACATGCGCAATGCCGCCTGGTAGCCCACCAGGAAGGCCAGCCCCGGGGTGGCCATCAAGCGCCCGCCGCGCACCGCCAGTTCGAAGGGCGTGACGTTGCCCAGGTGCGCCAGCAAAGCCCCGTAGCCCTCGGCCAGGTCGGGGTTGGCGGGCAATCGTTCACGGCTCTCGAGCAGGGCTTGCCAGGGCATTCGAAGGTCCTCAGGGGCTGTCATATAAGCATCACCAAAGCTTCATGGCGATGACACCGGGGCTACATAGCCTGACTTTGCACAACAAAGTCGATTGGCTGCAACCCAAGGTGGGTCAGTAGCCCGCACGGAGATTCACGATGACTCAGATCGCCCGCATCAGCGACACCGGCACTGAACGCCGCCTGCAAGCCGAACGCCTGATCGGCGCGAAGGCTCTGCAAGAAGCCCAGGCCCTGCGTTTCAACGTCTTCAGTGGCGAGTTCAACGCCAAGCTCAAGGGCGCGGAACTGGGTCTGGACATGGATGACTATGACGTTCATTGCAGCCACATCGGTGTGCGCGACCTGAACACCGGGCGCCTGGTGGCCACCACCCGCCTGCTGGACCACCAGGCCGCCAGCAGCCTGGGGCGTTTCTACAGCGAAGAAGAATTCAGCCTGCACGGCCTGGTGCAGCTCAAAGGGCCGATCCTGGAGATCGGCCGCACCTGCGTCGACCCGGCCTACCGCAACGGCGGCACCATCGCCGTGCTCTGGGGCGAACTGGCGGAAGTGCTCAATCAGGGTGGCTACAGCTACCTCATGGGCTGCGCCAGCATTCCCATGCAGGACGGCGGCGTGCAGGCCCAGGCGATCATGCAGCGCCTGCGCGAGCGCTACCTGTGCACCGAGCACCTGCGGGCCGAGCCGAAGAACCCGCTGCCGAGCCTGGACATTCCGTCCAATGTGATCGCCGAGATGCCGCCCCTGCTCAAGGCCTACATGCGCCTGGGCGCGAAGATCTGCGGCGAGCCGTGCTGGGACGAGGATTTCCAGGTCGCCGATGTGTTCATCCTGCTCAAGCGCGACGAGCTGTGCCCGCGCTACGCCCGGCACTTCAAGGCGGCGGTCTGATGCGCCGGCTGCGGGTCTACGGGCGCATCGCCCGAGTGCTGCTGGTGGTGGCGCTGGGCCTGAGCATGGCCAGTATCTTCGGTTTGCTGGAACGCTTGGGGGTCGCCAACTCCATGGTCCGGCGCCAGCGCTGGTCGCGCTTCTTCATGGCACGCTTGAGCAATGCCCTGCCCTTTCAGGTCTCGGTGCATGGCGAGCTGCCCCGCCAACCGATGCTCTGGATCAGCAACCATGTGTCCTGGACCGATATCCCGCTGCTGGGCATGCTGACGCCGCTGTCCTTCCTGTCCAAGGCCGAAGTGCGCACCTGGCCGGTGGCCGGTTGGCTGGCCGCCAAGGCCGGCAGCCTGTTCATCCGCCGCGGCGCCGGTGACAGCCAGTTGATCCGCAAGCAGATGACCCGGCATTTGCAGGAGCAGCACCCACTGCTGCTGTTCCCCGAAGGCACCACCACCGATGGCCGTGGCCTGCGCACCTTCCACGGGCGCTTGCTGGCCAGCGCCATCGATGCCGACGTCTGCCTGCAACCGGTGGCGATCCGTTACCTGCGCGACGGCCAGATCGATACCCTGGCGCCCTTCATCGGCGACGACGATCTGCTCTCGCACCTGATGCGCCTGTTCGCCAATGACCGGGGCCAGGTGGAGATCCACCTGCTCAAGCCGATTGCCTGCCAGGGCCAGGAACGTGCGGCGCTGGCCTTCCAGGCCCAGCAAGCAGTGCAGAAGGCGCTGTTCGGTGATGTCATGCTGCCCACCGAACCACGCCGCAACGGCGAACTGGTCGCGGCCTGAAACTCTCTGTAGGAGCCGGCTTGCCGGCGAAAAGGCCCTTGAAACCTGCGTCGGTCATGAGAGCACCTTCGCTGGCAAGCCAGCTCCTACAACAGCCATCGTGAGTCAGGGCAATTGGATGTGCTGCGCGGCGAATGCCTGCAATTGCGGGTAGAAAGCGCGGAAGTCTTCGCTCAACGGTTCATACAGCCGTTCCAGCTCGACCATCGCCGCGGTCAGCTCCTCTGGCCGTGACAGGCGCCGGGCAATCCCCCGCAACACCGGCTCCAGCACCGCGAACTCGCGATAGGAACCCAGCCAGTCATCCGCCGCCATGTAAGGCGCAATCTGCGCCAGCCGCGCCGGCAACTGCGGCTCGGCCGCCAGCACCCGGTACACCTCGGCGGTGAACAACGGCAGGGGCGGGTCGGCGTAATGCTGCCAGTCCCGGGCCAGGCAATGGTCGAAGAACACGTCGATGACGATGCCGGCGTAACGCCTTCGCGTCAGGGAGAAACGCGACAGCGCCGCCGCCACCAGCGGGTGACTGTCGGTGTAGGTATCGATGCGCCGATGCAGCTGGATCGCCGCCTCGACCTCGGGCGAAAACTGCCCTTGCAGGCGTCCCTTGACGAAATCGCCATACAGGCTGCCGAGTAATTGACCCGGGCGCTGGCCGCCAAGGTGCAGATGTGCGAGATAATTCATGGACGCAGCTTAGCACTGCGACCGACATATCGTTATAACCCGATATACCGATAAGTAATGATTTAAGACCAAAATCATATTGGTATATCGCGAAATAACGATTTAAATTTCGCTTCATCGCGATACAACGTTTCACAAAAAACGAGCACCGCCATGTCCCTCGACCTCGACGAAATAATAAAAGCCCTGGCACATCCGGTTCGCAGGGAAATCCTGCACTGGCTGAAAGACCCGACTGTCGAATTTCCCGATCAGGCTCACAGCAATGAGCACGGCGTCTGCGCCGGGCAGATCGACCAACGCTGCGGCCTGTCGCAGTCGACCGTGTCCGCCCACCTCGCCACCTTGCAACGCGCAGGCCTGATCAGCAGCCGGAAAGTCGGCCAATGGCATTTTTTCAAACGCAACGAGGAAACCATCCAGCAGTTCCTCACGCAAATGAGCCAACAGCTCTGACCTGACAAGGACCCGACAATGCCCCTTTCGCTTCTCATCCTGGCCTTGAGTGCCTTCGCCATCGGTACCACCGAGTTCGTCATCATGGGCCTGCTGCCCGATGTGGCGGCGGACCTCGGGGTGTCGATTCCCGGCGCCGGCTGGCTGGTCACCGGCTACGCCCTTGGGGTGGCCATCGGCGCGCCCTTCATGGCCCTGGCCACCGCCCGCCTGCCCCGCAAGGCAGCCCTGGTGGCGCTGATGGGAATCTTCATTGTCGGCAACCTGCTGTGTGCACTGGCCAGTGATTACAACGTGCTGATGTTTGCCCGGGTGATCACCGCGCTGTGCCACGGAGCCTTCTTTGGTATCGGTTCAGTGGTGGCCGCCGGCCTGGTGCCCGCCAACAAGCGCGCTTCGGCCGTGGCCCTGATGTTCACCGGCCTGACCCTGGCCAACGTCCTTGGCGTGCCCCTGGGCACCGCCCTGGGCCAGGCAGCGGGCTGGCGCTCGACCTTCTGGGCGGTGACGGTCATCGGCGTGGTGGCGCTGATCGGCCTGCTGCGCTTCCTGCCGGCCAAGCGCGACGAGGAAAAACTCGACATGCGTGCAGAGCTGGCAGCCCTCAAGGGCGCGGGCATCTGGCTGTCCCTGAGCATGACCGCGCTGTTCGCCGCGTCGATGTTCACCCTCTTCACCTACGTTGCACCGCTGCTCGGTGATGTCACCGGTGTCTCGCCCAAGGGCGTGACCTGGACCCTGCTGCTGATCGGCCTGGGCCTGACCCTGGGCAACATCATCGGCGGCAAACTGGCGGACAAGCGCCTGGGCGCCACCCTGATCGGCGTGTTCGCGGCCATGGCCGTGGTCTCCACCGTACTGACCTGGACCAGCGTGGCGCTGATCCCCACCGAGATCACCCTGTTCCTCTGGGCCACCGCTTCGTTTGCCGCAGTGCCGGCGTTGCAGGTCAACGTAGTGACCTTCGGCAAGGCCGCACCGAACCTGGTTTCGACCCTGAACATCGGCGCCTTCAACATCGGCAATGCCCTGGGTGCCTGGGTCGGCGGCAGCGTCATCGCCCACGGCTTCGGCCTGACCAGCGTGCCGTTGGCAGCAGCGGCCCTGGCGATCCTGGCCCTGCTGGTGACGCTGATTACCTTTCGCCAGGGCGGCAAGGCCGAACTGGCTCCTGCAACCCACTGATCCTCTCCCTATCCCTTAAAGAAGGCTGCATTCCATGACGACTCTCTTTGATCCGATCAAACTCGGCGATCTCGAACTGTCCAACCGCATCATCATGGCGCCGCTGACCCGCTGCCGCGCCGATGCCGGCCGCGTACCCAACGCGCTGATGGCCGAGTACTACGTACAACGGGCTTCCGCCGGCCTGATCCTCAGCGAGGCCACCTCGGTGACCCCCATGGGCGTGGGCTACCCGGACACCCCCGGCATCTGGTCCAACGACCAGGTGCGTGGCTGGGCCAATGTGACCAAGGCAGTACACGGCGCCGGCGGCAAGATCTTCCTGCAGCTGTGGCACGTCGGACGCATCTCCCACCCGTCCTATCTGAACGGCGAAACCCCGGTGGCACCCAGCGCCCTCCAGCCCAAGGGGCATGTCAGCCTGGTGCGCCCACTGGCCGACTTCCCAACTCCGCGGGCCCTGGAAACCGCTGAGATCGCCGACATCGTCGACGCCTACCGGGTCGGCGCGGAAAACGCCAAGGCCGCCGGTTTCGACGGCGTGGAAATCCACGGCGCCAACGGCTACCTGCTGGACCAGTTCCTGCAAAGCAGCACCAACCAGCGTACCGACCAGTACGGCGGCTCCCTGGAAAACCGTGCCCGCCTGCTGCTGGAAGTCACCGACGCGGCCATCGAGATCTGGGGTGCCGGCCGGGTAGGCGTGCACCTGGCACCACGTGCCGACTCCCATGACATGGGTGATGCCAACCTGGCGGAGACCTTCACCTACGTCGCTCGGGAGCTGGGCAAACGCGGTATCGCCTTTATCTGCTCCCGCGAGAAAGAAGGCGCCGACAGCCTGGGCCCGCAACTCAAAGAAGCCTTCGGCGGCCCCTACATCGCCAACGAACGCTTCACCAAGGACAGCGCCAACGCCTGGCTGGCCGCTGGCAAGGCTGACGCCGTGGCCTTTGGTGTGCCCTTCATCGCCAACCCGGACCTGCCAGCCCGCCTGAAGGCCGATGCGCCGTTGAACGAAGCGCACCCGGAAACCTTCTACGGCAAGGGCCCGGTCGGCTATATCGACTACCCGACTCTGTAAGCCTGCATCGCTCGATAAAAAGCCCCGACTCTCGCGAGCCGGGGCTTTTTCATGGCCTGCACATTCGTTGTAGCCGCTGCCGCAGGCTCGGGCCGCGTACGCACGGTCGCCCCGAAGGGGCGCGATCATCTCAAGTTCGATGAAGGTCCTGCGGACCTTGTCGCGGCCTGCGGCAGGGGCTACAGAAAGCCATTCAGCGTTTGCGCTGGGCCCAGGCCACCGCCAGGCCGCTGAGGCAGATGACCGCGATACCGACCAGGGCGTACTGGTCCGGGGTATGGTCGAAGATCAGGTAGCCAAAGAGCCCGGCGAAAAGAATCTGCCCATAGCTGAAAGGCGCCAGCATCGCCGGCGCGGCATGGCGGAACGCCTGGGTCAGCAACATGTGGCCGAGCATGCCGCAGGTGCCCAGGCCGATCATGAACAGCCCATGAAACAACGTCGGCGTGCTCCAGAAGAACGGCAGCAGCGCGCTCATGATCAGGCTGTTGAGGATCCCGGTGAGAAAGTTGCTGGTGGTCGGGCTGTCAACACCACTGAGCTTGCGGGTCAGCAACTGGTAGAAGCCGAAGCACAGCGCCGACCCCAGCGGCAGCAGGATTGCCGGCGTGAACAACGCGCCACCGGGACGCACCACAATCAGCACCCCGACGAACCCCGCCAGCACTGCCAGCCACTGGGCGCGACTGACCCGCTCCCCCAGAAACGGCACCGACAGGGCAGTCACCAGCAAGGGCGCCAGGAAGTTGACCGCGGTCGCTTCTGCCAGGGGTATATAGCGCAGGCCGGTGGTGAACAGCAGGCTGGTGCCGATCAGGCACAGGGCCCGCAGCAATTGCAACCCGGGGCGCTTGGTGCGCACCACCGCAGAGAAACCACTGCGCGGCACGAAGACCACCAGCATCAACAGGGTGTGCACCACATAGCGGGCCCAGACCACCATGACGATGGGATAAAAAGCCGACAGGTATTTGGATAACGTGTCGTGGCTGGCAAACAGCAGGACCGCCAGGCAGATCAGGGCGATCCCCTTGATGGGGTGTTCCGCGCCGTTGAACGGTGAAGGGCTCACACTCATTCACACACCCGCAACAAAATCCCTACAAAATACGTAGCTCGCTATCTATCAACCTGCAGCAAGCCCGTATATAAAAGCACCCCATTGTGAAGTGCGACCCCGGGTATGAACGTCCCTCGCCTTAAATGTTGACACAACCGGACTCAATTACGCATTTTGTCTTAATGACGGAGGTTGGGGCTCAAGCGCAGCATATCCAGCCCGATGTCGATCCAGCGCTCTGCTTCGGTGTGCAGGGCGAAGCTGTCCGGGGCCAGCAACCACTGGTAGAGAATGCCATCGATGAATGCATGCAGCGTGATAGCTGCCCGCGCCGCATCGAGGTTCTCGGGCAATTGCCCACGATTCACTGCATTACGCAACGCCAGCTCGATGTGTACGTTGCAGTCCAGGCTGGCAGCGCGACGCTGTCGGCGCAGGTCGCACATTTCGTCGGTGAACTCGCACTTGTGAAACAGGATTTCATTGATGCGTCGGGTTTTCGGGTCCAGGGCAACTTGATGAAACAAATGAATGAGCAGCTTGCGCATGCAGCCCAACGGGTCCATTTCATCTACATTCTCACTGGCCGCGGCCATTTCATCCAAAGGTTCACGCAGGCTGTCGAGCATGGCCTGCACCAGGTCGGCCTTGTTGCTGAAGTGCCAATAGATGGCACCTCGCGTGACTCCCGCCAGCGCCGCGATGTCGGCCAGGGTGGTACGCGCCACGCCACGCTCGTAAAAGGCCTTTTCGGCGGCCTCGAGTATCTGGCTGCGAGTTTCTTGAGCTTCCTCTTTGGTACGACGGACCATGGCAGTAAAACCTCGATCAGGATCTTTCAGCGATGCGTGAAGACCTTCTGAATAAATATGGAACGGCATCTCGAGTGCCGTTTGCCCAGCCTACAATTCAACACCTACAGGGGCTTTTGTAACCGGATGGGTACGCCGCAGGGGTATTTACAAACAACCATGAACGTAAGTATATTCCTTAGCAAGCTACTTATCCACTCAGCCAAGCATTTTTACCCTTCCACTTTTCTTGTGCGCATCTTGCGTGCCTGACCCGAGGATTTTCATGCAACTCAAGCCAGCTGTTACCGCTCTGGTCACTGCCGTCGCCCTGGCATCGCTGCTCAGCGGATGTAAAAAGGAAGAGGCGGCGCCTGCCCCTCAAGCCCCTCAGGTCGGCGTCGTTACCCTGCAACCACAAGCCTTTACCTTGACTTCCGAACTCCCGGGCCGGACCACTGCGTTCCGCATCGCCGAAGTTCGCCCACAGGTAAACGGGATTATTCTCAAGCGTCTGTTCAAAGAAGGTGGAGACGTCAAGGAAGGTCAGCAGCTTTATCAGATCGATCCATCGGTCTATGAGGCAACGCTGAAAAGTGCCGAGGCTAATCTGCAATCGACCAAGTCGATTTCTGATCGCTACAAGCAACTGGTCAACGAGCAGGCCGTAAGCCGCCAGGAATACGACACTGCCGTGGCCAACCGCCTGCAGTCGGAAGCCTCGCTGCAAAGCGCCCAGATCAACCTGCGCTACACCAAAGTGCTGTCGCCACTGACCGGCCGAATCGGCCGTTCCTCGGTGACCGAAGGCGCCCTGGTGAGCAATGGCCAGGCCGATGCCATGGCCGTGATCCAGCAGCTGGACCCAATCTACGTCGACGTTACCCAGTCCTCGGTAGAACTGCTGGAACTGCGTCGCGAACTGGAAAGCGGTCGCCTGCAGAAAGTCGGCGACAATGCCGCCAAGGTCAAACTGACCCTGGAAGACGGCAGCCAGTACAAGCTCGACGGCAAGCTGGAATTCTCCGAAGTCTCGGTGGACGAAACCACCGGCTCGGTGACCCTGCGCGCAGTGTTCCCGAACCCTGAGCACACTCTGCTGCCTGGCATGTTCGTCCACGCCCAACTGCAAGCCGGGGTGAACAGCGCGGCGATCCTGGCTCCCCAGCAAGGCGTGACGCGCGACCTGAAAGGCACCCCGACCGCCCTGGTGGTTGGCCTGGATAACAAGGTCGAGCTGCGTCAACTCAAGGCCAGCCGCACGGTCGGCAGCCAGTGGTTGGTGGAAGATGGGCTGAAAGCCGGCGATCGCCTGATCACCGAAGGCCTGCAGTTCGTCAAGCCGGGCATTGAAGTCAAGGCCAGCGAAGCAACCAACGTTCCAGCGAAGAACCCGGCCCCTGCACAGGCAACTGACAAAGCTGCAGGCGGCAAAGGGGAGTAAACCATGTCGAAATTTTTTATCGACCGTCCGATCTTCGCCTGGGTAATCGCCCTGGTGATCATGTTGGTCGGGGCTCTATCGATCCTCAAATTGCCGATCAACCAGTACCCGAGCATCGCGCCGCCAGCGATCGCCATCTCCGTGACCTACCCAGGCGCTTCCGCACAGACCGTGCAGGACACCGTGGTTCAGGTGATCGAGCAGCAGCTCAACGGTATCGACAACCTGCGTTATGTGTCCTCGGAAAGTAACTCCGACGGCAGCATGACCATCACTGCGACCTTCGAACAGGGCACCAACTCGGACACCGCGCAGGTTCAGGTACAGAACAAGCTCAACCTGGCCACTCCGCTGCTGCCTCAAGAAGTGCAGCAGCAGGGTATCCGCGTGACCAAGGCAGTGAAGAACTTCCTGCTGGTGATCGGCGTGGTTTCCGAGGACGGCAGCATGTCCAAGGACGACCTGTCGAACTACATCGTGTCGAACATGCAGGACCCGATCTCGCGGACCGCGGGCGTCGGTGACTTCCAGGTATTCGGTGCCCAGTACGCGATGCGGATCTGGCTCGACCCGGCCAAGCTCAACAACTACAACCTGACCCCGGTGGACGTGAAGACCGCGGTTGCCGCGCAGAACGTCCAGGTATCGTCCGGCCAGCTCGGCGGCCTGCCTGCCCTGCCCGGCCAGCAACTCAACGCCACCATCATCGGCAAGACCCGCCTGCAGACTGCCGAGCAGTTCAAGGCGATCCTGCTGAAGGTCAACAAGGACGGCTCGCAAGTGCGTCTGGGCGATGTCGCGGACGTCGGCCTGGGTGGCGAGAACTACGCCATCAGCGCCCAGTTCAACGGCAAGCCGGCGTCCGGCCTGGCAGTGAAACTGGCCAACGGCGCCAACGCCCTGGATACCGCCAAGGCCCTGCGCAACACCATCAAGGACCTGGAACCCTTCTTCCCGCAAGGGATGAAGGTGGTGTTCCCGTATGACACCACCCCGGTGGTGACCGAATCCATCAAGGGTGTGGTTGAAACCCTGGTGGAAGCGATCGTCCTGGTGTTCCTGGTGATGTTCCTGTTCCTGCAGAACTTCCGCGCCACGGTGATCACCACCATGACGGTGCCGGTGGTACTGCTGGGTACCTTCGGCATCCTTGCGGCGGCCGGTTTCAGCATCAACACCCTGACCATGTTCGGCATGGTGCTGGCCATCGGCTTGCTGGTGGACGACGCCATCGTCGTGGTGGAGAACGTCGAGCGGGTGATGCACGAGGAAGGGCTGTCGCCCAAGGAGGCGACGAAAAAGTCCATGGGCCAGATCCAGGGAGCCCTGGTGGGTATCGCCCTGGTGCTGTCCGCGGTACTGCTGCCCATGGCCTTCTTCAGCGGCTCCACCGGGGTGATCTACAAGCAGTTCTCGATCACCGTGGTCTCGGCCATGGCCCTGTCGGTGCTGGTTGCCCTGATCTTCACTCCGGCCCTGTGCGCCACCATGCTCAAGGCCGTACCGCAAGGCGAACACGCCACCGAGAAGCGCGGCTTCTTCGGCTGGTTCAACCGCACCTTCGATCGCAGCGTGAAGAGCTACGAACGCGGCGTGGGCAACATGCTGCGCCACAAGGTTCCGTACCTGCTGGCCTACGTGCTGATCGTCCTGGGCATGATCTGGCTGTTCACTCGCATCCCGACCGCGTTCCTGCCGGAAGAAGACCAGGGCGTTCTGTTCGCCCAGGTACAGACGCCGGCCGGCTCCAGTGCCGAGCGGACCCAGGTGGTGGTGGACGAAATGCGCGCCTACCTGCTGGACAAGGAAAAGGACACCGTGGCTTCGGTGTTCACCGTGAACGGCTTCAACTTCGCCGGTCGCGGCCAGAGCTCGGGCATGGCCTTCATCATGCTCAAGCCGTGGGGCGAGCGTTCCGCGGAAAACAACGTGTTCAACCTGGCAGCCCGCGCCCAGCAGCACTTCTTCAGTTTCCGTGACGCGATGGTGTTCGCCTTCGCCCCTCCGGCGGTACTGGAGCTGGGTAACGCCACCGGTTTCGACGTGTTCCTCCAGGACCGCGCCGGTATCGGCCATGAGAAACTGATGGCTGCACGCAACCAGTTCCTCGGCATGGCAGCCCAGAGCAAGGTGCTGTCCCAGGTACGTCCGAACGGCCTGAACGATGAACCGCAGTACCAGTTGACCATCGACGACGAGCGCGCCAGTGCCCTGGGCGTGACCCTCACCGACATCAACAACACCCTGTCGATTGCCCTGGGCAGTAGCTACGTCAACGACTTCATCGACCGTGGTCGGGTGAAGAAGGTGTACATCCAGGGTCAGGCCGGTGCCCGCATGAGCCCCGAAGACCTGAAGAAGTGGTACGTACGCAACAGCGCCGGAACCATGGTGCCGTTCTCCTCCTTCGCCAAGGGCGAGTGGATCTACGGCTCGCCCAAGCTGGCCCGTTACAACGGCGTGGAAGCCATGGAAGTGCTCGGTGCCCCGGCCCCTGGCTACAGTACCGGTGAAGCCATGGCCGAAGTCGAGGCCATTGCCGCGAAGCTGCCGGCGGGTGTCGGTATCTCCTGGACCGGCCTGTCCTACGAGGAACGTCTGTCGGGCTCCCAGGCACCTGCGCTGTACGCCTTGTCCCTGCTGATGGTGTTCCTGTGTCTGGCAGCGCTGTATGAAAGCTGGTCGATTCCGATCGCAGTGATGCTGGTTGTGCCCCTGGGGATCATCGGTGCACTGATGGCAACCAGCATGCGCGGCCTGTCCAACGACGTGTACTTCCAGGTGGGTCTGTTGGTGACCATTGGTCTGGCGGCGAAAAACGCCATTCTGATCGTCGAGTTCGCCAAGGAACTGCACGAGCAGGGCCGCAGCCTGGTAGACGCCGCGGTGGAAGCCTGCCGGATGCGTCTGCGGCCGATCATCATGACCTCCCTGGCCTTCGTCCTCGGGGTCGTGCCACTGGCCATCTCCACGGGCGCCGGCTCGGGTAGCCAGCATGCGATCGGTACCGGGGTGATCGGCGGTATGCTCACCGCGACTATCCTGGCGATCTTCTGGGTGCCATTGTTCTTCGTCACCGTATCGTCCATGGGCCGCAGGAAAGCGGACCTGTCAGAAACTACTGCAACCCCTAATGAGGCTGGCCAATGAGCAAGTCGCTACTCTCCCTGGCAATCACCGCCATCGCGCTAAGTGGTTGCTCGCTGATCCCGGATTACCAGCGCCCGGAAGCGCCGGTGGCGGCGCAGTTCCCCCAAGGCCCTGCCTACTCGCCAAAGGAGGCCGCCAACGTGGCGGCCGCCGAACAGGGCTGGCGGCAGTTCTTCCATGACCCGGCGCTGCAGCAACTGATCCAGACGTCCCTGGAAAACAACCGCGACCTCAAGGTCGCGGCGCTGAACATCGATGCCTATGCCGCGCAGTACCAGATCCAGCGTGCGGACCTGTTCCCGGCGGTTTCGGCCAACGCCAGCGGCAGCCGCCAGCGCACTCCGGCACGCATGTCGCAGACCGGCGAAGCCGGGATCACCAGCCAGTACTCGGCCACCGTGGGCGTCAGTGCCTATGAACTGGACCTGTTCGGCCGCGTTCGCAGCCTGAGCGAGCAGGCCTTGCAGACCTACTTCTCCAGCGAAGAAGCCCGGCGCAGCACCCAGATCAGCCTGGTGGCCAGCGTGGCCAACGCCTACATGACCTGGCAGGCCGACAAGGAACTGCTGAAGCTGACCCAGGACACCCTCGCCGCCTACGAGGAAAGCTACCGGCTGACCTCGCGCAGCAACGAAGTGGGCGTGGCCTCGGCCCTGGACCTGAGCCAGTCGCGGACTTCGGTGGAAAACGCCCGGGTCCAGCTGGCGCGCTACACCCGCCAGGTGGCCCAGGATGAAAACAGCCTGACCCTGCTGCTGGGTGCGGCGATTCCGGCCAACCTGCCGGCGGCTCAACCGCTCTCGGCCGACCTGCTGAGTGACCTGCCAGCCGGCCTGCCGTCGGAGCTGCTGCAACGGCGTCCGGACATCCTCGAAGCCGAGTACAAGCTGAAAGCGGCCAACGCCAATATCGGCGCGGCGCGGGCAGCGTTCTTCCCGAGCATCAGCCTGACCGCCAATGCCGGTACCTTGAGCCCGGATCTCTCGGGCCTGTTCAAGGGGGGCTCGGGCACCTGGCTGTTCCAGCCGCAGATCAACCTGCCGATCTTCAACGCCGGCAGCCTGCGCGCCAGCCTGGACTACTCGAAAATCCAGAAAGACATCACCGTCGCGCAGTACGAGAAATCCATCCAGACCGCCTTCCAGGAAGTCTCCGATGGCCTGGCGGCACGCCAGACCTACAACCAGCAGTTGCAGGCCCAGCGTGATTTCGTCAACGCCAACCAGGACTACTATCGTCTGGCCGAGCGCCGCTACCGTATCGGGGTCGACAGCAACCTGACCTTCCTCGATGCCCAGCGGTCGCTGTTCAGCGCCCAGCAGGCACTGATCACCGATCGCCTGTCACAGCTCACCAGCGAGGTCAACCTGTACAAGGCCCTCGGCGGTGGCTGGAGCGAACAGACAGCGAAGAACGAGCCACTGGCGGAAAAAGCCCCGGCGCTGCACCTGTTCTGAAGCGTCACCTGGCCATATGAAAAACCCACCTGACGGTGGGTTTTTTTATATGTACCAACTGGAACATTTGTGTTCGATTACCGCCCAAAAAGTGTTTCGTCCAATTGATTGGCCCTGATCCGCGACGCACCATTCCCGGCACCTGGACACACCAATAACAACAGGTCCGATGCCATGCCCCCACGCCCTGCCCGCTGCGGCTGATACCTCTGGTTCCACCCTGCTCCCCTGAAACCTGTGCCCAGACCCTTTGCGCGGCACTGGCCGGCTGCACCCCTAACAATTAGAGAGACCGACGAATGAAGCCAAGCACCCCGCCGTCCTACCTTCTGCCCAGCCTCCTGGCCCTGGCGCTGAGCAGCACCGCCCTGCCGGCACTGGCCGCAGAGTCGGGCTTTCTCGAAGATGCCCAGGCCAACCTGACCCTGCGCAACTTCTATTTCAACCGCAACTTCACCAACCCGACCAAGGCCCAGGGCAAGGCCGAGGAATGGACCCAGAGCTTCATCCTCGATGCAAAGTCCGGCTTCACCCAGGGCACCGTCGGTTTCGGCATGGACGTGCTGGGCCTCTACTCGCTGAAACTCAACGGCGGCAAGGGCACCGGCGGCACCCAACTGCTGCCCCTGGATCACGACGGCCGCCCGGCGGACAACTTCGGACGCCTGGGAGTAGCCTTCAAGGCGCGACTGTCTCAGACCGAGGTCAAGGTCGGCGAATGGATGCCAGTGCTGCCGATCCTGCGCTCCGACGACGGCCGCTCGCTGCCACAGACCTTTCGCGGCGGCCAGATCACCTCGAAGGAAATTGCCGGCCTGACTCTCTATGGCGGCCAGTTCCGCGCCAACAGCCCGCGTGACGACAGCAGCATGAGTGACATGAGCATGTTCGGCAAAGCGGCCTTCACCTCCGACCGTTTCAACTTCCAGGGCGCCGAATATGCCTTCAACGAGAAGCGCACCCAGATCGCCCTGTGGAATGCCCAGCTCAAGGACATCTACAGCCAGCAGTTCATCAACCTGATCCACAGCCAACCCCTGGGCGACTGGACCCTGGGCGCCAACCTGGGCTTCTTCTATGGCAAGGAAGACGGCAGCGCCCGCGCCGGCGACATGGAGAACCGCACCTGGTCCGGCCTGTTCTCGGCCAAATATGGCGGCAACACCTTCTATGTAGGCCTGCAGAAGCTCACTGGCGACAGCGCCTGGATGCGGGTCAATGGCACCAGCGGCGGCACCCTGGCCAACGACAGCTACAACGCCAGCTACGACAACGCCAAGGAGAAGTCCTGGCAGGTGCGCCATGACTACAATTTCGCCGCGCTGGGCGTTCCCGGCCTGACCCTGATGAACCGCTACATCAGCGGCAGCAACGTACACACCGCCACCGTCAGCGACGGCAAGGAATGGGGCCGGGAAAGCGAAGTGGCCTACACGGTCCAGAGCGGCACACTGAAGAACCTCAACCTGAAGTGGCGCAACTCCACCATGCGCCGGGACTTCAGCAACAACGAGTTCGACGAGAACCGCCTGATCATCAGCTATCCCCTCAGCCTGCTGTAAGCCCCTCCAACACGGGGCCGAGCCAAAAGGCCGGCCCCTGCAGTTGTCGGCCTTGAACCGTGGCGCCCAAGGAGAGGTCCGCTGGTCGGGCTTAGTAAAAAAAATCCAATACACAGATAAAGTAAAGGGGTATTCACTTCAGGCGGGCAGTGCTCGCTTCCAGGAAAGGAAACCTATCGATTCAGTTCCGTTATCCATCGGATGTCGTACGTGAAGCTGGCGTAGCCTTGGAGGGTCTGCGTTATGAGCAAGCACATCGTCATTGTCGGAGGAGGTGTAGGCGGTACCATCCTGGCCAATCAACTGGTCAGCAAGCTCTACCCGGAGATACTCAGGGACGAGGTCAAAATCACCCTGCTGTCCGAATCGCCGGATCATTTCTACAAGCCCGCCTTCATGTATGTGGCGTTCAACCTGTTCTTCCAAGAAGAACTCAAGCGACCCGAACGCTCCCTGCTACGCCCCGAAATAACCTTCCGGGTCGACCCCGTCACCCGCTTCGATTTTGCCGGCCAGAGCCTGCACACTCGCAGCGGCAAACGTCTTGGCTACGATTTCCTGGTGATCGCCACCGGCTGCGTGCCGGCACCGGAACGGATCGAGGGGCTCAAGGAAGCCGGCGACCACTTCTACCAATACCAGCCTGCCCGGCAACTGGCACAGCGCCTGAGCCGGATCGACAAGGGCCGGGTGTTCATCACCGTGTCGTTTCCGCAAACACCCAATGTTCCTCATCAATGCGGCATCGCGCCGGTAGAAACGACCCTGATGCTCGATGACTTCCTGCGGCGGCGCGGAGTACGGGATCGGGTCGAGATCATCTACACCTACCCCAGCACCGCGCAGCTACTGCGCAATTGCCTGTTCCTGCAACGCCCGGTCGGCGAGGTACTGCCGGATATCTTCGAACAGAGGAACATCCGCTTCCAGCGCGGCTTCACCCTGGCCAGGGTCGACCCGGACCGGCGCATCGCCTACTCGGAGGAAGGCGCTGAGCAGCCTTTCGACATCCTCATGGCCACCCCGCCGATCCGGGCCGTGGACGCCGTGCTCGAATCCGGCGCCTCTCAGGCACAGGGCCAGGAGGGCTGGTTGCCGACCCATCACGAGACCCTGCAAGTCTATGGCCTGGAGCGGGTCTATGTGATTGGCGATACCGTCGACCTGCCGATCAGCAAGGCCGGCGGCGCCTGCCACAACCAGGCCCCGGTGATTGCCAACAACATTGCCGGAGAAATCCGCCTGGGCTCTCCCGAGGCGGTTTATGACGGTAGGGTCCAGGCGGTCGCGCAGATGGGCCTCAATGCCGGCATGCCCCTTTGGTACGACTATGCCCACGACGTTCTGCCCACCCCGTCGAGCAAGTTGGGTGGCCTGCTGCGCACCGGATTCAATCGCGGCCTGTACTGGGCCGTAGCCCGCGGAATGCTTTGACCCTACACAGGGAGGAGACAACGCCATGGACAGCTTTGATCCAAGCATGCCTGGTCCAAGGGCGACCCAGCCTGAAGTCGCCAGCACGCCAGGCCTGGAAGCCCTGATGAAAAAGCTCCAGCCGCTGCTGGACAGCGCTCGCCTGGACAACATGGTCGACCTGTTGTCCCTGCTTTGCGATCTGATCGACATGCTCGATCAGGCGATGATCGAAAAACTTGCGCAACAGTTTGAAGAAGCCACCGCTGCCACCTGGATGCTGGGCAATGCACTACGCATGGCCAAGGCCGAAACCTCAGCGCAAGGTACCGCTCCCAGCCTGTACGGGCTGCTCTCGCTGCTGCGTGAGGAGGACACGCGACGTGGCGCAGCCCTGCTCCTCAGAACCCTGAATGTCATTGGACGACAACTTTAAAAAGGATGTTTACATGAGTACCAAGCCTCAGCCGACCACGGCCAGGAACCTCAGCACCCAATGGGATCCCCAGGCCTACCAGCAGTTCGTGCGCCTGCGAGAACGACCGGCGGTCGAGCTACTGGATCATGTCGCCCTGCAGCACCCCCATCACATCTACGACCTGGGTTGCGGAACAGGTATCGCCACTCAACTGCTGGCGCAGCGCTGGCCCTACGCGGAGCTGACAGGCGTGGACAGCTCCTCGGAAATGCTTGCCGAAGCCAGCTGCCTGCCGATCAAGGCGCTGTGGCGCAGGTGCGACCTGCTGCAATGGAAAGCCGAACAGCCTGCAGACCTGTTGTTCGCTGCCGCAGTGCTGCACTTCATGAGTGACCACGAACACCTGCTGCCGCGCCTGTTGAACCAGCTCAACCCCGGCGGCTGCCTGGCGGCGCATATGCCCAATTGGCGCGACGCCCTGTGGTATCAGTTGATACTCGAAAGCCTGGAACAGGCAGGACCGGACGGCAAGCCGCTGGGCACCCCGGAGCTGCGGGCGTTCATGGCCGAGCGCCGGGTACTGTCGCTGGATAGCTACTACCGTTTGCTGGCGCCCCTGACTCGGGAACTGGACATCTGGGAAACCGAACACCTGCAGGTCGTGGAAGGCCAGTCGCCGATCTTCGACTGGGTCAAGGTCTCGGCCTTGCGCCCCGTACTCCTGAGCCTGGACGAGCGGCAACGACAATGCTTCCTCAACCATTACCTGGCACGGGTACATCGCTACTATCCGCCCGAAGGCGATGGCCGGACGCTGTTCCCGTTCAAGCGGGTGTTCATTCTGGCCACCGTCTGAAATCGCGCGGTGCAGCCCCGGCGCCTCAACTGCGGGATTCGATGCCCAGTTCGTCCCACACCGACTCCGCCAGGTGGAAGGTGGCGTTGGCCGCCGGGATTCCGCAGTAGATCGCGCTCTGCATGATCACTTCCTTGATCTCGCTGCGGCTCACCCCATTGTTGGCTGCGGCCCGCAGGTGCAGCTTGAGCTCCTCGTTGCGGTTCATGCCGATCAGCATGGCGATGGTGATCAGGCTGCGGGTGTGTCGCGGCAGGCCCGGGCGGGTCCAGATGTCGCCCCAGGCATGGCGGGTGATCATTTCCTGGAACTCCGAGTTGAACTCGGTCAGGGCATTGAGGCTGCGGTCCACATGGGCATCGCCCAACACCGCGCGGCGAACCTGCATGCCTTCGTCATAACGCTGTTTCTCATCCACAAAGGGCTCCTTGAATCGACTCTCAGGCCAGCAGAAAATCCACGACCCGGGCGCTGAAAGCGTCGCCGGCCTGGACGTTGGACAAATGCGCGGCATAGAACTCGGCATACTCCGCGCCCGCCACATGCTGCTGGATGAAGTGCCCGCCGGACGGTGGTGTCACGGCGTCTTCAGTGCCGGCAATCACCAGGGTGGGCACCTTGATCGCCCCCAGCTGTTCACGGAAATCCGCGTCCCGCACCGCCGCGCAGTTGGCCGCATAGCCTTGCGGCGAGGTGGCCGCGAGCATGTCGGTGATCAGCTTGGCCTGGTCAGGGTGAGCTTCGGCAAAGTCGCTGGTGAACCAGCGGGCGATGGAGGCATCGCGCAGTGCCACCATGGCTGCCTGGCCGTCACGTAGCACGGTCTCGATCCGCGGGTTCCATACGGACGGGTCGCCGATCTTCGCCGCGGTGTTGCACACCACCAGCTTGTGCAGACGCTCGCCGGCATTGATCCCCAGCCACTGGCCGATCAGCCCGCCCATGGACAGGCCACAGAAATGCGCACGCTGGATATCCAGCGCATCCAGCAGCGCCACCACGTCGCGGCCCAGTTGCTCGATGCTATAGGGACCTTCGGTGACCAGGGAACGGCCGTGGCCACGGGTGTCCATGCGCAGTACCTGGAAGTGCCGGGTGAAGGCCGCCATCTGCTTGTCCCACATGTGCAGGTCGGTGCCCAGGGAGTTGGACAGCACCAGTACCGGCGCGCCCTCGGGCCCTTCGAGTTGATAGTGCAGTTCGCCCTCGGCGAGTTTCACGAATCCCACAGCAGTCTCCTTCAGGCCTTCAAGGCAAAATGTTCAGCCACGGCGCGCTCGACCCAGGCCTGCGCCTGGCCCAGGTAGTGCGCCGGGTCCAATAGACGATCCAGGTCCGCCGCCGACAGCTCGGCGGTAACCTGGGAATCCTCCCCCAATACCCCACGCAGATGGCGTTTCTCGGCCACTGCGCGCTTGCAGCATTGTTCCAGCAGATGGTGGGCGGTTTCCCGCCCCAGGCGCTGGGCCAGGGCAATGCTCACCGCTTCGGCCAGCACCAGGCCCTGGGTCAAGTCGAGGTTGTGCGCCATGCGCGCGCTGTCGACCTCCAGGCCTTCGGCCACCAGTAATGCTTGTTGCAACGCGCCAGACACCAGGCAGCAGATCTCCGGCAGGGTTTCCCATTCGGCGTGCCACAGGCCCAGGCTGCGCTCGTGCTCCTGGGGCATGGCGGCAAACATCGTCGCCAGCAGGCCGGGAACCCGGGTCGCGGCGCTGATCAGCACCGCAGCGCCCACCGGGTTGCGCTTGTGCGGCATGGTGGACGACCCGCCCTTGCCCGGCGCCGAGGGCTCGAAGACCTCCGCCGCCTCGGTCTGCATCAGCAGGCTGATATCCCGCCCCAGCTTGCCCAGGCTGCCGGCCAACAGGCCCAGCACCGAAGCGAACTCCACCAGGCGGTCGCGCTGGGTGTGCCAGGGCTGCTCCGGCAGGGCCAATTGCAGCTCGTCGGCCAGGGCCTGGGCAATCGGCAAGGCCTGCTCGCCCAAAGCCGCCAGGGTTCCGGAAGCGCCGCCGAACTGCAGCACCAGCAAACGCGGCTTGAGCTGCTGCAGGCGCTCGCGGCTGCGGGTCAATGCCCCCAGCCAGCCGCCGATCTTCATCCCCAGGGTCACCGGCGTGGCATGTTGCAGCCAGGTGCGGCCGGCCATCGGGGTCGTGGCGTAACGTTGGGCCTGGGCAACAAGGATGTCCCCCAGGCGCTCCAGGTCCTGCTCCAGCAGGAGCATGGCGCGGCGCAATTGCAGCACCAGCCCGCTGTCCATCACGTCCTGGCTGGTGGCCCCCAGGTGCACAAAGCGCTCGGCCTCGCCATCGCTGCGGGCGATCTGCCGGCCCAGGGCCTTGACCAGGGGAATGGCCGAGTTGCCGGCCGTGGCAATCGCCTCGCCCAGCATCTGGAAGTCATACAGCCCGGCATGGCAGGCGGCCTCGATGGGCGCTACGGCACTGGCCGGGATCACCCCGACGCGGGCCTGGGCCCGGGCCAGGGCGGCTTCGAAATCGAGCATGGCCTGGACCCGCCCCTGATCGCAGAACACCCCGCGCATTTCCCGGGCAGTAAAGTAGGCATCGAACAACTGATTGCTCGCAGTCAGGGTCATAAACAGTCCTTGGCAAACCTGCGCCCGAGCCGGGCGCAGGTACACAGGTCAAAGGTCGTGGTGCAGGTAGGCGGCCTGTTTCGGCAGGCGCAGGCTGAACAGGAAGGCAATCGCCATCATCGCCGTGACATACCAGTAAAAGGTGTTTTCCATGCCCATGTTCTTGAAGTTCAGGGCCACCCATTCCGCCGAGCCACCGAAGATCGCATTGGCCACCGCATAAGCCAAGCCCACCCCGAGTGCGCGCACTTGCGGCGGGAACATCTCGGCCTTCACCAGGCCGCTGATGGAGGTGTAGAAACTGACGATGGCCAGGGCCAGGGTGATCAGCACAAAGGCCAGGAACGGGCTGGTGACGGTCTTCAAGGTCAGCAGGATCGGCACTGTGAACAGCGTACCCAGGGCACCGAACCAGAGCATCGAGTTACGCCGGCCGATCTTGTCCGCCAGCATGCCGAACAGCGGCTGCATGCACATGTAGAGAAACAGCGCGCCGGTCATGATGTAGCTGGCGGTCTTGGCGTGCATGCCCGCGGTGTTCACCAGGTACTTCTGCATGTAGGTGGTGAAGGTGTAGAAAATCAGCGAGCCGCCGGCGGTGTAGCCGAGCACGGTGATAAACGCCGCCGAGTGGTTCTTGAACAGCGCAGCGATGCTGCCGGCGTCCTTGTCCTCACGGATTTCCTTGCTGGTGGTTTCCTTCAGCGAACGGCGCAGCAGCAGCGAGATCACCGCGGCGATGGCACCGATCACGAAGGGAATGCGCCAGCCCCAGGCCTTGAGCTCGGTCTCATCGAGAAACTGCTGGAGAATCACCACCACCAGCACCGCCAGCAGTTGCCCGCCGATCAGGGTCACGTACTGGAAGGAGGCAAAGAAGCCGCGCTGGCCCTTGAGCGCCACCTCACTCATGTAGGTGGCGGTGGTGCCGTACTCGCCGCCCACCGACAGGCCCTGGAACAGGCGCGCAACCAGCAGCAGGAACGGCGCCCAGGCACCGATGCTGGCGTAGGTGGGCAAGAAGGCGATCACCAGGGAACCGGCGCACATCATCAGCACCGAGATCATCATCGAGTTTTTGCGCCCGTGACGGTCGGCGACCCGGCCGAACAGCCAGCCGCCGATGGGCCGCATCAGAAAGCCGGCGGCGAACACCCCGGCGGTGTTGAGCAACTGCACCGTCGGATCGTCGGAGGGAAAGAAGGCCGGGGCGAAATAGATGGCGCAAAAGGCATAGACATAGAAGTCGAACCATTCCACCAGGTTGCCGGAGGAGGCGCCGACAATGGCAAAGATCCTTTTGCTGCGTTCCTCTCCGGTGTAGTGACTTGTCGTTGTTGTCATGGTTTTTTCACTCATGGGGGACAGTGTGAGTCTAGACACACTTGGCAACATTCCCGTTCCCTGCGGATAGCGCCCTGCCCGCTCCCGGGCAAGGGTCAATCGACCCTGTCAACCTGTAGCGACTGTAGCCGCTGCCAAGCCACGGCGAGGCTGCGAAAAGGCCCGAAGGGCCTTGCTTGGCGGCCTCAAGCCGAACCTCTGCCGATCTCAAGCCCGCCGCGCCTGCTACGCAACCCGCGGCAGTGGCCACACAAGGTCGGGTCAGTAGTCGAAGAACACGGTTTCGGCGTCAGTACCCTGGAGGATCACGTTCCACTGGTAGTGACCGTCAGCATCGGCCTTGGCCAGCAAGGTGCCTCGGCGCTCCTCGGGCACGCAGGCCAGCAGCGGATCGCTGGCGTTGGCCGGCTCCCCCTCGAAGTAGATGCGGGTCAGCAGGTGCTTGACCAAACCGCGGGCGAACACCAGTACCACCAGATGCGGGGCCTGGGTCGTGCCTTTCAGGCCCGGCACCGTGCCCGGCTTGATGGTGGTGAAGCGAAAGCGCCCTTCGGCGTCCACCGGCACCCGGCCAAACCCCTGGAAGTTCGGGTCCAGGGGTTTGGCCTGATCGTCTTCGGGGTGGCGGTACTTGCCGGCGGCGTTGGCTTGCCAGACTTCCAGCATGGCGTCGTTGACGAAGTTGCCGTTGCCGTCCACCACCTGGCCGGTGATCGCCACCCGCTCGCCCAGGGTGCCTTCCTCGGTCAGGTCTTCGCGGTTCAGCCAGGTCAGGCCGATGTGGTAGTAGGGGCCGACGGTGTGGGATGTAGTCGCGGTCAGGGTCACGTTATTTCTCCATCGGCGTGGCGTCGCGGCCGCGCAGGACAATGTCCCAACGGTAACCGAGGGCGTAGGAAGGAATGGTTTTCTCCAGGTCGAAGCTGGCGATCAGGCGTTCCTTGGCGCGGGTGTCCGGCACGCAGTTGTAGATCGGGTCATAAGCCAGCAGCGGGTCGCCAGGGAAATACATCTGGGTCACCAGGCGGGTAAGAATGCTCGGCCCGAACAGCGAAAAATGGATATGCGCCGGGCGCCAGGCATTGTGGTGGTTGCCCCAGGGGTAGGCCCCGGGCTTGATGGTCTGGAACTGGTACCAGCCGTCGGCGTCGGTCACGGTGCGCCCGGTGCCGGTGAAGTTCGGGTCCAGGGGCGCATCGTGCAAGTCGCGGTCGTGGTTGTAGCGACCGGCCGCGTTGGCCTGCCAGATCTCCACCAGGATGCCCGGCACCGGCAGGCCGTTCTCGTCCAGAACCCGGCCGTGGATGATGATGCGCTCGCCCTGGGGCTGCCCTTCGTGCTGGGCCGTCAGGTCGTTGTCCCGTTCCTGGATCGACTCGGCGCCGATGCTCGGGCCGGTGATTTCCGACAGCGAGTGGGGAATGAACACCAGCGGCTTGGACGGCGAGCGGGTGTTGGTCGACTGGTAGGCCGGGTGCAGGTAATCAGGCTGAGTGCCCGCTTGCGGGCGCCGGTAACCGGGCTTGTCACTCATGGTGGTTCCTCGTTCTCTTCTTATATAAGGCAGGCAGTCAAACGCGCTCGATAGCCAGCGCCAGCCCTTGGCCGACGCCGACGCACATGGTCGCCAGGCCTTTTTTACCGCCACTCTTTTCCAGCTGATGCAAAGCCGTCAGCACCAACCGCGCACCGCTCATGCCCAGGGGGTGGCCCAGGGCAATCGCGCCGCCGTTGGGATTGACCTGGGGCGCATCGTCCGCCAGGCCCAGCTCGCGCAGCACCGCCAGGCCCTGGCTGGCGAAGGCTTCGTTGAGTTCGATCACGTCGAAGTCGCTGACCGCCACGCCCAGGCGCTCGATCAGCTTGCGCACTGCCGGCACCGGGCCGATGCCCATGACCCGCGGCGCAACCCCGGCGCTGGCCATGCCCAGTACTCGCGCACGCGGGGTCAGGCCGTGTTTCTTGACGGCTTCGGCCGAGGCCAGGATCAGCGCCGCCGCACCGTCGTTGACCCCGGAGGCATTGCCGGCGGTGACGGTCTTGTCCGGGCCGTTGACCGGCTTGAGCTTGGCCAAGGCTTCCAGGGTGGTGTCGGCACGGGGATGCTCGTCCTGCTCCACCACTGTCTCGCCCTTCTTGTGGGCGATGCGCACCGCAACGATTTCCTCAGCGAAGAAACCGGCGGCCTGGGCCGCCGCGGCACGCTGCTGGCTGCGCAGGGCGAAGGCGTCCTGGTCAGCGCGGGACACTTTGTAGTCATCCGCCACGTTGTCGGCGGTCTGCGGCATGGCATCCACACCGTACTGGGCCTTCATCAGCGGGTTGATGAAACGCCAGCCGATGGTGGTGTCTTCCAGCTTCATGTTGCGCGAAAAGGCGGTATCGGCCTTGCCCATGACAAAGGGCGCGCGGGACATGGACTCGACGCCACCGGCAATCGCCAGCTCCATCTCGCCGCTGGCAATGGCGCGGAACGCCGTGCCGATGGCGTCCATGCCCGAGGCGCAGAGACGGTTGAGGGTGACGCCGGGCACGCTGTCCGGCAGGCCCGCCAGCAGCAGAGCCATGCGCGCCACGTTGCGGTTGTCCTCGCCGGCCTGGTTGGCGCAGCCGAGGCACACCTCGTCCACTTCGCTCCAGTCCACGCTGGGGTTGCGCTCCATCAAGGCCTTGATCGGCAGCGCCGCCAGGTCGTCAGCGCGCACTGTCGAGAGGCCGCCACCAAAACGGCCGATGGGGGTGCGAATGGCATCGCAGATGAATACGTCGCGCATCAGGCTTCTCCAGGGGCTTGGCCATGGGCCGCGGCGGTGCGCGCTTCCAGGTCACGCAGGGCGGTCAGTTCAACCTCGGTGGGTGCTGCGGTCTCGGCCACCTGGTCGGCGAAGCGGATCGCCCAGCCAGTGGCGGCCACCACCTGCTCGCGGGTCACGCCCGGGTGCAGCGAAGTGACGATGAATTCGTGGGTACCGGCTTCCGGCTCCATGATGCACAGGTCGGTGATGATCCCCACCGGCCCCGCCCCTGGCAGGCCCAGGCGCTTGCGCGAATCGCCGCCTTCGCCGTGGCCGACCGAAGTCACGAAGTCGAGCTTGTCGACGAAGGAGCGCGAGGATTGCTTGAGGATGATCAGCACGCTCTTGGCCGAACCGGCGATCTCCGGAGCACCGCCGGCGCCCGGCAGGCGCACCTTGGGCCGGTGGTAGTCGCCGACCACGGTGGTGTTGATATTGCCGAAACGGTCGACCTGGGCCGCGCCGAGGAAACCCACGTCGATGCGCCCGCCCTGCAGCCAGTAGCGGAAGATCTCGCCGGTAGGCACCACGGTGTCGGCGGTTTCCGCCAGCTCGCCGTCACCGATAGAGAGTGGCAGGACGCTGGGCTTGGCGCCGATCGGGCCGGACTCGTAGATCAGCACCACGTCCGGTGATGAGGTCAGGCGTGCCAGGTTGGCGGCCTTGGACGGCAGGCCGATGCCGACGAAGCACACCGAGCCGTTCTGCAAGCGACGGGCCGCGGCCACGGTCATCATTTCATTGGTGGAGTAGGTCATTACTGGGCCTCCGAAGCTGCGGCCAGCTTGGCCTGGAATTCGCTGAAATCGGCACTGCCGTGGATGTATTCGTTGATCCAGGCGGTGAACGCCTCACGGTCGCGGGCGATCGGATCCCAGGCCTGGTAGAAGCGGTTGTCGCGCTCGGAGTAGCCGTGGGCGTAGGACGGATGGGCGCCACCAGGCACATGGCAGACCGCGCTCAGCGCCCAGGTCGGCAGTACGCAGGCGTTCATCGGCGCGTTCAGGTCGTCGACGATTTCCTCGACGGTGACGATGCAGCGCTTGGCGGCCAGGGCGGCCTCTTTCTGTACCCCGAGAATGCCCCACAGCAGCACGTTGCCCTTGCGGTCGGCCTTCTGCGCGTGGATTACCGTGACGTCCGGGCGCACCGAAGGCACCGCCGCCAGCACTTCACCGGTAAACGGGCAGGTCACGGTCTTGATCAGGGGGTTGACCTTGGGCAGGTCGGAACCAGCGTAGGCCCGCAGGACGGCAAAGGGCAGGCCCGAGGCCCCGGCAACATAGGCGTTGGCCAGGTCGGCGTGGCTGTGTTCCTCGATCTCCAGGGGCTGTGGCCATTGCTTTTCCACGGCGTCGCGCAGGCGGTGCAGGGAGCCCACGCCCGGGTTGCCCCCCCAGGAGAAAATCAGCTTGCGAGCGCAACCGGCACCGATCAACTGGTCGTAGATCAGGTCAGGGGTCATGCGCACCAGGGTCAGGTCTTTCTTGCCCTGGCGGATGATTTCATGACCTGCGGCCGTAGGAATCAGGTGGGTGAAGCCTTCGAGCGCGACGGTGTCGCCGTCGTTGACGAATTGCTTCACCGCGTCGTGCAGCGAAAGGATTTCAGCCATGGATGGGGTCTCCCGATTGTTATTCAGCGACTGGAGAAAAAGGCGCTCTGGGCGCGCCGCAGTGACTGAAGATTAAGCCGGGGCCAAACCCCAAACAATCCGATAATCGACTGAGCGTTCGATTATCGAACAGATTGTTGCAGGGCTATCGATTGCTTTTCCTCAACCCCGCCACAGCCCTGCCGGCCTTCTGGGGCCGCTGCCGCGGGCGAGGATAACGTTCGAAGAACCCTCTGCGCCCTTCAGGAGCAGCGGGCCCTTCGAGCCCGGCCGCAGCCTGCGGCAGCGGCTACAGGGTAGTCCGCGGTCAGGTCGCGTCTGCGTGACTGACCATGCCCTTGATCACCACCGCGGTGGTGGCCAGGGCCGCCGGAATCACCAGGGCGGTCAGCACTTGTTCGAAGTTCCAGCCCAGGCCCAGCAGGGTCGCTCCCATCCACGCACCGAGAATGGCGCCGAAACGGCCGATGCCAAGCATCCAGGAGACCCCGGTGGCACGCCCCTGGGTCGGGTAGAAGCGCGCGGCCAACGACGGCATTGCCGATTGCGCACCGTTAACGCACATGCCGGCGATCAGCACCAGGGTGGCCAACAGGGTGATGTTGCCCAGGCTCTGCCCGACGGCGTAGGCAAAGACCCCAGCCAGCAGGTAGAAACAGCCGATCACCTTGTGCGGGTTGAAACGGTCCATGGCCCAGCCCACGGCCACCGCGCTGAGGACGCCGCCAAACTGGAACAGGGCGCCGATAAAGGCCGCCTGTTCCATGCTCGCCCCGCTGTCGCGCATCAGGGTCGGCAGCCAGCTGGTGAGCAGGTAGACAATCACCAGCCCCATGAAATAGGTCAGCCACAGCAACAGGGTGCCGACGCTATAGGTGCCGGAGAAGATCACCGCGAACACGTTGCGCGCCTTCACGGTCTTCTGTTCCGGCACGCTGAAGCTGCCAGCCTCGCCGACTATGGCCGGGGCAATCGGCGCCAGGGTCTTGCGCACCTTGTCGGTGCCGCGATTACGCACCACCAGGTAACGCGCGGACTCCGGCAGCCAGAGCACCAGCACCAGGGCCAGGATCAGCGGCAGGACCCCGCCGATCAGCAGCAGGCTGTGCCAGCCGAAGGCCGGGATCAGCTTGGCGGAAATGAAACCGCCGCCGGCCATGCCCAGGTTGAAACCGCAGAACATGCTGGTCACCAGCAACGACTTGTGGCGTTCGGGGGTGTATTCCGAAAGCAGCGTAGTGGCGTTGGGCATGCCCGCCCCCAGGCCCAGGCCAGTAAGGAAACGCAGGACCAGCAACTGGTCGACGTTGGTGCTGTAGGCCGAAGCCAGGCTGAAGGCACCAAACAGCAACACCGCCCCCACCAGCACCACCTTGCGGCCGAAACGGTCGGCCAGGGGGCCGGAGCCCAGGGCGCCGAAGACCATGCCGATCAATGCAGCGCTCATGACCGGGCCGAGGCTGGCGCGGTCGATGCCCCAGTCCTGGGACAGCGCCGGGGCAATGAAGCCCATGGCCGCGGTGTCCAGGCCATCGAGGAAGACAATCAGGAAACACAGGATCACCACGCGCCACTGGTAACGGGACAGCGGCTGGGCATTGATGAAGGACTGCACATCAAGGCAGTTCCCTACAGCGGATTGGGGTTGGTTCATTGTTGTTATTTCCACGCTAAAACGCAGGCGAGCACAGGCCGCCAGGGCTGATCAGGTCACTAAAGGGGTGGCGATATCAGGCGATGCGAGCGGGACGGCAGGAACGGTCGCGGCAACGACGCAGGGAAAGCGTGCTCATGAGTGTTGGCCTCTTCTTTATTATTGGGCGGGCCACCAGCGGCGGGCGAAGATGCCAGCTTGCCGCCGATGACGCTGCCGCGACATTAATGAGCCAGGGGAAACAGCGTCAATTCGCCAAAGGCGTATCTGTGCGTTTATCGAACAGCTTAAGCAAACAACTGCGCGCTCAGATCGCGGCTGGCGCTCAGCAAACCGGGGAGAAAGCGCTGCTCCAGCTCGGCACGGCTGACCCGCCCGGCGTGGGTACTGACGTTCAGCGCCGCCAGCACCTGGCCGGAAGCGTCATACACCGGTACCGCAATGGAGCGCAGGCCCTGCTCCAGTTCCTGATCAACGATGCACCAGCCCTGCTGGCGCACTTGCTGCAGGCACTCCAGCAAGGCTTCCGGGGTGTGCAGGGTGCGGCTGGTCTTGGCTTGCAGGTCCGCATGGTCGAGGTATTCATGCAGCGACGAATCGTCCAGGGCCGCGAGTAGGATGCGCCCCATGGAGGTGCAATAGGCTGGCAAGCGGCCGCCGACAGACAGGTCGACCGAGATCAGCCGCTGGGTCGTGGCGGAACGGGCGATGTAGAGAATGTCGTCGCCTTCCAGGGTGGCCATGTTGCACGCCTCGTGCAGTTGCTCGCTCATGCGGTCCAGGTAGGGCTGGGCGGAGACCGCCAGAGGCGTCGACGAAAGATAGGCGTGGCCCAGGGTCAGCACCTTGGGCAGCAACGAATAGGTACGCCCGTCGGTGGTGGCGTAACCCAGCTTGATCAGGGTGTGCAGGCAACGGCGCACCGCAGCCCGGGGGATTTCCGTGCGATGGCTGATCTGGGCGATGGTCAAGTGCCGCTTGCGCTCCTGGAACGCCTGCACCACCGCCAGGCCCCGGGCCAGAGAGGTCATGAAATCCGGGTCACCGGTCAACGCCTGAATCCTCTTTGCCGCAGACGCCACGATCGGCGGGGCCACTGAGGTAAAGGAATTACGCATCTGATCGTTCATTTCAGGCTCTCTGCGACGAAATTCTTCGGTATTACAAGCCGTATTGGCGAAGAAGCACAAGCTGGGGCCGGCAACATTGGGCGATTATCGAACCATCGACCGATAATCGCAATCCGCCAAACCTGGCATCCGCGGCAGTGAGCCCGTGGGTTTATTGCAAAAAACCATAGTAATAATCACCAGTGGAATGCCCGGTTATCCCGAGTCTTTTGCAACCGACCACTTGCATCAAGATGCAGACTCCCCATATAGACTTGTACCAGCGGAGTAAGAATCAGGCTTTCCTCGTGTAGGAAATGATTAGAACTTTTGTGTCACAAAACGCTCACAATAAAGTTGGTCATTTTAAACTTGCCACCCATAGAGTTATTCTTCGCCGAAGCTATACTGCCGGAGTGAGGAATGTGGAGTCAGTTGCCCCATGCTCCTCTCTCGGGTGGCTTGAAACGGTAATCGGTCACCTGCCGCAAGCGCTTGACCCCTAACCAGATTCGGCCAGCCCGCTTGCAACCAACAACACTGTTGCTACGACAGTTGTTTTCATCCGGTGACGTGGCCGCATGCAATTAACGGCACGCTTGAGAGACTCGAAGTCAAGGCCAGACTGGCACTGACTTCAGCTCCGCGTAGATGCCCGCAAGCAATGCGTCGCACCGGACTGGACCTTCACTCAATTAGGTAACACTGTGACGAAAGATGAACTGCGCGCGGAACTTGAGCGCCAGGAGCAACGTTACAAGGAAGTTTACGGCGGCGAGATCACCCGTTATGCCGCCCAGCCGGAACCTGAACGCAAACCTTGGCGCAAACGCGCCAGTATTCTCGATCAGGCCTTCACCCAAGAACTGCAAAAGATGGAAAAAGAGCTCAAGGCCGAACAGCCGTAATGCTGGCAGCCTGACTCATTCAGGGCTTGCTCTACTTGCCCGCCCGATCATCCCGGCGGCCAGGCAGACCATTGATGCTCGTTACCCCGGGCCCATGGCCATCTCGCCTATCCACAGCGAGAGAGGCTACCGGGCAAGCCCTTTGGTTGAAATTTCATACACGCGTTTTAACCCTCTGATTTCCGCGCCCAGGCCATCGGATTGACCGCTCGTGCCCAATAAACTCAATGGCTTGCCGTGCTTGAGGGGGATGTGCGAAAACTCTGCTCCCGGTCAGTTTTTTCGTTGAAGAATGTTACCGGCGAGCACCTTGTGCATTGATTAGCGGGGTTTTCTGGCATAATCGCGCCCCCTTATGACCGGGTCAGAAAACCTTCATGATCGATTTATTCAGCGGACTGGATGCTTGGGTGCTTGTGAGCCTCTTGCTCGCCCTGGCTTTTGTCCTCGCCTACGAGTTCATCAACGGCTTTCATGACACCGCAAATGCGGTTGCCACTGTTATCTACACCAAGGCCATGCCGCCGCACCTGGCCGTGTTCTTCTCCGGTGTGTTCAATTTCCTCGGTGTGCTGCTGGGCGGGGTTGGCGTGGCCTATGCCATCGTCCACCTGCTGCCGGTCGAGCTGCTGATCAACGTCAACACCGGCCACGGCCTGGCCATGGTCTTCTCGTTGCTCGCCGCGGCCATTACCTGGAACCTGGGCACCTGGTATTTCGGCATTCCGGCCTCCAGTTCCCATACCCTGATCGGCTCCATCCTCGGTGTCGGCCTGGCCAATGCCCTGCTCAGCGACATCCCCCTGGGGGATGGCGTGAACTGGCAGAAGGCAATCGACATCGGCGCTTCCCTGGTGTTCTCGCCGATGGCGGGCTTCATTATTGCAGCGCTGGTACTGATCGGCCTGAAATGGTGGCGGCCGATTTCGAAGATGCACAAGACTCCGGAACAGCGCCGCAAGGTCGATGACAAGAAGCACCCGCCGTTCTGGAACCGCCTGGTACTGGTGATCTCGGCCATGGCCGTGAGCTTCGTGCACGGCTCCAACGACGGCCAGAAAGGCATCGGCCTGATCATGCTGGTACTGATTGGTATCGTGCCTGCCCAGTTCGTGATGGACCTCAACAGCACCACCTACCAGATCGAGCGCACCCGCGACGCCACCCTGCACCTGAGCCAGTTCTACGAGCGCAATCACGAGTCCCTGGGTGAGTTCCTGGCCCTGGGCAAAAGCGTGAAAGACGACCTGCCGGGCAAGTTCCGCTGCAATCCGCAGCAAACCGAACCGACCATCGCCGCGCTCCTGAGCAGCCTCAAGGGCGTTTCCGACTACCATTCGTTGTCGCCGGAAAGCCGCATCGAAGTGCGTCGCTACCTGCTTTGCCTGGATGACACCGCGAAAAAGGTCGGCAAGCTGCCAGGCATCTCGGCCCGTGAAAAGGCCGACCTGGACAAGCTGCGCAAAGACCTGACCGCCACCACCGAATACGCACCGTTCTGGGTCATCCTGGCTGTCGCCCTGGCTCTGGGCCTGGGCACCATGATCGGCTGGAAGCGCGTAGTGCAGACCATTGGCGAGAAGATCGGCAAGCAGGGCATGACCTACGCCCAGGGCATGTCGGCACAGATCACCGCCGCCGGCCTGATCGGCCTGGCGAACATCTTCAGCCTGCCGGTTTCCACCACCCACGTACTTTCCTCCGGCGTGGCCGGGACCATGGTCGCCAACAAGAGCGGCCTGCAGAGCGGAACGGTACGGACCATCCTCCTGGCCTGGGTCCTGACCCTGCCGGCGACCGTGGCCCTGTCCGCCGGCCTGTTCTGGGCAGCCTCCAAGATCCTGGGTACCTGATACCCCAGCCGGCAACAAAAAAGGTGCGTCCCTGGGGACGCACCTTTTTTTATGCCTTGAGCTTTCTTGCAGGCAAAAAAAAGGGCAACCGAAGTTGCCCAAAATGCCTTGCGTGCTCGTTGCCCTGGAAAGACTTAAGGCTTCTTGCGCTTATTCGCGTCTTTCCAGATAAAGAATCCAAACCCTGCGAAAAACAGAACCATGAGGCCGACAGTCAGCACTCCGGCGATCACCACATTGTCGAAAAACATGACTGGCCTCCTGCTCTTGCCCTGTTGCGATGGGGCTAAGTTAACCAAACGGGAGGCGGGGGAAATTGACCGGGGTCAATGTCGCCCATGACTGGGCGCGAGGAAGGGGGAATAAGTGACTTACATCAACAGAAAGCGCCCTGATCAGCGCTTTTTCGGTTTGTTTTTCGGTTTTTTCTTGGCCTTGCCCAAGGGCATGGCGTGTTCGAATGCCTGGCGTACTTCGTTCAGGCGCTTTTCATTGAGATCATGCACACGCTTGGCACGCTCGGCGTTCAGGTCGATCAGCTTGTCGTCTTGATTCATGGCTTGGCTTGCATCACTCGTGGTCAATATCGGCCGCACGCCTTGAAGCGGTGGGCGGCCCTGGCGAATGTGCCAATAATGCGACGTGGCGCCGCACCTGACCAGTGATCAGACCAAGGCGACTGCAATAAAGTCGCTGCCGGGAAGACTTTTTATCCGCACAATGGCCGCCCCTCCCCACAGGAAACCGCATGTGGAAATGCCCAAGCACCTGCCCCCGCTGCTGGCCCTGCGCGCCTTCGAGGCCGTGGCCCGGCACCTGAGTTTCAGCAAGGCGGCCCAGGAACTGTGCGTCAGCCAGAGCGCGGTCAGCCATCAAGTGCACAAACTCGAACAGCACCTGGGCCAGCCGCTGTTTGTACGACGCACCCGGGCCATCGACCTGACCACCGCCGGCGCCAGCTATTACCAACAGATCCAGCCGGCCCTGGAGCAGATCGCCGAAGCCACCCGGACGCTGTTGGCAGCAGAGCCATCGCAGGTTCTGCGCATCGGCCTGCTGGCCTCCTTCGCCACCTTGTGGCTGGCGCCGCGCCTGGCGGACTTCAGCCGCCGCCACCCTCAGATCCAGCTGGAGCTGCAACCGGCCATCAACCTGGCAGATGTGGCCGGTGCCGAGGTCGACCTGGCCATTCGCTATGGCAAGGGCCACTGGCCCAACGTCCAGGCCACGCGCTTTCTCGCCGAGCAACTGTCACCGGTGTGCAGCCCCGAGTTCAAGGCCGGGGCCCTGGCCAACGGCACCTTGCTGATGGCCCGCTCCCACCGGCCCTTTGAATGGGACGACTGGAGCAGGCAGAACACCGTCGACCTCAGCCCTCACCCCAGCGTCATGCTCCACGACTACAACATCGTGGTGGAAGCGGCGGTGGCCGGCCAGGGCATCGCCATGGGCCGCCGCCAGTTGATCCGGCGCCACCTTGCCCAGGGCAGCCTGGTGGATGCCTTCGACCTCCCGGCTCTGCACAACGATCAGATCGGCTACTGGCTGGTGACCGCCGAAGGTCCGGCGAATCCGGCGGCGCAGTGCTTCGCCCAATGGCTGCTGGAGCAAGGGTGCGACCCATGAAAAATTCAGATACGTCGGATTAGATCTATCCGTTTGTCGCCCCCAGCCTGAACACCGATGCTGCAAGCCTTCCATTCGAGGACTTGCCATGCGCGACTCTCTGCAGCAACGAGTGCAACAACTGGGTCTTGAACTGCCGATCCCCGGCCAGCCCATTGCCAACTACGTCAACCATGCCCAGAGCCAGAACCTGCTGTTCATCTCCGGGCAAACACCGCAAGCAGAGCAGCATCCCCATCTGCTGGGCCGGCTCGGTGACAACCTCAGCATCGAGCAGGGTGCCCAGGCCGCGGAACTGGCGGCCCTGGCCCTGCTGGCGCAACTCTCGGCGGCCCTGGGGGACGACTTGTCGAGGCTGCAACGCATCAGCCGGCTGGGGGTGTTCATTGCCGCCAGCGCCGACTTCAAGGGCCATGGCCAGGTCGCCAATGGCGCCTCCAACCTGCTGGTCAATGCCCTGGGCGAGAAAGGCCGGCATGCCCGCACTTCGGTGGGCGTCGCCAGCCTGCCTGCCGGCGTCGCCGTGGAGGTCGACGGGATTTTCGAGCTCAAGCCGTGATGCCCCTGAACCCGGACCACATCGCCCGGCTACGGGCGGCCACACCGGGTTGCACCCGGGTCTGTCACTTCAACCATGCCGGGGGGTCCCTGCCCAGCCAGGGCACCCTGGACGCCATGTCCGGGCAACTGCAGCGGGAGGCCCACAGCGGGCCGATGGAAGCGGCCGGCGCCGGCGCCCAGTTGCAGGAGCAGGCGCGACAGACCGCCGCCCGAGTGCTCAACACCTGCCCGCAAGCCATCGCCTTTACCAGCAGTGGTTCGGCGGCCTGGGGCATGGCCTTCAACGCCCTGCCCGCCTGGCAGCCGGGCGACCGGATCCTGGTGGGGCGCCAGGAATGGGCCGGCAACCTGGCCTGCATGGCCCCGGCCGTGGCCGCCGGCGCGCAGCTGGAAGTCATTCCCTGTGACAGCCACGGTGCGGTTTCAGTCCCGGCGCTGGAGTCCATGCTCGACTCCCGGGTGCGCCTCATCGCCTTGACCTGGCTACCGGCCAATGGCGGGCTGATCAACCCGGCTGCAGCCATCGGCCAACTGGCGCGCCAATGGCACATCCCCTACTTCATCGATGCCGGCCAGGCTCTGGGCCAGGTGCCCTGCGACGTGCAGGCGCTCAACTGCGATGTGCTCAAGGGCGCGGGGCGCAAGTACCTGCGCGGCCCGCGAGGCACGGCCCTGCTCTATATAAGGCCCGGCTTCCTCGAGCAGTTGAATCCGCTGCCGCGGGACGTGCTGTCGGCGCCCTGGGACGGCCAGGGCTTCGCTCTGCGCAACGATGCCCGACGCTTTGAAACCAGTGAAGTGTCGATGGTGCTGCTGGCTGGCCTGGCCAATGCCCTGCAGGAGTTCGAAAGCATCGGCGTGGCCGCCATTGCGCAAAGGATCAATGCCTTGAGCGAGCCGCTGCGCAAGAAGCTGCAGCGCTTGCCCGGCCTGCAACTCCAGGACCTGGGCAGCCCGGGGCAGCAATCGGGCCTGATCGCCTTCACTCTCGAAGGTTGGGACGGGCTGGCACTCAAGGAGGAACTGGCGCGGCGCGGCATCAATATCGGCGCCAATGGCGTCAACTACACACCACTGGACATGCAGGCCCGAGGCCTGGGCAACATTGCCCGGATCGCCTTGAGTTACTTCAATACACAAGAGGAAATCGAGCGCCTGTTGCAGGCCCTCGGGGAACTGGCGGGGAACAAGCGCTCCTAGACCTCGACATCCACCCACAGGCCCTGGCGCGGAGCATCTTCGATCAACGGCACCACCGGCACGGTGTTGTCGGCGTTCAGTTCATCGCCGGGCACTGCCAGGTGCTCTTCGGGGTCGTCCTCGGCCTCACGCTCACGGCGCTGCTTCTGTTGCTGGCGCCGCTGTTCCTCGCGCAGCAGCAGGGCGGACTCCTCGGGGTCGCGCTTTTGCAGGTCGATAGTGCTTTCGTTGGAGCTTTCCTGCACCGGTACCACAGGCGGGATGTCCGGTCGCTGGCGGATCGGATCCTGCTGGGCGGTGATCGGCACGGCACTCAAGGGGAGCATCGGTGGCAGCATATTATTGGTCTCCTGTCGGCAGGCTGTCGGCTGCGGCATGGGCGACTTGAGCCATCGGTCGCAAAACTGTGACCCAGTCGTCAGCCGATAGTGCCCCCCTACCCGACGAATGCACGCCGTACGCTACCTTTTAATCCAGGGGATTGATCAGAGTTCTTTGGACTGGAAGCGTCGTTCCGTTAAGATAGTCGGCTTTTTCAAAGCGGGAGTCAGGCAGCATGGCGCAGCAGTATCAACCGGGGCAACGCTGGATTAGTGACAGCGAAGCCGAGCTGGGTTTAGGCACCGTTCTGGCACAGGACGGTCGCTTGCTGACCGTGCTCTATCCGGCCACTGGCGACACCCGCCAGTATGCGCTACGGAATGCGCCCCTCACTCGCGTGAGGTTCTCTCCGGGTGACAGCATCACCCACTTCGAAGGCTGGAAAATGACCGTACAGGAAGTCGATGATGTCGACGGCCTGCTGGTCTACCACGGCCTCAACGGGCAGAACGAAGCCGTCACCCTGCCGGAAACCCAACTCTCGAACTTCATCCAGTTCCGTCTGGCCAGCGACCGTCTGTTCGCCGGGCAGATCGACCCGCTGGCCTGGTTCTCCCTGCGCTACCACACCCTGGAACACACCAGCCGCCAGCTGCAGTCCTCGCTCTGGGGCCTGGGTGGCGTGCGCGCCCAACCCATCGCCCACCAGTTGCACATTGCCCGTGAAGTCGCCGACCGCATCGCGCCGCGGGTCCTGCTGGCGGACGAAGTGGGCCTGGGCAAGACCATCGAGGCCGGCCTGGTGATCCATCGCCAACTGCTCTCGGGTCGCGCCAGCCGGGTGCTGATCCTGGTACCGGAAAACCTCCAGCACCAGTGGCTGGTAGAGATGCGCCGGCGCTTCAACCTGCAAGTGGCACTGTTCGATGAAGAACGCTTTATCGAAAGCGATGCCAGCAACCCGTTCGAAGACACCCAGCTGGCCCTGGTGGCCCTGGAGTGGCTGGTGGACGACGAGAAGGCCCAGGACGCGCTGTTCGCCGCCGGCTGGGACCTGATGGTGGTGGACGAAGCCCACCACCTGGTGTGGCACGAAGACCAGGTCAGCCCGGAATACGCCCTGGTGGAACAGCTGGCAGAGACCATTCCTGGCGTGCTGCTGTTGACCGCAACCCCGGAACAACTGGGCCAGGACAGCCACTTCGCCCGCCTGCGCCTGCTGGACCCGAACCGTTTCCACGACCTCGCGGCCTTCCGCGCCGAGAGCGAGAACTACCGCCCGGTGGCCGAAGCCGTGCAGGAACTGATGGATAAAGGCCGCCTGTCTCCCGAGGCGCACAAGACCATCCACGGTTTCCTCGGCAACGAAGGCGAAGCCCTGCTGGCCGCGGTCAACGACGGCGACAGCGAAGCCAGCGCACGCCTGGTGCGTGAACTGCTGGACCGCCACGGCACCGGCCGCGTGCTGTTTCGCAACACCCGCGCCGCGGTGCAGGGTTTCCCCGAGCGCAAGCTGCACGCCTACCCGCTGCCATGCCCGGACGAATACCTGGAACTGCCCCTGGGCGAACACGCCGAGCTGTACCCGGAAGTCAGCTTCCAGGCCCAGCCCGACGTCAGCGATGACGAACAACGCTGGTGGAAGTTCGACCCGCGGGTCGAGTGGCTGATCGACCAACTGAAAATGCTCAAGCGCACCAAGGTGCTGGTGATCTGCGCCCACGCAGAAACCGCCATGGACCTGGAGGACGCCCTGCGCGTGCGCTCCGGCATCCCGGCCACGGTATTCCACGAGGGCATGAACATCCTCGAACGTGACCGTGCCGCCGCCTACTTCGCCGATGAAGAGTTCGGCGCCCAGGTGCTGATCTGCTCGGAAATCGGCAGTGAAGGCCGCAACTTCCAGTTCGCCCACCACCTGGTGCTGTTCGACCTGCCGTCGCACCCGGACCTGCTGGAGCAGCGGATCGGCCGTCTCGACCGGATCGGCCAGAAGCACGTGATCGAACTGCACGTGCCGTACCTGGAAACCAGCCCGCAAGAGCGCCTGTTCCAGTGGTACCACGAAGCCCTGAACGCCTTCCTCAACACCTGCCCGACCGGCAACGCCCTGCAGCACCAGTTCGGCCCACGCCTGCTGCCGCTGCTGGAAAATGCCGATGACGGCGAGTGGCAAGCGCTGATCGACGAAGCCCGCGGCGAACGCGAGCGCCTGGAAGCCGAGCTGCACACCGGTCGCGACCGCCTGCTGGAGTTGAACTCCGGTGGTGCCGGCGAAGGCGACGCCCTGGTGGAAGCGATCCTCGAACAGGACGACCAGTTCGCCCTGCCGATCTACATGGAAACCCTGTTCGACGCTTTCGGCATCGACAGCGAGGACCATTCGGAAAACGCCCTGATCCTCAAGCCCAGCGAGAAGATGCTCGACGCCAGCTTCCCCCTGGGCGACGACGAAGGCGTGACCATCACCTACGACCGCAACCAGGCGCTGTCTCGCGAGGACATGCAGTTCATCACCTGGGAACACCCCATGGTGCAGGGCGGCATGGACCTGGTGCTGTCCGGCTCCATGGGCAACACCGCCGTGGCGCTGATCAAGAACAAGGCGCTCAAACCCGGCACCGTGCTGCTGGAGCTGCTGTACGTCAGTGAAGTGGTCGCCCCGCGCTCACTGCAACTGGGCCGCTACCTGCCGCCGGCTGCCCTGCGCTGCCTGCTGGACGCCAATGGCAACGACCTGTCGGCGCGGGTCGCCTTCGAGACCCTGAACGACCAGCTGGAAAGCGTGCCCAAGGCCAGCGCCAACAAGTTCATCCAGGCCCAGCGCGATCAATTGGCGCCGAAGATCAACGCCGGCGAAGCCAAGGTCGCACCGCGTCACGCCGAACGCGTGGCCGAGGCGCAACGCCGCCTGGCAGCCGACACCGACGAAGAACTGGCGCGCCTGACCGCGTTGCAGGCGGTCAACCCGACTGTCCGTGACAGCGAGCTGGTGGCCCTGCGTCAACAGCGCGAACAGGGCCTGGCCATGCTGGAAAAAGCCGCCCTGCGCCTGGAAGCGATCCGGGTGCTGGTGGCGGGCTGATAGCCCGGTTGTCAGCACTGAACAAAAGGCCCGCACTGTGCGGGCCTTTTTTTTGCCTGTCGCCTGCCAATGCAGCAACGCGCCCTAGCGGCTCACTGCACCATCGTTGATCGCCGGCAGGCTCACCTCTGCTGGGGCATCAGCGGCATCCCCACAGGCCAGACCCTCTTTCATCCGCTGGGCGTCACGGACAAAACAGCGCGCTGCCTGGAACAGAAACAGCAGGGTCAGGAACAGGGCCACGGGAATCAGGTACATCGCATCGTGCAGACCGATGGCCTTGAACTCCTCGGTCATCAGCTCTGCGCCTGCGGCATACATTGCCGAATGGGCGAAGTGGTCGGAGAGCGCCCCCACCACCACCGGCCCCAGGCCGCCCCCCAACAGGTACAGGCCGGCGAAGAACAGGGCCATGGCGGTGGCGCGCAAGCGCGGTTCGACCACATCCTGCAGTGCGGTATAGACGCAGGTATAGAAGTTGTAGGCAAACAGCCACCCGACACTGAATACCGCGACGAACACCCCGACCTCCACCCGCCCGGCATGCAGTGCCCATCCGGTGGCGAGGGTCGAGATGATCAGGCTGCAGGCCGCGAACAACAAACGACCATTGGCTACCCGCTGATGAATCTTGTCGGCGATCCAGCCGCCCAGGGTCAGGCCCACCAGGCCGGTCACCCCGACGATCAGCCCGGTGGCCATGGCGGCTTCCTGCAAGGGCATGAGGAAGTAGCGCTGCAGCATCGGCACCAGGAACGAGTTGCAGGCATAGGTGGCGAAGTTGAACGTCAGCCCGGCCAGAGTCAGCCAGAGAAAGGTCGGTATCGCCAGCACCCGGCGAATGGGCCGGTCAATCCGCACCTGGGCCACTTTCACCGTTTCCGCCGCGCCGCGCTTGGGTTCCTTGATGAAGAACATGAACACCGCCAGCACCAGCCCTGGTACCGCCGCAATGAAGAACGGCGCCCGCCAGCTGTCGAAGGCCTTGACCATGGCACCGATGGTGAAGAACGCCAGCACCAGCCCCAGAGGCAGGCCGAGCATGAAGATGCCCATGGCCCGGGCCCGGCGGTGAGCGGGGAACAGGTCGCCGATCAGCGAGTTGGCGGCCGGGGCGTAGCTGGCCTCGCCAATCCCCACGCCCATGCGCACCAGCAAAAAGCTCCAGAAGCTGCCGACCATGCCGTTGACCGCGGTGAGCCCGCTCCACACCGCCAGCCCCCAGCCCATCAGCTTGCTGCGCGAGCCGGTGTCGGCCAGGCGCCCCAGGGGCAAGCCGGCAATGGCATAGACAATGGTGAAGGCGGTGCCGATGATCCCCAGCTGGAAGTCGCTCAGGTGCCATTCCATGCGGATCGGCTCGATGATGATGGCGGGGATGGTGCGATCGAAGAAGTTGAACAGGTTTGCCAAAAACAACAGGAACAGAATGCGCCAGGCATTTGCCGCTTGAGTCGAATTATCCATGGATCGATCTCTTTTATTGTTATTGGGCCAGACGCGAGCGGGCCTGGAAGCTGCAATCTAGTCAGCCGCACCCACGCTGTCTGTAATCATTCGCCAGCCTGATACCAAGGCATCGCAGGCAGGCGCGGGGATGGCACTTGCGGCTCCCCGGAACAAGCCGCCCGAACTTCGCCACAGCCCCGCAACCCGGGCCTTTCCCAGTCTTTTCAAGGGCTTGGCCAAGGCCGAAAAAATACCTTGCGCCCCCCCTTCCCAAGGCCGATGCGAAGCCTAGAATAGCCGCCTTGCCAGCCCCCCTTATCAACCCCTCCCCCATCGAATACGCCAATGTCCGAAGCCAGTCCGTGTCTGAATTGCGGTGCCTGCTGTTCATACTTTCGTGTGTCTTTTTTCTGGGGCGAATGCGCCTCATCCGGCGGGACTGTCCCCGACGAGCTGGTGCAAAGCATCAGCCCCAGCCGGGTGGCAATGCTCGGAACCGACTGCAAATCCCCGCGCTGCATCGCCCTTGAAGGCGAGGTCGGCCAGGGTGTGAGCTGTTCGATCTATGACCAGCGCTCCAGCCCGTGCCGCGAGTTCGAGGCTTCCTGGACCGACGGCCAGCCCAACAGCGACTGCGACGCCGCCCGCGCCGCCTTCGGCCTGGCCCCCCTGGAACCGGCGGACACCGAGCCCTGGTACGAGGAAAGCGCTTAGCACCTTTGGCGATAGGGCCCATAAGCAAATCATTAGCAGCAGCGTGCCACCTCCCATTGCAGCCAGCGGGTGCCTTCTATACTCCAAGCACTCGTTGGCGCGCGGCTCCGCCGACCTCAGATGACTCAGAGATGGGCAGGCTATGGACTGGCTGGGCGTGCATTTCATTACCGAGCTTCCACAGGCCGGGCAAGTGGTCCTGCATTGCACCCACAACCCGGTTCTGGTGCTTCTGGCCTACCTGGTAGCCTGTGCCGCCAGCTTCGCCACCCTGGACATGGCCGAACGTGTCAGTCATGCCGAACGACCGGCCAGCCAGCGCCTGTGGCGCTGGGTCGGAGCCTGCTGCCTGGCCGGGGGGATCTGGGCCATGCACTTCATCGCCATGCTGGCGTTCGAGGCGCCGCTGCAGATCCACTACGACCTGCCCCTGACCCTGCTGTCGCTCCTGATCGCGCTGGTCGCCGCCTGGCTGGCGATGAACACCCTGAGCCACGCGCACATGCCGCTGTGGCGCTATGGCGTTGCTTCGATCTGGATCGGCCTGGGCATCGCCGCCATGCACTACGTCGGCATGGCGGCCATGCGCAGCAGCGCCAGCCTGTACTACGACCCCTTACTGATGGCGCTGTCGGTGCTGGTGGCGATCGCCTGCAGCCTGGCGGCGCTGCTGCTGTCCCGTCACCTGCGCGAAGGCAGCGGCATGTTCCACCAGTTGCTCAAGTACGCCAGCAGCCTGGTGCTGGGCGCTGCCATCGTGCTCATGCACTTCACCGGCATCTGGGCCATGACCCTGGTGCTGCCCGCCGGCAGCCTGCCCGCCCCCGCCACATCCGACGGGCATCTGCAACTGGGCCTGACCCTGAGCGCGATCGTGCTCTTGATCATCGGCAGCGGCATCAGCGCGGCCCTCGCCGACAAGAAGCTGCAACACAAGGAGCGGGACCTGCGGCGGGTCAATGCCCTGCTTTCGCAACTGGACCAGGCCCGGGTTTCCCTGCAGCAGGTGGCCCACTACGACGCCCTGACCAACCTGATCAACCGCCGCGGCTTCAACCAGCTGTTCGCCGAAAAGCTCATCGAGAAAACCACCTTTGGCGGCATGCTGGCGGTGATGTTCCTCGACATCGACCACTTCAAGCGCATCAATGACAGCCTCGGCCACGATGCCGGGGACGAGTTGCTGAAAGTCATCGCCGGGCACATCAAGAGCTCCACCCGCAGCCATGAAGACGTGGTGGCACGCCTGGGCGGCGACGAGTTCTGCATCCTCATCAATCTGTACGACCGCGAAGAAGCCCGGCAGATGGCCCAGCGCATCATGCAGAAAATGAAGGAGCCGATCGAACTGGGAGGGCGGCGCATGGTGATGACCACCAGCATCGGCATCAGCGTCTTCCCCGATGACGGCAAGACCTGCGAGGAGTTGCTCAAGAACGCCGACCTGGCCCTGTATCAATCCAAGGATTGCGGGCGCAACAGCCTGCATTTCTTCAACTCCCACCTCAAGACCCGGGCCACCCTGGAACTGCAACTGGAAGAGGAATTGCGCAACGCCCTGCGCGACGACCAGGGCCTGCTGCTGTATTACCAACCTATCTACGACCTCAAGAGCGGCAGGGTCACCAAGCTCGAAGCCCTGATCCGCTGGCAGCACCCGCAACATGGGCTGCTGACCCCGGATCGCTTCATCTCCATTGCCGAAGCCAACGGCATGATCGCCGAGCTGGACAACTGGGTGCTGCGCAAGGCCTGCGCGGACCTGGCCTACCTGTCGCGCCATGGCGGTGGCGAACTGAAGATCGCGGTCAACTGCTCGGCCCTGAACCTGACCCGCGAAGAGCTCGCCGGGGAGATCGAAAGCGCCCTGCGCCAGGCCCAGGTGGCGCCGCAGCGGCTGGAGCTGGAAGTCACGGAAAACGCCCTGATGGGCAATATTGCCAGCACCCTGGCGCTGCTCAAGCAGATCCGCGGGCTGGGGGTGTCGCTGTCGATCGACGACTTCGGCACCGGCTACTCATCCCTGGCCTATCTCAAGCGCTTGCCCCTGAACACCCTGAAGATCGATCGCTCGTTCATCCAGGACATCCCCAAGTCGACCCAGGACATGGAGATCGTCCAGGCGATCATCATCATGGCCCACACCCTGCACCTGCAGGTGGTCACCGAAGGGGTCGAAACCCCGGAACAGCAAGCGTTTCTCCGGCACCATGGCTGCGACTACCTGCAGGGCTACCTGCTCAGCCATCCGGTGCCGCTGCGGGAGTTGCGCGGGGTGCTGGAGGAGCTCGACCAGCGCCACGCCGCGCCGATCAATCCGCGGGCGCCGGGTCCCGATAAAGGCGAATCAGGGTCGCTGGATCTTTTTCCAGATAGCCCTGCCCACCATGCAGACGCATCAACTGCGCAGCTAATCCGCTGATCGGCGTCGCCGAGCCCTGTTCGCGGGAAAACTTCACCGCTCCATCCAGGTCCTTGAGCAGGGTGCGCACATGCCACTTCACCGGCTCGAACCGGCTTTCAGCCATTTGCGGGGCCAGGATCTGCAAAGGTTTCGAGTCGGCAAAGCCACCGGCCAGGGCCTCGGCGATCAGCCGCGCATCCACCCCCGAGCGCTCGGCCAGGGCCACCACCTCGGCGATCACCAGGGCGTTGCAGGCGACGATCATCTGGTTGCAGGCCTTGGTCACCTGCCCGGCGCCCACCGCCCCCATGTGCGTGACCCGCTGCCCCAGGGTCAGCAGCACTGGCCGCACCCGCTCGACGTCCGTCGCCTCACCGCCAACCATGATGGCCAGGCTGCCGGCCTCGGCGCCCGGGGTACCGCCGGACACCGGCGCATCGACCCAGGCCACGCCGCGGCTCGCGGCCAGTTCGGCGGCCATTTCCCGGGTAGCCGTGGGTTCCAGGCTGGAGAGGTCCAGCAGCAGCTGGCCGGCCCGGGCGCCCTGGGCGATACCCTCGGGGCCAAACACCACCTCGCGCACCACCTCGGTATTGGCCAGGCACATCAGCATCAGGTCGGCATGGGCACACAGCTGCGCCGGCGTGGCAACTTGTCGCGCCCCGGCAGCCACCAGGGGCGCGCATTTTTCCGGGTTGCGGTTCCACACCGTCAGCGGATAGCCCGCCGCCAGCAGCCGGCGGCACATCGGCAAGCCCATCAGGCCGATTCCGGCAAAGCCGAGTGAAGGTAACGCTGACATCATATTGCCCTCATTTGATTAAAGATCACCGAATACTGGCCGATTCATCATGATTCAGGAAAGGATTCCCCCGAGCGTCGCTCAGAAAAAACCCTGACGCCTTGGGCAAAATTCGCGCTCCACGCAGCGACGAGGTCCCATTCCGTGATGGTTCGACGACACCTCGTCCACGAGCCAACCTGACCAGGCATATGGCGCACAATGACTTCTAAAAACAAACCTGCCAACGCAGTCTCCGAGATGACGCTGACCTCCCCCACAACTAGCCCCTCAGACCCGAAGCCATTGTCCAGTTCACGCCCCCTGTCGACTCAGCAGTACCTGTATTTCACCGAAACCAATACCGACCGCATCCTCGACAACCTCGACGGTCTGCGCGACACGGTGTTCCCGCGGCCACCGCACCTGGAAGGCGAGCCGGACAACCGTCGCGACCAGGAATTTCCTTCGGTCTGCCTGATCGGCCTGGGCCGCTGCGGCTCCAACATCGCCCTGGATGTGGCCGAGCTGGTGTACAACGCCCGCAAGTTCTACCTCAACGAATTCAATAACGAAGACAAGGCCTACGAAGGCGGCTACAGCCCGGGCCAGTGGATCCGCCAGAACCTGCGCCTGGGCCAGAACAAGGCCAGCAAGCCGGTGTTCCTGGTGGAACCGCTGGTGATGCTCGGCGACCTGGACAAGGACATTGCCGGGCGCATCCGTTTCTCGCGCAAGGGCGAGAAAAGCGGCTTCATCCGCGACTACAGCAAGATGAAGATCATGGACCTCTCGGAAGTCCACGCCGGTGGCGCCGGTAACGCGCCGATCCTCGGCCAGTACCTGGCCAAGATCATCCTCAACAAGGACACCCAGCGCTTCTCCAGCCCCGACTGGAAGATGATCCACTCGTACCTGATCGACTCCTGCGGGATCAAGGCCAACCAGTCGCGCCTGTACTTCTCGATCTTCAGTGCCGGCGGCGGTACCGGCTCGGGCATGGCCTCGGAATTCGGCCTGGCCCAGCAGTACTCGTACATGAACAAGACCTTCGACACCAAGCCGATGGACGAGCACGACAGCAAGAGCGGGCACTCCTTCGTCTTCGAGCCGATCTTCACCAGTGGCATCTGCGTGCTACCGAACATTTCGGACCATCGCAGCGAAATGTCCGAGGCGCTGCACATCAACGCCGGCCGCCTGCTGTGCAAATACCTTTCGGAAGAGTGGGACTTCTCCTACAACTTCGACAATGAAGACAGCAGCGAAGCCAGCGTCATGGGACGGATCCGCCCCTGGAACGCGATGATGCTGATCTCCAACGACATCATGCGCTACGCCGAAGAAAGCGATGACGGCAACATCCAGAACATCGACGTCAACGCCATGGAGAAGCACGCCAACCAGTACATCTCCCAGCAGATCTTCAACATCCTCACCGCCCAGGCGGTGACCACCGACTACGACCAGAACTACTTCCGGCGGGCCGGCATCGACATCGGCGAAACCATCCGCCTGGATGCCAACGACCTGTTCATGAGCCTGGCCGGCCCGGTGGCGATCGCCTATGCCGAATCCGTGGTGCCGGAGCAGCCGGTGCCCACCGGCGACAAGTTCAAGGTGTTCGAGAAAGAGCCGCAGCGCCTGAACATCGACGACCTGTTCTTCCGCTCCATCGACCTGCCGCACTTCAACAAGGTGACCCAGGCCATCGAGGGCATCAGCCTGCTGCCGATCGAGTCCAAGCGCTATCGCGCGGCCCTGGAGCAGTACAAGGCCTCGGGTTACGACGCCGCGGCGCTGCACGACCTGCACTTCTTCAAGAACTGCTCGTCGGTGGTGTCGATCGTGTCCCTGCCCAAGGACTACAAGCTGTCCTACATGGACCTGAACCGGCTCAAGACCCACCTCAACAGCCTGTTCCCCAACACCACCCTCAAGCGCTACGCGCTGGTGATCGGCGCTTCGGCCAACCTGTCGCTGACCACCCTGATCGCCAAGAGCCCGTGCCTGTCGGACGACTTCCTGACCCTGATCGTGGCCTTTATCAAGCGTTGCTTTGCGCGCAATCCATACCGTTTCGACGACACCCTGGACAACTCGGTGCTGGATTTCATCGTCAGTGACCAGTTCGATGAAGACCGCATCGACGATCTGCTCAACGAATTCGAGAACCCGGCGAAGATCCTCGACACCAACTGGTATGCGATCAAGCCGATGTACGAGAAGAAGTACCGCGAGCTGATCAACGACAAGGACAAGTTCGTCTCGATCAACGACATCCGCCTGTCCCGGGATTGCGTGAAGAAGGCCATCAAGTACCTGCGGGAAATCTACCGCCACCGTATCGGCAAGACCCGGGTCATCTCGCTCAACAGTCACACGGGCAAGACCGCGTATTAAGAAGGGCTTCGCCGGCCAGCCGGCTCCTGCACGGCAGGGAAAAACCTGCTGTCCTGTGGGAGCCGGCTGGCTGGCGAATGGTCAATTTGCTCACATCGCGAAACAATTAAGCAGCTCGTCGGCTGGGCTTGAAACTGTTCCCCTTCCGTGAACGTCACCCTGAGGGAAAAGCCCGTGGGGCCTTTCTCTACGGCAAGGTGCCATCACTGGATTCACGGTTACTCGGCTACACACTTTTGTCCGACAAAAACCCGCCCCTTATCGGTGCACGCTCTTAGTGCGATGCCCTTTCCTGGATCAGGATCCAGGGTGAAACCACCACCGCCCACAGCGTCGGATCACGTTCCAGCAGATCGGATGCCCGCGTCGCAGACAGTTTCTCGACCTTTCCTTCGGCCAGCCAGGCCGCCACTTTTTCTGCCTGGTTCTCGGCCACGGCCTGGGCCGCCTCGATCAGATCCAGGTCGGCCTCGACCCACAATAGGGCACCCTTGGCGAAGAACGGCTCCAGTTCCTTCCAGCTGATAGATGCGGTCTCACCAAGCAGCTTGGCATAGAGGGTGCTAGGTTCTTGAGTCATGGGACTGTCCAGAAATGAAATCGGCGCAATCATAACGTCGGGGCTCTGGCAGAAAAACCCAGAAGCAAGCGCGACACCGATCGAGAAGCTCAGAAGCGCCAGGGACTGACGCCGAACCGGGCGCAAGCCACGCCGCAAATCTGTCTTTTTCTTTCAATTAAGCGACACCCCGCGTTTTTGCCCCCAGCAGCCAGCTTTTCAAGCGAACAACCGGCGCTCTACACTGTACCGGTACAGTTGCCAGGGGCATTTTCCGACGGGTATTCACGAAATATCTGATTCGGTTCTGCGACCAAGGCCGCCGGAACTATAAAAATTACAACAGTAAGAGTGGAGCACTATGAATAAGGCTACTAAGCAGATTTCCAAACTGTTTGCCGCTATGGTCCTGGCCGGGGTTGCCAGCCATTCGTTCGCAGCTGACACCATCAAGATCGGTATCGCCGGCCCCAAGACCGGCCCTGTAGCCCAATACGGCGACATGCAGTTCAGTGGCGCGAAAATGGCCATCGAACAGATCAACGCCAAAGGCGGCGTCAACGGCAAGAAGCTCGAAGCCGTTGAATACGACGATGCCTGTGATCCCAAGCAAGCCGTGGCAGTCGCCAACAAAGTGGTCAACGATGGCGTCAAGTACGTGGTCGGCCACCTGTGCTCCAGCTCCACTCAACCTGCTTCCGACATCTACGAAGACGAAGGCGTGATCATGATTACCCCGGCTGCCACCAGCCCGGACATCACCGCCCGTGGTTACAAGATGGTGTTCCGCACCATTGGCCTGGACAGCGCCCAGGGCCCTGCCGCCGGTAACTACATCGCCGACCACGTGAAACCCAAAGTGGTTGCCGTGCTCCACGACAAGCAGCAGTACGGTGAAGGCATCGCCACCGCCGTGAAGCAGACCCTGGAGAAGAAAGGCACCAAGGTCGCCGTATTCGAAGGCATCAACGCCGGCGACAAGGACTTCTCTTCGCTGATCGCCAAGCTCAAGCAGGCCAACGTCGACTTCGTCTACTACGGCGGCTACCACCCTGAGCTGGGCCTGATCCTGCGCCAATCCCAGGAAAAAGGCCTGAAGGCCAAGTTCATGGGCCCGGAAGGCGTGGGTAACGACTCCATTTCGCAGATCGCCAAGGATGCTTCCGAAGGCCTGCTGGTCACCCTGCCTAAATCCTTCGACCAGGACCCGGCCAACGTGGCCCTGGCTGACGCGTTCAAGGCCAAGAAAGAAGACCCGAGCGGTCCTTTCGTATTCCCTTCCTACTCCGCAGTTGAAGTCATCGCCGGCGCCATCACCAACGCCAAGAGCGAAGACGCGGCCAAGGTGGCTGAAGCCATCCACGCCGGCACCTTCAAAACCCCTACCGGCGACCTGAGCTTCGACGCCAAGGGCGACTTGAAAGACTTCAAGTTCGTGGTCTACGAGTGGCACTTCGGCAAACCTAAAACCGAAGTTTCCCCTCAGTAAGGCGCGGCCTGACTGACTGCCAATAAAGCCCACGGCGTGCCGTGGGCTTTGTTTTACGAATGTATGGGCCTGTGTTCCGTGATCCGGAATCCCGCCCACCTGAAAATCTCAAAACCGTCATCAGCGGTTCGCTGGCAAAACCCAGCCCGAAGTGGGTGCAGATCCACGGGGCCTGGGCGGGAAAATGACTCCACCAGTGAAATGCGTATCAGGTTTTTAGGAGCGTTGTAATGCCTGACATCTATCACTTTTTCCAACAGCTGGTTAACGGTCTCACCGTTGGCAGCACGTATGCCCTGATCGCCATCGGCTATACGATGGTTTACGGCATCATTGGAATGATCAACTTCGCCCACGGCGAGGTGTACATGATCGGTTCCTACGTGGCGTTCATCGCCATCGCCGGGCTGGCCATGATGGGACTCGACAGCGTCCCGCTCTTGATGACCGCAGCCTTCATCGCGAGCATCGTCGTCACCAGTGCCTACGGCTACAGCATCGAACGGATCGCCTACCGCCCCTTGCGGGGTAGTAACCGCCTGATCCCGCTGATCTCCGCCATCGGCATGTCGATCTTCCTGCAGAACACCGTTCTGCTGGCGCAGGACTCCAAGGACAAATCCATTCCCAACCTGATCCCGGGCAACTTCTCCATCGGGCCAGGCGGCGCACATGAAGTGCTGATTTCCTACATGCAGATCGTGGTATTCGTGGTGACCCTCATCGCCATGCTCGGCCTGACGCTGTTCATCTCCCGTTCTCGCCTGGGTCGCGCCTGCCGCGCCTGTGCCGAGGACATCAAGATGGCCAACCTCCTGGGGATCAATACCAACAACATCATCGCCCTGACCTTCGTGATCGGCGCCGCGCTGGCGGCCATCGCCGCCGTGCTGCTGAGCATGCAATACGGTGTGATCAACCCCAACGCCGGTTTCCTGGTGGGCCTGAAGGCCTTCACCGCAGCGGTCTTGGGCGGCATCGGCAGCATTCCGGGCGCGATGCTCGGCGGGCTGGTGCTGGGGGTGGCCGAAGCCTTTGGTGCCGACGTGTTCGGCGACCAGTACAAGGACGTCGTGGCGTTCGGCCTGTTGGTTCTGGTGCTGTTGTTCCGTCCGACCGGCATTCTGGGCCGTCCGGAGGTTGAGAAAGTATGACTAGGAATCTTAAATCGGCGCTGTTCAGCGCCTTGTTGGTCTGGGCTGTCGCCTACCCGGTGCTGGGCCTGAAACTGACCATCGTCGGCATCAACCTGGAAGTCCACAACACCAGCCCGACCATTCTTGCCACCATCGCGGTGTGCTCGGTGCTGATGTTCCTGCGGGTGCTGTTCCATAGCCAGATCAGCGCCGCCTGGAAGTCCTCTCCCAGCATGCCGTTGATCCCGGCCAAGGCCAGCAACTTCCTGACCCTGCCCAGCACCCAGCGCTGGATCATCCTGGCGTTGATCCTTGGCGCCCTGGTCTGGCCGTTCTTCGGCTCCCGCGGGGCGGTGGACATTGCCACGCTGATCCTGATCTACGTGATGCTGGGCCTGGGCCTGAACATCGTGGTCGGCCTGGCCGGCCTGCTGGACCTGGGTTACGTGGGTTTCTACGCCGTCGGCGCCTACAGCTATGCGCTGCTGTCGCACTACTTCGGCCTGAGCTTCTGGATCTGCCTGCCGATCGCCGGCCTGATGGCGGCCACTTTCGGCTTCCTGCTGGGCTTCCCGGTGCTGCGCCTGCGGGGTGACTACCTGGCAATCGTGACCCTGGGCTTTGGCGAGATCATCCGTCTGCTGCTGCGCAACATGACCGATCTCACCGGCGGCCCCAACGGCATCAGCAACATCGAGAAGCCGACCTTCTTCGGCCTGACCTTCGAGCGCAAGGCAGCAGAAGGCATGCAGACCTTCCACGAGTTCTTCGGCCTGCAGTACAACTCGATCAACAAGGTGATCTTCCTCTACCTGGTGGCCCTGCTGCTGGCACTGGCGGCGCTGTTCGTCATCAATCGCCTGCTGCGCATGCCCATCGGCCGTGCCTGGGAAGCCTTGCGTGAAGACGAGATCGCCTGCCGTGCCCTGGGCCTGAACCCCACCGTGATCAAGCTCTCGGCCTTTACCCTGGGCGCCGCGTTCGCCGGTTTCGCCGGCAGCTTCTTCGCCGCGCGCCAAGGCCTGGTGACCCCGGAATCCTTCACCTTCATCGAGTCGGCGATCATCCTCGCCATCGTCGTGCTGGGTGGCATGGGCTCGCAGCTGGGTGTGATCCTGGCGGCGATCGTGATGATCCTCTTGCCTGAAATGATGCGTGAATTCAGCGAATACCGGATGTTGATGTTCGGCGCCATGATGGTGCTGATGATGATCTGGCGTCCTCAAGGTCTGCTGCCCATGCAACGTCCTCACATGGAGCTGCGCAAATGAGCCGTGAGATCCTCAAAGTAACCGGCCTGTCGATGCGCTTCGGCGGCCTGCTGGCGGTCAACGGCGTAGCCCTGACCGTCAAGGAAAAACAAGTGGTGGCATTGATCGGCCCGAACGGTGCCGGCAAGACCACGGTGTTCAACTGCCTGACCGGTTTCTACCAGCCCAGCGCCGGCAGCATCCTCCTGGACGGCGAGCCGATCGAAGGCCTGCCGGGCCACAAGATCGCCCGCAAGGGCGTGGTGCGTACCTTCCAGAACGTGCGGCTGTTCAAGGACATGACCGCGGTCGAGAACCTGTTGATCGCCCAGCACCGGCACCTGAACACCAACTTCCTCTCCGGGCTGTTCAAGACCCCGGCGTTTCGCAAGAGCGAGCGCGAGGCCATGGAGTACGCCGGCTACTGGCTGGACAAGGTCAACCTGCGGGAGTTCGCCAACCGCCCCGCCGGCACCCTGGCCTATGGTCAGCAACGGCGCCTGGAAATCGCCCGCTGCATGATGACCCGCCCGCGGATCCTCATGCTCGACGAGCCAGCCGCCGGCCTCAACCCCAAGGAAACCGAGGACCTCAAAGCGCTGATCAGCGTGCTGCGTGAAGAGCACAACGTCACCGTGCTGCTGATCGAACACGACATGAAACTGGTCATGAGCATTTCCGACCATATCGTGGTGATCAACCAGGGCACGCCCCTGGCCGACGGCACGCCGGAACAGATCCGCGACAATCCCGAAGTGATCAAAGCCTACCTGGGGGAAGCGTAAATGCTGCAGTTCGAAAACGTTTCCACCTTCTACGGCAAGATCCAGGCGTTGCACAGCGTCAACGTCGAGATCCGCCAGGGCGAGATCGTCACCCTGATCGGCGCCAACGGTGCCGGCAAGTCCACCCTGCTGATGACCCTCTGCGGCTCGCCCCAGGCCCACAGCGGCAGCATCCGTTACCTGGGTGAAGAACTGGTGGGGCAAAGCTCGGCGCAGATCATGCGCAAGAGCATTGCCGTGGTGCCGGAAGGCCGCCGGGTATTCGCCCGCCTGACCGTGGAAGAGAACCTCGCCATGGGCGGCTTCTTCACCGACAAGGGCGACTACCAGGAGCAGATGGACAAGGTCCTGGAGCTGTTCCCACGGCTCAAGGAGCGCTTCACCCAGCGCGGCGGCACCATGTCCGGCGGTGAACAGCAGATGCTCGCCATCGGTCGTGCGCTGATGAGCAAGCCCAAGCTGCTGCTCCTGGACGAACCGTCCCTGGGCCTGGCGCCGATCATCATCCAGCAGATCTTCGACATCATCGAACAGCTGCGCCGCGACGGCGTGACGGTGTTCCTGGTGGAGCAGAACGCCAACCAGGCGCTGAAGATCGCCGACCGTGCCTATGTGCTGGAGAACGGCCGGGTGGTGATGCAAGGCACCGGTGAATCGCTGCTGACCGATCCGAAGGTGCGTGAAGCCTACCTGGGCGGCTAAGCACCTGCGTCACTGAAAACGGCCCTTCGGGGCCGTTTTTTTTATTCCGGGATAAAAAACTGCCCCGGGCTGTAACGAATCCCCATGAGCCTTCTCTAGAGGGGTAAGCAAGCACAGATGCTTCCTTACCCCAACCGCACTGGAGAAACATCATGAGCAACACTCGTACCCTGTCCGCCACTGCCCTGGTCCTGGCCCTGGGCTCTGCCCTCAGCGTCGCCGCCCTGCCCACCACCGCCCATGCCGCGGACGACATGGAAAAGTGCTTCGGCGTGGCCATGAAGGGCAAAAACGATTGCGCCGCGGGCGCCGGCACCACCTGCGCCGGGACCTCCAAGGTCAACGACCAGGCCAACGCCTGGAAGCTGGTACCCAAGGGCAGCTGCGAGAAAACCGCCAGCAGTACCTCGCCTACCGGTTTCGGCCAGCTCGAAGCCTTCAAAGCCAAGTCCTGATCCTGCGCCTGCCTGAGTGTCGACGATGAACACCGCCCCGCTGCACCACCCTGGCCACGACATTCAGGCGCGCACCTCCAGCCTGCCGCCCCGCGCCGGGCTGGGGCTCAAGACCGAGCATTTCAAACACGTGCTGGAAGAGCAGCCCGACATCGGTTTCTTCGAGGTGCATGCGGAGAACTACATGGTGGCGGGCGGCCCTTTCCACCATTACCTGGGCCTGATCCGCGAACGCTACCCGCTGTCGCTGCACGGTGTCGGCCTGTCCATCGGTGGCGAAGGCCCCCTGGACCTGGCTCACCTGGAGCGGCTGGCCGGCTTGATCGAACGCTATCAGCCCCAGTCCTTTTCCGAACACCTGGCCTGGTCCAGCCACGGCCCGGTGTTCCTCAACGACCTGCTGCCCCTGGCCTACGACGGGCCCACCTTGCGCCGGGTCTGCGAGCACATCGACCAGGTGCAGAACCAACTGGGACGAACCATGCTGCTGGAAAATCCGGCCACCTACCTGCAATTCCAACGCTCGACCCTGGACGAGACCGACTTCATCCGCGAAGTGGTCCAGCGCAGCGGCTGCGGCCTGCTGCTGGACGTCAACAACCTCTATGTGTCGTGCATCAATCACCAGCGCGATCCCCTGGCCTACCTGCAAGCACTGCCGCTGCAGGCGGTGGGCGAGATTCATCTGGCCGGGTTCGCCGAAGACCGGGACAGCCTCGGTGACCGTCTGTTGATCGACGATCACGGTGCCCCGGTCGACGCTGCGGTCTGGGCCCTGTACCAGGAGGTGCTGGGGCTCATTGGCCCGATGGCCACCCTGATCGAGCGCGACAACCACCTGCCGGCCTTTGCCACCCTGATGGCCGAGGCCTGCCAGGCAGAAGCGCTGTTGCTCGGCGCCCAGGTGCAGCCATGAGCGGCCAGGGGGAATTCGCCAGGGCCCTGCTGAGCGCCGAACCGGGCTGCCCACAGGGGCTGTCCAGCAGCAACGGCGCCGATCCGGCCAGCCGCTTCGCGGTCTATCGCAACAATGTGCAGGCCTCGTTGAGCAACGCCCTGGCCGAGTCATACCCGGTCGTCATGCAATTGGTTGGTCGCGAGTTTTTCAACGCCATGGCCGCGCTCTACATCCGGGACTTCGCCCCCGCCAGCCCTCTGCTCAACGACTATGGCCGGGACCTGGGCGACTTTATCCAGGGCTTCGGGCCGGCCGCCGGCCTGCCCTACCTGGCCGACATGGCCCGCCTTGAACGGCTGCGGGTCGAGGCCTACCACGCCGCCGACGCCCGCCCCCTGGAGCCGTCACGGCTACTGGCGGCGATGAACCAGCCCGACCGCCTCGGCCAGGCGCAACTGCTCCTGCATCCGTCACTGCGCACCCTGCACTCCGGCTACGCCGTAGTGAGCCTGTGGGCGGCGCACCAGAGCGACCAGCCCTGGCCGGCTTTCGACCTGCAGCAGGGGCAGAACGCCCTGGTGCTGCGCAACGCCCTGGAGGTCGAGGTGATCGCCGTGGATACCGGCGCCATGACCTTCATTGAAGCCCTACGCAACCACTGGCCGCTGGAAATCGCCGCGGCCCATGCCCTGGACGCCCAGGCCGACTTCGACCTGGGCCAGTGCCTGGGCCTGCTGCTCGGCCACGGCGCTCTTATCGACCTGCAACCCCAGAAGAAGGCCTGACCATGAGCACCCAGACAGAAACACCCATTGCCGGACTGGTGAATCGGATCATTCAAGGGTTTGAGCGCATTCCCTACAGCCTGATCGCCTTTATCGCGCGTTTTTCCATTGCCGCGGTGTTCTGGAAATCCGGACAGACCAAGGTCGAGGGGCTGGCCGTCGACCTGGTCGATGGCACCTTCCAGCTGGGCTGGCCGCGCCTGGCGGATTCGACCATTCCCCTGTTCAAGAGCGAGTACCACGTGCCCCTGTTGACGCCGGAAGTGGCGGCGCACCTGGCGGCCTTTGCCGAGCATTTTTTCCCGATGCTGATCCTGCTGGGCCTGGCCACGCGCTTTTCCGCCCTGGCGCTGCTGGGGATGACCCTGACCATCCAGCTCTTCGTCTACCCGGACGCCTACCCGACCCACGGCACCTGGGCGGCGATCTTCCTGCTGTTGATGGCCCGCGGCCCGGGCGTGTTTTCCCTCGACCACCTGCTGGCCCGGCATTTTCGCCACCGTCCTCTTTAGCCGCTGCCGCAGGCTGCGAACAGGGCCGCAGGCCCTTCAAGTTCACAAACGACGGTAAAGCCGGAGGAAGCTACAAACGATCCAGCGCCTCACCGCTGCGACGAAACCAGTCCATCAGGTAATCGGCCAGCACCTGGGTACGCTTGGGCAGGCCGCCCTGATAGGAGTGCACCAGGTACATCGGCATGCTGCGGGTCTGGTAGTCCCGCAACAGCCAGCGCAGGCGGCCGTCCGCCAGTTCGCTGTGCAGCACATAGGACGGCAGCCGGGCGATCCCCGCGCCCACCAGGGCAGCCTTCTTCAGGAGGTTGTAGTGGTTGCTGGCGAAGGGGCCGCTGACCCGCACCCGCAACAGCTCATGGCGCTGGTGGTACAACCACTCTTCCCGACCGCTGTAATGGCTATTGAGCAGGCAGCGATGCCCGGCCAGCTCCTGAGGCGTGCGCGGCTCGCCGTATTGCTCCAGGTAGGCCGGGCTGGCGCAGGTCATTTCATGCCAGGCCAACAGCGGCCGGGCCACCAGGCGCTGGTCGTTGGCCACCTCCGAGCGCACGGCCAGATCGAAACCCTCCCGGGCCAGGTCGCGGTAACTGTTGTTCAGGTCCAGCTCGATCTGCACCTGGGGGTAGTGCCGGGAGAACTCCAGCAGCAGGCCATCGAAAAAAGTTTCCCCCAGGGAGACCGGGACAGTGAGGCGCACCGGCCCGGCCATATCGTCCTTGAGCCGGGCCAGGGCCTGATGGGCCCGCTCCACTTGGACTACCAGCGCCTGGGCCTGAGGCAGAAGCGCCGCCCCGGCGGCGGTCAGGTCCAGACGTCGGGTGGTGCGTTGCAGCAGTACCACGGCGTAGCGGGCTTCCAGGGCGCTGATGCGTTTGGAGAGCTGGCCCTTGCTGCACCCCAACTGCTGGGCCGCCTGGGTAAAGCTGCCGGCTTCCACCAGCACCGCAAATGCCGCCAGGTCATCCATCTCGCTCATGGATTGTTTCCATTTGAAAACCAAAGGTTGCCTATTAGCGCGTTAATCCATGAAAAAAACCACTCTAGACTGCAACCTCACCCCCTTTTCGAGGAACAGCCCATGAAGATTCTCTTGATCGGTGCCAATGGCACCATTGGTTCGGCGGTCGCGCGGGAGCTGGAACAACGTCACGAAGTGGTGCGCATCGGCCGTACCAGCGGTGATTTCCAGGTGGATATCAGCGACAGCCAGTCGATCCGCGCGCTGTTCGAAAAGACCGGGCGCTTCGATGCGCTGGTGTGCGCAGCCGGTAACGTGACCTTCGCGCCGCTGGGGGAAATGACTGCCGAGCACTTCAGCCTGGGCCTCGAGGACAAGCTGATGGGCCAGGTCAACCTGCTGCTGATCGGCCGCGAGTACGCCAACGACGGCGCCTCCTTCACCTTCACCACCGGCGTACTGAGCCATGACCCGATCCGCAGCGGCGCCTCGGCCGCCCTGGTCAACGGCGCCATCGACAGCTTCGTGCGGGCCGCTGCCATCGAGCTGCCCCGGGGCCTGCGGGTCAACTCCATCAGCCCCAACGTGCTGCTGGAAGCCATGGGCAGCTACGCGCCCTACTTCCGCGGCTTCAAGCCGGTGCCGGCGGCCGACGTGGCCCTGGCCTACGCCAAGAGCGTGGAAGGCCTGCAGACCGGCCAGACCTATCGCGTCGGCTAAGCCCGTTTGTGCAAAAGCCGGCTTGTGCGGGAGCTGGCTCGCCTGCGCAGGCGTCCTCCCGAACCACACAAGGCTCCTGGGCCTCTTCGCCGGCAAGCCGGCGCCTACAGTGGATGGCGCTGCTGCGTTCAATCCGGGGTTGTGGTGGCCGGGCGGGCTGCGTAACGTGTCGGACTTCCGCCTGGAGGCCCAATGATGCGCACCGCCCGTTCCCTGCTTTGTTTCGCCCTGTTGCCGCTGTTTGCCGGCTGCCAGATGCTGCCGATGTTCAACCAACAGCCCCAGGCGCCGTCCATGGCCGGGTTGACCCGGATGCAGGGTGAACTCAGTGCCGCCGATGGCAAGCTGCTGTTCAAACCCTGCACCGAAGACCGCCGTTATGTGGTCAACGATGGCGGCAACACCAGTGTGCTGCAGGAAGCGGCGACCCTGGCCGAGAAGCAGGGCAAGCTGTTTGCCGACCTGCGGGGCAAGTTCTCCGCCAGTGCCAGCAGCGACGGCCAGCTGGACCTGCGCCAACTGTACCGCGTCGAGCGCTCCGCCAGCGCGTGCAGCGATCCGAACTTCCAGCGCCTGATCCTGCGGGCCGGTAGCAAGAACCCGGCGTGGAACGTCGATGTCAGCGCCAAGGGCATGATGATCGAACGCGCCGGCCAGCCGACCCTGGCCCTGCCTTATCTGGAAGAACAGCTGGGGGATGGCCGTTTCAACCTCACCAGTGAAGCCAATCACCAGCGCGTGGAGCTGTGGGTGGCCCCGCAACGCTGCGTCGACCCCGTCACCGGCAGCGTTCAGCACCTGAGCGCAGAGCTGCGGGTGGACGGCCAGGTGCAGCGCGGCTGCGGCTATTTCGGCGGCTCGCGCAACGACTGATTCGACGAGCAGCGGTTTTAGCCTCACGGCCAAGGTGGTTTGCGGCTTATAATCGCCGGTTTGTGCAAAGCAAGCCGGCGCACTGTTGCGCACCGCCTACCCCGGATCCTGTCATGTTACGAATCACCGAACTCAAGTTGCCGATCGACCATCCCGATGAAGACCTGCGCGCCGCCATCGTGCAGCGCCTGGGGATCGCCAGCGATGAGCTGCTCGATTTCACCTTGTTCAAGCGCAGCTACGATGCGCGCAAGAAGTCTTCCGAGCTGTGCTTCATCTACACCATCGACCTCAGCGTGCGCGACGAAGCGCCGCTGCTGCTCAAGTTCGCCGACGACCGTAACGTCAACCCGGCGCCGGATGTCAGCTACAAGGTGGTGGGCCAGGCTCCGGCCGACCTCAGCCAGCGGCCGATCGTGGTGGGCTTCGGCCCCTGCGGGATCTTCGCCGGCCTCTTGCTGGCGCAGATGGGCTTCAAGCCGATCGTCCTCGAGCGTGGCAAGGAAGTGCGCCAGCGCACCAAGGACACCTGGGGCCTGTGGCGCAAGAGCGTGCTCAACCCCGAGTCCAACGTGCAATTTGGCGAAGGCGGCGCCGGGACCTTCTCCGACGGCAAGCTCTACAGCCAGATCAAGGACCCGCAACACCACGGCCGCAAGGTGCTCCACGAGTTCGTCAAGGCCGGTGCGCCGGACGAGATCCTCTACGTCAGCAAGCCGCACATCGGCACCTTCCGCCTCACCGGCGTGGTGGAAAACATGCGCCAGCAGATCATCGCCCTGGGCGGTGAAGTGCGCTTCGAGCAGCGGGTTACCGACGTGCTGATCGAAGACGGTCAACTGCAAGGTGTGGAACTGGCCAGCGGCGAACAACTGCATTCGCGGCACGTGATCCTGGCCCTGGGCCACAGCGCCCGCGACACCTTCCGCATGCTCCATAGCCGCGGCGTGTACATGGAAGCCAAGCCGTTCTCGGTGGGCTTTCGTATCGAGCACCCGCAATCGCTGATCGACAGCGCGCGCCTGGGCAAGTACGCCGGCCACCCGAAACTCGGCGCCGCCGACTACAAGCTGGTGCACCACGCCAAGAACGGCCGTTCGGTCTACAGCTTCTGCATGTGCCCGGGCGGTACCGTGGTGGCGGCGACCTCCGAGCCGAACCGGGTGGTGACCAATGGCATGAGCCAGTACTCGCGCAACGAGCGCAACGCCAACTCCGGCATCGTCGTGGGCATCACCCCGGAAGTGGATTACCCGGGCGGCCCGCTGGCAGGCATCGAGTTGCAGGAGCGCCTGGAGTCCCACGCCTTTGTCCTGGGTGGCAGTAACTACCAGGCCCCGGCGCAGCTGGTGGGCGACTTTATCGCCGGCAAGCCCACCACCGCCCTGGGCAGCGTCGAGCCGTCCTACAAGCCCGGCGTGACCCTGGGTGACCTGGCCCTGGCCTTGCCGGACTTTGCCATCGAGGCCATTCGTGAAGCCCTGCCGGCCTTCGAACGGCAGATCAAGGGCTACTCGCTGCATGACGCGGTGCTGACCGGTATCGAGACCCGCACCTCATCGCCGCTGCGCATTACCCGCGACGCCTCGATGCAGAGCTTGAATGTGAAGGGGCTGTACCCGGCCGGTGAAGGCGCCGGTTATGCCGGTGGGATTCTCTCCGCCGGGGTCGACGGGATTCGCATTGCCGAAGCCGTGGCCCGCGACATTCTCGGCATCCAGGCCTGAGGGACGGGCCCTTTCGCCGGCAAGCCGGCTCCTACCGCCTACCGTAGGAGCTGGCTTGCCAGCGAAGGCGTCGTCCAGAACAACGCAAGGCTCAAGGGCCTCTTCGCCGGCAAGCCGGCGCCTACGACAAGTTCAGATACCGGCGCGCAATACGCTGGCAGGTAGCGCCTCACCACGCTCGACACTGGCGGCTACCGCCTCGATCAACACCGTCAGTTCATAACCCTGCTCTGCCAGCCACTGCTCATCGTAGTAGGTGGTCGCATAGCGCTCGCCCCCATCACACAGAATCGCCACGATCGACCCCGACTCGCCGGCCGCAACCATCTGCTGCGCGGCCATCAGCGCGCCGATCAGGTTGGTGCCGCTGGAGCCGCCAACCCGACGACCCAGGCGCTGGGCCAGATAATGCATGGCCGCCAGGGACAGGGCATCCGGCACCTTGACCATGGCATCGATCACCTTGGGCAGGAACGAAGCCTCGACCCGCGGCCGGCCGATGCCCTCGATCCGCGAACCGCAGTCCAGGCGCAGGCTGGCGTCGCCACTCTGGTAATAGTCGAAGAACACCGAGCGCTCGGCGTCGGCACACAGCACCCGAGTGCAGTGCTGGCGATAGCGCACGTAGCGCCCCAGGGTCGCGGTGGTACCACCCGTGCCCGGGCTGGAAATCAGCCAGCTGGGCTCCGGGTACCGCTCGAAACGCAACTGCTGGAATATCGACTCGGCGATGTTGTTGTTGGCCCGCCAGTCGGTGGCGCGCTCGGCATAGGTGAACTGGTCCATGAAATGGCCGCCGCTCTCTCGGGCCAGGCGCTCGGACTCGGCGTAGATCTGCGTCGGGTCCTGCACCAGGTGGCTCTTGCCGCCATAGAAGGCGATCTGGGCAATTTTCTCCTGGGAAGTGGTCGCCGGCATCACGGCAATGAACGGCAGCCCCAGCAGCCGGGCGAAATAGGCTTCGGAGATCGCCGTGGAGCCACTGGAGGCCTCGATCACCGGCGCGCCGGGCTTGAGCCAGCCATTGCACAGGGCATAGAGGAACAGCGAGCGGGCCAGACGATGCTTGAGGCTGCCGGTGGGATGGCTGGATTCATCCTTGAAATACAGCTCGATGCCCGGCAGGCCCGGCAACGGCAGCGGGATCAGGTGAGTGTCGGCGCTACGCTGGAAGTCGGCTTCGATGATACGGATGGCCTCACGGGCCCACTGGCGATTGTCGCTCATGCTCTATTCTCGTTGGATCGCACGCCGTACCGGCGCAAGAAGATGAAATGCACCCAGCATAGGTGATCCAGGCTCGCGACGGGCAGGCGCCTTTTCCTGGAAAAAATGCCCCGTCAGCCGCTGCGGACGGACATGTTAGGAAATATCCTGCCCCCCTTACAGGTACAGCTATGAAGCAATTGGAAACACAACTGCAAGGGGGATTTTTCAGCAGCCCGCTTGCCTTCTGCATATAACAAAAAAGAATATAACTTTTGTTTTAACAACTAACTGTACGGGTTAGGGTGTGCCACCTTTTTAGTTTTTAGATGGAGAGCGACCTTGCCTCTGCGTAGCACTTTCACTCGTTTCTTTGCCATGGAAGCTGCCAGCGGTCTGTTATTGATCGCCGCTGCCATCCTGGCCCTGATTATCAACAACTCCCCCCTGTCCTGGCTGTACAACGGCCTGCTGGAAACCCCGGTGGTGGCTCAGGTTGGCGCCCTGAAGATCGCCAAGCCGCTGCTGCTGTGGATCAACGATGGCCTGATGGCACTGTTCTTCCTGCTGATAGGCCTGGAGGTCAAGCGCGAAGTGCTGGAGGGGCAGTTGGCCAAGCCGTCGCAGATCGTCCTGCCCGGCGCAGCGGCCATCGGCGGCATGCTGGTGCCGGCGCTGATCTACTGGTTCCTCAACCGTGACAACCCGCCCGCCCTCAATGGCTGGGCGATTCCCACCGCCACCGACATCGCCTTCGCCCTCGGGGTGCTGGCCTTGCTGGGCAAGCGGGTGCCGACCTCGCTGAAACTGTTCCTGATGACCCTGGCGATCATCGATGACCTGGGAGCGATCGTGATCATCGCGATCTTCTACTCCGGCACGCTGTCGACCCTGTCGCTGATGCTGGCTGGCGCCTGCATCGCCGCCCTGGTGGCGATGAACCGGATGGGCGTGGTCAAGCTCGGACCCTACATGATCATCGGCCTGATCCTCTGGGTCTGCGTGCTCAAGAGCGGGGTCCACGCGACCCTGGCCGGCGTGACCCTGGCCTTCTGCATACCCTTGCGCACCCGCAACGCCGAACCCTCGCCGCTCAAGGCGCTGGAACACGCCCTGCATCCCTGGGTGTCGTTCGGCATCCTGCCGCTGTTCGCCTTCGCCAATGCCGGGCTGTCGCTGAGCGGCGTGACCCTCGAGAGCTTCACCCACCATGTTCCCATGGGGATCGCGGTCGGCCTGCTGCTGGGCAAGACCATCGGCGTCTTCGGCCTGACCTGGATGGCAGTGAAAACCGGTATCGCTGCCTTGCCGTCCGGGGCCAACTGGGGCCAGGTGCTCGGCGTGGCGATTCTGTGTGGTATCGGCTTCACCATGAGCCTGTTCGTCGGCTCCCTGGCCTTCGAGCCCGGCAGCAGCGAATACGCCGGCATGGACCGCATGGGCATCCTGACCGGTTCACTGTTTGCGGCCCTGATCGGTTACGCCGTCACCGCCGCTGCCAGCCGCAGGAACAACACCCTGGCGTCCTGATCCGCAGCGCTTGGCCAGGCTGAAAACACAAAACCCCGACCAGTTGCCTGGCCGGGGTTTTGTTTTGTAGCAGGGAGGGTCAGCGGGTAACGCGGCTGGTACCGTTGACCGTCATGATGCGCACGCGGTCGCCCACGCGGAACACTTCGTTTTCCTGAACCTGCTGCACATAGGCACGCATGCTGCCGTCGTCTTCACGCACGGTGATTTCAACGCCCTGGGTACGGGTCAGGCCTTCTTCAGTGGCCGAGCCCAGCAGGCCGCCGGCTACTGCACCGATGACTGCGGTGACGATGCTGCCACGGCCGCCGCCGATGGCGCTGCCGCCAACGCCGCCGATCACAGCACCTGCAGCGCCGCCGATCGGGGTCTTGGTGCCTTCGATTTTCACCGGACGCAGGGATTCGATGGTGCCCATGCGCACGGTTTGCACACGACGCGCTTCATCACGGGAATAGGAGTCACCGGTCAGGTTGGAGGCACAGCCACCGAGCAACATTGCCATCGTGGTGAAGGATGCAACCAGCAAAACAGACTTACGCATAGGATCAACTCCAAAGGACAGATAATCATTAGACTCCGCAGCTTGACGCCTGTCACGGCGTCGCCCGGATAAAATTGCTTTCATTCAGCCAAAGTACAGGCTGCGTAAACGCCAGGCTTTCTCATTACGGTAGCTCCAGCTCCCTGCATAGCGCCACCGAACAAAGGATTTTCCATGGACTACTTCATCATCATCGCGACCACCGCAGCTGGCTTGTATTTCCACTGGTGGCTGTATGTACGCATCAAGCGTTGGACCGATCGGGACCTGGCCCTCTCCCTGGCCGGAACCGATGCCCAGAAGAAGCAATTCATGCTGGAGCAACTGGCCGAGGCCCAGCGCCAGAAAGTAAAACGCCGGGACCTGCCGCAATGGCTGGAAACCGCTGCGGCCGGCTACCCCGGCGAGTGACCTGCAATCCGATCAAGGAGCCAGACGTTCGCGGACCCACTCCTGGCCTTGCAGGCGATAGTTCAAACGGTCATGCAGTCGGCTGGGGCGCCCCTGCCAGAACTCGATGCGCTCCGGCAGCAGGCGATAGCCACCCCAGTGTTCCGGGCAATCGGGCTGGCTATCGCTGAAGCGAGCCTCAGTGGCCTTGAGCAACTCTTGCAGTTCGTCACGATCGGCGATCACCCGGCTCTGCGGTGAAGCCCAGGCTCCCAGCCGGCTGCCCAGGGGACGCACCTGATAATAGGCATCGGACTCCTGTGGAGTGACCTTGACCACCCGCCCTTCAATCCGCACCTGACGCTCCAGGGTCGGCCAGAAGAACGTCATGGCGGCGAAGGGCCGTGCAGCCAGCTGCTGGCCCTTGGCGCTCTCGTAGTTGGTGAAGAAGGTGAAGCCCTGCTCATCCAGGCCCTTGAGCAACAGGATGCGGCAGTGAGGGCGACCATCGGTATCGACGGTCGCCACGGTCATGGCATTGGCTTCCACCGGCGGTTGCTCGGTTTTCACCGCATCGGCAAACCACTGGTGGAACAGCGCAAAAGGTTCAGCCGGGGCCTGCGCCTCGGACAAGCCGTCGCGAGTGTAGTCGCGGCGCATATCAGCCAGGGACTGAGTCATGCCTGCTTCCTTATCCTTGAAAATCAGTTTTTAGCCTGGGCGGTAGCCGTTGCGGTCTTCGAAGAGGCGGCGGCCTTCTTCACCGGAGCCTTCTTGGCTGCCGGCTTCTTGGCCACGGTAGCCTTCTTCGCAGGCGCCGCTTTCTTGGCAGAAGCCGCGGGTACTGGAGGCACGGCATCCTGTACGGCAACCATTTCAGTCTCGGAAGGCGTCGGCTGGTTGTACTTGCTCAGCAGGCCCAGCATGGTGCTGCGCTGGGTCAGCATGATTTCCACCCGACGGTTCAGCGAGCGACCCTGGGGGCTGTCGTTGGCGGCACGCGGCATCACCGAACCCATGCCACGCAGCATCAGGCGGTCCTGCTTCAGGCCGCTGAGGCTGAAGATTGCCGCTACGGACTGGGCACGATCACGGCTCAGTTTCTGGTTGGCCAGGGTCGGGCCGGTGGCGTCGGCATGGCCGAGAATCAATACGGCAGTCTTCGGATCACCTTCCACCGCCTTGGCGACGCGGGTGAACGGACCCAGGGTGACCGGCAGCAGCATGGCTGGACGATCCGGGTTGAACGAGGCATCTACCAGCGCAGTGACCACCAGCACGTTTTCACGACGCTCGATCTGCAGCTTGCTGTCCTTCACCGCTTCGCGCAGGCGTGGCTCGTAGTCGTCCAGCCAGGCCTGGGTGATTTTCGGGTCGGGCATCGGGATGTCCGCTACATTGACCTTGCTCAAAGGCTTGGGCTGGCTCTTGGGGAACGGCCACCACCAGTGGGTTTCGGAGTCGGCTGCCGCTGCCACTGCCGGCGCTGGGGCAGGCTCGGCCTTCTTCGCTTCGGCCACTGGCTTGTCGGAAGAATCCTTGGAGGAGAACGGCCACCACCACTTGCTGCTCTCGGCCTTGGCGGCAGGAGCGGCAGGGGCTGCGGCAACGACCGGCGCTGGAGCTGGAGCGGGCTCGGCAGCAGCGACAGGCGCCGGCTTGGCGCCAGCAGCGGCCTTGGCGGCAGGGGCCGGGTGCTTGCCAGCGGCTGTGTTCTTGGCAGCAGGGGCCGGTGCAGCGGCCTTGGCCACTACCGCAGGCTTGCTTGCAGAAGCGGCAGGTGCGGCTTCAGTGGTGGCAACCGGTTTTTCAGGCGCAGCTGGGGTTTCCTTGCTGCTGGCCTTATCGGAGCCGAATGACCACCAATGGCCGCCATCCGCTTCATTTTGTGGGGTTTGCGCGCAACCGGTGACGGTCAGGCAGATGGCCAAGGCTAGAGACTTGTTCGACGACATGGGATATCCACAAAATGAGATAAAAAATTCGGTCTAAACAACCGTTACAAACAGACGCTTGGAAATTATAAAAGCCACAGGGTTCCATCCTGCAGCTTTCCAAGCATGTTTAAGCAAAAAAGTTCTTAACAGCAACCTTTTTACAGACAATCCGACAAAACCCGCACCAGCTTCTGTGCCCGAGGGTCCATCAATACATAGGGCCCCAGGGTATTTGTCACAAAACCGAACGCCACATCATGCTCCGGGTCAGCAAAACCGATGGAGCCCCCTGCCCCCGGATGCCCGAACGCCCGCGCGCCCAGGCCAAAGGTGGCATTGGCAACCTGGGGCTGGTCGAGCATGCAACCCAGGCCGAAGCGGGTCTGGGTCAGCAACGTCTTGTCCATGCCCAGGCTGTGTTCCCGAGTCAGCTCTTCGAGCATGTCGGCTTCCAGCAAACTGCCGTCCAGCAGGCCGCTGTAGAACCCGGCGAGGCTGCGGGCATTGCCGTGGCCGTTGGCCGCCGGCTGCTGCATGCGCCGCCACTCGGGTTTATTGGTGCTGGTCAGGATAGACGGTGGATTGGTAAACGCCCGAGTACTCATCGCATCGGGTTCGCGCATGGTGACTTGCAGCAGGCGCTGGGCCGCAGCATCGCCCATATTGCCCTTGCCACGGGCGATATGCGCCACGCGGTAGAACTCCTCATCGGCCAGGCCGACATGGAAGTCCAGCCCCAAAGGCCTGGCGACCCGGGCCACGATGGACTCCCCCGGCCCGCGCCCATCGGCACGCCGGATCAACTCGCCCACCAGCCAGCCATAGGTGATGGCTGCGTAGCCGTGCCCCTCACCGGGCGTCCACCAGGGCTGCTCGGCGGCCAGGGCATCGACCATGGTCTGCCATTCGTACAGGGCTTGCGCGGGCAACAGCTCGCGCACTGCCGGCAGGCCGGCCTGATGGCAGAGCAACTGGCGCAAAGTAATGGCTGCCTTGCCCGCCGCGGCGAATTCCGGCCAGTAGTCGGCCACGGGCGCATCCAGCTTGAGCTTGCCCTCGGCCACCAACTGCAGCGCGGTGACTGCGGTAAAGGTCTTGGTGCAGGAGAACAGGTTGGCGATGGTGTCGCTGTGCCAGGCCTCGGCGCCGTCCTTGTCCGCGGTACCGGCCCACAGGTCGATGACGGTTTCCCCGCCGACCTGGATGCACAGCGCCGCGCCGCGCTCCTGGGAGTCCTCGAACAGGGCGGCGAACGCCTCGCGTACCGCTTCGAATTTAAGCTCGTAATGACCTTGAATCTGCACCCCTGACTCCCCCTGCAACAAAGCTCGACAACGTGGCGCGCATTGTTCCAGCCCCGAAGGCATTTGGGAACAGCCGGCGAGCTGCCGGCTGTCACCGGCAAACCCTCGTTTCAGAGGGCTGCCCGGGGTTTCCCGGAAAGCCGCTCAGGCCTTGTGAACGTCAATGACCGTTGCCGGCATGGCCTCCGGCGTGCCCGCCCGGGCCCTTGCCGGCGCGGCCTTTGTCAGCACCATCGCCCCCATGCTCGCCAGCCACGGCCTGCTCCGCCTCGACCCGAGCCTGCTCCGCGGCCTTGCCCAACTGGTCAATGGCCTGCAGGTTGCTCTTGCGCACGCTGTCGACAAAGCCCTGGAACGGCACATCGGTGATGCCCACCAGGCCGAAATGGCCGTTTTCACCGTCCAGCAGGCGCCCGGTCACCGGCTGGTCCAGGTACTGGAACCAGTGCACGCCGACAATCGACGGCTCGCTGACCGCCTGCTTGAGGAAGTTGGCATAGGCCGGGCCACGGTCCTCTTCCCGGGCCAGCTCGGTCACACCGCCCCAGAACGGACCGCGATCCCGGGAACCGAAGTTGAACTCGGTCACCAGTACCGGCTTGTCGAGGCTACGCAGGTAGGCAAAGTCCTGACCGTCCTGGGGCTTGAGGGTGTACATGTTGAAGCTCAGGACATCGCAGTACTGGGCGCAGGAAGCCACGGCCTCAGGGTTGCTCACGGCAAACCGCCCGCCCAGCAGCAGGTGGTTGGGGGCGTGCCATTTCAGCGAGTCGGAGATGGTCTTGAAGTAGGTATCGGCGAAGACCTTCTGGAAATACTTGAAATCAGCCTCGATCTCCGGGTGCTCCGGGCTCGGCAACGGCGGCACGAACCCCGGGTCTTCCATCAACTCCCAGGCCGGCAGGTCGATGCCCCAGGCTTTCGACAGCCCGGCCTGGTTGCGGTACTTGTCCCGCAGTTGCTTGAGAAACGCGCGCTTGGCCGGTACGTCGGTGGTCAGGCGCAGGGTGCCGTAGGCCAGGGCATAGCGGGATTTGGCATCGTCGCCGGGGCCGGCCCAGGCCAATTCGTTGTCGGCAAAGTAGCCGATCAGCCAGGGGTCGTCCCGATGGTCGCGGGCGGCAATGGCCACGGCACGTTCGGTGGCCATGGCAAAGCGCGGGTCGAAAGGATCCGGCATGCCGCCCCACCAGTCACTGCCGGTGCTGATGCTGGCGTAATCACCCACGATCGACAACGGCAAGGTGTAAGGCACCCGGTCGGCCAGCCCCAGGGCCGGAGCGCTCCAGTTGCCGATGGTATTGAAGCCCCAGGCCTGCAAGCGGTCCAGGGTGTGGCCAACCCAGCGTTTCTGGTCGAAGGCCGGTGCCACGCAAGGAGTTGCCTGGGGCGCCGGCGAGGTGTCGGCCGGCGTCTGCTGCGCAGTGGCGCTGTCCGCGGTGCAGGGCTTGCCGTAGGTCCGTTGCAGGTTGGCCTGATAGAAGTCATACCAGCGCCCTGAACCATAGCCACGGCCCTGGTCGGCGCCATTGCCGCCACGGTTGTCGCCTTCACCGTAATACGCCGCCAGGGGTTCGTCGTCCTTGGGCAAGGCGCCGAACATCCATTCTCGGCCCGCGACATAGGTCTGGTTGTTGTCGGGCGCCACAGTATTGACCCCCAGGGAATAGAACGGATGCCCCTGCGGGGTCACGAGGAACCAGCGGCCATCTCGTTTTTCCGTGCGAAAGAAACCGCTGGCCTTGAAGCTCGGCCCCTTGTTCCAGCCACCGTAGCTGTCCAGAGAAGCCTTCTCGCGCTCTCCCAGCCAGCCCTGGAGCTGTTGCTGCTCCTTGGCGTCGGCCGCCTTGAGCTGATCGTCGCTGGTGATCTTTTCCGGCCAGCGGGCCCGGGTCGATTGACCGTAGGCATCCACCAGGGAACCGTAGACCGCCTTGATCACCCCCTCGCTGTCCTGCACGCCGAAACGCTCCAGCAGAATGCTCTGGGCCGCCTTGGGGTTGTCCATGGACAAGGTCACCGACACCACCTGGCTGCGGTCCAGCTGCCCTTCACTGCTGGCCAGCAGGATGCGCTGGCCGTCCAGGGTCATCGGCATCGGTGGCGCGGCCTTCATGCCCTGGCTCAGCGGACTGCTGGCCACCAGTGGCACCAGCAGGGTCTGCGCCGGACCGGCCGGCAGGTCGACGCGGCTGACCAGGGTCTTGCCATCATTGCTCTGGATGGTCACGTAGAGGGTCAGGGCCCAGTTCATCGCGCTCTGGATACGCAGGCTCATCATTCCCGACTGCGACCAGTCCCAGGCCCCGCTCTGGGGCGCCAGGCTCAGGCTCGGCCGGCTCGTGGGGTTGAAGATGATGCGCCGCAGCACTTCGCCTTCGGCCGTTTGCTCTGCGTTGGATTGCGGCAGGCTGGCATCCTGTGTCGCCACCTGCACCACAGCAGCAGGTCGGACAAAGTTGAACAGCGTCTGTTGTCCGGCAGGGGCCGCCCAGACGGGCGCGGCAAACAACAGGGCAAATACAGCGGGCAACGAACGGCGAATCATATGAACCTGGCTCTCCCTAAAGACCGATGAACGGCCGGTGCTGAAGCGGTGACATGAAATAGACAGCACGGCACGCAAATATGCGGGCCGTGCTTAAGATATTTCTCGGCGAAACGGCGGCAAGGCATTGAGGATAGCCTTGCCATAGCGCTGGGTGACCAGACGGCGGTCCAGCAGAGTGATGGTGCCGCGGTCCTGTTCGGTGCGCAGCAGGCGACCGCAGGCCTGGACCAGCTTGAGGGATGCATCCGGCACCGAGATTTCCATGAACGGGTTGCCGCCACGGGCTTCGATCCACTCCGCCAGCGCCGCCTCTACCGGGTCATCCGGCACCGAGAACGGGATCTTGGCGATCACCACGTGTTCGCAGTAGGCCCCGGGCAAGTCCACCCCTTCGGCGAAACTCGCCAGGCCGAACAGCACGCTGGAATCGCCACCGTCGACCCGCGCCTTGTGCTTGTTCAGGGTTTCCTGCTTGGACAGGTTGCCCTGGATGAACACCTGCTTGCGCCAGTCCCGGTCCAGGCCGTCGAACACGTCCTGCATCTGCTTGCGCGAGGAGAACAGCACCAGGGTGCCTCGCGAGCCCTCCACCAGTTCCGGCAGGTCGCGAATGATCGCCGCGGTATGCGCCGGCGCGTCCCGCGGGTCGGCCCGCAGGTCGGGCACCCGCAGCACCCCGGCATCGGCATGGTGGAAAGGGCTCGGCACCACGGCGGTCACGGCCTTTTTCGGCAGGCCGGCACGCATGCGGAAACGGTCGAAAGTGCCCAGGGCAGTCAGAGTCGCCGACGTAACCAGGGCACCGTAGGCCACGTTCCACAGATTGCGCCGGAGCATTTCCGCAGCGAGGATCGGGCTGGCGTTGACCTCGATGTCGAACAGCGAGCCGCTTTCGGCCAGGGTCAGCCAACGGGCCATGGGCGGATTGTCTTCCGGGTCCTCGATGGTGAACGCGGTCCACAGTTCCCAGTTGCCCGAGGCACGGGCCAGCAGGCTGCCGAACAGCGGGTACCACTCTTCGGCCTGGTTGCTGGCGATACCGATGTTGACCTCGCCATCCATGCCTTCCTTGAGCAACTCGGTCAGGCGGGTGAACAGGTCGGTGAGACGGGAAAAGCCCTTTTTCAACTCAAGGCCCATCTCGCGCATATGCTCGGGGATCAGCCCGCCGACAAAACGGTGGCGTGGCCGCTCGCGGCCTTCCATGTCTTCGCCGGTGCGGAAATCGGCGATCTGCTCGCAGGCGGTGAACATGAACTGCTGCTGGGTCTTGATCTCCCGCGCCAGCTCCGGCACCTGCTCGATCAGGCGCCCCAGATCACCCGGCAACGGGTGCTGGGCCAGCAGCTTGGTGAGGTTCTTGGCGGTCTGCTCCAGCCAGTCGGCAGTGGAGCGCAGGCGGGTGTAATGGGCGAAGTGGCCAATGGCCTTGTCCGGCAGGTGGTGACCTTCGTCGAACACATAGAGGGTGTCGCGCGGGTCCGGCAGCACCGCGCCGCCGCCCAGGGCCAGGTCGGCCAGGACCATGTCGTGGTTGGTGACAATCACATCGACCTTGCCCATGCCCTCCCGAGCCTTATAGAAGGCGCACTGGCCGAAGTTCGGGCAATGGCGGTTGGTGCACTGGCTGTGGTCGGTGGTCAGGCGCGCCCAGTCGGCGTCTTCCAGGGCCGTGGGCCAGCTGTCGCGGTCGCCGTCCCATTTATTGCCGGCGAGTTTTTCGATCATGCTGGTGAACAGCTTCTGGCTGGCTTCATCCACTTCGATCTTGAAGCCTTCTTCCTCGAACAGCTGGGCCGTGGCGGTCTGGGCGTGGCCTTCCTGGAGCAGCATGTCGAGCTTGGACAGGCACATGTAGCGACCGCGGCCCTTGGCCAGGGAGAAGCTGAAGTTCAGCCCGCTGTTGCGCATCAGGTCGGGCAGGTCCTTGTAGACGATCTGCTCCTGCAGGGCGACGGTGGCGGTAGCGATCACCAGGCGCTTGCCGGCGGCCTTGGCCGTGGGAATTGCCGCCAGGCTGTAGGCCACGGTCTTGCCGGTACCGGTGCCGGCTTCCACGGCGACCACCGCCGGGTCGCCACTGCGCCGGCCTTCGTCGTCGGTGTCGATATCACCCAGGACCTTGGCCACTTCGGCGATCATCAGGCGCTGGCCGTAACGCGGCTTGAGGCTCTTGGCTTCGAGAAAACGCGAGTAGGCGCCCTGGATCGTGGTTTTGAGTTCGTTGCTGATCATGGTTTTTCGGGCGCACAAAACGCTGGATAAATTTTCAGTGGTTCGAATCGGCCGCTATCATACCCCGCTAATTCATCCCGCGCAGAACGGAGTACCCGAATGACCCCTTTCGCCCTTGCCTACACCCTGCATGTCCTGGCCGCCCTGGTCTGGGTCGGCGGCATGTTCTTCGCCTGGATGGTCCTGCGCCCGGCGGCCATGGTGGCCCTGGAGGGGCCGGCGCGGCTGAAGTTGTGGGCGCAAGTGTTTCCGCGTTTTTTCGTCTGGGTGTGGATCGCCGTGGTGCTGTTGCCGATCAGCGGTATCGGCCTGCTGCATTTGCGCTTCAGCGGCTTTGAAACCGCGCCCAAGTATGTGCAGATCATGATGGGCCTGTACCTGGTGATGACCGCCCTGTTCATCCGCATCCAGTCCTTGCAGTTGCCGGAGCTGCGCAAGGCAGTAGCGGCCGAGGATTGGCCCGCTGGTGCCGCGGCGCTGGGCAAGATCCGCCGGTTGGTGGGCAGCAACCTGATCATCGGTCTGGTGCTGGTCGCCCTGGCGGCGGCCCGGCCGACCTTCTGAAAACAGGCCGCCCGCTACAGAAGCGGGCGGCCGGGCAAGGTTCAACGCAAACGTTACGTTACAGGCGCTGCACCGTCAGCGCGCCAGGCTCGCCGGCCGGGCCGGGCTGCCCCTGGGCGCCGGGCCGTCCGCTCTTGCCACCGTCGGTGCGGTACACCAGGCACCCCTTGGACTTGCCGCCCGCACCCGGCTTGCCACCGGCACCGGCCAGCCCGCCTGCGCCACCATCGACCCAGACCTTGATCTGCTCGCTGGGGAAGTCCCGCGGCAGTTCCACCCGGACCTGGGCGCCTGCCGCACCAGGACGGCCATCGCCGCCATTGTCACCGTCAGCCCCACGCCCCGCGCTGCCCCAGGTGCAGCCCGGTTCCTGGCCATTGGCGCCATCCAGACCGACATAACCCGGCGCACCGGCACCACCCCGGGCGTCCACGGACAGCGTCTCGGCCTGTAACGACTCGATGCGCAGGTTCAGGTTGCGCCCCGGCTTGGCGGCCTTCAGGTAGGTACCCGGCGCGCCGCGGGAAGTGATCTGGCTGCCCGCTTCCAGCTCCGCACGGCGGACAGTCAAGTGCAGGCTCTGTTCGGTAGGGACGATGGCGATCCGCGCCTCATGCCCCAGCCGCAGTTCGTCCACCTTGAGTTCGGTGACATTGGCCGGGATCAGCAAGGTGCCATAGTCCGCCACTTCCAGCCGCTCCAGTTGCAGAGTGCTGGCGGTATTGGGCAGACGCATCAGGGAGTTGGTTTCGACCTTGACCACCTGGGCCATGGCCAGGGGGCTGCAGAAAAGAGCCAGCAGGCAGAGCTTACGCATGGTCGGCCTCGACAACGACAGGAGCAGGAAGAGTCTGCAGGTGGAAGATCCCCACCAGCAGGATGTACAGCCGGTCACGCCAGGGATGTGGCCGATCCTTGAGGCTGCCGTTGAACAGCAGCAGTTCCAGCAAATGGGTCAGCAGCAACAGGCTGCCCGCCAGATTCACTAGAAGATGCAGCGGGTTGATCAACGGCCTGGCCAGGTTGATCAGCACCACCAACCAGAAAACCAAGGTCAGAAACTTCCCCAGCCCCCATAAAACCTTCATACGCTCCCCTCGTGAATTATTCTTTGCGCGCACAGTAACGACTTATCCCGGGGGTAAGCCAGAGGGGAATGAAAATTCTTCACGAAGTGGCTGTTTAGCCACCGGATCGACGAGGATCGCCCGTTACAGACAGGCTGAGCCCATCGCCGAGAAGGCACCGGGATCAAAGGCTCCTGCGCCATCAGCATGGTCCTGGCACAGGAGCAGAGGCGGCCACGTGCGGCTCGTCGCCGCACAGGCCCTGGGGTTTCAGCGGTTGATCTGGATTTCCGTACGACGGTTCATCGCCCGGCCTTCGGCGGTCTTGTTATCCGCCACTGGCTTGCTTTCACCGGCACCGGTTACCGAGACGAAGCTGCTGCGGGGAATGCCGTTGCTGATCAGGTACTCCACGACCGAGTGGGCGCGCTTGTCCGAGAGTTTCTGGTTGTAGGCATCGCTGCCGACGCTGTCGGTATGGCCGGTCACTCGCAGTTGGGCACTCGACGCCTCCTGTTTCAGTCGGGTGACAATGGTGTTGAGCTTGGTTTTGTCGGCATCGGTCAGCTTGGCCGAGTCGAAATGGAAGTGCACATCACGAATGACAATGGTTTCTTCCTTGACCACTACCACCTCTTCTACCACCGGTGGCGGTGGTGGGCAGCCGTTGGCATCGACCTGGACGCCTCTGGGTGTGTGTGGGCACTTGTCGCGGCTGTCCGGCACGCCATCGCCGTCCTCGTCGCCATCACCTTTTACCCAGCAGTACGCACCCGCCAGGCCACCGACCACCAGTGCGCCGCCGCCCGCCCACGAGGAGCTTTCGGTGGCGCCCAGCGCCGCGCCCGTGACGCCACCTACCGCGGCGCAGATCGGCCAGTCGGTTTTCTGCAAACCTGCACAACCAGTCAACACACTGGTTAACAGAACCAGGGGTACTGCCGTCCGAATGATGCTCATCTGATTTCTCCTGAGGGATCGGCTCAAGGCCGATTCACGGAGTAAAGACCGCGCATTTCATCTGCGCCAGCACCTGGCTATCACCGGTTTCGCCCCGTAAACACGGGAGGTTCGCCGATTTAGTGGTGAACCGCTCTAGGCCCGCAGATGCCGGCACGCTAGTCTTTAGCGTTCTGACCGAGGAGCTAAGATGAGCGCCGGCATTTCCGACCGTACCCCGCAGCAGGCCCTGGCGGCTTTGCTGGATCGCTACGCACCACAACAGCTGCTGCTGATCGGTGCCAGCGACTTCCCCGCCCTGGCTGCCTTCAAGGAGGCCCACCCCTCGACCCAAGTGGCCCAGGCGGCACCCGGCCCTCTGCCTGCGGAACTGGCAGCGCGGCGTTTCGACCTGGCCCTGGCCGTGGATTGCCTGGAGCACTTGCCCAAGCGCGACGGCCTGAACCTGCTGGGAGGCATCCGCAACCTCAATGCCAGCCGGATCGCCGTGCTGGCCGATCTGCAGGCCTGCGGCTGGCAGGAAACCGACTTCTATTCCCTGGCGTTGCAGGCCAGCGAACGCTTTCAGCGCGATGAACAGGTCCTGACCCTGTTCACCTACGATCTGCTTGAATACAAGCAAGTGCCCGATTGGCTCAATTCACGCTTCTGGGCAAACCCGGAAAACTTTGGAAAGTATTGGTGGTAACACAATGAGTGCCTCGATTTGTCCCTGCGGCAGCGGCAACCTGCTGGATGCCTGCTGCGGCCACTACCATGCCGGCCATCCCGCGCCCTGCGCGGAAGCCCTGATGCGTTCGCGCTACAGCGCCTATGTGCTGGGGCAGGTGGATTACCTGCTGGCCACCACCCTGCCGGCGCAACAGGCGGGCCTGGATCGCCAGTCCATCAGCGACTGGAGCGCCCAAAGCACCTGGCTGGGGTTGCAGGTCGAAAGCTCGGAAGTCTTCGGCGGCCAGCCCGAGCATGCCTTTGTCACCTTTACTGCCCGCTGGCACGACAGCCAGGGCGAGCATAGCCACCGCGAACGCTCATCCTTCGTGCAGAACCAGGGACGCTGGTATTTCATCGACCCCACGGTTCCCCTCAAATCCGGCCGCAACGACGCCTGCCCCTGTGGCAGCGGGCACAAGTTCAAGAAGTGCTGCGCCAGCTACTTCAGCCGCTGAGCCGCGACTGGCCGATACCAACCCGGGCCCAGGATGGGCACCGGCATCCAGAGGGAGTCTTGCAATGATCGGTGAGCTGCGTGCGTTACGAACCTTGTGCCTGCTCGGCGCGCTGGGCCTGACGGGTTGTGCCTCCTGGTTCAGCGATGAGTCCGTCGACCCGACGGTGCATCTGGTCAAGGTCGAGGTGGTCAAGGCCAACCTGCTGGAACAACGCTTCACCCTGCACCTGCGGGTGGATAACCCCAACGACAGCGACCTGACCGTGCGTCGCCTGACCTACAAGGTCTACCTGGAGCGCTTCCTGCTCAGCGAAGGCGAGCACGAACACTGGTTCACCGTCACGCCCCACAGCAGCCGCTTTTTCAAGGTGCCGGTGCGGACCAACCTGTGGCCGCAGATCCGCGATGTGGTGAAATTGCTGCGCAAGCCCGAGCGACCTATCCCCTACCGCCTCGAAGGGGAACTGGAAATCGGATTATTCATCGGCCAGGACGTGCACCTGAAGCGCAATGGCGTGATAATTCCCGGCGATTTTATCCCGGAGTAACCCGCAATGACCCAGCAACCTCATGTCCATGGACCTGACTGCAACCACGATCATGACCACCACGATCACGACCATGGCCATGTTCACGGCCCGCACTGCAACCACGCCCACCAGGAGCCGGTACGCAACGCACTGAAAGACGTTGGCCGCAACGACCCTTGCCCATGCGGCAGCAGCAAGAAATTCAAGAAGTGCCACGGCGCCTGACCTGAGCGCGGGCGGGGCCTGCCTGAGCACTTGCGCCTTCAGCTGCGCCCGGCCTCCTGGGCCAGCAACTGCGACAGGTCCAGGACGGTGGCGTACTCGCCATCCAGATTGGCCAGCGACATGGCATGCACCTCCTCGGCACTACGGGCCCGACGGCTGAAGTCGGGCTTGTCGAAGGTGTAGCAGGCGTCGGCCACCACCCACACGGCAAAGCCCAGGTTGCCAGCCGTACGCGCCGTCGACTCCACAGAGTTGTTGGTGGCAACACCGACAATCACCAACCCGGCAATCCCCTCGCGCCGAAAATCCGCTTCCAGCGAATTGGCGCAAAACGCATCCGGCACCTGCTTCTGAACCCGCCATTCCCCGTCCCGGGGCTCAAAGCACGGTTGAAACTCCACCCCCGACTGCCCGGGCCAGAACACCGAATCCGGCGAACGCGACAGGTGTTGCACATGGATCACCGGCCAGCCGTGGGCGCGCCAGTGGGCCAGCAGTTCGAGCATCCGCACCTGCGCCTCGGGGTTGTTGCGCGGGCCAAGCCGAGGCTGGAGGATGCCTTGCTGCTGGTCGATGAGCATCAGTGCGGTGCTGGCCGGAAGGGGCATGTTTTTCTCTGTCGAGGTCATTGAATTTGCCGCACTTGAGCATCACTTAGCTGTTCAGGCAAGCCATCGAATGCAGACAGGACGACCTAATGCCGGAGTTTGCTGTCCTTAAGCACAGATACATCCCAATTGGAGCGTTCCATGATCGACCTGTATTACTGGACCACCCCCAACGGCCACAAGATCTCCCTGTTCCTGGAAGAAGCCGGCCTGCCCTACACCCTGTACCCGGTGAACATCGGCCTGGGTGAGCAATTCAAGCCCGAATTCCTGAAGATCGCGCCCAACAACCGCATTCCGGCGATCGTTGACCACCAACCCGCCGATGGCGGCCAGCCACTGTCGCTGTTCGAGTCCGGGGCGATCCTGTTGTACCTCGCGGAAAAGACCGGCCAGTTCCTGCCCCAGGACCTGCGCGGGCGCCAGGAAGCCCTGCAATGGCTGTTCTGGCAGATGGGCGGTTTGGGGCCGATGGCTGGGCAGAATCATCACTTCAGCCAGTTCGCCCCGGAAAAGATCCCCTACGCCATCAAACGTTATGTGGATGAAACCGCGCGCCTGTACGGCGTGCTCGATCGGCGCCTGGCGGACCGCAAGTTCGTCGCCGGCAGCGACTACAGCATTGCCGACATGGCGATCTATCCCTGGATCGCTTCCTACAAGAAGCAGAGCCAGAAACTCGAGGACTTCCCGCATCTGCAGCGCTGGTTCAACAGCATCCAGGCCCGACCGGCTACCGAGCGGGCCTATGCCCTGGTAGAGCAGGTCAATCCCGCCTCCTAAACCTTGTGCCTGCAGGAGCTGGCTTGCCAGTCACGGTGCCCGCAAGGGCCAGCCAAGGCCAGAAGGCCTCTTCGCCGGCAAGCCGGCTCCTACGGGTTTTGCCAGGCGCCGACGCGCCGGCGATCGCTATTTGCAGCGTCGTCGAGAAATACCTCCTGCCCCCGCTTGCGCGGCACTCGCCTGCTCACTAACGTAGCGCCTTTATCGACGCTACCCCCCGCAGGAGCTTTGCCATGGCCTCGCCAGCCTTCTCACATTTTCTTCCCCGGTTCGGCGTTGCCGCGGCAGTGGCCAGTGCTCTGAGCCTGGCCGGTTGCCAGTCCTGGAACACTCAAGACACCCTGCCCCCCACCTCTGGCGTGCAACCGCTCAAGGGCCTGGCACAGAACGTTTCCGTGCGGCGCAACGCGGTCGGCGTACCGCTGATCGAAAGCAGCAGCTTCCATGACGCCCTGTTCACCCTGGGCTATGTGCACGCCAGCGACCGCATTGGCCAGATGGTGACCCTGCGCCTGCTGGCACAGGGCCGCCTGGCCGAAATGTCCGGTGCCGACGCACTGGAAGTGGACCGCCTGATGCGCGCGATCAACCTGAAGAAAAGCGCCGATGAGCTGTACAAGGCTTCGTCGCCACGGATCAAGCGCTTCTTCGAGGTCTATGCCCGGGGCGTCAACGCCTACCTGTTCCGCTATCGCGACAAGCTGCCGCCGGACCTAGCAGCCCAGGGCTACACCCCCGAATACTGGAAAGCCGAGGATTCGGCGCTGATCTTCTGCCTGCTGAACTTCGGCCAGTCCGCCAACCTGCAAGAAGAGATCAACGCCCTGGTGCTGGCGCAGAAAGTCGGCAGCGACAAACTACCGTGGCTGACTCCGAGCTATCCCGATGAACCCCTGCCCCTGGCCGAAGCGGACAAGCTCAAGGGCCTGAATCTCACTGTGCCGGGCCTGAACGAAGTCAGCCGCGCCATCAACCGTCTGGCCCAGCTCAACAGCCTGGGCACCCGCGGCGGCAGCAACCTGGCCATCGCCCCACAGCGCAGCCGCACCGGCCGCAGCCTGCTGGCCGCCGACAGCCACCTGCAAGCCTGGTACTACGCCCAGATCCGCGCGCCGAAATACCAGGCCGCTGGCGCTTCCATCGCTGGCCTGCCGGCGATTCTCCAGGGCTTCAACGGCAAGGTGGCCTGGAGCATGAGCTCGGTGGAGGGAGACAACCAGGACCTGTTCCTGGAAAAGCTCAAGCGCCAGGGCAACGCCCTGTACTACCAGAACAACGGCAAATGGCAGCCGGTGACCGTGCGCAACGAAACCTACTTCGTCAAAGGCCAGCGGCCGATTCGCGAAGCCGTGTACGAAACCCGCCATGGCCCGCTGCTCAACAGCGCGCTGGGGGCAGCGCTCGGTAACGGTTTCGGCCTGGCCCTGCAGACGCCGGAGCTCAAGGACGACAAGACCCTGGACGCCTTCTTCGACCTGTCCCGGGCGCAGAACGTCGAGAAGGCCTCGGATGCCAGTCGGGAAATCCGCGCCATCGCCCTGAACATGGTGTTTGCCGACGCCAGCAACATCGGCTGGCAAGTCACCGGGCGCTTCCCCAACCGCCGCGAAGGCGAAGGCTTGCTGCCCTCACCGGGTTGGGATGGCCGTTACGACTGGGACGGCTACGCCGACCCGATGCTCCACCCCTACGACCAGGACCCGCCCCAGGGCTGGATCGCCACCGCCAACCAGCGAGTGATCTCGCGGGGCTACGGCATGCAGCTGTCCAATTCCTGGCACGCCCCGGAACGGGCCGAGCGCATGGCCGGTCTGGCCTCCAGCGGCAAGCAGGACAACCGCAGCCTGATCGCCCTGCAGTACGACCAAAGCACGCTGTTCGCCGCCAAACTGAAAAAGATGTTCGAAGCTCCGGGCATGGCCCAGCCGCTGAAGCAGGCCATCGAGGCCTTGCCCGATACCGAACGCGCCAAGGCCAGGGAAGCCTATAGCCGCTTGCTGGCGTTCGACGGCAAGGTCAGCGCCGGCTCGGCCGACGCGGCGTTGTACGAATTGTTCCTGCAGGAGAGCGCCAAGCAGATCTTCCTCGACAAGCTCGGCCCCGAGTCCAGTGACGCCTGGCAAGCCTTCGTCGCCAACGGCAACCTTTCCTACTCGGCCCAGGCCGACCACCTGCTGGGCCAGGAAGACAGCCCGTTCTGGGACGATTCGCGCACCGCGCAAAAGGAAGACAAGCCAGCCATCCTCGCCCGTAGCCTGGCAGCCGCCATCAGCTCCGGCGAGCAACTGCTGGGCGCCGACCGCAAGGCCTGGCAATGGGGCAAGCTGCACAGCTACCAGTGGACCAACGCCAATGGCCGGCAGATCCGTGGCCCGCTTCAGGCCGGGGGCGACCACAACACCATCAACAGCGCCGCGTACCGTTGGGGGCAGGATTTTGCCATCACCGATACACCGGCCCTGCGCTTGATCGTGGATTTCGGCCTCAGCGAACCCTTGATGGGCCTCAACAGCAGCGGCCAGTCCGGCAACCCGGTGAGCCCCAACTATGCCAACGGCATCGACGGCTGGCTCAAGGCCCAGTACCTGAGCCTGCCGATGCAACCGCAGAACTTCGAGCGCAGCTACGGCAAGACCCGCCTGACCCTGGTTCCAGGCAAGTAACCTTCCCCCACCCGCTTGCACGTCCTGTGCAAGCGGGCCTGCTCCAAAACGAACAGCTCACCGGCGCCCTCAACCGCGCTTGGCACTGGCAGCCCTGTCAGTTCGCCCATCGTAGATTGCCCACCCCTTCGCACCTTATTGGCGCCTGCCAAAAATCACGCCCCATCTCGGCGCACGGGTTCCCTCGTGTCGCTGCTTTCCAGCGCTTTTAAAACACCTGTTCGGGACTCTGGTTCGGAAATTGCTACTTTCATTAAGTCTTATGCGGTCCAGTAACAGTACTCATGCGCCACAAGCGCTCATATTGGTTCTTAGGGATTGAATAATGAAAAAAGCATTGCTGACCCTTTCTGCATTGGCTCTCTGCATGGCCGCCGGCTCCGCGCTGGCCAAGGAATACAAGGAACTGCGCTTCGGCGTCGACCCTTCCTACGCCCCCTTCGAATCCAAGGCCGCCGACGGCAGCCTGGTGGGTTTCGACATCGACCTGGGCAATGCCATCTGTGCCGAGCTGAAGGTCAAGTGCAAGTGGGTCGAAAGTGACTTCGACGGCATGATTCCAGGCCTCAAGGCCAATAAATTCGACGGTGTGATCTCGTCCATGACCGTCACCCCGGCTCGCGAGAAAGTCATCGACTTCTCCAACGAACTGTTTTCCGGCCCCACCGCATTCGTGTTCAAGAAAGGCTCGGGACTGAGCGAAGACACCGCCTCGCTCAAGGGCAAGACCGTCGGCTACGAGCAGGGCACCATCCAGGAAGCCTACGCCAAGGCCGTGCTGGACAAGGCCGGGGTCAAGACCCAGGCCTATCAGAACCAGGACCAGGTCTATGCCGACCTGACTTCCGGGCGCCTCGATGCCTCGATCCAGGACATGCTGCAGGCCGAACTGGGCTTCCTCAAGTCACCGCAAGGCGCTGACTATGAGATCAGCAAGCCGGTGGACGACCCGCTGCTGCCGGCCAGGACCGCAGTGGGTATCTCGAAAGGTAACAAAGAGCTGAAAGCGCTTCTGGATAAAGGTATCAAAGCGTTACACGATGATGGCACCTACGCCACCATCCAGAAAAAACACTTCGGTGACCTGAACCTCTACAGCGGTAAATAACCTGTCGGCGCCCATCCTCGATGGGCGCTTTTTTTATCGCTACGGGTCACAGATCGATGCTCGAAGAACTTCTAAAAAACCTGGGGCTTTCCGCGCTCAGCCTGAAGGGTTTCGGCCCTCTGCTGCTGGAAGGTACCTGGATGACCATCAAGTTGTCGGTGTTGTCGCTGCTGGTCAGCGTTTTGCTGGGCCTGATCGGCGCCAGCGCCAAATTGTCCAGCGTTGCCCTGCTGCGGGTTCCGGCCCAGCTCTACACCACCCTGATCCGCGGCGTACCGGACCTGGTCCTGATGCTGCTGATTTTCTACAGCCTGCAAACCTGGTTGACCTCCTTTACCGATTTCATGGAGTGGGACTACATCGAGATCAACCCCTTCAGCGCCGGGGTGATCACCCTGGGTTTCATCTATGGCGCCTACTTCACCGAAACCTTTCGCGGGGCGATCCTTGCCGTGCCCCGGGGCCAGGTGGAAGCGGCCACCGCCTATGGCCTGAAACGCGGCCAGCGCTTTCGCTTCGTGGTCTTTCCGCAAATGATGCGCTTTGCCCTGCCAGGCATCGGCAACAACTGGATGGTGATGCTCAAGGCCACGGCCCTGGTATCGATCATTGGCCTGGCCGACCTGGTCAAGGCTGCGCAGGACGCCGGCAAGAGCACCTACCAACTCTTCTACTTCCTGGTTCTGGCGGCGCTGATCTACCTGTTGATCACCAGTGCCTCCAACTTTGTCCTGCGCAGGCTTGAACGGCGCTACGCCGCCGGCGCCCGGGAGGCCGTGCGATGATCGAACTCCTGCAGGAATACTGGCGTCCCTTCCTTTATAGCGATGGCTACCACGTGACCGGCCTGGCCATGACCATGTGGCTACTCAGTGCCTCGATCTGCATCGGCTTTTTGGTGTCGATCCCGCTGTCCATCGCCCGGGTCTCGCCCAAGCGCTACATCCGCTGGCCGGTGCAGTTCTACACCTACCTGTTTCGTGGCACACCGCTCTATATCCAGTTGCTGATCTGCTACACCGGGATCTACAGCATCGCCGCGATTCGCGCACAGCCAGTCCTGGATGCGTTCTTTCGCGATGCAATGAACTGCACCATCCTTGCCTTCGCCCTGAACACCTGCGCCTACACCACGGAGATCTTCGCCGGAGCGATCCGCAGCATGGCCCACGGCGAAGTCGAAGCGGCCAAGGCCTATGGCCTGAGCGGCTGGAAGCTGTACGCCTATGTGATCATGCCCTCGGCCCTGCGCCGCTCGCTGCCCTACTACAGCAACGAAGTGATCCTGATGCTGCACTCCACCACCGTGGCCTTCACCGCGACCATTCCCGACATTCTGAAAATCGCCCGCGACGCCAACTCGGCGACCTTCCTGACATTTCAGTCGTTCGGCATCGCCGCCATCATCTACCTGTGCGTGACCTTCGCCCTGGTGGGCCTGTTCCGCCTCGCCGAACGCCGCTGGCTGGCTTTCCTCGGGCCGACCCACTAGGACTTGCTGCAGGAAAACCGTCAATGCGCCACGAAATCCACGACCTGCTCGCCCCGCTGCCGGGCACCGCGCGCCAGGTTCACAGCTTTCACTTCGGCCCGCCCCAGGCCGCCGGCAAGGTCTATATCCAGTCCTCCCTGCACGCCGACGAGTTGCCCGGCATGCTGGTGGCCTGGCACCTCAAGCAACACCTGGCGGAGCTGGAAGCCGCCGGGCGCCTGCGCCAGGAAATCGTCCTGGTGCCGGTGGCCAATCCGGTGGGCCTGGAACAGGTGCTGATGGATGTGCCCCTGGGCCGCTACCAGCTGGAAAGCGGGCAGAACTTCAACCGCGGCTTCGCCGACCTGGGCGAACAAGTCGGCGATGCCATCGAAGGGCTGCTCAATGCCGACCCTGAACACAACCTTGAACTGATCCGCCGTCACCTGATCGATGCCCTGGCGCGCCAGCGGCCGCAAACCCAACTGCAGTCCCTGCAGTTGACCCTGCAACGGCTGGCCTGCGATGCCGACATGGTGCTGGACCTGCATTGCGACTTCGAGGCTGTGGCGCATCTCTACACCACCCCCGAAGCCTGGCCCCGGGTGGAGCCGCTGGCTCGCTACCTGGGCGCCGAAGCCTGCCTGCTGGCCACCGACTCCGCGGCCTGGTCGTTCGACGAATGCTTCAGCCTGCTGTGGTGGCAACTGCAACAGCGCTTCGGCGAGCGTTTCGCCATCCCGACAGGCAGCTTTGCGGTGACCGTCGAGCTGCGCGGCCAGGGCGACGTCAACCACGGCCTGGCCAGCCTCGACTGCCAGGCCCTGATCGACTACCTGACCCGGCTTGGGGCCATCGCCGGTGAAGCGCCGCCACTGCCCGAGCTGCCCTTCCCGGCCACGCCCCTGGCCGGCGTCGAACCGGTGGCGACCCCGGTAGGCGGGCTGCTGGTGTTCAACGCCCTGCCGGGGGAATACCTGGAGGCCGGGCAACTGGTGGCCGAAATCATCGACCCGATCCACGACCGGGTCACCCCCATCCATTGCAACAACGCCGGGCTCATGTACGCCCGCTCGCTGCGACGCATGGCCACCGCAGGCATGGTGATCGCCCATGTCGCCGGTCGCGAGGCCTATCGCAGCGGTTACCTACTTTCGCCTTGAGGATGCACGCCCCCATGTACAAATTGACCGTTGAAGGCCTGCATAAATGCTATGGCGACAATGAAGTGCTCAAAGGTGTTTCCCTCAAGGCCAGGACCGGCGACGTGATCAGCCTGATCGGCGCCAGCGGCTCGGGCAAGAGCACCTTCCTGCGCTGCATCAACTTTCTCGAAACCCCGGATGACGGCGCCATGAGCCTGGATGGCCAGCAGATCCGCATGGTCAGCGACCGCCACGGCATGCACGTGGCCGACCCGGCCGAGCTGCAGCGGATTCGCACCCGCCTGGCAATGGTGTTCCAGCACTTCAACCTGTGGAGCCACATGACCGTGCTGGAAAACATCACCATGGCCCCGCGCCGGGTGCTGGGGGTCAGCACCAGGGAGGCCGAGGAACGCGCCCGGCGTTACCTGGACAAGGTCGGCCTGCCGGCACGGGTGGCCAGCCAGTACCCGGCGTTTCTCTCCGGCGGCCAGCAGCAACGGGTGGCCATCGCCCGGGCCCTGGCCATGGAGCCGGAGGTCATGCTGTTCGACGAACCCACCTCGGCCCTGGACCCGGAGCTGGTAGGCGAGGTGCTCAAGGTGATCCAGGGCCTGGCCGAAGAGGGGCGGACCATGATCATGGTCACCCACGAGATGAGTTTTGCGCGCAAGGTGTCCAGCCAGGTGCTGTTCCTGCACAAGGGCCTGGTGGAAGAAGAAGGGGCTCCGGAGGACGTGCTGGGCAACCCGAAAAGCGAGCGCTTGCAGCAGTTTCTCAGCGGCAACCTGAAGTAACAGCGGTACCGCGCCCGTTCAGGCTCTGGGCCGGGCGGGCGCGGTACGGGCTTCAGGCGACAGGCGCGGGAGGCGGCTCGTCGGGCAGGGTCGGTTCGCCCGGCTCGGTGGGTTCAAGGGGTTGCGGGGAATCGGGATCCGGCTGGCCGGGAATGCCACCGGCCATGCTGACGGGAGGATGCGCCAGCAGGGTCCAGGCCAGTACGCCAACCTGATTGGGTTCCAGCCTGGCCAAGGTGGCACTGATTCGCGGATCTATCTTCATGAGGGCACTCCTGAGCTGTGCCGGGTACGCCTTGCGCGTACCGGCAGTACCTCCAATAGAGTGCCTGCCGGCTCAGGAATTCCCGCTATTCGTCAGACAGACGAACTCAGGTGCGTGGCAGGGTCACGCCACGCTGGCCCTGGTATTTGCCGCCACGGTCCTTGTAGGACACTTCGCACTCTTCGTCCGACTCCAGGAACAGCATCTGCGCCACGCCTTCGTTGGCGTAGATCTTCGCCGGCAAGGTGGTGGTGTTGGAGAATTCCAGGGTCACGTGGCCTTCCCACTCGGGTTCCAGCGGGGTCACGTTGACGATGATGCCGCAACGGGCATAGGTGCTCTTGCCCAGGCAGATGGTCAGCACGTTGCGCGGAATGCGGAAGTACTCGACGGTGCGTGCCAGGGCAAAGGAGTTCGGCGGAATGATGCAGACGTCGCTCTTGATGTCGACGAAGCTCTTTTCATCGAAGTTCTTCGGATCGACAGTGGCCGAATTGATGTTGGTGAACACCTTGAATTCGTCGGCGCAACGCACGTCGTAGCCGTAGCTCGACACCCCGAAGGAGATCAGCCGATCCTGGCCTTCGCCACGCATCTGGCGCTCTACGAAGGGCTCGATCATGCCGTGCTCTTGCGCCATGCGGCGAATCCACTTGTCCGATTTGATGCTCATGGCGGGTGTCCTGAAATAGCGAGGTGAAAAAAAACGGTCTGGCATCTTACCGGGGCGCGAGGTCGGGTTCAAAGTCTGGGACGTTTTTCTCGCCTCACGCCACGATTTTCAAGGGCTGGGCGACGAGCGCCCCGCCGTCAGTCACGAAAACCGAGAAACCTTCGCACTGACCATTGGCACGTTCAGGAAAAAGGGTTAAGGTGGCGCCACTGTGCTGCTTGTGTCACTGAGAATCTCTACACGATGTTGAATTTCGATCCAACCATCTCCAAGAATTTTTCCTGCTCTTTGCACTCAGTCTCGGCCAGGGCTTTTCCTGAGTCGCAGTTAACTTTGTCCAAGGAGATACACCATGTCTAATCGCCAAACCGGTACCGTTAAGTGGTTCAACGATGAAAAAGGCTTCGGCTTCATCACTCCACAATCCGGTGACGACCTGTTCGTACACTTCAAAGCTATCCAATCCGACGGCTTCAAAAGCCTGAAAGAAGGCCAACAGGTTTCTTTCATCGCTACCCGCGGTCAGAAAGGCATGCAAGCTGAAGAAGTTCAAGTTATCTAACTTGTACTGATCCAGTAAAAAAGCCCCGCCCTCAACAGCGGGGCTTTTTTGTGCCCGTCACTTTTGTCGGCGCCCTCGTTGAAAAGGCGCCCATGCGTCCCGGGTTACCAGGTCACGCCAAAGCCCACGGTGTAGCGGGTCTTGTCCAGATCGCTGTCTTCGGTACCGCGGATCAGGTCTTTTTCCGCCTTGAGGTTCAATGAAGCCCAGTCGGTGACCTTGTAGCGCAGCCCCATCTCGGCATCCAGTGCATAGTCGGCCACCCCCGAAAGCGGCCGCCCCACCTCGCCATTGGTGAAGAACTCCACCCGCTTGCCGATCAGGTAACGGTTGTAGTCCCACTTCATCGCCAGGGAATAGAAGTTGTCCTTGCCGCCATCGGCGTACTCGTAATCGGTACGGTTGAGCAGCGAGCCCAGGGAGAACGCACCCAGCTCATCATCCCAGAACTGGTAGCCGGGGCCGGTACCCACCACCCGCTGCCGCGCCAGGTCCTCGACCTTGTCCCGCTTGTAGGTCAGGCGCCCTTCCCAGAACCACTTTTCCGTGATGAAACGGTCCAGAGCGTACTCGGCGCTCCAGTTGTCCGTGGTCACCACATGATCCTGGAACTCACGGTTGTATTCGCCCTGGGCATTGTGGCGCCAGGCCCCGTGACGTGCCGAGGTCTTGAAGTCGATGTCGTAGTCATCGGTGTTCTTTTCGGCGCGCTTGTAGTCCATGGCCACATCGACGTTGCCTTTCCAGACCATGTCTTCCACCAGCGGCTTGGGCTTCATGATCTGCTGGATGCTCGCCAGCTCCACCGTCTTGGGCGCCTCGCCGTTGGCCAGGATCACCTTGCCTTCGTCCGCCGCCTGCAGCGACTTGGCCTTCTCCCCGGTGTAGGCATCCTGCTTGACCAGCAGCTCCTGGTCGCTCTCCAGAGTCTTGACCTGCTTCCAGTCAATATTGATGGCGCCGCCATAGTCGGTCTGGATCAACAGCTTGCCGCCGTCGAACACCTTGATCTTGCCACTCAGGCGATCACCGTTCTTCAACCACACGGTATCGGCCAATACAGGCATGGAGGCGCTGAGCACCGCGAAACACAGCAAAGTTCTAGGCAACATAAGCAATAGAGGACTCGATCTTGCGAAAAAAACGGCATTATTCCTGCTGAACAAGCCTTAGTCAGGACTGACCCGGGTATTGAGAGTGAGTTCAATACTCATCCGGCTTTGATCACCACAGCCGACCAGCGTCCCTCCTCTATTATCTGGAACCGCGAATGTGACCGAACACAGCGAAGAGCCGCAAAGCCCTGCACAGATCCGACGTACGGCGCTGTACCTGACCCTGGCCCAGGTCCCCGAAGGCAGGGTGGTGAGCTACGGCCAACTGGCGGAGATGGCAGGCCTGGGACGGGCGGCACGCTGGGTCGGGCGCACCCTCAGCCAGTTACCCGCCGACACCAGCCTGCCCTGGCATCGAGTGCTCGGCGCCGGTGGTCGCCTGAGCTTGCCGGCCGGCAGTCCCTCGGGCGACGAACAGCGGGCCAGACTGCGTGGCGAAGGTGTCTCTATCCTGAACAATCGCGTGGATATTCAGCGCCATGGCTGGCGCCCGGTGGAGCACAGCGGTTAGAGTGCGCGCTTTGTTTCCGTAATCTGAGGCAGACTTCAGCCCATGCCCCGTAAAACCTGGCGCGCCGCACTTGCCGCCTATGCCAGCCCCTCGACGCTCGTGCTGTTGCTGCTTGGTTTCGCCGCCGGCATGCCTTACATGCTGGTGTTCTCGACTCTTTCGGTTTGGTTGCGCGAGGCCGGTGTGGCCCGTGAAACCATCGGTTATGCCAGCCTGATCGGCCTGGCCTATGCCTTCAAGTGGGTATGGTCGCCCCTGCTCGACCAATGGCGCCTGCCCCTCCTGGGCAAGCTCGGTCGACGTCGTTCCTGGCTGGTACTGGCGCAAACCCTGGTGATTCTCGGCCTGATCGGCATGGGTTTCTGCGACCCGCAAAAGCACCTTTCCTGGCTGATTGCCATTGCGGTGATCGTGGCATTCGCCTCGGCCACCCAGGACATCGCCATCGACGCCTACCGCCTGGAAATCGCCGACGACAGCCGCCAGGCCGCCCTGGCAGCCAGTTACATGTCCGGCTATCGAGTTGCCGTGCTGCTGGCCACTGCCGGCGCACTGTTTTTCGCCGAGGGCTTCGGTTCCACCGGTTTCAGCTACAAGCACTCGGCCTGGACCGGCACCTACGTGCTGTTCGGGGCGCTGATGATCCCGGCCCTGATCACCACCTTGCTGATGCGTGAACCCGCGGTGCCGCTGCGCACCCAACTGTCCGCCGGGCGCTACAGCTTCGCTCACCAGTTGATCTCGGTATTCGTGCTGATCGTGCTACTGGTTTCCGTTCCCGCAACCTTCACCCAGCTGTACAACACCGACTTCGCCAGCGTGATCTTCGACGGCGTCAGCCTGCTGGACCTGCTGCTGGAAGACCGCGCCTTCCTGCGGGCCATCCTCTACATCACACTCAGCACCCTGTGCCTCTCGGCCATGGGCCGCCGGGGCCTGGCGCCGGTGCTGACGCCGGTCAACGACTTCATCCTGCGCTATCGCTGGCAAGCCTTTCTGCTATTGGGGCTGATTGCCACCTATCGCATGTCGGACACGGTCATGGGCGTCATGGCCAACGTGTTCTACATCGACCAGGGTTTCACCAAAGACCAGATCGCCGGGGTCAGCAAGATCTTCGGGCTGATCATGACCCTGCTCGGCGCCGGCATGGGCGGCCTGCTGATCGTGCGGTTCGGCATCCTGCCGATCCTGTTCATCGGCGGCGCCGCATCGGCCGGGACCAACCTGCTGTTCCTCATGCTTGCCGACATGGGCCCGAACCTGAAGATGCTGATCGTCACCATTTCCCTGGACAACTTCAGTTCAGGCATGGCCACTTCAGCCTTCGTCGCCTACCTGTCGAGCCTGACCAACCTCAAGTTCTCCGCCACCCAGTACGCCCTGCTCAGTTCCATCATGCTGCTGCTGCCGCGCCTGATCGGCGGCTATTCCGGAGTCATGGTGGAAAAGTTCGGCTATCACGACTTCTTTCTCATCACCGCGATCCTCGGGGTACCGACACTGATCCTGATCGCCATTCACTGGTTCCAGGAGAGCCGCCGCGCCGGGCCGAAACCCGAGCCCGAAAGCTCCGCCAACAGCACTGCAGTCGGCGAAGAATCCTAGAAAATCCCGGGGGTTGCGCACTTTTCGCAGTAGCCCCTGCCCCCTCCGAGCGCAATCCTGTACGCCAGCGGAACTCGCCCGTACAATGCTCCGTCACTTCCAGTCTTCAGCAACCGACAACGGCCTACCATGCGCACCAGTCAATATTTGCTCGCCACACAGAAAGAAACGCCTTCCGACGCGGTCGTGATCAGCCATCAGCTGATGCTGCGCGCCGGCATGATCCGTAAACTGGCTTCCGGCCTGTACACCTGGCTGCCGATGGGCTTGCGGGTGATGCGCAAGGTTGAAGCCATCGTTCGCGAAGAAATGAACGCCGCGGGCGCGCTTGAAGTGTTGATGCCGAGCACTCAGCCGGCTGAGCTGTGGCAGGAATCCGGTCGCTGGGAAGAATACGGCCCGGAGCTGCTGCGCTTCAAAGACCGTCACGGTCGCGATTTCTGCGCCGGCCCGACCCACGAAGAAGTGATCACCGATCTGGCTCGCAACGAGCTGAGCAGCTACAAGCAGCTGCCGCTGAACCTGTACCAGATCCAGACCAAATTCCGCGATGAAATCCGCCCACGCTTCGGTCTGATGCGCGGCCGCGAGTTCATCATGAAGGACGCCTACTCCTTCCACGCCGACCAGGCGTCCTTGCAGGTCACCTACGACCGCATGCACCAGGCTTATTGCAATGTCTTCACCCGCCTGGGCCTGAAGTTCCGCCCGGTTGAAGCGGACAACGGCTCCATCGGCGGCGCCGGCTCCCACGAATTCCACGTGCTGGCCGAATCCGGTGAAGACGATATCGTCTTCAGCAACGGCTCCGACTACGCGGCGAACATCGAGAAGGCCGAGGCCGTGCCTCGCGAAACCTCGCGCCCAGCGCCAGCCGAAGAACTGCGCCTGGTCGATACGCCAGACACCAAGACCATTGCCGCGCTGGTGGAAAAATTCAATCTGCCGATTGAAAAGACCATCAAGACCCTGATCGTCCACGCCGAAGAGCAAGGCAAGCTGATTGCCCTGATCATCCGTGGCGACCACGAACTCAACGAAATCAAGGCCGCCAACCAGCCTGGCGTTGCCAGCCCGCTGGTCATGGCGTCCGATGCCGAACTGCGTGACGCCATTGGCGCCGGCGCCGGTTCCCTCGGCCCGCTGAACCTGCCGCTGCCGATCATCATCGACCGCTCGGTCGAGCTGATGAGCGACTTCGGTATCGGTGCGAACATCGACGACAAGCACTACTTCGGCGTCAACTGGGAACGCGATCTTCCGGTTCCGACCGTGGCCGACCTGCGTAACGTGGTGGCCGGCGACCCGAGCCCGGACGGCCAGGGCACCCTGGAAATCAAGCGCGGCATCGAAGTCGGGCACATCTTCCAGCTGGGCAACAAGTACAGCAAGGCGATGAAGTGCGAAGTGCTGGGCGAAAACGGCAAGCCGGTGACCCTGGAAATGGGTTGCTACGGCATTGGCGTATCCCGTGTGGTGGCTGCTGCCATCGAGCAGAACAACGATGCCAACGGCATCATCTGGAGCGACACCCTGGCGCCGTTCCAGATTGCCCTGGTGCCACTGCGCTACGAAACCGAGCAGGTTCGCGAAGCCACCGACAAGCTCTACGCGGAACTCACCGCTGCCGGCTTCGAAGTGCTGCTGGACGATCGTGACAAGAAGACCAGCCCGGGCATCAAGTTCGCGGACATGGAGCTGATCGGCATTCCTCACCGGATCGTGGTCAGCGACCGCGGCCTCGCCGAAGGCAACCTGGAATACAAGAGCCGTACCGAAGCCGAGGCGCAAGCACTGCCCGTGGCCGACGTGCTGTCCTTCCTCCAAGCCCGTATCCGTCGCTGAAACCAGATAGAGAAGTCATGTTCAAGCGAAACACCTTAAGCCTCGGGGGCGCCGCTTTATGCGGCGCCCTGCTGGTCAGCGGCTGTGCCAACCAGATGTCGCAACGCAGCGAACACGAGGAACGTGTCGAGCGCAAACTGCTCGATCACAGCCTGCAGATCGATGTCGGTGAGCCTAAGGTGCTTGAGCTGCCGCAACGCCGAGTGCGCATTCACGAACAGAAGACCTTCGAAGTCACCGAGTTCGAGGTCACCCGCCGCTACGATCGCTACACGCCCTACCAACCCTGGCGCGAGATCTACGAGATCCCGCTGGGCGCGGTGGCACTGGTGGCGGGCGTCGGGGCCAATGTGGTCAATGTGTTCGCCCTGGGCAACCTGCCGGACAGCGTGACCAAAGACTGGATCAGCTACGGCGTGTCCGGACTCAACCCGTTCATGAACATGCCCTCCCATGGCCGTGCCCAGCAGAACCTGGCAGCCATCGATGAAGTCCAGCGCGACAAGCGCCTGGAGTATTCGAGCCTGCCATGGAGCGAGCGTCCGGTGCAGGTCAAGGCCGGCAAGCAGACCTACGAGCTGAGCACCGACCGCAATGGCGTGCTGCGCTTGAACCTGCTGGACAATCCGTTTTCCGAGCAGGACCTGAATCACATCGGCAAGCTGCAGATCAGTGTCGAAGACGCTCAGGACGAAGTGCATTCGGACTCCTCCCTGAGCATCAGCAGCGGCCTGCGCAGCAAGTTGCAGGAAGCCCATGCACTGATCTACGACGACCTGGAAGATGATGAGGTGAGCCAGTGGGTGCACCGGGTCAAGCGCCTGTCGGAGCTGGGCCTGGAGGAAGAAGCCAGCGAACTGGAGCAAAGCCTGATCGAGCTGACCCGCAACGATCCGGAGCTGCAGAACGAGTTCCTCAAGTCCCTGACCAAGAATGCCGGCCGCCTGGTGGCCGACCCCGGCAGCAACTGACCCCCTGTAGGAGCCGGCTTGCCGGCGAAAGCGATGCCTCGGATGGATCGCAACCGGCCAGCCCCTACCCCCCCCCTCGGAACAGCTCCAGCTGTTCATGAGCGCCGCGCATATCCTGCAAACGCACGCCAATTCCCAGCAGGCGCACCGGCTTGCCGCCGCGCTTGAAGGCTTGGGTCAGCAATTGCCGATAACTCTCCAGGTCACGCCCCGCCCCCGCCTGTTCCAGGGTGGTCTGGGTAAAATCATGAAACTTCACTTTGACGAAAGGCTTGCCCGGCCGGTAGCTGCTGTCGATGTGCGCCATGCGCCCCGCCAGGATCTCCATCAGTTCCGGCAACTTCTGCAGGCAACTGTCCAGATCCGGCAGGTCCACGTCGTAGGTATTCTCCACGCTGATCGACTGCCGCCGGCTATCGTTCTGCACTGGCCGCTCATCGATGCCCCGGGCCAGGCTCCACAGACGCTCGCCAAAACTGCCGAACTCGCGCACCAGCGCCAGCTTGCTCCAGTCCCGCAATTGCAGGCAGTCGACAATGCCCAGGCGCCCAAGCTTGTCCGCCGTGACCTTGCCCACACCGTGCAGCTTGCTCACTGGCAGCTCGGAGACGAAATCCTCCACCTGGTCAGGGGTGATCACAAACAGACCGTTGGGCTTTTTCCAGTCACTGGCGATCTTCGCCAGGAATTTGTTCGGCGCCACCCCGGCCGACACGGTGATGTGCAACTGATTGGAAACCCGACGGCGAATGTCCTGGGCGATACGCGTGGCGCTGCCGGCAAAGCTCGGGCTTTCGGAAACATCCAGGTAGGCCTCGTCCAGCGACAGGGGCTCGATCAGGTCGGTGTAGTCGCGAAAGATCGTATGGATCTCTTTGGAGGCTTCCCGATAGGCCTCCATGCGCGGCTTGACGATCACCAGGTCCGGGCACAGGGTCAGGGCGTGCCGGGAGGACATGGCCGAGCGCACCCCATAGGCCCGCGCCTCATAATTGCAGGTAGCAATCACCCCCCGTCGATCCGCAGACCCGCCCACCGCCAGCGGCTTGCTGGCCAGGTGCGGGGCATCGCGCATTTCGATGGCGGCGTAGAAGCAATCGCAGTCAATGTGGATGATTTTGCGCTGCATCATATAAAGGCAGAGATCATGGAAGGCACAGGTCGCAATGAAAGCAGAAGGCAAGTATCTACCGACACCTGTATATAGCACCAGTACCTTGCATCTTCGCGCTGACCTTCATCAGGTCCGGCTGAATTTATTTGCTCAATGACAGCAACGCCATCAATAGAGCTACAAGCCCCGTTCTAGCTAGGCCCGAGCCTTCTGAAAAGCCCCTTCAAGGAAGCTAAGCGATTGAACCGGAAGCAATTTTCAAAATTTAATGATTGACAGGATCTGCCAGCTCTGTAGAATTCGGCCACACAGACGCGGGATGGAGCAGTC
>NZ_JBXAMM010000002.1:333545-648418 GCF_058800645.1 Pseudomonas sp. GW822-FHT04H02 | reverse complement strand
GTCTGGTAGCTCGTCGGGCTCATAACCCGAAGGTCGTCGGTTCAAATCCGGCTCCCGCAACCAAACATCAAAAAAGGCTACTCGAAAGAGTGGCCTTTTTTGTGCGCGTGCGTTTTTCCCTACCCTCACGCCCTGTAAAACTCCTTGCAGGTCCATGACTTAAGTCGGCCAGCCAGGTTTTCGACGTTAATTTGACCTCTGGGGCCATTAACGGTTGACACTCGGTCGTTCGCCTGTAGAATGCCGCCACACAGACGCGGGATGGAGCAGTCTGGTAGCTCGTCGGGCTCATAACCCGAAGGTCGTCGGTTCAAATCCGGCTCCCGCAACCAAACATCAAAAAAGGCTGCTCGAAAGAGTGGCCTTTTTTGTATCTGTCGAAAAAGTCCTTTGGCAACAATGATCTGGCAATGTGTTGCGAACCTTTAGCAGCGCGTCGACTCTTCACCATGCAAGCTATGCTCTGTCTCGGGGCAACCACCTTGCGTTGATCGCGCAGGCTCGCCGGGCCACGGTGAGACGCGTTAATATTTGAAATTATTTTTTCTACAGGGATTGGTAACTTGGCTGGATACCCCCATCCTGTCGCGCACAATCCACGAGGTGATTGATGCGCGCCAACATGTCTGATTCACAAGACGCCGATACCGCTACCGCCACTCAACCCATTACAGTCACTCGCTTGCGCTGGCTGGACCTGTTGAGCAAATACCGCCAGCCGCTGGGCCTGGCCGTGACCCTGCTACTGTTCGCCATTGCCCTGATCGCCTGTCGCCACCTGCTCAGCGAGCTGGACTTCTACGCACTGCACGACTCGATCCTCGACGTGCCCAAGCCGGCCCTGCTCGGCGCCCTGGGCGCGACCGTCGTCGGCTTCATCATCCTGCTGGGCTACGAGTGGTCCGCCAGCCGCTATGCCGGGGTCAACCTGCCCGGCCGCACCCTGGCCCTGGGCGGCTTCACGGCCTTCGCCATCGGCAACGCCATAGGCCTGTCGCTGCTCTCCGGCGGTTCAGTGCGCTACCGGCTGTACGCCCGCCATGGGCTGGGGGCCGCCGATGTGGCCCACATGACCCTGTTCGCCAGCCTGTCCCTGGGCTGTGCCCTGCCTCCGCTGGCAGCCCTGGCCACACTGAGCAACCTGCCGGCAGCCTCCGCGGCCCTGCGCCTGCCGGAAAGCCTGCTGGCGGGCATCGCCCTGGCCATCCTGCTGCTGGGAGCGGTGCTGGCCATCGGCATCTATCGCCGGCGCCTGCCGGAACAGCCCCTGCGCGACAACCTGCTGGTGCGCGTCGGCCGCCGCACCCTGCGCCTGCCCGGACGCCGCCTGACCTTCCTGCAACTGATCATCACCGCCCTGGACGTCGCTGCGGCCGCCACAGTGCTTTATCTGCTGCTGCCCGAAGCACCGCCGTTCGGCGCCTTCCTGCTGGTGTACCTGCTGGCCCTGGCCGCAGGTGTGCTCAGCCACGTGCCCGGCGGCGTCGGGGTGTTCGAAGCCATCCTGCTGGCGGCCTTCGCCGACAAGCTCGGTGCCGCGCCCCTGGCTGCGGCACTGCTGTTGTACCGATTGATCTACGTGGTGCTGCCGATGCTGGTGGCCTGCGTCCTGCTGCTGATCAACGAAGCCCAGCGCCTGTTCCAGACCCGCCAATCGCTGCGGGTAGCGTCCGGCCTGGCCGCTCCGATCCTCGCGGTGCTGGTGTTCCTCTCCGGTGTGGTGCTGCTGTTTTCCGGCGCCACCCCGGAAATCGATACCCGTCTGCAACACATCGGTTTCCTGATTCCCCATCGCCTAGTGGATGCCTCGCACTTCGGCGCCAGCCTGATCGGCGTGCTCTGCCTGCTGCTGGCCCAGGGCCTGCGCCGGCGCCTGTCGGCGGCCTGGATGCTGACCACCATTCTCTTGCTGGTGGGTGCCCTGCTCTCCCTGCTCAAGGGTTTTGACTGGGAAGAAGCCTGCCTGATGACCCTCACCGCCAGCCTGCTGGCCGTGTTCCGCCGCTCGTTCTATCGCCCCAGCCGCCTCACCGAACTGCCGTTCTCGCCGCTGTACCTGGTGGCCAGCGTCTGCGTGCTGGGGGCTTCCATCTGGCTGCTGCTGTTCGCCTATCAGGACGTGCCCTACAGCCATCAACTGTGGTGGCAGTTCACCCTCGACGCAGATGCGCCCCGCGGTCTGCGCTCGCTGCTGGGCGCCGCGGTGCTGCTGCTGGTGGTGTCCCTGACCTGGCTGCTGCGCACCGCGCGCCCGGTGATCCACCTGCCCACCAGCGAGGAGCTGGACAAAGCTGCGAAGATCCTCATGGCCTCGTCCCAACCCGATGGCGGCCTGGCCCTGACCGGCGACAAGGCGCTGCTGTTCCACCCCAACGACGACGCCTTCCTCATGTACGCCCGCCGCGGCCGCAGCCTGGTGGCGCTGTACGACCCCATCGGCCCGACCCAGCAACGCGCGGAAATGATCTGGCAGTTCCGCGACCTGTGCGACGTGCACCACGCGCGCCCGGTGTTCTACCAGGTACGGGCGGAGAACCTGCCCTACTACATGGACATCGGCCTGACCGCGATCAAGCTCGGCGAAGAAGCCCGGGTCGACTTGCAGCGCTTTGATCTCGAAGCCAAGGGCAAGGAGATGAAGGACCTGCGCTACACCTGGAACCGTGGCACCCGCGACGGCCTGTCGCTGGAGATCCACGAGCCGGGCCAAGCACCGATGGACGAGCTGAAAGTGATCTCCGACGCCTGGCTGACCGGCAAGAATGTCCGCGAGAAAGGCTTCTCCCTGGGCCGCTTCAGCGACGACTACCTCAAGCACTTCCGCATCGCCATCATTCGTTTTGAAGGGCGCCCGGTGGCCTTCGCCAACCTGCTCGAGACCTACAGCCACGACCTGGCCAGCCTCGACCTGATGCGCGCGCACCCGGACGCGCCGAAGCTGACCATGGAGTTCATGATGGTCGGCCTGATCCAGCATTATAAAAATCATGGATATGCCCGCTTCAGCCTGGGGATGGTGCCGTTGTCCGGCCTGCAACCACGGCGTGGCGCACCGCTGACCCAGCGCCTGGGCTCGATGGTGTTCCGCCGTGGCGAACAGCTGTACAACTTCCAGGGCCTGCGCCGTTTCAAAGACAAGTTCCAGCCTGACTGGGAACCCCGTTACATGGCCGTGCCGGCAGGGCTGGACCCGCTGGTTGCACTGGCCGACACTGCCGCCCTGATCGCAGGCGGCTTGACTGGATTGGTGAAACGCTAATGATTCAACGCTCTTGGCGGTACCTGCTGGCGACCCTGGTGGTGCTGGCTCTGATTGCAGGTGGCGGCTACTGGTGGTGGAACCGCCCCGCTCCCGAACCGACCCTGGAACAACTGACTCAGGCCGACGGCTCGACCCTGACCCGCGTGACCCCAGGTACCCAGGCCAAGGCCCGGGTAGTGGTGGCAGTGCTGCCTGACGCGACCCTGACCGACAAGCAACTGCTGGCCCTGAGCCGCAGCGGCGCGGCGCAGATCGTCCAGGTGGTCCTGCCCAAGGACGACTGCAAGCTGCAGGAACAAGCCCTGCAAAGCGCCCTGCCGCAACTCGCCGGCCCGGCCACCCTGGTCAGCGGCATCGGCCCGGGCGCAGCCCTGGCCTGGCGCTGGATCGCCAGCCAGAACGACGACAAGGCCCAGGCCGTGTCGGTAGGCTTTACCATCGACCCGGCGCCCGGCTGCACCGATCCCTTGCCCAAGACCCTGGCCCACGGCCATTGGCTGGTGGCCTGGAACGACAACCCGGATGACGAAAGCGCCGGCTTCGTGCGTGACACCCCCAATGCCACCACCAGCATCAGCGACTACGACATCCACCTGCCCCAGGTGCTGAACAACGAGCTGCGCAAGCTGCTGGTGGGTTCGGAAAACGGCGGCCTGAGCATCCCCGTGGTGGAAGTTCCGGCCGGCCAGGCCAAGGACACCGTGACCCTGTTCCTCTCCGGCGACGGCGGCTGGCGCGACCTGGACCGCGACGTAGCGGGCGAGATGGCCAAGATCGGCTACCCGGTGGTGGGCATCGACACCCTGCGCTACTACTGGCAGCACAAGACCCCGGAACAGAGCGCCATCGACCTCACCGAGCTGATGCAGCACTACCGGCAGAAATGGGGCACCAAGCGCTTCGTGCTGACCGGCTACTCCTTCGGCGCCGACGTGCTGCCTGCCATCTACAACCGCCTGCCGGAAGCCGAGCAGCAGCGTGTCGACGCCATTATCCTGCTGGCCTTCGCCCGCACCGGCAGCTTCGAGATTGAAGTCGAAGGCTGGCTGGGCAACGCCGGCAAGGAAGCCGCTACCGGCCCGGAAATGGCCAAGCTGCCGGCCGCCAAGGTGGTGTGCATCTACGGCGTGGAAGAGGTCGATGAAAGCGGTTGCACCGACAAGACCGCCGTTGGTGAAGCCATGAAGCTGCCAGGGGGCCATCACTTCGATGAGAACTACCCGGCACTGGCCAAGCGCCTGGTGGATGCCATCGAGAAGCGCCAGGCCAAGGATCAGGCCACCGCTCAAGAGTGAGCCGAGCCTCGCCCGACAAAGCCCCCGCAGCCTCAGGTTGCGGGGGCTTTTTTACATCGACGGTATAAATGCCCTCACTGATTGGGGACGGATTAGGTTGGTGGGAAGCCTCCGACCTGCCGCCCCTGGCCAAGGCCTTTGCCAAGGACGCCGCCTACAGCAAGGACAGCGATCGTCACGCCTGGGCAGCGTACTACCTGAGCGCCATGGGCAAGGCGGTAGTGGACGATGTGGTGCAGGCGCTAGCCGCGTAACGACCAAGGGCGATCTCGGGGCCGGTGGGCTCCGGGAGAAACCGTCCTGTCATTAGCATCGATGTCGATGGCCGGTCCGTTATCGCGAGCAAGCTCGCTCCTACAGGGCCGTGAAACGAAAAAGCCCCCGTTGCCTTTCGGCAGCGGGGGCTTTTGTTGGCTCGGGGTTACATCTCGACCTGGGTGCCCAGCTCGATCACCCGGTTCACCGGCAGCTTGAAGAAGCGCAGGTTGCCGTTGGCGTTCTTCAACATGAAGGCGAACAGCGCTTCGCGCCAGCGGGCCATGCCCACCAGCTTGGAGGCGATCACCGTCTCGCGGCTGAGGAAGTAGGTGGTGCGCATCGGGCTGAAGTCCAGTTCATCCAGGTGGCACAGTTTCAGGGCTTCCGGTACATCCGGCTCGTCAGTGAAGCCGAAGTGCAGGATCACCCGGAAGAAACCTTCACCATAGGAGTCCACCTCGAAGCGCCGATTTGCAGGCACTCGCGGAATGTCCTCGTAGACCACCGTCAACAGCACCACTTGTTCGTGCAGCACCTGGTTATGCAACAGGTTGTGCAGCAAGGCGTGGGGCACGGCGTCTGGACGGGCGGTGAGGAACACGGCAGTGCCCTGCACCCGATGCGGCGGCTGTACGCGGATGCTGCCGATAAAGATTGGCAGCGGCAGCCCACCTTCGTCCAGGCGGTCCACCAGCAATTCCTTGCCGCGCTTCCAGGTGGTCATGAGGATGAACAGCACGATCCCCGCCAGCACCGGGAAGGCACCGCCCTGGACGATCTTCGGCACGTTGGCGGCGAAGAACAGCCCGTCCACCAGGAGGAAACCCACCAGGAGCGGCACCACCAGCATCGGCGGCCACTTCCACAGCAGCAGGATCACCGCCGACACCAGGATGCTGGTGATCAGCATGGTCCCGGTCACTGCCACGCCGTAGGCCGAAGCCAGGGCACCGGAGGACTCGAAACCGAGCACCAGCAGGATCACACCCACCATCAGCGCCCAGTTCACCGCGCCGATGTAGATCTGCCCCTGCTCGGCGCTGGAGGTGTGCTGAATGTGCATCCGCGGGATGTAACCCAACTGGATCGCTTGGCGAGTCAGGGAGAAAGCCCCGGAAATCACCGCCTGGGACGCGATCACTGTGGCCAGGGTGGCCAGCACCACCAGCGGAATCAGGGCCCAGCTCGGCGCCAGCAGGTAGAAGGGGTTGCGGGCGGCTTCAGGGTTTTCCAGCAGCAGCGCGCCCTGGCCGAAGTAGTTCAGCACCAGCGCCGGCAACACCAGGGCAAACCAGGCCCGGGCAATGGGCTTGCGCCCAAAGTGCCCCATGTCGGCGTACAAGGCTTCGGCACCGGTCAATGCCAGAACCACCGCCCCGAGGATGGCGACCCCCATGCCCGGATGGACAATGAAGAAGCGCACGCCCCACATCGGGTTCAACGCCTGCAACACCTCGGGGTGCTGGAGAATGCCATTGACCCCCAGCCCGCCCAGAACCACGAACCAGGCCACCATCACCGGGCCAAACAGCTTGCCGATGCGATCAGTGCCGTGTTTCTGGATCAGGAACAAAGCCACCAGTACCACCAGCGCCATCGGCACTACCCAGTGTTCCAGGCCGCTGAATGCCAGCTCCAGGCCCTCTACCGCCGACAGCACGGAAATCGCCGGGGTGATCATGCTGTCGCCATAGAACAGCGCCGCCCCGATCAGGCCCAGAATCACCAGCATCGAACGCAAGCGCGGATAGGAACCGGAAGCCCGCCTGGCCAGCGCGGTCAGGGCCATGATGCCGCCCTCGCCCTGGTTGTCGGCCCGCAGGACGAACAGCACGTACTTGATCGAGACGACCCAGACCAACGACCAGAAAATCAGGGCCAGGATGCCAAACACCCCGTCGTGATTGACCTGAACCCCATAATGGCCGGCAAACACCTCCTTGAGGGTGTAGAGCGGACTGGTGCCGATATCGCCATACACCACCCCGACCGCCGCCACCAGCATCCCCAGAGGCTTGCCCCCGGAGTGCTCGCCACTCGCCGCCTGACTACTTGCCTGACCCATCAATGACTCCTACTACTCAAGACCGGGGCTTCTTATATAGAAAGCGCAAGGTTATACAAGCGCTATTCTCTTAAGTTGCGCAGTTTGCCATGTAATTTGCAGATTCTTATTACCACTAAGGCACCAACTAACACCGTATGAAAGCAACCGGGCATAACGGGACGAAGCATAGTCCAGCGCTCGTCGTATTTCCCCCGCATAAAGCTGGTCAAGCGCTTCGACCATCGCTAGAATTGCGCACTTTTTGATCAGAGGCGCAGCCAGCGCCCAACCGTCGCACTTGCCCCCCAAGTGGCTCGACACCCAATACCGAGGTTAGACATGTCCACCCCCTCCGCGCCGGCCAACCCGAAAGTCGGCTTCGTATCCCTGGGTTGCCCAAAAGCTCTGGTCGACTCCGAGCGCATCCTCACTCAACTGCGCATGGAAGGCTATGACGTGGTCTCCACCTACCAGGACGCCGACGTCGTGGTGGTCAACACCTGCGGTTTCATCGACTCGGCCAAGGCCGAATCCCTGGAAGTGATCGGCGAAGCCATCAAGGAAAACGGCAAGGTCATCGTCACCGGCTGCATGGGCGTGGAAGAAGGCAATATCCGTGACGTGCACCCTAGCGTGCTGGCGGTCACCGGCCCGCAACAATACGAGCAGGTGGTCAACGCCGTGCACGAAGTGGTGCCACCGAAACAGGACCACAACCCGCTGATCGACCTGGTGCCGCCGCAAGGCATCAAGCTGACCCCGCGACACTACGCCTACCTGAAGATTTCCGAAGGCTGCAACCACAGCTGCAGCTTCTGCATCATCCCGTCGATGCGCGGCAAGCTGGTCAGCCGCCCGGTGGGCGATGTGCTCGACGAGGCGCAGCGCCTGGTCAAGTCCGGGGTCAAGGAACTGCTGGTGATCTCCCAGGACACCAGCGCCTATGGCGTCGACGTCAAGTACCGCACCGGCTTCTGGAACGGCGCGCCGGTGAAGACCCGCATGACCGAGCTCTGCGAAGCCCTGAGCACCCTGGGCGTATGGGTTCGCCTGCACTACGTGTACCCCTACCCGCACGTGGACGAGCTGATTCCGCTGATGGCCGCCGGCAAGATCCTGCCGTACCTGGACATCCCGTTCCAGCATGCCAGCCCGAAAGTGCTCAAGGCCATGAAGCGCCCGGCCTTCGAAGACAAGACCCTGGCGCGAATCAAGAACTGGCGCGAGATCTGCCCTGAACTGATCATCCGTTCGACCTTTATCGTTGGCTTCCCGGGCGAAACCGAAGAAGACTTCCAGTACCTGCTGAACTGGCTGACCGAAGCCCAACTGGACCGCGTCGGCTGCTTCCAGTACTCGCCGGTGGAAGGCGCTCCAGCCAACGACCTGGACCTGGAAGTGGTCCCGGACGAGGTCAAGCAGGACCGTTGGGAGCGCTTCATGGCGCACCAGCAGGAAATCAGCTCGGCACGCCTGCAACAGCGCATCGGCAAGGAAATCGAAGTGCTGATCGATGAAGTCGACGAGAATGGCGCCGTGGGCCGCTGCTTCTTCGATGCCCCGGAAATCGACGGCAATGTGTTCATCGACGGCGCGGGCGACCTGAAGCCGGGCGACAAGGTCTGGTGCCGGGTGACCGACGCCGACGAATACGACCTCTGGGCCGAAACCCTGTAAGGCGTAAAAAAACTGCCCAGCCCCGCTCTCGCTACGAGATGCGGGGCTTTTTTCGGTCTATCGTTTGCTCTGCCAGGCCTGCAATCACTGCGGCCTATCACTTCAGGGGCAGGCGGCATGCGCCAACACTCGGTCGTGCATACACCCAAACTCAGCGATTACCCGGAACTCACCCAGGTCTGGGAAGCCTCGGTGCGTGCCACCCACGACTTTCTCCCGGACAGCTATATAGAGTTGCTGCGCAACCTGGTGCTGACCCGCTACCTGGACGCGGTGATGCTGATCTGCACCCGCGATGCACGCCAACGCATCACCGGCTTTGCCGGGGTCGCGGCGGGCAAGGTGGAAATGCTCTTCATCGACCCGGCCCACCGGGGCCGAGGCCTGGGCCGCCAGCTGCTGCAGTACGCGGTGGAACACCTCAATGCCCAGCAGTTGGACGTCAACGAGCAGAACCCCCAAGCCCTGGGCTTCTACTTCAGGCAAGGCTTCGAAGTGGTCGGGCGCTCGGAGCAGGACGGCATGGGCCAGCCCTACCCGCTGCTGCACATGCGCCTGAAACAGGCACAACTGCAGGCCCGGCGCGGCTAAAAGCCACAGCCGGCAAATGGACCCGCGATTAACCGGCGCCAGGCAGGTACAATAGCTGCCCTCTTTTGTTACGGCCCCTGTCATGACTGACCCGATTCGTCTCTCCAAACGCCTCATCGAACTGGTCGGCTGCTCCCGCCGGGAGGCTGAGCTGTTCATCGAGGGCGGCTGGGTCACCGTAGACGGCGAAGTCATCGACGAACCGCAGTTCAAGGTCGGCGCGCAAACCGTCGCTCTGGACCCCGAGGCCAAGGCCACCGCGCCGGAGCCTGTGACCATCCTGCTCAACGTGCCTGCCGGCCAGGACCTGGACAGCGCCATGCAGTCCATTGGCGCCGACAGCCTGTCCGAAGAACACCGCTACGGCAAACGTCCATTGCGCGGGCATTTCCTGCGCCTGACCGCCAGCGATGACCTGCAGCCCAACGCCAGCGGCTTGCTGGTGTTCACCCAGGACTGGAAAGTGCTGCGCAAGCTGACTGCCGACGCGGCCAAGATCGAGCAGGAATACGTGGTCGAGGTCGAAGGCGAGATGATCGACCACGGGCTCAACCGCCTGAACCACGGCCTGACCTACAAAGGCCGCGAGCTGCCACCGGTAAAAGCCAGCTGGCAGAACGAGAACCGCCTGCGCTTCGCCATGAAGAACCCGCAGCCGGGCGTGATTGCGCTGTTTTGCCAGGCCGTCGGCCTCAAGGTCGTCGCCATCCGCCGCATACGAGTCGGCGGCGTGTCCATCGGCAAGGTGCCGCTGGGCCAGTGGCGCTACCTGTCGGCCAAAGAGAAGTTCTAAAGCCGCCCCCATTCAGACGCCGTGCCCTTGCGCGGCGCTCCACGCGCATTGATCAGGACTGTAACCATGATTCATAACGATGTACTGCGCAGCGTGCGCTACATGCTCGACATCAGCGACAAGAAGGTCGTCGAGATCATCAAGCTCACCGGCTTCAAGGTCAGCCTGGACGATGTCGTCAGCTACCTGAAGAAGGATGAGGAAGAAGGTTTTGTGCATTGCCCGGACGAAGTCATGGCGCACTTCCTCGATGGCCTGGTGATCTTCAAGCGCGGCAAGGACGAAAGCCGTCCCCCGCTGCCGATCGAACTGCCGGTCACCAACAACATCATTCTGAAGAAGCTGCGAGTGGCCTTCGAACTCAAGGAAGACGACATGCACGCCGTGCTCAAGGCGGCCGACTTCCCGGTGTCCAAGCCGGAACTGAGCGCGCTGTTCCGCAAGTTCGGCCACACCAACTACCGCCCGTGCGGCGATCAGCTGCTGCGCAACTTTCTCAAGGGCCTGACCCTGCGCGTACGCGGCTGAACCCCTTGCGCGGCCGCTGTACATTCTTAGCGGCCCTGATGAGCCGCTATTGCCCCAGGCAATAGTGGCTCCCCGGCAAGCGCCTGAGGACTAGGGTAGGCACACACCTATCTGCTCAGGACTTCCCATGCATCCCTATTTCTCCCTGCAAGGCCGCACCGCCCTGGTGACCGGCGGCACCCGTGGTATCGGCAAGATGATTGCCAAGGCCTTTGTCGAAGCCGGCGCCCGGGTGTATATCTGCGCCCGTGATCCCGACGCCTGCCAGCAGGTCGCCGAGGAACTGGCCGCATTCGGAGAGTGCCGGGGGCTGGCCGCCAACCTGGCCAGTGAGGAAGGCGTGCAGCAGCTTGCCGCCACTTTGGGCCAGCAACTCGACTCCCTGGACATCCTGGTGAACAACGCCGGCACGACCTGGGGCGCGCCACTGGAAAGCTACCCGGCCAAGGGTTGGGAAAAGGTCATGCAATTGAACGTGACTTCGGTGTTCAGCTGTATCCAGCAGTTGCTGCCGCTGCTGCGCCGTGCCGGCTCGGCGGCCCATCCGGCCCGCATCATCAATATCGGCTCGGTGGCCGGAATCAGCTCCTTCGGCGAACAGGCCTACGCCTATGGCCCGAGCAAGGCGGCGCTGCACCAGATGTCGCGGATCCTCGCCCGGGAGCTGGTGAGCCAGCACATCAACGTCAATGTCATCGCGCCGGGACGTTTTCCCAGCAAGATGACTCAGCACATCGGTAACGATGAACAGGCCCTGGCCGAAGACGTGGCGCTGATCCCGATGAAACGCTGGGGCCGGGAAGAGGAAATGGCCGCCCTGGCCATCAGCCTGGCAAGCACTGCGGGGGCCTACATGACCGGCAACATCATTCCTCTGGATGGCGGCTTCAGTCTCTGATCGATGTTGTGCAATTCGCCGGCAAGCCGGCTCCTACAGGTGGCGCGGGTGTTGTAGGAGCTGGCTTGCCAGCGAACGGGTTATCATGCCCTCCCCTTACAGCCTCGACCCCAGAACATGACCTACAGCGTTTCCCCCATCGGCTTCGTGCGCTCCTGCTTCAAGGAGAAGTTCGCCATCCCGCGCCAACCGCAACTGGCTCCGGCCGCGCGCGGGGTGCTGGAACTGGTGGCGCCTTTCGACCAGGGCGACGCGGTGCAAGGGCTGGAGCAGGTCAGCCACGTCTGGCTGCTGTTCCTGTTTCACCAGGCCCTGGAGGACAAGCCGCGACTCAAGGTGCGCCCGCCACGCCTGGGGGGCAACAAGTCCATGGGGGTCTTCGCCACCCGCGCCACCCATCGCCCCAATGGCATCGGCCAGTCGGTGGTCAAGCTGGACAAGGTTGAGGCCAACCGCCTGTGGATCTCCGGCATCGACCTGCTGGACGGTACGCCGATCCTCGATATCAAGCCCTACGTGCCCTACGCCGACATCATTGCCACGGCGAGCAATGAGATCGCCAGCGCCGCGCCGCAGATTATTCCGGTGCAGTGGCAGGACAATGCCCTGCAACAGGCTCAGATCCACGCTCAGCGTCTGCAGGAGCCCCTGGTGGAGCTGATCGAGCAGTGCCTGGCTCAGGATCCGCGTCCGGCCTACCAGGTGCCCACGACCGAGCGTGAGTACGGCGCCCAGTTCTGGGATCTGGACGTGCGCTGGCATTACCCAGAGCCCGGGGTGATCCGGGTGCTGGAAGTGGTCCCGGCGGGCTGAACCCCGGAAACGAAAAAGCCCGCGCTGCCTTTCCAGGCAACGCGGGCTTTTCTGTGTCCGGGAGAATCCGCCCAGTCAGCACCAATGCGCTGCCTGGACGGTCTTCGCGAGCACGCTCGCTCCTACTTTTCGACGAATGCACGCTCGATCAGGTAGTCACCCGGCTCGCGCATGCGCGGCGAAACGGTCAGGCCGAAACTGTTGAGCACTTCGCTGGTTTCATCCAGCATGCTCGGGCTGCCGCACAGCATGGCGCGGTCGTCCTGCGGGTTGATCGGCGGCAGGCCGATGTCGCGGAACAGCTTGCCGCTGCGCATCAGGTCGGTCAGGCGGCCTTCGTTCTCGAACGGCTCGCGGGTCACGGTGGGGTAGTAGATCAGCTTTTCACGCAAGGCTTCGCCGAAGAACTCGTTCTGCGGCAGGTGCTCGGTGATGAACTCGCGGTAGGCGACTTCGTTGACGTAGCGTACGCCGTGGCACAGGATCACTTTTTCGAAACGCTCGTAGGTTTCCGGATCCTGGATCACGCTCATGAACGGCGCCAGGCCGGTGCCGGTGCTGAGCAGGTACAGGTGTTTGCCGGGCTTCAAGTCATCCAGTACCAGGGTACCGGTTGGCTTCTTGCTGATGATGATCTCGTCGCCTTCCTTCAGATGCTGCAGTTGGGAAGTCAACGGACCGTCTGGAACCTTGATGCTGAAGAATTCGAGATGCTCTTCCCAGTTCGGGCTGGCAATGGAGTAGGCACGCATAAGCGGACGGCCATTAGGCTGTTGCAGGCCGATCATCACGAACTGACCGTTCTCGAAGCGCAGACCCGGATCGCGGGTGCACTTGAAGCTGAACAGAGTGTCATTCCAGTGATGAACACTGAGGACACGCTCGTGGTTCATGTTGCTCATGTACGGGGGCTCCTAGAAATTGCCTGCGCTGACCATGAGCGCAATTGCACAGCATTCTAATGGCGGCGACAATATCTGTTAACTGGATTATTAAGATAAGGGTTATCGGTTATATCGATATGCGATTTACTCTCCGTCAACTGCAAGTCTTCGTCGCCGTCGCCCAGCAAGAGAGCGTTTCTCGTGCTGCGGGGCTGCTGTCCCTCTCGCAATCGGCCGCCAGTACCTCGATCACCGAACTCGAGCGCCAATCCAGTTGCCAGCTGTTCGATCGCGCGGGCAAGCGCCTGAGCCTCAATGCCCTGGGCAAACAGCTGCTGCCACAGGCAGTGGCCCTGCTGGACCAGGCCAAGGAGATCGAAGACCTGCTCAACGGCAAGTCCGGGTTCGGCTCGCTTTCGGTGGGTGCGACCCTGACCATCGGCAACTACCTGGCCACCCTGCTGATCGGCAGTTTCATGCAGGTGCACCCGGAGAGCCAGGTGAAGCTCCATGTGCAGAACACTGCGCATATCGTGCAACAGGTGGCCCACTACGAAATTGATCTGGGTCTAATCGAGGGCGACTGCAGCCATCCGGATATCGAAGTCCAGACCTGGGTCGAAGATGAACTGGTGGTGTTCTGCGCGCCCCAGCATCCACTGGCCAAGCGCGGCCACGCCACCATGGAAGAACTGACCCATGAAGCCTGGATCCTTCGCGAACAGGGTTCCGGGACGCGCCTGACCTTTGACCAGGCCATGCGTCACCACCGCAGTGCACTGAACATCCGCCTGGAGTTGGAGCACACCGAAGCCATCAAGCGTGCGGTGGAGTCGGGTTTGGGGATTGGCTGCATTTCCCGGCTGGCCCTGCGCGATGCGTTTCGCCGCGGCAGCCTGGTGCCGGTGGAAACCCCGGGCCTGGACCTGGCCCGGCAGTTCTACTTCATCTGGCACAAGCAGAAGTACCAGACCTCGGCCATGCGCGAATTCCTGGAACTGTGTCGCGCCTTTACCGCCGGGGTGCAACGCAGCGACGAAATCGTCCTGCCAAGCATTCCCTGATTCAGATCAGGATCACTGCCCAGACGATGGTGATCATGCTCAGAGCGACAAACTGCGCCGCGCTGCCCATGTCCTTGGCGTTTTTCGACAAGGGATGACGATCCAGGGAGATGCGGTCGATGGCCGCCTCCACCGCCGAATTGAGCAGCTCGACGATCAGCGCCAGCAGGCACACGGCGATCAACAGCGCACGCTCGACCCGGCTGACATTGAGCAGGAAGCTCAGGGGAATCAGGATCACATTGAGCAGCACCAACTGACGGAATGCCGCCTCGCCAGTGAACGCCGCGCGCAAGCCATCGAACGAATAGCCGGCGGCGTTAAGGATACGTTTAAGACCGGTTTGACCTTTGAAAGGCGACATAAGCTGGGCAACTGAAGAAAAAGAAGTGGGGAAGCTAGTTCAACCAAAGTCAAAAAAGCGTGAACAAACAGCCGGTTAATGGCTGGAAATTGACTCAAGTTGTTGCAAGAGCAGCGCTGCCTGGGTCCGGGTACGCACCCCGAGCTTGCGGAAGATCGCCGTCACGTGGGCCTTGATCGTGGCTTCCGACACGCTCAGCTCGTAGGCAATCTGCTTGTTCAGCAACCCTTCGCAGACCATGGTCAGAACCCGGAACTGCTGGGGCGTCAGGCTAGCCAGGCCTTCGCTGGCGGCCTTGGCTTCGGCTGAGACACTGACCTCTTCAAACGCCTGAGGCGGCCACCAGACATCACCGTCGAGCACACTGCGCACGGCCTGCTGGATGACTTCCAGGGAACTGGACTTGGGAATGAAACCGCTGGCGCCGAACTCTCGGGAGCGCACCATGACGGAGGCTTCTTCCTGCGCCGAAACCATCACCACCGGAATTTGCGGGTACTGCCCGCGCAACAGCACCAGACCGGAAAAACCGTAGGCACCGGGCATGTTCAGGTCCAGCAGGACCAGATCCCAGTCGGATTTTTCGGTGAGTCGCACTTCCAGTTCGGCAATGCTTGCCACTTCCACCAGACGCACATCGGGGCCCAGGCCCAAGGTGACAGCTTGATGCAGTGCACTGCGAAAAAGCGGGTGATCATCGGCAATCAGGATTTCGTATGTGGCCATTTTTCAAATGATCCTGTTTTTCATGGCAGGACTGATGCATTCAGCCCTCACCAAAGCAACACGGAGGCACGCCAGAATACCGCACCCAAAGAGCACGAACGCCGCGAAAAGCCTGAGCAAAACAGTGGTTCAAACAGCGCCGGCGCCCTAATCGGCGCCAAGCATGCCCAGCCAAGCCAGGGTGGTCAAGCGTGAAGCTTTGCGGCATCTTAGCTGGCTAACTAATAAGAGAGCCATCATGCGCAGCCAAGCCTTGCGTGCCGATGTCCTGATGCTGATTACCGCGGTGATCTGGGGCTCGGCGTTTGTCGCACAAACTTCCGGTATGGATCATATCGGCCCCTTCCTTTATTCCGGCCTGCGCTTCGCCCTGGGCTCACTCTGTCTCTTGCCGCTGGTGCTGCGTAAAACACCCACGGATCGTCAGCCCGAACCCTTGCTCAATCGTGGGCTGCTACTGGGCGGCGTACTCATGGGGCTGGCCCTGGCCCTGGGCATCAATCTGCAACAGGTGGGGCTGATGTTCACCACCGTCACCAATGCAGGTTTCATCACCGGGCTCTATGTCATTGTAGTGCCGCTTCTGGGGCTGCTGATTGGCCACAAGACTGGTTTGGGTACCTGGCTCGGCGCCGTGCTGGCGGTGGTGGGCATGTTCCTGCTGAGCGTCAGCGAAAGCTTCCACGTTGCCTCGGGAGACTGGCTGCAGTTGATTGGCGCCTTCGTCTGGGGTGGGCACGTGATTCTGGTGGGGGTTTTCGCCGGCCGTCATGACCCGATTCGCCTGGCGTTCCTGCAATTTGCGACCTGCGCGGTGGTCAGCCTGATCCTGGCGTTGTGCCTGGAACCGCTTCGCTGGGAAGCGATTGTCGGCGCCGGGCCGGCCATTCTCTATGGCGGGGTGGTGGCCGTCGGTATCGGCTACACCTTGCAGGTGATTGCCCAAAAGGACGCAATCGCCTCTCACGCGGCAATCATTCTGTCCCTGGAAGCGGTATTTGCCGCCATTGCCGGGGCCTGGTTGCTGGATGAGTCGCTGCAGGCCCGCGGCTACTTCGGCTGCGCGCTGATGCTCAGCGGCATGCTGGTAGCCCAGCTATGGCCACAAAAGCCTCATTCCAGCACGACTACACAAAGGGCTTGAGCCGGGCATGCACATCGTCATCCGGATCGATGGCCTTCTGGAACTTCGCTGACAGGTAATGGGTGCTGAACACATCGAGGTAGGCATCCAGTACCTGGCTGACCTGCTCATCGCCGGCCAGTTCCAGGCATAACGCCGCCACTTCAGCGGTACAGAAGTGATCATCACGCTTGGAGCGACGCAGCTTGTAGCGCGAGAGCTTCTCCGGGGACAGGCTGAGAACCGGCAAGTGCTCCAGGTAAGGGCTCTTGCGGAACATCTTGCGCGCCTCGCTCCAGGTAGCGTCCAGCAGAATGAACAGCGGCCGCTTGCCCTCCTCCTGCCTGACTTCGCTGACCACTCGTTCGGGCGCGACGAACTCGCCCGGAAATACGATATAGGGCTGCCACTGCGGGTCGGCCAGCAACGCCAGCAGTTGCGGGTCGACCTCAGTACGCGACCAGCTGAACGCCGTTGTGTCGCCGATTACATCGGCAATCAGCCAACCGGTATTGCTCGGCTTGAGCGGTTCGACGTCGTGCATCACCAGGCACATGGCTGACCGGGCAACGACTTTCGGTCGCCAGGCACACAGGCAATGGCTGGGAATCACTCGGCAGCGGGGGCAGCGTTCAGCCCGTGAGCCGCGTGCGAAAAAGGGCTTGGCCACGCGCGCCATCCGCAGATCACGTAGACGGGAAACCGCATGACTCATCGCAGGACATGCCAGCAAGAAACAGAAATCAACACGACAAACACTCAAGAGGGTAAAAAGTCGGACAAGTTTATCAGAGCTATCTGTTCAAACCTGTACCGCCCTGCGGCCTCTCCCCCTATAATTCGTCGCCACTGAACGCACAGTCGAGTGGCTGGTCGAAGCATCAGTCACTGCACCAGGAGAGTTTCATGTTGCGCTTTACCATTCCTACCGTCGCCCTTCTGCTGGCCCTGCCCCTGGGTGCCCAAGCTGCGTCCCTGCAAGAATTCGAACTGGGCAAAATGCTGGAGAAGGTCGCTGCGGAAAGCAACGTCGGCACTCCTCGGGAAATCAACGAGAACATTCTCGACCAGGGCTATACCGTTGAAGGCAAGGAACTGATCAACCACCTCAGCGTGCAGTCTGGCCATGCCGAGCAGATGCGCGCCAATCCCAAGGCGGTCTACCTGCAGCTTGGGGCAAGCGTCTGCCGCAACCCCAACTACCGCAAGCTCATGGCCAAAGGCGCCATCATGCGTTACGAGTTCACTGAAAACCGCACCAATCGCCCGGTGGCCTCGGCGCGCTTTCAGGAGTCGGATTGCCCGGCGCAAAGCACGCCCAAGAAAAAGTAATCACGAACGAGCGGCGCGCCGCTGCTGATCATCGGCGCGCAGTTCGGCGACCAGGGCCTGTAGGTATCGCGATGGCCGTTCCTGTGCTGCCAATCGGCGCCGGCACTCATCCTCCAGGCTTATTTGATGGTCAGCGGCGGCGGCTTGCAGCAGCTGATACAACTGCGGATCAATCTCCAGCGTGACAATGGTCATCCCCTGCCTCCCTGCTCTGGGCCTGCATGGCCCAGAACCCGCTTGCCTCTCTCCGGCCCCTGCTCCTGCGCAAGACGCTGCACCTTAGTAAATCAGAGCCGTCATCCCTTGCCGCCCCTCCTGACCAGCGGTGCCAGCCTGGGGAAAACCGCGAACAAGCGGTTGCCAGCCAAGACTTTATGGGCACATGATCAAGCCATGTCCGAAACGGCTTGCGGACGGTTGAGGAGGCCGTCCTTGTGCGTCTTGCTGTGCAAATGTTCTCAAATAAAGGAAAGCAGGACCTCTGTGGATGACCCCAACACTGCCCAGCGATTGTCAGCTGTGATCGGGTCCGGAAATTCGCTCATTCGCTGGGCTGAGCAGGCAGCGACACAGGCAGTGTCGTGGCACATTCGAATATCTCGATCGTGCGCAAGGTTCTGTGCAGAAGGAGAAGCTGAATGCCTTACCAATCGAATGACCTGTTAAGTCGTCATTTTCAGAGCAACGGCGTCGACCTGACGAACCAGGTCGAAGCGCAACTCAACCAGATAGCCCCCAACAGCCCGAATCTTCCTCTTTACCGCGACATGGTGCTCACCGTCCTGCGCATGGCCGAGGATGACCTCAATCGCTGGAATGCCAAGATAACCCTGCAGGCCCTGCGCGAACTGGAGCACGCCTTCCGTGTCCTGGAACAGTTCAAGGGCCGACGCAAAGTAACGGTCTTCGGCTCGGCACGCACCCCCAGTGAACACCCGCTATACGCCATGGCCCGAGAGCTGGGCGCGGCCCTGGCCCGCTCGGATCTGATGGTCATTACCGGGGCCGGCGGGGGCATCATGGCCGCCGCCCACGATGGTGCAGGCCTGGAGCACAGCTTGGGGTTCAACATCACCCTGCCTTTCGAGCAGCATGCCAACCCCACCGTTGGCGGTACGGAGAACCTGCTGTCGTTCCACTTTTTCTTCACCCGCAAGCTGTTCTTCGTCAAGGAGGCCGACGCACTGGTGCTTTGCCCAGGCGGCTTTGGCACCCTTGATGAAGCCCTGGAAGTACTGACCCTGATTCAGACCGGCAAAAGCCCGCTGGTACCCGTGGTACTGCTGGACATGCCGGGTGGACAGTTCTGGCAAGGCGCCCTGGACTTCATCCACAACCAACTGGAAGCCAATCGCTACATTCTGCCCAGTGACATGAAGCTGGTACGCCTGGTGCACAGCACTGAAGAAGCGGTGCAGGAAATCCAGCAGTTCTATGCCAACTTCCACTCCAGCCGCTGGCTCAAGCAGCAGTTCGTCATCCGCATGAACTACAACCTCAATGAGCAGGCGCTGGAGCAGATGCAGACAGCATTCGCCGACCTGTGCCTGAGTGGCCAGTTTCAACAGCATGCCTACAGCGGGGAGGAACACGACGAAGTGCAGTTCAGCCATCTGGCGCGGCTGTCATTCGCCTTCAATGCTCGCGACAACGGTCGCCTGCGCGAGCTGATCGACTTCATCAACCTGCCGGAAAACTGGGCCAGGCCTCAGCCCCAAACAACACAACGGGCACGAGAAACCAGCAAAGCCAACTGACCCCAGCCCTAGCCCGCTGCGTTATGCAGCGGGTACGGCGTCAGTCGTCCATGCCTCGGCCACTCAACAAGCGGCTGATCATGTCCATGGAATACCCGCGATAACTCAGGAAACGCCCTTGCTTGGCACGCTCTCGAGCATCTACAGGAAACCGCCCGGCAAACTTGCGCTGCCAGACGTCACGCAATTGTTCCTGCCAATCGATACCGCACTCGCGCAGCGCAAGATCAATATCGCTGCGCTGCAAGCCGCGCTGGCCCAGTTCTTCGCGAATACGCATGGGCCCGTAACCGGACCGTGCACGATAGGAAACAAAGCTTTCGAGATAACGGGATTCGGACAGCAGGCCCTCTTCCGTCAAACGGTCAAGGGCTGCTTCGATCATTTCAGGAGGGGCGCCGCGCTGACGCAGTTTACGCGTCAGCTCGACACGACCGTGCTCGCGTCTTGCGAGCAGGTCCATTGCGGTTCGCCGCACCGCGACGAGGGTATCGAGTACGGCGGTCATTGGATCAATCAGATATCAGCGTCGGCCATATCGTCTTCGGTCTCTTTGACCGGGTTGGCTTTGACGTCTGGCGATGCAGTCAGCAGTTTTTCACGGATCTGCTTCTCCAGCGCGTTGCCGATTTCCGGGTTGTCCTGCAGGAACTTGGCCGAGTTGGCCTTGCCCTGACCGATCTTGTTGCCCTGGTAGCTGTACCAGGCACCGGATTTCTCCAGGAAGCCATGCAGCACGCCCAGATCGATGATCTCGCCGTTGAGGTAGATGCCCTTGCCGTAAAGAATCTGGAACTCGGCCTGACGGAATGGCGGAGCCACCTTGTTCTTGACGATCTTGACCCGGGTTTCGCTGCCCACCACTTCGTCGCCTTCCTTCACCGCGCCGGTACGGCGGATGTCCAGACGGACCGAAGCGTAGAACTTCAGCGCGTTACCACCGGTGGTGGTTTCCGGGCTACCGAACATCACGCCGATCTTCATGCGGATCTGGTTGATGAAGATCACCAGGCAGTTGGCGTTCTTGATGTTACCGGTGATTTTGCGCAGCGCCTGGGACATCAGGCGGGCTTGCAGGCCCACGTGCATGTCGCCCATTTCACCTTCGATTTCAGCCTTGGGCACCAGGGCCGCCACGGAGTCGACGATGATCACGTCAACCGCGTTGGAACGCACCAGCATGTCGGTGATTTCCAGGGCCTGTTCGCCGGTGTCCGGCTGGGAAACCAGCAGGTCGTCAACATTCACACCCAGCTTGCCGGCGTATTCCGGATCCAGTGCGTGCTCGGCATCGACGAACGCACAAGTGGCACCGGCTTTCTGCGCCTGGGCAATAACCGACAGAGTCAGGGTAGTTTTACCGGACGACTCAGGGCCGTAGATTTCAACGATACGGCCTTTTGGCAGACCGCCAATGCCCAGAGCAATGTCCAGACCCAGAGAGCCGGTGGAAATGGCCGGGATCGCCTGACGGTCGTGATCGCCCATACGCATTACGGCACCCTTGCCGAATTGACGTTCGATCTGACCCAGGGCCGCAGCCAAGGCTTTCTTCTTGTTGTCGTCCATTAAAGTCCTCACGTAATCAATAAGGCCTGACGGCCAACACCTGTATAAGTAGCCAGTATTATTCCACAGCGCTCGAGGATCGCCTACCCCTGATTTGCGATTTCTGCCGCAGCATGTTGCAGCAACCCCTCTAGCGCGGCCTTCACCGTTTGTCGGCGGACCTCATCGCGATTCCCCGGAAAGTGCCGGCACTCGGTGGTCAGCGTCTCTCCCGCCCCCCAGGCCAGCCACACAGTGCCCACAGGCTTCTGCGCAGAACCGCCATCCGGCCCGGCGATACCGCTGACCGCCACGGCAAAATGCGCATGACTCCTGGCCTGTGCCCCCCGGACCATGGCCTCGACCACTTCACGACTGACAGCGCCGACCGAATTGAACAAATCGGCCGGCACATTCAATTGCAGGGTCTTCTGGCGATTGGAATAGGTGACATAACCGGCCTCGAACCAGGCCGAACTGCCAGGGATCCGCGTGATCGCCTCGGCGATGCCTCCCCCGGTGCAGGACTCCGCGGTGGTGACGTGGGCATTCAGAACCTGCAAACGCCTGCCGAGTTCAGCGGCAAGCTGGGTGATTTCTTTCACAATCCTCTCCTGATGGGGCTGGCGTGTGCTTACCGTACACCAGGCGAGGTGGCTTGCAAGTGACAAGCCATCATGAAACCGAACGACTCAGGATCACGGCTCGGGCGAGGAAGTCCAGCTCGTCAGTAGCTGCGGCCTCGGCAACTAAGCTGATGCGGCTTGCCCGAATGCCTGGCCCCGCCGATATGAACGCCGGGTATGGCATCGACATCTGAGCTTGCTCGCCCGCGCTCCCTGAATGGCTGCTAAAGAGACAATATGCAAGGAGCCCCGCCTGATCGCGGAGCTCCTTGCGGTTTTTTAGAACACGTTGTTCCAGGTGTAGCTACCGGTTTTCCACTTGTGGTCGGGATAGAAGACACGCGGAGGCTTGATGGTTGGGGTGTACCCGAAACGAGCCCAGACCGGCCGCTCTGTTACGATGGTGAAGCTGCCGTTCGCCTGCAGACGGATAGTTGCGCCAGGGTGACCACCAGTACCGCTTTGCCACACGACGCCATTGTTCGCTGCGTAGATCACCAGGTTACCGTCTTCCTGCATGACGCATCGCACGCCTCCTTTGTTCTGGGTGTAAGTCGCCCAGATAACACTGGAATTCGGACCGTAAACCACCAGGTTGCCATCACCCTGGAAAACCAAGGAGTGCTCACCAGCGCTGTAGAACTGCCCCGGTACCAGTTCAGTAGTACCGCCGATGATCATTGCGGCCCCGACTGCCGGGGTAAACACTCGCCCGTTGGGCGCATACCAGTGAGGAATGGTGTCGACGGTTACGATGTTCCCGTCATCCTGAACCTGGGTGAACGCGCGCAGCGAAGCATCTTCACGAGAACCCATGGTGGGATCGCTTGGGGTCGTCGACCAGATCCGGCCACGCAGCGGGTCGTCAAGGACGAAGCCGTAATTCATGAAGACCATCATTGGGTCTTTTTTATTGCCCTTACTCACATTCGTGAACGGGGTGTTCTGGTCAGCGACCCATGCCAATTGAGCACCGTCATAGAGCGCGAGGTTGCCATCTGCCTGAAAGAGCAGCTTGAAGCGCTTGTTAGGGGACTGAAGGTACTGGTTGGGCGCCATGTAGTAGCGCGCTGGCAGCACAGAAGAACCGTTGTCAGTAAAGTCGTATCGAATCCAAGCCATGTAGTTACCTATTGAGTCGAATGATGGGTTGCGGAAAACTCCGCTCTCATGCCGCTCAGAGGCGATTGCTCGAGGCTCGAGGCCTTCACATGATTCAAGGTGCCACATCGAGAACACTTGATCTGGAGCTCGGTGAACTCACCCACTCGGGCAAGAAGTCGCTTGCAATGACCGCATCTGCATTCTTTTAGCATCGGTACATCCATTTGATTATCCCCTGACTGCTACCCCCCTACTCCAAGAGAGCGTCGAGGCTTTGTACTGATTTCAGTGCCGTTGCTCGGCTGTCGAAGCGCTCCCCAGCACAGCCTGGGATTCGCGCACCCACCGCTGCAACGCCTTCAATTGCTCGGCATTGGCGTGGCATTCGCTGTAGTTGTCGACGACGCTGGCGGCGACGGTAGAGAGTGCAAGGCCCGAGGCGGCGCCATCAGTGACGCTGGGGCCTCCGGCCACGGGCAGGTTGGCGGCGCCGGCGTCGTGCACCCGGACAAAACCAGCAGGCACAACGCAGGCTCTATCAGCCGCTTTCGAAACATAGACAGGAACCTCCTTGGTGATGGTGGCGCCCGCCTGATAGACCTTGACGATACGGTCGACGTACTCGACCACCACCTTTTCCCTGACCGTGCCCAGGGCCCGGCCTTGTTCAAAGGATTGTTTGAGACGAGCCTCATCGAGGTGTTGGTTGTTACTGCGCTCACTGCCGGCACCGCTGACGTAGCCGAGTGCATAAAGCAACCCGGCCGCCACAGCGATGGCCAGCCAGCCACGGATATTCATCAAGCCCTCCTGAGGCGCGCATGAAATGAATCACCCAGCCTGCCAAAAAAACCTGTAGCCGCTGCCGCAGGCTGCGAAAAGATCCGCAGGACCTTTAGACGGCAGCCCTCACACCACCGGCAAACACAGCACCACCCGCGCCCTGGCCCAGAGTTGCAGGCGGTCCTGCAAGCCATTCAGGCCCCCATTGATCCGCCGGGTAATGCTGTTGAACTCATCGCGGTCAGCCAGCGCATTGAGCCCACCGCGCTCCCAGAACCAGGCCGCCGACTCGGCGGCCCATTGCGCTTGCTCCAGCAGCTCCGGCAACTCCAGCAGGCGCTCATCGCCAAACAGCCCGAGGCTGCACTGGCGATAGTTGCTGCGCCCGGTGATCTGGATCAGCCCGCGCCCGCGATACCGCTGGCCGTCGCCATCCGCCTCGGGGGTATTGCCCAGGCGCGCGGCGAGAGGGCCCGTGTCGTACTTGCTCAGGTATTGATCACTGCCCAGTTCGCGTACGTATTGCAGCTGCCCGGATTCGTGTCCGATCTGAGCAAGAAAGGCCGCCTGGCGCTTCGGCGTATCGATCTGCCGCTTGGCCATGGCGGTGTTGAGTGGAGAAACAAAAACGCCCGCTTGGCGGCGGGCGTTAGGCATGATTTGCAGCAGTTGTTCTTCGGTTATTGGCATGGTCAGTGTTTGAAGGTCGGATAAGAAAACGCCCCGGCGGTACGGGGCGTTTATTCAGTTTGTTCAGTAACCCAGGATGGCGCGACAGGGCGGTACTGAGAATCGGGGAAGTGCGGCGATTGCGGCCAGTCACGCAAGGCCTGCATGTACACAAGCAGTTGTTTGAACTGTGCACTGGCAAGCGTTGTAGGTACTTCGATCTCCAACTGATCACGGTGCCGCTCACGCAACCACCTCACCGAATCCAGTGCTGAATCACGCCAGACACGCTCTCCTACCGATACAGGTAACGGCGCCGTCGCACTTTCTATGTGGAGCCGAACTTCCTCTTCGGACATCGGGATCAACTGGCTGGATATGAAATGCGCGGGGGCATCGTCATCGTAAGCATGGACACGGTTTGTCTCGGGATTATGGAAATACTTCATGCACGTAACTCCGACCAAACTGGATTGACTGGATTACCAAAAGTTACTGAGTAAGTTGCTCCGACCGGCACCACGAACGATGCGTGATAGGCAGAAGTTGCCACGGCCACACCGCCGCAAGTTGCAGTAACCGCACCGGTCGAAATAGATGCCTGAACTTGAATCGGGCGCCCCGTAGTATTGGTGTAGACAGTGCCTGAAACGCGACTGGCCGTAACATTCTGCCAGGCCTGCCCATCACCCAAGCCCCGAGGTCGGGTCTCTAACGCTGAAACGTTTGCAGCCAGACCGGAAATGTCGATATTCCCCTGATTGACGGGGGCATTCCAAGCTTTGATGCACCACATGACAGCCAAGTTGCGCGGCCGGGTTTCAGAATCCCCCGCGTTCGCCCCGGTGCCAGGATCCTTTACTCCAGTAATTCCTGTATCGCCCCAGGGTTTTGCGTAGTTGTGGGTGCCTGTTCCCGTACCATCTCGCCAAGCCCAATAATTCATAGGGTGTTGGTGACTGCCTACTGCATGGGCTTGATATGACCCAAGCGCCCGCCCAACATCCACCCCACGTCCATGATCCCAGCCCCGCAGGAATTCACCTCGCGACTCAGGCAAGCGGAAGTTACCCGCACCCTCGCCTCCGGTATTGAAAGCAGTCCCCAGGTAAGCCGCCAGATCCGGATAGGTCGCAGCGCTCTGCACACTGCCATCCACCTCCAGGAATCCGGCCGGCACCGTACCCTTGGGAAACGGCACCATCGCCCCCACCGGCAAGGCCGACATGTTCTTCAGCAGCGCCTCGATCTCCGCCTTGGTATAGGTCAGCGACTTGGTATAGGCATCGGTGATCCCGTACTCGGCCAGGGTGGTGCGGATCTTCTCCGGTGGGATCGAATCACGCACGATCGCCTTGATCGCCGCCAGCAACTGGTCATGCTCGGCCTCGGCCGGCTCTTCCCCTCCCGCACGAATCACGTTGAGCAATTCGTCGGTCACTGCATTACCCCAATCGGAAGAAATCAGTGAACCCACTTGCCCCGTGACCGGGTTTTCATCGACAAACTTCCCATTTACCAGCCCGACACTGGGCACACTCTTTGGATAATCCACTCGTCTGTCCTCTAGTTGTAATTGAAACGCGCCGGCTCAAGCTCGGCGCGTGGCAATAAATCAGAGACTCCAGGCCAGGACCTGGAACGATCTCAATGTGCTGTGCTCATCAACTCGCCCGGGCGCCATCCCCGGTAATGTCGATGGCGAACAAAGTCGCCACCGACAACTAACCGGTGATATCGGCGTCGGGATTTATCAAAGGGTAAGAAAGATGGGGCTCCTCATTAGAAAACGAGAAGTCCGAAACAATGCCTTTAGGCACTGTTCAGAGAATCAGGAGGTTTTGAACTGGTTATTCGTAAAAACTTAAAACGTCAGAGCACCACTATTAAATGGAGTCAGGCACTGCGCTGAAAGCTATGGCCGGCCAACCAGTCTCCAGCATCTTGGCTTCATACACGCCGGCATTGACCGCGGCGACCAACTCGCTCTCGCGGATAAAACAGGCCTGAACATAGGCATCGACAGCGCTATCGCAGGCCTGCACCTGATACGCATCGAGTTGTACAAAGGCGCCGTTTTCCTGTTTCCAATGAATCAGGTAGCTGATATCTCGACTCGCCCTGACGGCGGCTCTAGTGAGCTTCGCCTGACTCGAACGATCGGTTTGAATAGCCAGGCCTTGAACAACGATGCCAGCCTCCTCGCGCTTGAATCGCTCATTGGCAATCAGCATCAACACGTCAGCGCTGGCAACCGCAAGCGTCGGGTACTCAGCAGAAAAAATTTCCCCGTCCAACAGTTGATCGACACTGTCCACTGCCCTGCAACCCCGGCCATCGGCTCGAACTGCAAAACCATTCATAGGTTGTCCTCCCATCCAATACATTGCAAAACACCTGTCGCGGCATAAGAGCCAAAACGAATCGTTGGCCCTTCCAGCAAAAACAGTCCATTGGCAGTAGGTACGGGCGACGAAGGGTTGAAACCACCAACAAAGGGAGCAGCGTTGAGCGCTGCGGTATTCAAGTAGATAAGCGCCTGCGCGGTATAGGCACTGCTTGGAGCAAAGCCAACGTAACCATTGTTGGTACCGGCAGTGAGTGAAATCTTTGCTGCCGTTGGTGGAACAAAGGCAGACACGGCGACATCTGCAGCCGGGCTGATAACCCCGGAGGCCATGACCGGCAGATTAGGCACATTGGAGCCAGGCACAACCTTGTATTGAACGCTGTTACCCGCCTGGATAAACGACAGTAGAAACCTGTTGGCCGTGGAGTCGGTTCGCGTCCAGCTGACTCGGGCCTTGTGGGTGTAACCGGCAGGCAATACTGGAGTTTTCACACTGAGCGAGAGTAAACCTGCAACACCCGTACCTCCCCATATCACCCAGACGCTGTACCAGGTGGCACCGGTCAGCAGCCCGCTGTCGAGTCCATTGGCGCCGACAGTCGTAGCGTTGATGACGAGATTCACGTCACTGACTGTCTTGAATGAGAGATCGTTGCCAACCACCAGTTGATCGGCCATCACATTGACAGTTGAACCGAGCCCGGAGGCCGAAGCCTTCAATCCTTTGCAAATCCCGACAACAGCGTTTTTCTGTGCATTACGAACATCAACCGCGAGAGCAGCGATGTCGATGTTTCCCTGATTGATCGGGGCGTTCCAGGCCTTGATGCACCACATAACAGCCAGGTTACGAGGCCGGGTTTCTGTGGAAGTTCTAGCCACTCGGCTTGCATCAAAGTCAAAGGATGCGGAACTCCATGCCCCGCCTCCAGCAATACCAGTAGGTACACCGGATCGAGCATTCGTTTTGAACGCCCCAGTACTGTTTAGCGGTGCGGTGCTTCCTGTGGGAAACGTTGACGATTCACCTGTGATGTTCTGCAACGCATCCTGCTGTTCGCTGCCAATTACCCGCCCCGCATCAACCCCCCGCCCATGATCCCAACCCCGCAGAAACTCCCCCCGCGACTCAGGCAACCGGAAATTCCCCGCACCCTCGCCTCCGGTATTGAACGCAGTCCCCAGGTAAGCCGCCAGGTCCGGATAGGTCGCTGCGCTCTGCACACTGCCATCCACCTCCAAGAAACCTGCCGGCACTGTGCCCTTGGGAAACGGCACCATCGCCCCCACCGGCAACGCCGACATGTTCTTCAACAGCGCCTCGATCTCCGCCTTGGTATAGGTCACCGACTTGGTATAGGCATCGGTGATCCCGTACTCGGCCAGGGTGGTGCGAATCTTCTCCGGCGGTATCGAATCACGCACGATCGCCTTGATCGCCGCCAGCAACTGGTCATGCTCGGCCTCGGCCGGCTCTTCCCCTCCCGCACGAATCACGTTGAGCAATTCGTCGGTAACCGCGTTTCCCCACTCAGAGGAAATCAGTGAGCCGACTTGCCCCGTCACCGGGTTCTCGTCGACAAACTTCCCGTTCACCAGCCCTACGCTGGGAACACTTTTCGGATAATCCACTTGTTCTTGTCTTCTCTAGTCATAGTTGATGTACACCTGTGTATGAGCCGGCGTACTGCGATGGACAAGGCACTCCAGGGCGCTGCCCGGGTTCATGCCAAAACGTTCGCCCCAATAGCTGGCGCCGAAGCGCCGGCCCAGTTGCAGGCGGCCGCCGGTATTGAGGGTCCACATGAAGTTCGCCCGCCAGGTGCCGAAATGCGCGTGACCAAAGCGTGAGCGGCCCATGCGCGGGGTACTCAGCTCAGTGACGCTGGCATTGGGATAGCCCTGGCTGCGGGCGATTTCGACGAAGTAGGCGGCGCGCTGGCTGCCCACTGCCAACAGACGCCGGCGCACGGCCAGGCGCCGGTCTTCGAACAGCGGGGTCAGCCCCAGGCAGGGGTCGGGCAGGTCCATGACCTTTTCCCAATCCGTCACCAGTTCGCTGACGCTGGCCGGGTCCATTTCGTTTTGCAGGTCCACGGCCCGGGCGTCGATGCGCGCCAGCTCCTGGGAGATGCCCTGCAACACTCGTTCAAGCTCCGGCACCCGTTCCGGGTCCCAGGCCGGGCCGCTGGGCAGCAGGCTGCGCAGCTGGCCCTGGTACTGGGCGGCGCTTCTTATTGCAGCCATTGGCAACCTCCAAATACCAGCAGTTGGTTGCTGCTTGCCGGCACATCGGCCAGCGGCGCCAGCAGGCGGTGATCCTGTTCACCGGTGGCGCTGCTGATGGCCTCGCGGATGTGGCTCAAGAGCAGGGTTTCTCCCAGGCCGGCCTCGCGGCTGTGCAGGTCGCGCAGTTGGTCCTCGACCGCGGCCCGCACCGCACTGGTGTCGGGGGTCAGGCGCACCTGGTAGATCAGCGGCTGTATCACTGGCGCCAGCACATGCACCTCGGCGGTTACCGGGCGCAAGGGCTCGATATAGGCCAGAACCCGCGCCAGCTGCTCGGCATTGGGAATCGGCTGCAGGTCGTCGTCACGCATGACGAACAAGCCCACGGTGCCCGGCCCCAGGTAATTGCGCCGGCACCAGGCACGGGTGATGCCCGGGCACTCCATGGCCCAGGTTTCGTAGTCGTCCGCCGAGCCGCCATGGGGAATGATCCGATAGGAACGGATCACCCGCGAGCGCAGGGATTCGAGGCTTTCCCGGGCCACGCCACCGCTCAGGCCCGGGGCCAGGACGGTGAACGAGTTGCTGATGCCCTGCACCGGCTGCACCGCGGTCAGCTCCAGGCCGGCATCGGCATTGCCCAGGGTACCGCCGTCGACGGCCTGGATCGTGGTGCTGTTGAGGCCTGCGCTGGTGGTGCGCGCGGCGGTCACTGTGTAGCTGCGACCGTCGCTGCTTTGCAACAGGGTGCCGAGATCCAGCACGGCGCCGGCTGCCGCGTTGAAACTGACGCTGCCACTGGCCGCCTGGGCAGCCTTGCGCGGCTGGTTCAGGCGCAGCGCGGCGATGCGCTCCAGGGTCGACTCATCGGCCTTGTCCGGAAGGATCTGCTCGGCGATCCAATCCAGGTAGCCATACAGGCCAAAGGCGGCACCGCTCAGGGTGCGGGCCAGCACTTGGGCATCGGACTGGCGCAGCGAATCGCTGGCCAGGTCGCTTTGGGTGCGCTGAATCAGCACCGGCAGCGAAGGGGTTTCAAACGGCATAGGTCACCTGCCAACTGTGAATGGGGTTGAGGTCCAGACGTTCGCCGTCGGCCAGGATCAGCACCATGCGCAGGTTCAGGCGCTGGGCATCGAGGCGCTCGGTCATGATCTCCACGGCGTTGCAGTGGCCATCGTCGATCAGCCACTGCAGGGCCTCGCGGGCATAGAACTCGGCATCGAGCTGGGTCTGCCGGCTCAGCTTGACCCGGCGCAACAGCCACAGCCGCGAGCCGATACGGTCGTCGGCCACGCTGGGAAAACTGTCGCCCCACCAGCCGTAGCGCTGGTCGTCATCCAGGGCGTCGTCATCGGCGGCGCGGCGCCAGGTGAACAGGCTGATTTCCACGGCCCGGGGCAGGGCGTTCTTCAGGTCATAAGTGGCGAACATGCTTAACCTCCCACCGGCGCGCCGGTCTTTCCCGGGCCGGGTTGCACGCCGCTGTGGACGTGGTTGATCTGGCTGATGCCGGCGGCGACCTGATCGCCCTGGGAGACGATCTTGCCGCTCATGCTCAGGGTCGGGCTGTCGATGATGACGCCGCTGCTGGCGCGGATATTCAAGGTGGCGGTGTCGATGTCGATGACCCGCCCGCGCTTGAAGTGAATCTTGTCGCCCTCGTCGGTGTAGATCGCCACTTCACCGGCGGCCAGGGCCTTGAGGCGATAGCGCCGGTCGGCCACCACCAGCACCACTCCATGGGAGCGATCGCCGCCGAGGAAGGTGGCGATGCCCTCGGCGCCGGCCAGGGGGTTGCTGGTAAAACCGTAAGGCTCGAAATGCTCCATGTCGTCGTTGACCTCGCCGGCGGTGAGGCGCATTTGCAGCGATTGCAATTTGTTGGCCGAATGGGCGAGCACCACGGTGCCCCGCGCCAACAGGCGTGTCAGTAGGCTCATGCTGGGTTCCTTGGGGGGAGAAGAGCCGGCTTGCCGGCGAACAGGGATTGCGCGGTTTCGTGCCGGGTGCCTTCGCCGGCCAGCCGGCTCCTGCGGTTGGGCGCAGGTTTCAGTTTTTTTCGGGTGTCGGGTTGGCATCGAAGGTCTGCGGCGGCGCCACCTGCAAGGTGGTGATGGAGCCCTGGTCGGACAGCGACCAGGTGACCTTGGAGATCAGCATGTCCTGGTCGAAACCCAGCACCGGGTCGATGACCCGCACCAACGTGTTGTGTCGCCACAAATCACCATTGCTCTGGCGCCAGCCCTGCACCTGATAGGTGGTGGTCAGCGCCTTGCCGGTGCGGGTGCCGCACTCCCAGTCAGCCCGCTGCTGAGCCAGTTCCGCACTCAGTTGCGCCGCCTCGTTGATCACCGTCACCCGTTTGCGCGAAGCCCGGGCATCGCTGGCCTGGCCGGACACCTCGCAGACCGCGACACCGCTGCTCTGGTCGCTGCCCTTGTGCTGGCCGATCACCCGGTACTCGGAAAACACCGCGGAAAAATCCATCGCTGCATTGGCCGAAAGAATGTTCTTGCCCAGCTCCAGGGCATCGCTGGCGCGCCCGCCGCTGCCCGGTGCCGCCAGCAGCAGGTAGCCGTCGGCGTCATCGGTGGAGAACACCCGGTACAAGGTCAACAAGCGGTCGATGGAGGCAAACACCGTCTCCCCCGGCACAATGCTGTGGGTGTGCAACTTGCTGGTGGGTGCAATCTCGCTGCGCACCCCCACCCCGTAAGAGCCGGCCAGGGCGCGGACGATGCTCAGCACATCCTGCTGGCGCCACTGGCTCGGCCGGTTGATGGCCGCGCAATCCACCAGATCCTGGGTCAGGGAGCTGCCCTGGATGCTCAGGCTGATCTGCCTGCCGTCATAACTGACCGGCGCCTTGTAGACATGCCCGGTGAGCACCAGGTCGCAGCCGATGCGCACCTGGCAGCGAGCGCCCGGGCGGATCCGCACCTGCCCATCCTGCCCCGGCCATTGCCAGGTGATGTTGAGGCTGAAGGTGCGGAACTGGCGCTCCAGGTCCGCCGTGATCTCCACGCTTTTCCAGCCGCTGTAGTCCAGCCCGTCCACCGTCAGGGTGACGATATTTGCCAGTTCGTCCATGGGTCACTCCCGCGCAATCTGCAGATCGGCCGGCGGCAGGAAGCCCGGATGGGCCACCCGGTTGCGCTGTACCACTTCACCGACACGCGTCGCATCGGCAAACCGCTCATAAGCCAGGACCAGCGCCGGCATGCTGCTTTTGGGGCTGAGGCTGACCAGCCGTACCCCGGACGAAGCCACTGCATTGAGGTGGCCCTGCAATTGCTGGCGCAGGGTGTTGAGCGCCTGGTAATGCATCGGGTCGGCCTTGAGCGCGGCTTGCCAGATCACTTCGTTGAGCTGGTCACGCAGGGCCAGTACATCGTCGGCCACCGGCACCTCCAGGCGCTGCACCGGCTGGCTGGCCTGCTGCGCCAGGGGCGGCGTGCTCTTGAGCTTGACCACCGGGGTGGCCACCGGCAAGGCCGACACCAACCAGGCGATCTGCACCAGCAACGCATCCTGGACCAGGTTCGCTACCGCCTCGGCCGCCGCGGTGGTGTCCTTGCCGGTGGTCAGCTTGGGCGCATCGATGCGCCTGGCCGCCTCCACCTGCTGGGAAATATCGGCGAGCATCTGCCGATAGCCGGTGCGGGCAAAATCCTTGAGCCCGCGTACATCCTCCAGCAACCCCTTGAACTCCGTGCTCAGCTCCTTGGGTATTTCCTTGACCGCCTTGACCAGGGTGTTGAGGTCGCCATACAACTCGATCAGCGGCTTGAACTCGTGTTCGATGACCGCGTACACCTCGGTCAATCCCTTGCGCAGCGCATCCACGCCGATCCGCGCCTGCTTGATCAGGTTGGTGGCGAACTCGAACCGCAGCACCGCCGAGCCCAGCAAGGTATCGCTGGCCACCAGCACCTGCTGCTGGGTGTTGACCACCGCCGAAGGAAAGCGCAGCGGCTGGTCCGGGTAGAACTTCAGGCTGAAGGTCACCAGGCCACCATCCTGGCGGCTCTGGGTCATCTCGCACTCGCCGACCTTGACCTGCATCCGTCCAAGCCACGGATGCACCAGCTCGCCGCTGCCCTCCTCCAGGGCCTTGAGCAGCCTGTCGCGCTGCTCCAGGCAATCGGCGCCGACGATGAAGGCCGTCAGGTCATAGACTTTCGCCTGCTGGCCAAGGCCCTCGAAAAACGGCTGGTCGCGCTGCGGGTACTCATGCAACTGGCCTTTTTGCCCCACCGGGGTTTTCGCCTGGTCGACCCAGAAGGGCACGCCGCGAAAGGATGCGGGCAACAAACGATCACGCCAGTTATCCGCCATGGGAACCTCCTAGGGAAAGTGAGCGATAGCCCAGGGTCGAAGCGATGTTCAAACCCGGTTGATTGGTCGTGGCCTGTTCGGCGCGCAGGCCAGCCGGGGCGTTTTCGAAGCGCAGGGTCAAACCGCCTTCGAGTTGGGTGCGGTTGTTCGCGGCGTTCTGCTGGATCAGCGCACTGGAATTCTGGGTCAGCGAGCTGCCCTGGGTTGCGGCAAAGGGTGATGCCAGCCCGCCTTTACCCTCGGCGTTGATCTGCTTTTGCGCTTCGGTAAAGCCTTCGACCTTGGCGGTGACCGTGGCAATCAGCCCGCCGAAGCCGCCCTCGAACAGCTCCTTGATCGGCGCCATCAGCGCTTGAAGCTGGCTCCACAGCCCGGAAAACCAATCGGCGATGGGGGCCCAGTTGGTCATGATCAGTTCCATCGGCGACCAGTCGAACAGGGCTTCAATGGCCTTCCTGATCGAGTCGATACCCGGTTGCAGCTCGGCCCAGATCGAACCGAAGAAGCCCGTGACCGCACCCCAGTTGTTGTAGAGGATCACCAGCGGGGAAAAGTCGAACAGGGTTTGCAGGACTTTCTTGACCCCGTCGATGCCCGGTTGCAGCCCCGCCCAGATCGACGCGAAGAAGCCGGTGACCGCGCCCCAGCTCCTGGTGATCATGTCCATCGGCCCCCAGTCGAACAGGCCTTTTAGAAAGGCCATCGCCGGCACTGTCAAGGCCTTGAGGGATTCCCAGATAGAGGCGAATAGCCCCGTCAGCCCTGCCCAGTTATTGATGATCAGTCCCAGAGGCGACCAGGAGAACACCTCCTTGAGGAAGCCGACGATCGAAGCCGTCATCGCCTGGATACTGTCCCAGAGCCCGGCAAAGAACGCCGTGATCGCCCCCCAGTTGCCAATCAGCATGCCCAGGGGCGTCCAGCCGAACAGAGTACTGAGCACCTCCATCGCCTGCGCCGCGAAGCTCTGCACACCTTGCCAGAGGCTGACGAAAAAGGCCGAGATCGGCGTCCAGTTGGCAATGATCACCCCGGCTGCCAGAGCAATGCCCATGGCAATCAACATCACCGGGTTGGCCTTGGCCACCGTGCCCATCAGATCGAGCACCTGGGTCGCCCCGGTCACGGCGGTTTGCATCGCCGAGAAGGCAATGGCGCCCATCGCCAGCCCCTCAACCAGCTTGGGGTTGTCGTCGAGCAGCGTCCCCACACTGTTGAGCATGGGCTCCAGACCGACCACCAGCGCCCCCACCGCCGGCGCCAGGGCGGCATCAATGGCCGAGGACACCTTGGCCATCGACTGACTGAATACATTCATGCCTTTGGCCGCATCAGCCGGCGCGCTGGAGTCGCCGACTTCGGCCAGCTTGCCCTTGAACGCATCGCAGGCCTTGATCCCGTCCAGAAACGGGGTGATCAGGCTGCCGCCCTTGAACAGCCCGCTGATATCCAGCTTGCCCAACCCGGTCTGCTCAAGGTTTTTCTTGAACGAGTCGACCTTGCCTTGAAGGGCGACGAGTTTGGGTGACAGTTGGTCGAGGCCGGTCAACAGCACCGACTTCTTCTCTAAGGTTTGTGTATCTGCCATCACTGCACCTGCTGCATCGCATTGATCCGTTGCGCGTGCTCCAGGGATTCGCGGAGCACATCCAGTGGCCTGGCCATCATCTGTTCGGGGTCGACCTTCCAGAACCAGGCCAGGTCATAGGCGACAGCGATCAGGTCGGCGATGGCTGCGATGCCGCACTCATGAAAAAACTCGCCACCGCCCAGCTCAGGGCGTTGAGGTCCACCAGGTCGAGCTGGTTCACCGAGGACGGTGGAATGCCGGCGCAGACCGCGATGTATTTGGCCGCGACGTCCATGTCGAGGCTGACTTCTTCGCTCTTGTCGATCTTGTACGGCAGCGCCTTGATCGCTCGCACTTCCTGCACCGTCGGGCGGCGCAGGCTGAGTTCGGCCAGGGGCTCGCCGTGGGCCTCGATGGGCACCTGCAGCTTCACCGTGTTGCTCATTGCCAGGTCCCCTTCTGCCCTTCGAAGTTCAGCTCGATGCTGGCGTCGTCGCCCTTGGCAATAGGCTCGTCCACCAGGTAGGCACCGGCCAGTACGTAGACCTTGCCGTTGGCGAACTCGCAGGTGACGGTCATGTCGACGCCTTCGATCAGTTGCTTGAGCGGAAAGTCCGGGGTGTGCAGCGCGGTGACTTTGAACGACGGTGTGAGGTCGGTTTCCTTGTAGAAGCCCGGAACCACGGTTTCTCGCTTGACGGCCATCAGTGGTGCTTCGCAGCCGCCGCTGATGGTCAGTTGAGCGCCGTCCACTTTGACGTAGCAGGTGCCCGCGATCAGTTGACCCATGTTGTTTCTCCCAAAAAATAAGCCCGCTCAAGGCGGGCTGAAAAAGCGCAGCGATGCAGGTCCGGCTCAGGCCGCCGCGTCGTACTGCAGGCGGAATTGGTTGAGCAGCGCGAACACCCGCAGGCCGTTGATGTAGTCCGGCGGGAACAGCACGTTGACTCGGCTCGGGTCCTGCACATCGCGTTCGACGATCAGGTGCTCGGCGAACAGCTCGGCGTTCTCCACATGGCCCTCCAGCTCCAGCTTGGCGTACTGGGCAATCAGCTCACCGCGAATGGTGCTCGGGGTGACGATCGGCTGGCCGGCGCCGAAACGAGTGCCGTCGGCAGCCAGCTTGTGGCGCCCGTATTTGCTGGTGATCACGCTTTGCAGGCGGCGCACGATGAACGCCGACTGGTGCATGGTTTCGCTGTCCAGGTAGGAGTTGTCGGCCTGGCCGTAGGCGTTCTTCTGGTAGGTGGTGATCGCCCGCTGAATGCGCATGTAGCCGCCTTCGTAGTAGGCGGTGGCGATGCCGTAGCTGAGCAGCGACTGGCGCTCGGTGAGGGTGAAGCGCTCGCTGGCCGGCGCCGGGTCGACGCCCGGCAGACTGCCGCTCTGGGTCGGGCGGCTGGCATCGGCGGAGATGAACACCGAAGTCCGCGCCGCCAGGGCGGCGGCCTGGACCCACACCGGTTGCGGCACGCCGCCTTCCAGGGCCTGGATGGTGATGTGCTGGTCGTTGCGTGCCTGGCCGGCCGCCACCAGGGTGCCGACGGTGCCGCGCTTGGCGCTGTAGACATGGCCGAACAGCTGCTTGGCCCAGGACCAGCGGCCGGTGTTGTCGTCCATCACCGCTTGCCAGGCATTCAAGCTGGCGGTGTCGGTCCAGGGCATGCAGATGAACTCGAACGGCTCGTCGCCCAGCGCGGCCAGCGCCGCGACCTGATCCGGCACACCGGTGCCGCCGGCCATCTTGCCCAGCACCAGGGTCAGGCCCGCCGGGGTCTCTTCGCCATTGCTCTTGCCCAGGCGATTGAGTTGCAGGCTGATGTCATTGCCGCTGTCGCCGGTCCACTTGGCGTTCAGGGTCACAGTGCCCTCGGCCGCGGTGGCGGTCACCGGCAGATCTACTGCAGCGTTGACCTTCAAGGCCAGGGCGCTGGCCGCTTGTGCGGCACTGGCGCCGCTGACGATGGAGGCTTGCACCCGCACCCCACCGACGTACAGATTGAGCAGGCCGGCGGCGCCGGCGCTACCGCTGATCTTCAGCTCGGCCTTGGCCACGCTGCCCTCGGTGCTGTGCAGCGGCAGGCACCAGATCTCGCCCACCGGGTCGGTCTTGCGCCAGGTTTCGTACATCGAAGCGAGCATCGAGCCCTGGCCGCCAATGCTCCTGGCCAGGGCCACGCTGGACACCAGCACCAGTTTGCCGAGATCGTCGCCAGCCTGGTTGTCGTTGACCTGGGCGACGATCAGACGGCGCATGGCCGAGGACGCGCTATTGGCCGCCGAATTGTCCATCTCGGCGTAGAACAGCGGCACACGGATGTCCGCCGGGATATTGCTGAAACCGATCGCCATTATTTGGCTCCTTGAGATTTCGCCGCTTTCACGGCTTTGCTAGTGATATCGCCATCGGCCAGACGTCGGCGCCACCAGGCGCTGTCCGACACTTCACGGCCGGAAGCGGGCAGCAGATCGCCTGCTTCCGGGTCCGGTACGGCGCGGCCGGCGACCGGCAGCACGGTGATGCGTTTGCTCATTGCTTCAGCTCTCCTGAAAAAGTCAGCTCCAGGCGCCCGTCGGGCCCTGGGCGTTGCAGATTGGGGTCCGCCGGATCGATGGCATCGACCTGCACCGTGACCCCGGTCAAGGACGGCAAGCCGTCGAGTTCACGCTCATGCCAGGTTTCCGCCGGCTGGCCGGGCAGGTTGCGCCCCAGCTGGAACTCGGCGAAGAAGCGCAGGCGGTAGAGCAGGCGGGTGGCGTCGAACGACACCAGTTCACCGCCGTCGTATTGGATCGGGTTGTACTCGGTGCCGGGCTTGAAACCGACCAGGGCGCGCCAGAGTTCGGCGCGCAGGTCGTGCAGCGGATTCAGCGCTTTTGCAGGCTCGGCGGCGCCAAGCGCCAGGACCACGTCAAAGCGGTCGCGGATGGTCTGGCGAATGATGTTCTGCCCGGCGCTGGCACTGGCCAGATCGTTGCTGGGCGCCAGATAGGCGACTGGCATTGGCGCACCAACGCCCGAAGCAGAATCGGCATGGGTGCCGACAATGATGCGCCCGGTAAAGCTCGGGCACTGTGCTTGTAGCTGATCGAGAACAGCCGTGAGTTTCATGACAAGGCTCCTGGAACGGGATGAGGCTGCGGTGAGGCTTGTTTCTGCCGGGCATGAAAAAACCCGTCGAGACGGGTTTCGCAAAAGCGCCCTGGAATCACGGCCCCAGGCGTGCTGCAGAATCTGTGGCAGCCAGCTCCAGAGCCCATCCGGCCAGTCACTCCCGCCCGGTCGGCAAGAGCTCATTGCTGGCCTTGAGCCCTGACTGCAGCGCAGCCCAGAACTCGGCATTTTCATAGCCCATGGCCCAGACGCTGGTGCCGCCCAGGCCCAACCTGGTCACCAGGGCGGTCTTGGTCTTGATGCTGGCGGCATCGTCGTACCAGAGCACGGGTTGCGCTCGTTCCGGGGTCCATTCCACGCCATCGGCGAAGCTCTTGACCGGGCCCCAGGTGGCATAAGGCGTCGCAGAAGCGGCATCCCGATGAGTGGCTGCCCGGTGCTCGGCAATGATTTCCTGATAGGCCGACCAGTGCACCCGGTTGCCGATGCTGTAGTCCTGGCCGTATGCGGGCAGCCCCGCCAGGACCTTGCTCGCCGGGACTCGGGAAACGGCGTAACTGAGCAGCGCCTGCTGCCAGTCGAAGCCCGATTCGGGGCCGGGCCAGGCTTCATTGTGAAAGCCGCCGCTGCTCCAGCCCGGCCCGACCTGGTCGTAGGTCATCACCTGGAAGTAGTCCACCGCCGCGCCCAGGGCCTTGTAGTCGTAGCCTTGCAGGTACTCAGGCTCGGTGTCGCTGAGCTTGGGCGGGATGCTGATGATCAGCTTCTTGTTGCCGGCATGCAGGGCGTTGCCCAGGGTTTTGACGTAGGCGCAAAACGCGGCGCGATTCCTGGGTTCGACCTTCTCGAAGTCCAGGTTGATGCCAGCAAATCCGCCCTCTTTGGCCAGCTTGACCAACTGCTTGACGGTGCCGGCGCTCAACGCCCGGTCGTTGAGGATGGAGTGGGAAATAGCCGGGTCGAAGGCGCCGATGTCTTCGTTGTAGTCGGAAACAGTCGGGTACAGCGGCAGGGATTGGCTCTTGGCAAAGCGGATGATGTTCTGCGTGGTTTCGTTCATGCCGTCCTGATGCAGCTTGCCGGTGACGGTCAGGCCGTAGGTGCTGCCCAGGCCGACGGCGGACAGGTTGCGGTGGAACGCCTGCAGATTGCTGTAGGACGCTTCGACCTGGCCGTCGGTATAGGCCAGGACAAAGGGTGCCGCATGGGCGGCAGCGGCCAGCAGCAAGCTGCAGCCGACGATCAAGGTCCGGAGAAAATGCCGGATCGCCAGGGTGATGCCTGGTTTCATGAATACTCCTGTGGGCGGGTTGCCCCGTCAGTGGGGAAAGGGATCAAGGCTCAAAGCTGCTCGACCCTGAGGGGTTTGCGGGCCTGGGGCGGCTTGCCCTTGGCCTTGGCCTTGCCTTGCTTGCCGCCGTTGCACTGGACCGTGGTCGTCCATCCGGCCTGGGTGAACAACTGCTCGACCGAGTCCACCAGATAGTCACCGTCGAGCCCGGCCTTGAAGCCCTGGGCATTGATCATTCGCTCGGCGAACAGATCGGTGCGCCCCGCAAGGTCCAGGCGCAGGCTGGCGGTGCTGCGGTTGAAGGCCGCCAGGCGCGCCTTGGCGGCCTGCTCGGCGGCAGACTGGTTCGGGTAGAGGTGGCGGTCGGTGTGCACGGCGGGCGAATCATCCGGCGAGCCATCGTTCCCCAGGTCGATGACCCGCAGCTTTCCGCTCCTGGGGTCCTGGTGCCGGGTCTGCACTGCCTTGTGGGTGCTGCCGTCACTCAGGCGGAACTGGTAGCGGCTGACATCGCCACGCCCGAGGGTGACAACCCTCAGGGCCTTGCCGCTGGCGCTCTGTCCGGCCTGGCGGGGCAACACCAGCAGCTTGCCTTCGGCCACCTTGGCGGTGCAGTCATATTGCCGGGCCAGGCGGGTGATGAAGTTGAAATCCGACTCGTTGAGCTGATCGATGCGCGGCACCTTGATGGCGAGCGGGCAGACCGGCTGCCATCCATTGCGCGCCGCCAGGTCACGGACGATGAGCTGCAGCGCAACGTTCTCCCAACTGCCGCTGCGGGTGGTCTTGCCACTGCCGCGCATGTCGCTGGCCTTGCCACGGATCTCGAGCGTATCGGGCGGCCCGTTCACCACCACTTCGTCCACGGTGTAGCGCCCCAGGCGAGTCAGCTCCTGGCCGGCGTAACCGAGGAACACTTCAATGCTCGCGCCGCGCCGGGGCAGCGCCACGGCGCCGTCGCGGTCATCGATGCGCAGCTCGAATTCATCCGACTCCAGGCCGGGCTTGTCCGTGGTGCGCAGGCTCAGCAAGCGGTCGTTGATCTGCGCGGTGATGTCCCGGCCATCGGCGACGATGCGAAACGCTGGGGTCATGTGCCGTACTCCAGAAAAAGCCAACCCCGTGCTCGACGGGGTTGGGTAAAGGGGTTGGGGCTCAATCCCATAGCTGGACCCTGGCCTCGGCCCGGGCCGGCAGCTCCGGCAGCCGGATCAGCAGCCCGGCGCGAAACGGCTGTACCTCGTCGGCCAACCCCTGGTTGGCGTCCAGCACCGCCTCGACACAGCCGTTGAGGTGGCCGTAATACTGGTAACACAAGGTATCGAGCAGATCCCCGTCAGACGTTCTGCAAGTCGTCGCCATAGCTTACGAACTCCAATGAAAAACCTTGTTTGCGCGGGATACCGCCGGCCAGCAGGTGGCTCTGATCTTCCTCGATGCTGGTCAGGCACCAGGTGCCCAGCACTTCGCCATAGCCGGTGGTCAGGCTCAGCGGCTGCAAGCGCCGCCCGATGCTGCGCAAGGTCTGCAACTGCCCCAGGCCGCCCTTGAACCCGGGAAACACCGTGCCTTTGAGAGAGATCCGCTCTTCACCCTGGCCCACCGCCTGCTGGGCGACACTGCGGCTCAAGCGCTCCTGACCGGCCCAGCGGAATCCGCTCTGCCGGCGCAGCGCCTCGAAGGCTGCGGTATCGACGTTGAAGTAGTAAGGCTGGGCGCCCGCCCCGAGCGGTTGCAGGATCAACAGGTGCGCGAAGGGCTTCACCGCCTCGGCCGCCGGAGTGGTCTGTTCGGCAAATGCGGCGGTCGGGAAGATGTTGCCCAGGGAAGGACTGATCTGCCCGCCGATCCGATTGATTGCCGCGCCGGCCTTGGCCACCTGTTCCTGCAGGGCGCCAAGACGCTGCTGCATCTGCCCGGCCACGGTCACTGCCTGGCTGTACTTGGCCGCGACTTCCCCCACCACCGACTGCGCCGCACCGATACTGCGCATCGTGCGTTGCAGTTTGGCGCCCAGCGCCGGCCCGACAACGGGCAGGCTTTCAAGCTCCAGGGCGGCGCCGCTGATGTCGCTGATGGCGCCGTTCATGGGCCCGAGCATTTCATCAGCACTGCGCCGCCCCGCTTCCGCTGCCGCCACCAGGGAACCCAGCCCCGATTGCAGCTGTTCCATGTAAGCCATGCGATCTCCTTAAACGTGTGCGGCGTCGAACAGCTGGCGAGCGGCAGCCTGGCGGCTGAACTCGTCGAACTGCCAGCGCAGGTGGGGTTCCAGTTCCCGGGCCAGTTGCGCGGGGTCGCGCACATCACCCTGGACCGAGATCGACAAGTAGGGCGCGAAGCTGAACTGCTGCTCGATGACTGGAGGTACCTGGGGTTTGAGCGACTCCGGCGCGGTGATCGTGGCCGGCGCCGCAGCAGACGACGATGGGCTGAGCATCGAGCGCGCCGCCTGCCCCATCAGCGGAGGCGTCTGGCCTTTCTGGAAGGATTTGGCGATATCGCCCATGACCGGCGGGATGTTCTGTCCAGCGTTGCGCATCATCAGCGGGCCGGCTGCAGGCAAGTGCTTGAGCGACTCGTCGGAGCCGAACAGCTTTTTACCCAAGGCGCCACCGGCGGCCGAACCGCCCCAGGCGCCCAGTGCACCGCCCACCAGCCCACCAATAACAGTACCTATGACCGGCACCACGGAGCCAATGGCCGCCCCTGCTGCTGCACCCGCGGCGGCACCGGCAAGATTGCCCGCCGCCTCGCCGTAGCCTTCGGCTTTTTCATCCTGGGTCTGGGCATTCAGGTAAGTGTCCGCCACCTGAAAGCCTGCACCGAGCACCGAAAGGATCGCACCGCCCTTGAGCAAGGGCGCGACTCCCTTGGCCAGGGAACCGGCGCCTTTCATTACGGCACCAGAGGTGGCAGCCCCTCTGGCCACTCTCTCCAGGCCGCTGGGCGTCAAAGGGCTCTTGAAGCCTTTGCTGCCCATGCCCCTCGAACGAGGCTCGCGCCTGGGCGTCTTGCGCCCGCCACGGCCCTTGCGGCGTTTTTTGTCCGGGCCGCAATCGAGCATGGGCGCACAACAGTCGATACCGCTCGCAGTGCCACCAGAGGAGCGCTTCGCCATTTTGCGGCCAACCTGCAGTGAACCTCGAGCGACATTCAGCAGGCCCTTGCCAATGGTGTAGACAGCCATCAGCTTTTTCACCGCGACATAAGCGGCGCCCAGGGCAGTCACCCCCAGTACCAATGAGGGTGCCTTCTCCGCCAGTTCGGTCAGCTTGCCGACCACCAGCGTGATGCTTTGGGCCACCAGATCCGTGGCCGGTTGCAGGGCCTTCCCCACGGCAAGCATGCCACCGTCGACCGCCTGCGCGGTTTCCTTCCACAGCTGGGCGGAGGCTTGCCGACGCTCGGCCAGGTTCTTGTCGATAACCCCCGAAGCACTCAACGAGTCCTTCTTCAGTTGCTCGTATTGCTGCCGGCCCTGGGTGTGAGCCAGCAAGGCCGCCTTGATCTGCATATCGGTGAACAGGTCACCGGTACGCAGGGACTCTTCCAGAGCCTCGAGCATGGACTTGGCCTTCGCCGGATCGGTTTCCTTGCTGATCTGCGCCTGGGCCTCGGCCATCTTCGCGGCCTTGGCCGGGTCGATGGCCCTGACATAGCGCATGGCCAGGGCAAAGCTCGCCTCCAGGCTCGACATACCCTTCTGGATACCGGTGTTCAGCGACGCCTGATAATCAATGCCGGCATCTTCGTAAGCCTTGACCGCCTCACTGGAACCGATTTTCTCGATCCAGTTCTGCAGTTGACCGGCGGCCTGATCAGCACCGCCCGCGGTGTTCATCTGCACTTGCAGCATCGAGCCCAGCTGGCTCACCGCATCCATGCCGGTGAGCCCCTCCCCGCTCGCGCTCTCGAGCAGCGCCGGGAGCAAGCGCGCCATGTCGGCGGCCTCGAAATTGCCCGCCTGCCCCTGCAAGGCGATGGCCTCCAGGGCCTGCTCCATGACCTTGGGGTCGCTGATCCCGGCCTTCAGCTCAAGGGCCCGCATCAGGTTCGACGTATCTTCGATACCCGCGCCCTGCCCCACCGCGAACCTGGCCGCAAGCCCCGCGTAACCTTGCGCCTTGTCCAGCGACATGCCCTTGTCAGTCATCTGCCCCACCAGAGCCGCCACCTCGTTGCGGGCCATTCCCGTCTCCCGTGAAGTCTGAACGACGCTGCGGCTCAGCTGCGCTTCCTGAGGTTGATTGGCCACACCGGCCTTGATCGCGATGTCACGGATCAGCGCCTGATAGTCGGCATTGATCTTGACCGGAATGGCCAGCTTGCCGACCCCGTCCTTGGCCAAGCCATACGCCGCCTTGAAGTCGGCCTTGCCCTGGTCGATCTGCTGGTGCCCCCCGGCCTGCAGAGCGGAGCCCCGGGCCACCTTACCCAGCGCCTGATATTCCTGACGCAGTTTATGTACCTGCACACCTTGCTGGCGCAGGCCATCACGGCTCTGTTCCAACCGGCGCAACAGCCCGGCGGCAGATGCAGCACCGGTGTCATGGGCCTTTTTCCATTCATCCTGCAGGCGCAGGGTCTGGCCAATGGTCTTTTCCAGTACCCGGGCCTTGCTGCCCTGCTGCTCCAGTTGCTTGATCCGGCCTTCCACCGTCTTGAAGGCGGCGTCCCACGTCGAACTGAGGGCGGTACCCACCACCAGCCCTGATTCCAGCTTGTTCGCCATCTGCTTCTCCTGCTCCTTGGGTGACGGGCTCAATCCGTGAGCCACCAGACCATGTCGGAAAACCTCATGGTCATGATTTCCTCGGCGGCGAAATGCAGCTCGCTGGCGAGCCGCTTCGCCGCCATCTTCATCACCGCAGGGTCAAAGCTCGTCGTCTTGCACCAGGCGAAAATAGCCGGCCTGCAGGCGCTGATAGTCCTTGAGCGCCATGCCCTCCAGATCCTTGGCACTGATTTGCGCCAGGCTGGCGAACAGCATCAGTTCGCGCTGTTCATCATCGCCGGCAGCCCCGGAGTTGGCCGCACGCACATCACGCACGGTGGGGGCGCGCAAGGTGACCTTGTCGCAGACCACGCCATTCATCTCCACCGGTTTGCTCAGCGCCAGCACCACGCTGTCGCTGCTCAGGGTCATCCAGGACGGGGTCTTGTCGATTGCTTGAGACATGTTTTTTCCTTACAGGCCCAGGGCCGAACGTTGGGCGGCGAGCTGGTCGACGCCGTTGATCACGCGTTTCATGCCCAGGGCATCGATCTCGTAGATCAAGCGACCATCGACTTCCAGCTTGTAGTAGGTCAGGGCCACGTTGTGCTTGACCTCGGCCTTGTCGCCGGATTTCCAATCGCCCATGTCGACTTCCTTGAGCAAGCCGCGCAGGGTCACGATCACCGGCGTGACCTTGCCCTTGAGGCCCTTGAAGGCGCCACGGAACACGCCGTTGAAACCGCTGCCATCGGCCAGGCCGAACATCTTCAGCGACTCGCGGCGCACACCGGTGGTGGTGAAGCCGGCTTCCTGCTTCTCCATGCCCATGTCCAGCTCGACGGGCACATCCATGCCGCCGACCCGATGTTCCTCGGTCTTGAGGGTCAACTTGGGCAGGGTCAGGCTCGGCACGTCGCCTTGAAAGCTGATGCCATCGACGAACAGGTTCATGTTCGCCAGGGTTTCGGGAATCATTGCCATTGCTGCTGCTCCTTAAGCGGTGTGTTCGAGGACTTCGGTCAGCCACTGGTTGGTGACCTCGACGCGGAAGTTGGGGTTTTCGGCCGGTGGCACGTCGGTGAAGCGGATGTTCCAGTACACCTTGCCCTGCTCCAGCTGGCTGGCAGTGTTGAGTTCGGCGTCGGCGTAGACCTCGAAATTGATGATCGCGCCCTGGTTCTTCAGATCACGCATGAACGCCTGCAGGCCCTCGGTGACGTCCTTGACGTAGGTCGCGGTGATCGAGCGGTCCACTGCCCATTTGTGGCCGTAGAGGATCGCGTCCATGACGATGTCCATGGTCCGTACCCGGGTGACAAAGGCCCACTTCGGATCGCTGGAGAGCGTGCGGTTGCCCCACAGGCGGAAACCTTCATCACGAATGATGGTGGTGATGTTGGCGTTGTTCAGCAGGTTGGCGCGGCAGGTTTCATCGCCGTCCAGGAACTCGATGGCACGCGCAGTGCCGGTGATGCCGACAAACTCCTTGTTCGACGGCGAGGCCCAGAAGCCGTACTCGTTGTCGGTCCAGGCAAACAGGCCCGCGACCCAGGCCGAAGCCGGCGCATCGACGGTGGCGCTGGCGCCGTTGTCCCAGTACTGAATGCCCGGGTCGACCATGTAGGCGCGCTTGGCGCCGAAGTGCTTGGCATACGCCATGGCCGCTTCGTCGGTGCTGTTGGGGCCATCGATGATCGCCAGGCCACGCAGCTTGTCGGCCAGGGCCACCAGCGCAGTACCGACCGCCTGGGTCGAGCTGTGCTTGGGGGTCACCAGCAATCGCGGCTGGGCGTTGAAACGGCTCTTGCCATCCAGCAAGGCTTGCAGGCCGGTACGCTTGCCGTCGGCCAGCACCCCGCCGATGATCGCCGAGGTCTGCTCGGCCGCATCCGCCACCTTGGCCACGCCGCAAGCGACGATCACCGCCTTGGCCCGCTGGTAGATGGCCTGGCAGGCCTTGGTGATGGCCGCATCCGGGCCCCAGGCCGCAATGGCCTCACGCTCGTTGGTGATCAGCAGCAGGTCGTTGGCCTTGGCGCTGAAGTCAGGGCCTTCGGTGAAGGTATCCACCAGGCCGATGATCGAAGACGTGGGCAGCGAGATGGTGCGTGCGCCGGTGTCGACGTTGGTGACAGTAACGCCGTGGAAAAAACCACTCATGGATAAACTCCAGACATGAAAAAGCCCCGGGTGAAGGGGGCTCGTAGGGATGATTGATTAGTGGGAAGCGGGAAAGAAAACGCCCCGGCGGTGCGGGGCGTTTATCGGGTTTGTTCGGCGATCCAGGATGGAGCTGCGGGGCGGTGTTCGGTTTGTGGAAAGTGTGGAGATTGGGGCCAGTCGCGTAGGGATTGCATGTACATCAGAAGCTCGTTGAACTGCTGCTCCGAAAGATTGGTGGATACCTTCATTTCAAGCTGATCGTAATGGCGATCGCGCAGCCAGGTCACCGTCGTCAACTGCGCGGCACGCCAGAGTCGCTCATCGTCTCCAAAGCTGGAAGGTTCAACCATTGCTTGGAGTGCTTGAGGCAACTCCAAGGCGACAGCTGGAGCTGGGCGCATTCTCTCGATGACTTGGGCCAAGGCCACGGCATCGATATCGGGGGTGGTCAGAATCTCCTGGGGGATATAGTGGTTCAGCGTCACATCGCCCCAGTCGACAAGCATGGTGCCAGCGGTCGCCGACACAGAGAGAACTTTAAATCCATTCACAAGATATTCCCCTTTACTCGATCAGGGCTGTTGCCCGCTTCAAAGATCAAGTTGTTGCCATTTTTCTCAATCGAATAACCGCCAGCACCAGCGGGATTGGACGAGCCGACACCAGGGCTGCCCGGTGCTCCGCCGGCACCACCATTCCACCCGGCGGTGTACCAGCCGCCAGCGCCGCCAGCATCCAAAGTGCCGGCCGCTGGATAGCCATAGCCGTAAGTCGAGACTTGATACATCCCACCACCCACGCCACCAGGACGCCCCGCACCGCCGCCACCGCCGGTGTGCAGTACGTTGGGCCAATAGGCATCCCCACCGCCCCCGCCGCCACCGAAAATGTACCCGTTACGGTTGTCCAACGTTGCTGGGTAATCCAGAACAAAGGCTGTAGCACCTGGCAAAGGGCGAGGAGGATAAGCCCCCGCGCCGCCCGCACCACGGATGTAGTGTTCATTGATGATTTTCAGTGTGGAGCCTGGGGGAAATACACCCGTTCTCAGTGAGTATCCAGCGCCACCGCCGTAGATCATTGCGCGATTGATAAAGAGATAATTGCGGGCTTTGGCGGGACTGCCCATGAGCTCAAAAATGCTCGCACCTGCTCGCTCCACCGTGTTGATAAACACAAACGTTCGCCGCCAGACCGTGCGCCACCCACTTTCGGTTTTGATGAACAGTTCCGCACCCTCTCGCCAGCCGTCTGCAAGCTTTACATAAGGCATGACACCAGGCCGGTAACCGCCATCCAGTTTTACGTGGAAGTTCATCATGGCTCCTCGTATTGCAGCCAAAGCGTACCGACCGCACCCTCAGTGGGTTTAGGGGCATTTGGAGAGTAGATCAGCCGATTCGCCGGTAAAGCATCAGTGATGCCATATCCTGCAAGCGTGGTCGCTTTGTCTGCTTTTCGCGTCGGGTCAAAGTTGCCAGTATTCCATAGCAAGTTGCCAAAGACGGTGGCGGTCCTGTCGGCAAGACTCAAAAGAAGCGGTGTTGACGTTTCACCGCCATAACTTGCAAAAACCCTCACGTTGTTATTTAGAACATCCATGCGAGCGTCACAGGTGGGCGTCACCCAGCCAAACTCCGGCGAGTCGTTATTGTCACTCGACAGCAATACCGATCCCGTCAACCGTCCACCCGTTGTGGGAAGCAAATTGCTGACTGCGCTCGCCAGGTCAGTTTTTGTTACCCCGTCTGTAATCCCATATCCACCGAGAGTGGTGGCTTTTACTGCTTTGCCGGCAAGCGCATTCGTCACTGTCGTTGAAAAGCCAGGGTCATCGCCCACTGCGCCAGCCAGCTTTTTTAGCGTGTCGAGTGCAACAGGCGCCGCCGCTACGATGCTCTCCTTTGAAAGCTGTATGGCTGAACTGGTCTCTGACTTGGTAAATGCATCAGCAATGCCATAACCGGATAGCGTTGTGGGGTTGGTGCCACTGACAACTATGCCTCGCTTATCGATAGTGACTTGCCGATAAGCGCCGGCAACCTTATCCGCCGGAAGGGCTGCCACCAGGGAGTCATCCACATATTGACGAGTCGCCAGCACCACCGCCGGGTCGATCTTCAACACGATCTGCGCAGTGTTGGCGACGATGAAGTTCATGCGGATGACCTGGGTCTTGCCGGTACCCTGGGCCAGCAGGGGCTTGAAGCTTGGTGCGCAGTTGGCCACCGCCACTAGGTCGCCGTCTGCGTCGAGTAGGCCGATTTCACGGATCCAGCGCCCGCCGACATCAGGCGGAATCACCTGTTCGGTGATGATGATGTTGGGGTTGGCCGGATCAGTACGCACCTGATTGACCGGGGCACGTCGCCATTCGTTGATCAGCTTGGTCTGGGTTCTGTTCGGGATGGGGTCGGTGCCGTTGGCATCGCCGATCGCCATTTCCTTGAAGGTCCAGGGCGTGCCCAGGGCAGTGGCGTTGGCCTGTTTCGCCTCGCCCACCGCAGTGAGGATGGCGAAGAACTGACTGTTGGAATCGATCATGAGTACACATCCAGGGTGTCTGTTTCATCAATGCACATGACCTGGCCGTAACGGCCGATCACTTCAATATCGCGAGGGGTCGGGGGGTAAACGTCGAGTACTTCACCCTGGTCCACATAAGCGCCGTAACCGATGACACCGGAGGTTTCCAGGCTGATGGCAAGGCCCGTCATGTGCCGGCTCACCGGCCTGGCGTCATCGATCAGCCGGGTCAGTTCCTGGTACATCTGTTCGGTGATGCCGGTATCCAGCACCCCGACTTTCAGGGCAAAGGTGGCTGGCTCGCCTTGGGGGGCCATCTGCCACCACTCGACCACTTCAATCAGGTAGCCCAGCGGTTCCACCACACGGCGCAAAGCGCCGATGGTGCCCTTGCGGGCATGGATGAAGAACGAGGCGCGAATGGCATTGCGCTTGACCGCCTCGCTCCAGCGCGGGTCCCAGCGATCCACCGACCAGGCCCAGGCCAGCTGTGGCAGCAGGTGCACCGGGCAGGTCGAGGGGTTGTACAGGGTGCGCAACATGGTGGCGGTGTCGCTGCTGTTGGTCGCCTCCAGGGCGCGTTCCAAGAGTGTGCTGTTGCTTGGCAGCAGGCTGGTCATATCAGCTCCCCAAGGTAACGCTGTAGCCGGTGCAATACGCGGCCTGGGCCTTGCTCGGGACTATGTCCTGCCAACCCCGCAGTTCAACCCGGGCCACGCCGGCCACATGCAGCTGGGCATCTATGGCTGAACGCGCCACCTCGATGCCCAGGCGCCGGCGTGGGTTGACCCAGGCGGCCAGCTTGCGCTCGGCCTCTGCCAGGGCGGCATCGCTTTCCGGGCCCGGCCCTTTCATGTGCAGCACCGCGTCGATGCGATACGGCAGTATCTGGGCGCTGTTCACCGTGACCCGATCCCCCAGCGGTCGCACGTCCTCATCATTGAGGGCCGCGGCGACCGTCGCCAGCAGTTCCGGCGCCGCTGCGCCGTCACCTTCCAGGCTCAGCACCGTAACCGTGACGCAGGCCGGTGACGGGCTTTCGGCCTCGGCGTCCGCCACCCGGGCCGAGGCATTGCGGGCATGCAGGATGTAGCTGTTGCGCGGCCCGGCGGTGGTCAGGCCTTCATAGGCCAGTTGGACACGCTCGCGCAGTGCGTCGTCGGCTTCCTTGACCTGCGCCACAGGCGGTACCGCTTGCGGGTCACCGGCCTGGATCACCAGGCGCTGCAGGTTGACGTTGGCGGCCAACTGATCCAGGTCCGTGCCTTGGGCATGGGCCAGCAGCAGCGCCTTGGCTGCATCGTTGACCCGGGCCCGCAACAGCATGTCGCCGTAGGCCGACAGCTCCAGTTGCTTGGTGACCGGATCGCTTTCCAGATTGGCCGTCCAGTTGTCGCCCATATAGCGGCGAAAGGTCGCCAGCTTGCCCTGATACAGCGCTTCAAAATCCAGGGTTTCCAGCACCTGCGGCGCCGGCAGTGCCGATAAATCCAGCATGCTCATGCCGTCACCTCCAAAACCGCGTCATTACCCAGGTAGCGGCCCGTCAGTTGGAAACTGACCTGGCCCTCCACCACCGCTACAACCTTTACCCGCTCCAGCTTCAAGCGGGGCTCCCAGCGCAACAGCGCCCGGGCGACTTCTGCCTGAACCGCGCTTTTCCAGCCACCGGTCACCGGCAAGTCGACATAACGGCGCAGGTTGCTGCCGTATTCAGGAAGCATCCGCCGGCTGCCCAGGGGCGTGGTCAGGATGTCCTCGATGGACTGCCGCAAATGCTCGATGCCGGACAGCGGCAAGCCGGTACGGCGATCCATTCCGATCATCGTGTTACTCCTGCAACTGAAAGTCCGGGTGCTGCTCCAGGTAGCCTCGGGCGAGGGTGTCGCTGACCGGTACCGATACCTCGCCCTGGGCCACCGACAGCGCGCGGCCATCCGCCAGGATCAGAATGCGCGAGGTGTAGAGGGTGTCGCGAAAGACCGCAGTGCCACTGGTGGCCGTGCGGCCGGGCTTTTTTTTCGGGATTGCCATGCTTTTCTCCGGGTACAAAAATCCGCATTCGGCGGATTGATCGGGTTTATCGGCGTTGTAGGTTGGGTGGCCGGCGTTGATCGCCAAGACGTCACTGCGGTGGAGCGGTTGCTCCGGGGCCGGGCATCACGCCCGGATGGATGTGGGTCGAGCCGACATTCACCCCGTTGTGCTTCAAGCTCGCACCGTTGATTTGCACCTCGCCATTCAAGGTGATTGCCCCCGTCAGGGTGATGCTGTCGGCGTTGCCGGTAATGCTGCTGTCCGTCACCAAGACCGAACTGGTGCCGACCTGAATCGTCACCGTGCCGCTGGGCAGGGAGATGCTGTAGCTCTTGGCCTGCCAGTCGTAGACCAGCGAGCCGCCATCATCGAAGCGCCAGACCTCGACGTGCTCGCGGTTATCCGGCTGGGCACCGGCATCGCCATACAGGCCGGGAACGAAGGTGCCCTGCGCCGGCTCGCCACTGGGGCTGATCAGTACGCCCTGTTCCCCCAGGCTCGGCGCCCGCCAGTGCCGGGCCTTGCCGGCGGCCTGGCTGTGCCAGCGAACCCAGGCGCTGGTCCAGCCCGCGCCATCGGATACCCGCAGTCTGCCCGCGGCAAGGTCCACGCCGACCACAGCGCAAGGCAGGATCAGGCCAGAAAGCATTCGGTCGTGAGTTGCGGTGACGTAATTCACGACATCTGCTCCGGCGCCTGATAGTGCCCCTCGTGACCGGGGCCGGTGTCGGGGCTGAAACCCAATACCAGTGTTCCCGGGGGTTGATCGGGCCAGGGCCATTGTTCCTGGCCCAGGTAGATGGACTGCTGCCATTGCACGGTCCACTCGGTTTTCGGCGCCGAATCCACGGCCGTACCGGCTGGTTTGGCCCACACCGCCTTCGCACTATCGACAGAATCAAGATTCCAGTACTGGCAACGCAGCAGGTCCATGAGCTGCGCTGCCAGAACAACCGCCTGCAAGGAGGCTTGCGCAAGGCTCGGGTCAACCCGCACCCGTGCCTGGAAGGTCGCCCGCAGGCAACTACGGCCGTCGCCCGGATCAGCTCCCGGGTCCATGCCGGTGATTGCAAAGTAGATCGCTGTCTCGGCGGAGCCATCAACGGTCTCGGGAAATGCCTCGACCTTGTGCAGATGCGGCATGGCCGTCTTGATCGTGGACGTGATGGCCTCGGGTAGCTGCGTCAGTACGCTCATTGTCTGCTTCCAGAATCAGGCCGAAGCGGCCCCGGCGGCGAAAGCCCGGGGCGCACGACCGCGTTGAGGGCGGTAGCCGCCCGGTGAGTCAAGGCTGGTCCGAATGGGAATCCCGGGAAGGCGGTTCGCATACCCCGATGCGCTTGGCCGCCCAGCGCTCATAAAGGCCGATGGCGACGTCGGCGCCGGCCATGGCGGTCAGGCAACCGAAGGCGCAGGCGGTCCAGATCGACACGCCGGCGGCATACAGCAGCATGATCGCCGAGACCCCACAGACCACGCAGGCCCCGGAGCGCAGCGCCAGGCGCCGCAGCAGCGACCAGCCACGGGCGCCCTCCTTGTCGGCGCGCCACATTTCGCCGGAAACGCCACCGACCAGGGCCAGGACGATGACCAGCCAGATCGGCATGTCCAGCAACGCTTGTTGCTCGTTTGTCATTCACGTCTCCCGTGCGGATTGAGGCCAGCGAAATGGCCGGTTGATAGAAGGCTGATAACGATGTTTCAAAGGGTCCCTGTCTGTTGGTGGCCCACGTTAGGCAGGCATTCCAAAAAGCCCGGTCGCCCGGGCTTTTCAGTAATGCAAACCTTGGTCTTTCGGCACTACTGGTGCGGTACGGACCCATTCAAATTGTTCCTCCGACCGCGACCCTGTCCGCCGGATAACTGCTTCTGGTGCTTTACGCTGCACACCCGGGCCAGTTGCCAACCCTCTGAACCGTCGAGGCCGGTTCATCGCTGCCTTTGCTTTGCCACTAAAGAGCGTCTTTGCAGCCGCTGTTGCGCGGCTTGAGGCTCATATTATGCATCCATGCATATGCAGTCAATGCGTAAATGCATTTATTTATGCGCAAGATTTGCTGAAATGCATGGAAGACACATAAACAAAGGGCTGGGGATTTTTCGCGGGCAAAAAAAAGCCCGCTCAAGGGCGGGCTTTGTTCAAGAGGGCTGGCTTAGCGGGCGTACATGCCCCACCAGAAGACGTGACCGAGGATGCTGATCTGCTCTTCCTGGATCTCCTGGAAGCTGTAGTCCTCATCCGGATGTTCATCGCGGTTGAAGCTGCGCAGGCGGATCCCTGTAGGTAGGCGATACAGCTGCTTCACCCGCAATTGGCCGTTGTGGTTGATCGCGTAGAGGTCGCCATCAACGATGTCGCCAATTGCGCATTTGCCGGCATTGACGCCCACCGTGGCGCCGTCCCGCAGCACCGGCAACATGCTGTTGCCACGCACCGTGACGCACTTGGCCTGGTCGAACTGCACGCCGTTGTGCCGCAGGCTGCGCTTGCCGAAGCGCAGGCTGGCGCGTTCGCTTTCCTCGATGACGAATCTTCCTGATCCAGCAGCCAATTCAACCTCGCGCAGAAAGGGAACCGACACCTCGTCGTCATCGACAGGGGTATCGTCGTCCCACAGGCTTATGTCCTTGAGTTCCGAATGAATCTCGTCACGGGGCGCAGCAGCCCGGGCAGGCGCGATATCCACGCGCCCACGCAACTGGTCGGTGCTCACCTGGAAGTATTCGGCGATCCGCGAGATGTGCTTATCCGAAGGATCGACAATCTTCCCGCTGAGAATCCGCGAGAGGGTGGATTGAGGCACACCGGTGCGACGGTGAAGCTCCGTGGGGGAGATTCCGTCACGATCCAGCAGCTCTCTTAAGACAGTAGAAACGTTGCGTATTTGCATAGAACGCATATTGCTTGATCTTTTGCGCAATGACAAATGCTGATTTGCATATATGTAATGCATTTACCGGACAACCACAGGAGCGCCTTGGTGCCTGCGAGGCCGGGGCACCCATGGTAACCTTGCCGCCATCTGCAAAAAGCCGAGCCCAGCGCTCCTTTGCTTCACCCATTCAACGAATCCGCCTGAATACCGATGAGTAAAAATACCTCCGATCTGTCCTCCCACACGCCGATTGTGCTCGGGTATTAACGCAAAAAAGCCCTACAGCCCCTAGAAACAAGGGCTATGGGGCTTTTTTTGAATAAGCTAGATAGGTCGTCGCTTGGCATTAAATGGCATTGTTTGGCGTATGGATTGCCCCATTTTTGCCCCATTAGCCCCCTTTTCTTCGAGAACACCACCTTTACTGTACGGATATACAGATGGTAAACTCACTCGGTTTTGTACATCACGCGAAGATTTCGGTTTGATTTGCAAGTCCAATCGATGATTGAACGACGGCCAGCAATCTCAACACATTGCTGACTATCGCCCTTTTCAAACACATAGTTGTTGATCTGGGCTCCTGAGGGAGTTATTGCAGCCAAGGCAATTGATATTCATAATTTGCGCCCCCATATACTCTGTGCACAATTAGCACATAGGCTACAACCTGCTCAGCAAGCCATCGCTGGTAGGTAAGGGCAGAAACTATGGTATGGCGATTGACGGAGGGCTTTCACCATGTACAACCCAAAATCCATAGCCAACTATTTTCTAGAGCTTGCTGAGCAACACGGCGAGCAGATCAGTCCTATGAAACTGCAGAAGCTTGTTTACTACGCTCACGGCTGGTATGCAGGCTACGTTCATCAGCCTCTGATTAATGAATCCGTCGAGGCATGGCAGTACGGTCCGGTCATTCCTTCGCTCTACCACGAGTTCAAGCGCTTTGGATCGGGCCCGATCAAGGCGAGAGCCTGCGACTTCGTGCCAGGCGGATTTGCTGTGGTTCCGCCTCCAGCCGACCCAAACATCCGTGCATTTCTAGATAATGTTTGGAGAAGCTATTCTCGCTTCACAGGCATTGCGCTTTCTGAAATGACTCACTCTGCCGAGAGCCCATGGCACAAAACTTGGCAAGAGCACGAAGGCATGAGAAGCGTTGACATCCCATTTGAGACGATTGATGAGCATTTCTCCGCAGCCGTTCAGAAAGCTCAGTCCGGAATCGTGGCATGAGTTCAAGCCAGGATCAGCGCAAAGAACCTAATATCGGCCAAGTCCTTATCGACCCCACAGCTGAAGCTCCCGCACCGTCAAAAACCGGTGCGGGCGGACGGGCTGAGGAACAGTTCTACGACCGAGCCAGACAAGCCGATGAACTGAGCCGGGAAGCACTTAAGATTGGGTGGCTCGGAAAAGTGTGGGGCTACTCTGCATCCGCTCCAACGAACATTGCGGGCTTTATTGCCATAATCTCCGTAATGGTATGGGTCGCGGGCGCCTTTGCACCTGTGGAAGCTAAAGGCGCTGCCGAGCTCAGCAAGGGCGCGTTTACACTTGTCACATCGTGCCTGGCATATATATTCGGCGCAGCAACCTCAAAAAAAAATAACGATTAGGTCCGGGGACACTCAGGGTTTATCAAACTCTGACACATACGCCTGGCACGCCCTCAAAGCAATCAGTCCTTGGTCACCTTCTCCGGTAATGGCGATAATTCGTTGAGCAGCCGCTGGGTCAAGTTCGGCTCGCGCTCTTCCATGAACCACGCCGCAGGTGCCGGCGGTGGCTGACACCCCACCGATACCACCCGAGGCTGTGGTGTTGAGTAGGACTGACAGCCGCAGATCAGCAGTAGCAAGCCGATCACGCAAGCGAGCCTGGTTCGTTTGAGCATCACGTAGCTCCTTGTAATGGGTTTCGTCATTCGCCTGCAGGCGGTCCTCCAGCGCTCGGCGGGCGTCCTGCTGATCGGCCTGCCAATCGATCACCGCCGTGGCGGCCTGCTCGCGGTCCCTGCTGTACGCATCGGCCTGATCAGCCAGATCCTTGCCGTAGGCGTTGGCCTGCCACGTCCAAGCCAGCCAACCACCCAGGGCGAACCCCAGCACCAGGGCCAAGGCTGGCAACAACCAGCCCGGGGCCTTCAAGGCAGCACCTTCAATGCACGCTGATACAGCGCCTCGCGATCAGCCAGGCCGTTTGTTCCGCCGTTGATGCGCTTGGTGATTGTGAGGAAGTCGCCCTTATCGGCCAGGGTGTTCAACCCCGCCCGCTGCCAGAACCAACCCGCAGACAGCGCTGCATAGACTGGGTTTTCCAGCAACTCGGGGGTGTTGAGCAGTCGAGCATCGCTGAACAGCGCTTCGCTACAGGCTTCATAGTTCGCCCGGCCCGTGACCTGAATCAGCCCCCTGCCCCGGTACTTCTGCCCGTCGCCGTCCGCCTCGGGTGTGTTGCCCAGGCGCTTGGCCAGGGTGCCGGTGTCGTACTTGCTCAGGTACTGATTGCTGCCCAGCTCGCGCACCCATTGCAGCTGGCCGGACTCGTGGCCGATCTGCGCGATGAACGCCGCCATACGCAAGCGGGTGATGATCGCGTACTTGCTCATGGCCGCGTTGAGAGCAGGAACAAAAACGCCGGCTTTAGCGCCGGCGTTGGGGAGGATCTGCAGCAGTTGCTGCGCTGTAATCGTCATGCTTGATATCTCCAGTGATGATGGGGGTTAAAGCTGCACAACCTTGAGCGGCTTGGTTTCTTTCTTTTTCTTGCCTTTGGCTTTCGCCTTGCCCTTCTTGCCGCCGTTGCACTCGACCGTGGTGCTCCACCCGGACTGGGTGAACACCTGCTCGACCGAGTCCACCAGGTACTCGCCATCGAGGCCGACCTTGAAGCCCTGGGCATTGATCATGCGTTCAGCGAATAGATCGGTTCGGCCTGGCATCTCCAGGCGCACGCTGGCGGTGCTGCGGTTGAATGCCGCCAGCCGTGCCTTGGCAGCCTGTTCGGCGGCGGACTTGTTCGGGTAGATGTGGCGGTCGGTGTGCACCGGCGGCAGGCCGTCCGGGGAGTCCTCGTTGCCCAGGTCGACGACCCGCAGCTTTCCGCTCTTCTTGTCCTGGTGCTTGGTCTGCACTGCCTTATGGGTGCTTTTGTCCCCCAGGCGGAACTGATAGCGGCTCACGTCGCCGCGGGTGATGGTGACGGTGCCAAGGGCCTTGCCACTGGCGCTTTGCCCGGCCTGCCGGGGCAGCACCAGCAGCTTGCCGTCGGCCACCTTGGCCGTGCAGTCGTACTGCTTGGCCAGGCGTGTGATGAAGTTGAAGTCGGATTCATTAAGCTGGTCGACCCGGGGCACCTTGGTAGTCACCGGGCACACCGACTGCCAGCCGTTGCGGGTCGCCACATCACGCACGATCTGCTGCAGCGGGACGCTTTCCCAGCTTCCGCTGCGGGTGGTCTTGCCACTGCCGCGCATGTCGCTGGCCTTGCCCCGGATCTCGATAGAGTCAGGCGGCCCCGTCACCACGACCTCGTCCACCAAGTAGCGCCCAAGGCGGGTCAGTGATTGGCCGGCGTAGCCCATGAACACCTCGATGCTCGCGCCCCGGCTGAGCAAGGCCACAGCGCCGTCGCGGTCATCAATGCGTAGCTCAAACTCGTCCGACTCCATGCCGGGCTTGTCCGAGGTACGCAGGGTCAACAGCCGGTCATTGATCAGCGCGGTGATGTTCTTGCCGTCCGCAACGATTCGGAATACAGGCGTCATGCAGTAAACCTCCCCCTGGGTGACACAGCAGCCGGGGCTTCATAGAATCCCCGACCGTTGCCCTTACAGGAGTTGAGAAAGTGAAAAGGATTTTCGGATTGACACTGTGCCTACTGGCCACTTCGATGGCTCAGGCAGCGCAGAAGCTGCAGGTGATCGAGCTAGATAGTGATGAACCCGTAAGCGCCGAAGCGGCAGAACGCGGCAAAGCTTTTGGCGCAGCCCAAGAACGGGCCGGAAAGGTACCTGCCAAAGAAGCCAAAACATTCATGACAGAGTTGAGTAACTCCGTTGCCACTGCCATGTCCCAGCTGCAAAACAACCAAATAGATAAAACTAAAGCCCGCGATCAGATCATTGAACTGAGAAAGCTCAAGAAGGACGGCGAGCGTTTTGGCTATCTCAACACGCCTTTTCACACATGCAATGAAGCGTCGATTCACGCTTACTCTTCATGGGAGGGATTGATCAACAACTACGATCAATTCAAGAACAGTTACGTCAAGTACCTACAAGCCGGGGCCAAATGTGAAGAGGCCACGAACTAAGTTCAGGTCCACAACTGCACCATGGCCTCGGTTGCGGTAGGCAACTCCGGCAGCACGATCAGCACCCCAGCCAGAAACGGCTGGGGTTCATCGGCCAGCCCCTGGTTGGCATCCAGCACCGCTTCGACACTGCCATTCAGGTGCCCGTAATACTGGTGGCACAAGGTGTCGAGCAGATCCCCGTCAGACGTTCTGCATGTCGTCGCCATAGCTCACAAACTCCAGTAAAAAACCCTGCTTACGCGGGATACCCCCGGCCAGCAGATGGCTCTGCTCCTCCTCAAGGCTGGTCAGGCACCAAGTGCCCAGCACCTCGCCATAGCCCGTGGTCAGGCTCAGCGGCTGCAGGCGGCGCCCGATGCTGCGCAGTTTTTGCAACTGACCCAGTCCACCCTTGAACCCCGGAAACACCGCGCCCTTGAGGGTGATTTTGTCGTCGCCCTGCCCAACCGCCTGCTGCGCGATGCTGCGAGTCAGGCGTTCCTGGCCCGCCCAGCGGAACCCGGTCTGACGGCGCAGTTCTTCAAAGGCTGCGGTGTCGAGGTTGAAGTAAAAGGCTTCACCGGCAACCCGGAACGGCTGAATGATCAGCAAGTGCGGGAACGGCTTCACCGCCTCGGCCGCCGGGGTGCCCAGATTGCCGAATGAACCGGTCGGGAGGATGTTGCCCAGGGAAGGACTGACCTGCCCACCGATCCGGTTGATCGCAGCACTGGCCTTGGCGGTCTGTTCCTGCAGCGTACCGAGCCGCTGCTGGATCTGCCCCGCCGCCGACACGGCCTGGCTGTACTTGGCCGCCACCTCACCGACCACGGACTGCGCGGCGGTGATGCCGCGCAAGGTCCGCTGCAGCTTTGCGCCCATCTCAGGCCCCACAAACGGGATGTTCTCCAGCTCCGAGGCGGCGCCGGTAATCTCGCTGATGGCTCCGTTCAGCGGGGTCAGCATGCCATCCGCACTGCTGCGGCCCGCCTCCCCCGCCTCGACCAGGGACTGGAACCCTGACTGCAGTTGTTCCATGTACGCCATGGCACCTCCTTAAACGTGTGGTTCGTCCGACAGCTGACGAGCCGCAGCCTGTCGACTGAATTCGTCGAACATCCGCCGCAGATGGGGCTCGACTTCCCGGGCCACCTGGGCCGGGTCCTTCACGTCCCCTTGCACCGTAATTGGGACAGTCGGCGCGAAGGTGAATTGCTGGTCGACCTTGGGCACCTGCTTCGCAGGTTCGGGCGCCTTGAGCATTGCCGGCACAGCAGCCGACGGTGAGGCAGTCCCCATGGAGCGCACCACCTGCCCCATCATCGGGGATGTCTGCCCGGTCTTGAACGACTTCGCGATGTCACCCAGGACCGGAGGAATGTCCTTGCCAGCGTTGACCATCATCAGCGGCCCCGCTGCCGGCATCCGCTTGAGCGAATCATCAGAGCCAAACATCGCTTTGCCGGCATAAGAGCCCAGGGCATCCCCGCCAAAGTAACCAGCCGTTCCCCCGATGGCGGCACCGATTGCCCCACCGATGGCCGTACCAAGCCCAGGCACGATGGAGCCGAGTGCGGCACCAGCGGCCAACCCCATTTTTGCCCCCACCAACGAGCCCGCTAAGCCTCCCGCCGCACCACCATATCCTTCGGCCTTTTCATCACGGGTCTTGGCATTCTGGTAGGTGTCCGCAACTTTGAGGCCGGCGCTCAACACCGACAGAAAGCCCACCCCCTTAATCGCTGGCGCCAATCCTTTGAACAGGGAACCTACCCCTTTCAGCGCCGTAGACCCTATGCTCGCCGCGCCCTTGGCGGCACGTCCCACGCCACCACCGCTAAAGACATTCCTGAGCGCCTGGCCGACACGCCCGAACCGTCCCGCCCGTCCTGCCCCCCCGCCCTTGCCACCTTTCTTGTCCTTACCACCGTCGAGATCGTAATCGCCACCGCTCCCGCCCAACCCGCCGGCGTTGGTGACAAACACTCGCTGGATCACGTTCGGGTTACCCATCAACGAGCCTCGGGCCACATTGAGCATGCCCTTGCCGATCTTGAAGGCGTTGACCGTAAGCCCCAGCGCACTCAGCCCTGCGGCAACAGCCGTAAAACCTGCAATAACGGGGGGATATTTATCAGCGAGACCGGCCAAGGCATAACCCACTCTTGCCAGACCGTCCGCGACACCATCTGTCATCGGACGCAGCGCATCACCGATGCGGGTCATCGAGGCTTCCATACTGCTCTTGACCATCGACCACTTGGCGTTTGAAGTCTCCCGCGCCTTGTTCGCGTCCTGCTCGATCTTTGCCTGGCCATCGGTCTCCTTGATGGTGCTCATGTCCTCCTTGATTGTGCGGCCATACTTGATCTGCGCCAACAGACCGGCGCTCGCACTCTTGTCGCTGACGATACCGACCAAGCCTGCCGACTCCAGCAGTGACGCCATGGCCTGGGCTTCCTCGGCACTACCGTCCGCGCTTTCGCGAATGCGTTTTTTGAGTGCCTCTACTTCCTTGGCTCTGGATGGGTCCTGCTTCCTGAGCAGTACATCGCTCAGCTTGATAAACGCATCAACCGGGTTGTCGGCCTTACCGTTTCTGGTGTTCTCAGCAAGAGACCCCACCAAGTCGATTCCCTCTTTGGCGAATCGATCTTGACTGGTGCTACTGATGATCGCGCTCAGCAGGTTGTCCATGTTGGTCGCAGCAGCGGCCGCGTCCTGGGTCTGCTTGTATTGCGACTGCAAACTGGCACCCAAAAAGCGCACAGCTTCCGGTCCCTCCATGCCCAACGTTTTGATGGTACCCAGCAAGCTCGGCATGTACTTGGCCATGTCCTTCGGACCAAACGCACCGATGTCACCCGCTGCAGCGACTTGCCCCAGCATCGCCCCCATCTCTTCCTTTTTAACGCCAGCCTCCTTGAACGCGCTAAACAGCGTGGCAATGGTTTCGGCCTCCATACCCTGGCCATCGACCAAGTCCGCGATCAGCGGCGAGTAATCCACCGACTCTTCCCACTCGATCCCCTTTTCAATCAGCCCACCCACGGCCTTGGCCAAAGCTTGTTGGCCCATCCCTTTCTTCGCCGCGACCTCAGAGATCTCGTCCGCCATCTGTTTTTCGGCGTCCGTGCCGGCGGTGTGGGCCCACAAGGCCATCTGCCGGATCTGCGCCTGATAGTCGCCCGATATTTTGGTGGGGATAGCCACCATGCCAACCCCGGCCGCCGCCTGACCGATACCGGATTTAAGCCCTTCCTTGCCCTGCTGGATCTGGGTGTACCCCAAAGCCTTCAGTTCAGCACCACGAGCGACCTTTCCCAGTGCCTGATACTCCTGGCGCAACTTGTGCACCTGGATACCTTGCTTCTGCAGGGCACTCAGATTGCCCTCTAGCTTGCGCAGCAATCCATCCGCCGAGGCCGCGCCAGTGTCGTGGGCCTTCTTCCATTCATCCCGCAGGCGCATGGTTTCGCCGATGGTGTTCTTCAGCACCTTGGCCTTGTTGCCTTGTTCCTCCAGCTTCTTGATCCGGCCCTCAACCGTCTTGAAGGCTGCCCCCACCGTCGAACTGACGGCGCCGCCGATCACCAGCCCCAACGCCAGTTTGCTTGCCATCTGATTCACCTATGCCCGAGTTGATGGGCTCAGTCCGTGAGCCACCAGACCATGTCGGAAAAGCGCATGGTCATGATTTCCTCGGCAGAGAAATGCAGCTCGCTCGCGAGCCGCTTCGCCGCCATCTTCATCACCGCCGGGTCAAAGCTCGTCGTCTTGCACCAGGCGAAAATAGCCGGCCTGCAGGCGCTGGTAATCCTTGAGGGTCATGCCCTCCAGGTCCTTGGAGCCGACCCCAGCCAGGCTGGAAAACAGAATGAGTTCGCGCTGTTCGTCGTCACTGCCGGCGGCAGTGTTAGCGGCGCGCACATCGCGCACGGTGGGTGCACGCAGGGTGACCTTGTCGCAGACCACGCCATTCATCTCCACCGCCTTGGTGAGGGTCACGGCCACGCTCTCGGCACTCAGGGTCATCCAGGCCGGTGTCTTTTTCGCTACTTGAGTCATTGCTGTTTTCCTTACAGGCCCAGGGCCGAACGTTGAGCGGCGAGCTGGTCGACGCCATTGATCACGCGCTTCATGCCCAGCGCATCGATCTCGTAGATGAGGCGGCCGTCCACTTCGAGCTTGTAGTAGGTCAACGCCACGTTGTGCTTGATCTCGGCCTTGTCGCCGGCCTTCCAGTCGCCCATGTCGACCTCTTTGAGCATGCCGCGCAGGGTGACAATCACCGGGGTGACCTTGCCCTTGAGGCCCTTGAAGGCGCCCCGGAACACGCCATTGAAGGCGGTACCGTCGGCCAGGCCGAAGAGCTTCAACGACTCGCGGCGCACGCCGGTGGTGGTAAAGCCGGCTTCCTGTTTTTCCATACCCATGTCCAGTTCCACCGGCAGGTCCATGCCGCCGGCCCGGTGTTCCTCGATCTTGAGCGTGAGCTTGGGCAGGGTCAGGCTCGGGACATCACCCTGGAAGCTGATGCCATCGGCGAACAGGTTCATGTTCGCCAGGGTTTCGGGAATCATTGCCATTGCTGCGGCTCCTTAAGCGGCGGAATCGAGGACTTCGGTCAACCACTGGTTGGTGACCTCGACGCGGAAGTTGGGGTTTTCGGCGGGTGGCACGTCGGTAAAGCGGATATTCCAGTACACCTTGCCCTGCTCCAGCTGGCTGGCGGTGTTCAGTTCGGTGTCCGCGTAGACCTCGAAATTGATAATCGCGCCCTGGTTCTTCAGGTCGCGCATGAACGCCTGCAGGCCCTCAGTGACGTCCTTGACATAGGTCGCAGTGATCGAGCGGTCCACCGCCCATTTGTGGCCGAAGAGGATCGCGTCCATGACGATGTCCATGGTTCGCACCCGGGTGACAAACGCCCACTTCGGATCGCTCGACAGCGTGCGGTTGCCCCACAGGCGGAAGCCCGCGTCCCGAATGATCGTGGTGATATTGGCGTTGTTCAGCAGGTTGGCCCGGCAAGTTTCGTCGCCATCCAGAAACTCGATAGGCCGGGTGGTGCCGGTGAGGCCGACAAACTCCTTGTTCGAGGGCGAGGCCCAGAAGCCGTACTCGTTGTCGGTCCAGGCGAACAAGCCGGCTGCCCAGGCCGAGGCCGGCGCATCGACGGTGGCGCTCTCGCCGGTGTCCCAGTACTGAATACCCGGGTCGACCAGGTAGGCCCGCTTGGCGCCGAAGTTCTTGGCGTACTCCATGGCAGCCTCGTCGGTGGTGTTGGGGCCGTCGAGGATGGCCAGGCCGCGCAGCTTGTCGGCCAAGGCCACCAGGGCTGTGCCGACCGCCAGGGTCGAGCTGTGCTTGGGAGTCACCAGCAAACGCGGCTGGGCATTGAAACGGCTCTTGCCGTCCAGCAGCGCCTGCAGGCCGGTACGCTTGCCGCTGACCAACACCCCGCCGATGATTGCGGAGGTCTGCTGCGCGGCGTCCTGAACCTTGGCCACACCGCATGCAACGATCACCGCCTTGGCGCGCTGGTAGATGGCCTGGCAGGCCTTAGTGATGGCCGCATCCGGGCCCCAGGCCGCGATGGCCTCGCGCTCGTTGGTGATCAGCAACAAGTCGTTGGCCTTGGCGCTGAAGTCGGGCCCTTCGGTGAAGGTATCCACCAGACCGATGATCGAGGACGACGGCAGCGAGATAGTCCGCGTACCGGTGTCGACGTTGGTGACGGTGACGCCGTGAAAGAAACCACTCATGGATAAGCTCCAGACATGAAAAAGCCCCGCATGAGCGAGGCTGTGGGAGGAACAGGCGCCGAAGCGCGGGAAAGAAAAAGCCCCGTCAGTGCAGGGCGTTTACTCGTTTTCGTCCGGGGATTTGGGCCACTGAATAGAAGCAGGAAACCCCTCTTGCTGCTCGATGCGGTTGAGCGCGATACGGTACTGCTTCCAGCGTTTGAGCAGCGAAACCTCCTCAGCGGTGGCCGCCTCTTCGTCCACCGCATCCTGCAACGGACCCATTTTGGCGGCCGCGGATACAAGCAACCCATCCCGCTGATTCAACGCCGCTTCGGACAGCTCGACGATAGTAGGAGCGACCGGGGGAAGCGGATCTTCGGAGTAATGCTCCCCCCTCTCGATATCATCAGGGTGATTGATAGAACGACAGCCCTGTAAGTCGTTGCGAACTGCATAGCTCATACATTGATCTCGAAACCAGAAACATAAATTCGCCCCGAATTCGCATTGCACGCCCAATAGACTTTAGAGTCTTCGAGCACAAGAACAGCGGGAGTTGGCGAAGTCAGAAAGTTAGAACTCGAAAGCCCAACTGGCGCCGGGTTGGTTGCAGAGTTGTACCCTCCATAAGATGGATTAGGCGCCACCACCATGGCCGCAGAGGTCGCAAGCGTGATACTCAGAACCAGCGCAATCTGTCCGGCATAGGGGGAAACCAGACTTTCTACCCCAGCAACTGCCCATCCTGGCGTACTAGGATCACCCCCAGTGCCGCTCGCGAGCAGAGGCATTGCAAGCAGGTTTGCCCCTGCAATCGGACGGTATCGCCACGCCTTCCCCCGCTGAAAGAAACTTAGGGGAAATTTGTTTGAGTCGGTGCGAGCCCAACTAACAATCGCTTTAAAATCAAATCCGTCCGGCATAACTGGGTCGGTCGCATTCAAAGAGAAGAGCAGCGCCCGAGCATTACTTGCACTGTTCCAAATAATGAATACGTTGTAACTCGTATTCGGCTTTGAAGTTCCCGTATCAAGCCCACCCGCACCACCAAGCGCCAGATCCGCAGTTAGCGATACAGCCGTCAGGACCTGTGCCTGGCCCGCAGCATTTTTCACACAGACTGCTACAGCCGATAGCCCGACGATGGAACCCTGCCCATTTGCCCAGACCCGTAAATCTGAGGACGCCCCCGCAAGACCGCCCGTTCCAACCTTGGACAAAGCCCTGGCAAGTTTCCGAGAGGTGACGAATGCTTCATCATCAGTGCCACCATCAATTTTTTCGTTACTCGCGACCTTTGCCACGCCGGCGGCGGCCTCGGTCGCCTGCCCCGGGATCAGCAGGCCAACCTCTTCTTTCGTAAAAGCGTCGGTGATCCCGTGCCCGGCAAGCGTGGTCGGGTTGGTGCCAGCGATCACTCGGCCGTACTTGTCGACCGTGACATTGCCATAGGCCCCCGCACTGACACCGGTTCGCCCTGCCACCATCTCGAATGCCAGCGGAGTGGTGCCAAGGACAATCGGCGCATCGGTCACCAACTGCCAGACACTATCCCCGTTGACTGTGCCCTTCTCGACGCTGACAAACAGCCCGGGCGTGATCTCCGGACTGGTATCGGCGTCCTGCGCACGCTTCCAGATGCCCGTCGACGATACAACATACAAGCCGTTGTCCTTGGCTTGGGCCTGGTCCTTCACCAACACCCGGGCGTCGGCTGGCAGCAGCACGCCGTCGATGGTCTGAATTCCACTCAACGCGATGTTGGCCGTGGTGGCCACCAGCGCCGAGTGTTTGAAGTCTTTCTTGGCCAGAGCTTCGGCAACCGAGATATCGACATATTCACGAGTCGCAAGGACCACCGCAGGGTCGATCTTCAATACGATCTGAGCCGTACTGCCGACGACGAAGTTCATGCGGATTATCTGGGTCTTGCCAGTCCCCTGGGCCAACAGTGGCTTGAAGCTGGGGGCGCAATTGGCCACCGCCACCAGGTCACCGTCGGCATCATATAAGCCGATTTCGCGGATCCAACTTCCGCCGACATCAGCGGGAATCACCTGCTCGGTGATGATGATGTTCGGGTTTGCCGGGTCGGTGCGTACCTGGTTGACTGGAGCCCGGCGCCATTCGTTGATCAACTTGGTCTGGGTCCGATTTGGTATTGGGTCGGTGCCGTTGGCATCCCCTACCGCCATCTCCTTGAACGTCCAAGGCACACCGAGCGCCGTGGCGTTGGCCTGTTTCGCCTCGCCAACCGCAGTGAGGATGGCGAAGAACTGACTGTTGGAATCGATCATGGGTACACGTCCAGGGTATCTATTTCATCAATGCACACGACCTGGCCATAACGGCCGGTCACTTCGATATCGCGAGAGGTCGGCGGGTAAACGTCGATTACTTCGCCTTGTTCCACATACCCGCCGAAGCTGATCACCCCGGAGGTTTCCAAGCTGATGGCCAAGCCAATCATGTGGCGGCTGATGGGCTTGGCGTCATCGATGAGCCGAGTCAGCTCTTGGTACATCTCCTCCGTGATACCGGTATCCAGCACGCCGACCTTGAGCGCAAAGGTGGCGGGCACTCCCTCGGGAACCATCTGCCACCACTCGACCACTTCAATCAGGTAGCCCAGCGGCTCTACGGCCCGACGTAGCGCGCCAATGGTGCCCTTGCGCGCATGAATGAAAAACGATGCGCGGATCGCGTTGCGTTTAACCGGCTCAGACCAGCCCGGGTCCCAGCGGTCCACCGACCAGGCCCAGGCTAACTGGGGCAGCAAGTGTGCTGGGCAGGTCGCGGGGTTGTAGATGGTGCGTAGCACCAGGGCGACGTCCTTTGCCTTGGTGTCGGCCTCCTCAAGAGCCCGTTCCAACGGCGTGCTGTTGATCGGCAGTAGACTGGTCATGTCAGTCCCCCAGCGTGACGCTGTAGCCGGTGCAGTACGCCGCCTGGGCCCTGGTCGGGGCTATGTCCTGCCAGCCGGGCAACTCGACCCGGGCCACGCCGGCCACATGCAGCTGGGCATCGATGGCCGAACGCGCCACCTCAATGCCCAGACGCCGGCGTGGGTTAACCCAGGCGGCCAGCTTGCGCTCGGCCTCGGCCAACGCGGCATCACTCTCCGGCCCTGGCCCCTTCATGTGCAGCACGGCGTCAATGCGATACGGCAGCACCTGGGCACTCTGCACCGTGACCCGATCCCCCAGCGGCCGCACGTCCTCATCGTTGAGGGCAGAAGCGACTATCGCCAGCAGCTCGGGAGCGGCCCCGCCGTCGCCTTCCAGGCTCAGCACCGTAACCGTGACGCAGGCCGGCGACGGGCTTTCGGCCTCGGCATCAGCCACCAGGGCCGAGGCATTGCGCGCATGCAGGATGTAGCTGTTACACGGGCCAGCCGTGGTCAGGCCCTCATAGGCCAACTGGACACGCTCGCGCAGAGCGTCGTCGGCCTCCTTGACCTCCTCCACCGGCGGCACCGCCTGCGGGTCACCGGCCTGAATCACCAGGCGCTGCAAGTTCACGTTGGCCGCCAGATGATCCAAGTCCGTGCCTTTGGCATGGGCCAGCAGCAGCGCCTTGGCCGCATCATTGACCCGCGCCCGCAACTGCATATCGCCGTAGGCCGACAGCTCCAGCTGCTTGGTGACCGGGTCGCTCTCCAGGTCGGCGGTCCAGTTCTCGCCCATGTGCCGGCGAAAGGCCGCCAGCTTGCCCTGATACAACGCTTCAAAGTCCAGGGCTTCCAGCACCTGCGGCGCCGGCAGTACCGACAAGTCCAGCATGCTCATGCCGTTACCTCCAAAACCGCGTTATTGCCCAGGTACTGACCGACCAGCTCGAAGCTGATCTGGCCACCCACCACCGCTACCACCCGTACCCGCTCCAGCTTCAAGCGTGGCTCCCAGCGCAACAGCGCCCGAGCCACCTCGGCCTGCACCGCGCTTTTCCAGCCGCCGGTCACCGGCAAGTCGACGTAGCGGCGTAAGTTGCTGCCGTACTCAGGCCGCATCCGGCGACTGCCCAGCGGCGTGGTCAAGATGTCCTCGATGGACTGCCGCACATGCTCGATGCCGGACAGCGGCTGGCCGGTGCGGCGATCCATTCCGATCATCGCGTTACTCCTGCCGCTGCAGATCCGGGTGCTTGCTCAGGTACTCCCGCGCGGCACTGTCGCCAGCGTCGACGGATACCTGCCCTTGGGCGACGGCCAACTGGCGACCGTCAGGCAGGATCAGCACCCGAGAGGTGTAAAGGGTGTCGCGGAACACCGCAGGGCCAGCACTGGTCGCCTCGTCGGTTTGTTTCTTGGGGGTGGACATGCTTTTCTCCAGGTACAAAAAAGCCGCTCTGGGCGGCTGGGTGTGAGTGACAGTTGCAGGGGGATCACTGCGGCGGTGCAGTCGATGCAGGCCCAGGTAGCACGCCCAGGTGGGTATGGGTCGATCCGACATTCACCCCGTTGTGCTTCAAGCTCGCGCCGTTGATTTGCACTTCGCCATTCAAGGTGATCTGCCCGGTCAGCGTGATGGTGTCGGCCTTGCCGGTAATGGCGCTGTCCGTCACCACAGCCGAACTGCCACCGACCTGAATAGTCACCGTGCCGCCGGGCAGGCTGATGGTGTAGCTCTTGGCCTGCCAGTCGTAGATCAGCGAGCCGCCATCGTCGAAGCGCCAGACCTCGACGTGGTCGCGGTTGTCCGGCTGCGCACCGGCGTTGCCGTAAAGCCCCGGAACAAAGGTGCCCTGGGCCGGCTCACCACTGGGGCTGATCAGGGCGCCCTGCTCGCCCAGGGTCGGCGCCCGCCAGTGCCGGGCCTTGCCGGCGGCCTGGCTATGCCAGCGGACCCAGGCGCTGGTCCAGCCGGCGCCGTCAGACACCCGCACCGTCCCACCAGCGAGATCCACGCCGACCACGCTGCAAGGGATGATCAGGCCCGCGATCATGCGGTCATGTGCAGCTGCAACGTAGCCGCTCATGGCTGGACCTCGACACGGACACCCGGGGCATCCTCTCCCAGGTTGAGTTCAAGAACACCCGGCGGCTGATCCGGCCACGGCCATTCCTCTGTGCCAAGGTAAATTCCCTGGGTCCACTCCACGACCCACACCGCATAGGTGTCCAACTCGGGCCGCGTCCAGTCCTGGGCGGCCCGCACAAACACAGCTGGATCAACCCCAACGCCCCACGTCTGCATGCGCAAAAGCACTGCAATCTGCGAAGCGGCAAAGGCGGCTTGCTGCTGGGGCTGTTCCTGCTCAGACCCCACGATCACCCGCGCCTCAAAGCGAGCATCAAGTACGGTTTCACCGGTAAGCTGATCTTGACCTGGCTCCAGCTCCACCAACTCGATCACCACTGCCGGGATGGCCACAGACTCCTTGAGCAGGTCAGGCATGGTCGCCACGTAGGCCAAGTCGGGGATGGCATCGCGGATATGCTGCTCTATCGCGCCGTACAACTGCTCCAGGCTGAAAGGTTCATCAGACACGTTTGCCACCTCGCAGATACTTCTGCAGCTCAAAGTTCAGTTCCTGCTCAAGGATCGCCAGCAAGCGCTCGTCAGCCCGCTTGACCCACTCCTCAAACGTCGGCCGCACGTCATCCAGTGACACCTTGGCCTTGGCCAGGGGGAAGCGGTCATCCTGCTCAGACACCCAACCCGACCCCGAGCCAGCTCCAGACACCTGGCTCTCGGGATAGTCCTTCGAGCTGAAGTGCTTGCTGCTGGTCCGAATCCAGATGTCAGCCTGGTTGCCATAAACCTTCTTGAAGAAGGCACCCTGATACCGCCGCCCCGCGACCGACACACCCGACCGGCTCTGGCGGGGCCGACCGATACGGCTCGACTCAATCGGGTTGATGCCGAACCAGAGCTTGCCCTGCCCGTTGCTGTTGACGGTGTAAGCCCGCAACCGCTGTCGGACAGCCCCAACCGCAATGCGCTCCTTGCTGCTGACGGCCCGGGCGATGTACGTCCGAAGCCAACGCAAGGTCTTGTTGATTGCCCGGCGCTGGGCCGCGGCTGCGGCCTTAGGCACCACGGCCGCAAAGTCCTTGAACGCCTGCATATCGACGGCCGAGGGCTGCAGCGTGATCATGCCTTCGCTGGCTGATTGCCTGACGTAACTGCCAATGCTCATGCCTTAGCCCTCAGTACCAGCGCCACCCATCCAGTCCCGCCCGGCTCCAGCCGGACAAGGTCATAGTTCCCGCCGCCATCCTGGGCCGGCAGGTCAATGGAGACGTGCCGGCCCGGGGTGATACCCGCCGCATCGCTGACGCGGATCTCAAAACGCGGCTCCCGAAGGCCCGTATTGATCCGCCCGAGTTTGGGCTGTAACCAGGGCGCAGCGAGAAAGCCAGGGATCGGCCTCTCAATGCCCTCGATCACCGCCTCATCGCCCAGGATGTCCAGCAGGCGCGCATCCATCACTGCCACCCGGTCACGGAACGACATGATTAGTCGTCCTCGCCCTGGGCTGCATCGAGCTTGCCGCGCTTAGCGATCTTGCCCTCCTCAAGCAACAGATCCCGGACCTCGGTGCTAGGGGGCACATAGACCTCGCCCGCCCTGACAATGTCGGCGCCGTCCTGAATGCAGCCGTCCACCACCACGTATTCAACTTTCGCGGCCATGTCACACCACCTTTGCGTAAATGAAGGCGTTCGGTTCCAGCAGGCCGGCCAGGGCAGCGCTCTGCAGTTTCAGCCAGCGCATGCTCGGTTCCTGAGTCACCCAGCTTTTCGGGAAACGGGCGGCCTCGACCAGGCCGCTCTCGATGGCTTCGAGGTCCTGAATCGCACCGTACAGCATGGCGTTGCGGGTGGAAGTGGACCCCAGGATTACACCACCGGCAGGAATCAGCGGAGCCTCGTCGCCACTGTCATCGTCCAGGTACCATTCGTTGTAGGTATACAGGTCGACGCCTGGATCATTCAGGTAGCCCAGGTAAGTCACCCCGTCTGGCAGCAACTCGGGCTTGATCAGCCCCATGTCCACCCGGCGACTGTTGAGCTGCTTGAGGACCGTGTCATTTTTCTGAAAGGCATCTTGTGCCTCAGCGCTCAGCACAGCGACGCCAGCAGTACGGCCGGAGTCCTTGGCCACTTTGCGCTGCCATTGGCGCAGGTTAGCAATCGGGTCCGATTCCGAAGTGTTCCAACGCCCGGCACCGAGGGTGATCTTGTGGCTGTCTTCCATCAGAAAATCGATGGTGTCATCGATCCCCTCACCAATGACCCGGACCTTACCCGTGGTCAACGCCTGGGCGCACATCCACTCCTCGCGGCGGATGATCTGCTCGTCGAGATCAACCAGGTCCTTACCCAACTGCTCACCGGCTCGCTGCAGTGGCGTGCGGGTAGAGAACGGGTTTTCCCCGGGCGAACGCTTCAAGATCAGCTCAGCATTGGTCGGCAGCTTGGGCTGAATGTAGGGCGGCTCATAGGTGTTCGAGACAAAACCTTTGCGCGACGCCACGCTGCCCGGCAGCGAGGGGTGAACGAAAGGAGCCATTTTGCGCTGGCCCTTGATGATGTCGATGGTCACCGTCTTGGTCCCGAAGGTTTCCGGCATGGAACCGTTGAAGAAGGTGTCCATCAGAAAGCGGCGCGGCGTGCGGATCTGCTCGACCGCCTGCAGCATGGTCATGGTTTCGAAAATGTCAGTCATGGTGGCTCCGTTCAGCGAATGAAGATAGACAGAGGACGCAGAGCGGCCTTGGCTTCGGCCAGGGTCAATCCCTCGCCCAGTGTGAGTTGGTTGCCCTGCACTTGGCCGGTTAGGCGAATAGGCGCGCTCTTGGCGCCGCCGACCGTGTCAACGTCCTGATCGAGGACGGCACAGGGGTTTTGCGAGCCGTCCTCCGCCGCCGCCTTGCACAGCACGTACTCCTTGGATGCGGTCACTTGGCCCAGGACCGTCCCGGCGTGCAGCGTCTGGCCAGAAGCGATCACGCCGGCCTCCATCACCACAGGGAAGTCACCCGCCGAGATCTGGCGCGGCACATAGGTTTCGCTTTTAGGGTTGCTCATGGGTGTCTCCAATTAACGGCGCGAGGCGCCTGCGACGATTGCGCTAACAGCGGCTTGGCGTTCGGCCAGCTTGCTGTCGCCAGTTGGGGTTGCGCCGGTAGCGCCCTGGGCATCGCTCTTGATGCCCTGGAGCGAGATACCGCGATCCTGGGCGGCCTTGAAAAGCACCAGCGCGGTGGCCTCGACCGAGCTGCCGGTATCGATGGCCGCTTCGATCTCCTTCTCGAAACCCTTGCTGGCCAGGGCGTTGATGCCCTTGATGCGCTCACGCTCGGCAGTGGCCGTCTCGGCACGGATCGCAGCGAGGTCCGGCTGGTCGGCCTGGGCAATTTCGATGGTGTTCGGGTCGGTGCCGGCTGCCAGAGCTGCGCGCAGATCGGCCGTGGTCTTAACGGTGGTCATGGTGTGTATCCTTGGGTTGGTGATGGCCGGCTTGGCCAGTTCGGTGATCAGAGCTTCCAGCGAGCCCACGCGGTGGGCCAGGCCGTGCTTGACGGCATCGGCGCCGACACGCAGCCCCCCGTGGTCGCCCATCTCGGGGACCTTCTCTGCGGCGACGCCCAGGTTGCGGGCGACCTTGCCCACAAACACTTCGCCCAGGGCGTCGATGGTTTCGCCGATCTTGGCGCGGCCCTCTTCAGTCGAGAGGTCGGGACGCTTGTTCGGCGCGTCGCGGCTGACGATCTGGTAACGCTTACGTCCGGTGGCGTTCTCGTTCTCCACCACAGCCTCGACAACAACACCAATGCTTCCCGCCAGACTGGCCTCGTCGATCACAATCTCGCTCGCGGCGGATGCGATCCAATAGCCGGCGCTCGCCCCCGCGCCGCCGATGTAGGACACGATGCGTTTGCGGGAGCGACCGGCGAAGATCATTTCCGCCAGCTCGTTGATACCGGAGGCGACACCGCCCGGGCTGTCGATGTTGAGGACAATGGCCCTGACCTTTGGATCATCCAGCGCACGCTGAATGTCGGTGGCCAGGACCTGGGTACTGGTGGCACCACTGATCTCGGTGAACATGTTCGCGTAACGGAAGATCGGCCCAATGACCGGCACCACCGCCACGCCGTTGCGCAGGGTGACCTTGCGGGTGTTTTCCAACCGCTCGCCGCGCTTGGCCTCCAGCGCCATCGGATCGCCCATGCGATCAGAGATGGTCAGCAGGTTATCCAGGGCGGCAGGCAGCATCAGCCACGGCTGCGAAGCAGCCAGCTCAAGTGCTCGCGGCATGTCTATTCCTCTTCGGGGGTAGGCTCGGGCGGGTTTTCCAACCCACTCTTGGGCAGAGCCTGCAGGTTGTGTTTGCGGCGTTGGTCGACCTCGCGCACGCGCTGGCGGAACACCTGCTGCCAGGGCTCGCCGGTCATTGCTGCGGTCTCTAGGGTTTCGTTGCTGACGCCGATCTCGATGCGCTTGCCGGCGGCATTGGCCTCTTTCAGCTCATCGATGGCACCGCGGGCCGGGCCGATCCAGATGGCCTGGCAGTACGCCTTGCGCTTGGCTGGGTCGCCATAGCCGGGAAGGTCGATCAACCCTCGGGCCACCGCCTCATCAATCACCAGCTCGCGGCTGGGTTGGCAGAAGTCGCAGGCCAGCCACCAGCGGCGCAGGCTGTAGAAGCGCCACGCCTGCAGCATGGCGGCCCGGGCGGCGCTGTAACTGCTGCTGTAGTGCAGTAACAGCTCCTCCAGCGGCAGCTCCAGGGCAGCGCCGATCTCCTTGACCACCGCAGTGAAGAACGGATCGAACTGCGCGTTAGGCCGGCCGGGGTTGGCCACCACGGGCTCCTCGCCCACCCCGAGATCGACGACTGCACCTTCGCCAAGACTCAGCTCACCGTCTGCCGTGTTGTCCCCATCAGGGCGCTCTTCAGAGAGCGCCGTCATCGGCAGATTACCCGCCGAGAAATCGCCGCTCTTCTTGATGAACACGGTGAACATGGCCGAAATCACCGCCGCCATAAGCTCAGCACTGCTGTAGCGCTCCAGCTTCTGCAGTGGCTCCAGCACCGGGGCCAGGTAAGGCATACCCCGCTTCTGCCCGGGCCGTTCCTTGTCGGCAAGGACATGCAACACACGGCGCCGGCCAGTCTCGGTGCCGAACGCGGTAAGGCGCTCCCAGCCCAGCGTCTTGCCCGCCAGGTGTTCACCGGGATAGCCGGTGCAGACGTGATAAGCGACTGGCGCACCCAAGGCGTCAAACTCGACCCCATCGACTAGGTCGGCCCGGTCCATACCGCCGTTCGGATTACTGACCCGATCCGACTCGATCAGCTGCAGGCGCGTGCTGAAGATGCACCCGGCCCGCTCTTGGTCCGGGCTGGCCACCAGCACATCACCGGCCACCAACGAGGACACCAGCACCAGGGCCTGCAGCTGGTAGTGGTTCAGCGTCGCCTCCGCATCGCACTCCCGAGGATCGTCGGCGTACAAGGACCACAACCGATCTAGCCGGCCGTTCAGCTCATCCGCCTCCTCTTCACTCAGGCCCAGCGCCTCGTTGTCGACCTGCGCCCGGCACACCAGCCCGGTGCCCACTACGTTTGTACGCAAGCGCGTGATGGCCGCCCGGGCGACCAGGTGATTGCGCATGGCATCTCGGGAGCGCGCCACCAGCATGCGCCGCTCGCTCTGGTTGAAGTCACGGCGCGGGCTGCCCAGCCCAGGAATCCAGCTGGCCATGCTGCGCAGCACGCGGGAGGCACCGCGCCAGCGGGTTTCGACGCCGCCACCGCCGCCCTGAGCGACGATCTGCCGGTCATCGGTCGATGCCCTGGCAACCCGAATAGCCTCGCGCATCAGCTGCTCAGGTGCAGACTCACGTGTACGGAATGGCCACATGATCAAATCCCCACGTAAGAAACGCGGCTACGGCCACGCCCCTTAAGCGCGGCCTGCTCGCTTGCCACCTGTTCGGCGTACTGTTTTTCCAACAGGCGCAAGCTGTTAAGTTCCGCCAGTTGTATCTCGCGATCCGCTCGGCGCAGGCGCTGGCCGGTTTGCAGGACGGCCGAGATCGCCGCCCGTACTTCCGCAAGGCGTTGTTGTGCTTCTGTCATGGTGAACCTCGGTTAGCCGACGCGGCTCCGGGTGCCCCTGCCGCGTGAAAGTGCGCGACGAGGAACCGGGGCTACCGCCTGCTCAGTGGTAAAGAGGGTGGGCTGGAGCAGTTGCTGCTCCAGCTGGTCCCATTCGTTGTCGCGCAGCAGGTGGGTCTTCAGGCTACGAGCGGCGTGCAAGGCATACACCTCACAGTCCAGGGCTTCGTTGCGCCGTCCGGCTTTCTTCTGCCACACCATCCGACTGGGGTTACGCGGGTGCGGGGCCAGCACTTCGTTGGTGAGCTGCTCGTAATAATCAGCGCGGATCTCGCTATACCAGTGCATCCGGCCCGGGCCGTTGCCCTTGAGCCGCATACGGCCATCGATCAGCGTCTTGGCCTTGTGCGTTCCAACGATGAACACCCGCAGGCCGTACTTGGCGGCCTTGGTGTTGTCCTGGCTGGTGTCTGCCGACTGGGCCGGCTTGGTGAAGATCTCCCGGTCGCGGCTGTCGATAGAGGCGCCCTTGATCGCCATGATGTTGAAGCGTTGCCGGTCCCGCACGTAGGTGTACACCGCATCACTGGTGTTACCGTCCGAGCTGTCGAGGCTCACCGCCGAAACTGCGATCTGTGCGCCACCTTCGACCGGAATCGGCGTGGCAATGATCTTGTCCAGTTCGGACCAGACCGGGTCGTGGGGGTCGATGGGGTTGCCGGGCAGCTCGCCCCAGTACAACCGCCACGACTCCTCGCCCCTGCCCCAGCCCACGATCACCAGCGCCAGGCGGTCGCCCTGAACGTCCACCCCGACCGTGACCAACAGCACGCCTTTCGGCGCGGTCAACTCGGCGTAGGGTTCGGCTCGTTTTTCCAGCTCATCGGTCTTGGGCGCGTTGCCCTTGTACTCGTAGCTTTCACCCATGGAGCTGTTGGTGAAGGCGATCATCGGCCCGATGTTGCCCTTCGACGCTGCATGCTCGGCCTGCAGCTTCTTCTCCATCAGCACCTCGAACCGCGAGCCGTGGAACGTGGCATAGAGTTCGTTGAGGATGTAGCCCGCGATACCGCGAAACTCCGCTGTCGCCTCCCAGCGCCCGTGCTTAAGGTTGGCGTTCTTCTGGTGGTCATCCCAGATCGAGCCGCAGTGCGGACATGAGTAGTAAGCCGTTTCGGGCCGGCGCTTGCCGTAGACCTCGTGGAAGTAGCTGGGGTCTTCGTCACAGTGCAGGTGCTCGAAGCTCAGCGCGTGCGACTGTTCGCAGTCGTGACACGGCACCAGACCCACGCGCTTGTCCGACAGCTCCAGCTCCGCATCGATTGCCGACAGCCCCTTGATGGTCGGGGTGCCGCCGATGATGATCTTCGAGCGGCGGAAAGTCTTGAGACGCTCCTTGGCCAGCTTGATGCTGTCCCCCTGCCCCCTTAGGTTTAGGTTGCAGTCGTCCGGCTCCTCCACGGCGACCCGTGGCACAGGTGTCGACTTCACGCTGGCCGGGCTGTTGGAGCCGACCATCTTGAGGAAGCCGCCCGGGAAGCGCTTGAAGTCCTGGCGCTGCTGCAGCTTGCGGCTACGCAGGTCGACCTTCTTGCGCAGCCGTGGGGTTGCCTCGATCATCGGCTCCAACTTCTCGGCAACGTATTGCTTGGCGGCCTCGGCCTTGGGAAACAGGATCAGGATCGGCGACGGGTCCAGGTCGATCCATTTGCCGATGGCGTTGCCCATCACGCCCGAGGTCCAGGCCACCTGGGCCGATTTACGGCCGACGATCTCGACCACGTTCGGGTCGTCCAGGGCTTCCAGCGGGCCACCCGGCCAGATCAGATGGGGCGTCTTGTCGAACCGGTACTTGCCAGGCGTGGCCGACTCTTCCGGCGACAGCCAGCGGAACCGATCCGCCCACTCGATAACGCTCATCCGTGGCGGCGGTGCCCACTTACGGCACGCCCGGCGCATGGCCTTAATCGCCGTCTTCTTCAAGGCCCTCCGCGTCGCCTTGCTGGTCATGATCCCAATCGAGATCGGTATCGTCCTCTCCATAGGCTGACAACCTCCTCAGTATCGATTCGATGGGCTCGCGGATAAGTTGCTCATCCACCTCAACCCCGTATCGGGCCGACAAGGTCGCCGCCAGTTCATCGGGGAACGTGTTGAGCAGTTCGATCTTGGCGGAGGTAATCACCGCCTCGAAGCGCTCGACCATCTCCGCCTCGATCACAACCTCGCCTAGGTCCTTGGCCAGCGCCAGCTCTTCGCGGTCGCCGCGCAGCCTGTCGAGCCGGTCCCGGGTGGATTCCTTCTTGCCGTTCAAGGCGGCTTGGCGAATCAGCCATTCGATCACCGCCTGGGTGTCGTACTGGTTTTCGTTGCCCCGCCCTAACCCGAACTCAATCACCGGCATCCCGTCGTTCTGCCACCGGCTCAGGGTGCGCTCATCGCGACCGACGATCTCACTAAGCTCAGGCTTGCTGACTGTCTTGCCCATTGTTAAGTCCTTGAAAAGACGGACATCCCTGCACTGATCTCAGCTGCAGGGAAACCGCGAGTCCGCTAACCCGTGTAGGGGCCGGCCCCGGGGGAGGACCCAAAAATCTGAAAATTCGGCCCGGCCCGCCGAGGCCTCGCCCCTACCATTCAGGCCGTCCCGCCGCTGGGTGGCTGCTCCGAGACGCCGATCCGCTTTGCCGCCCACCGCTCGTACAAGCCAATGGCAACATCCGCCCCGGCCATCGCCGTCAGGCAGCCGAAGGCGCCCGCCGTCCAGACCGACACACCAGCGCCAATGAGCAACATCATCGCCGCCATACCGCAGGCGATGCAGGCACCGGACCGCAGCGCGAGACGCCGCACCAGGGCCCAACCTCGCGCCCCTTCCTTGTCTGCTCGCCACATCTCCCCGGAGACGCCGCCCACGAGGGCAAGGACGATCACTAACCAGATCGGCATCTCTGCCAGCGCTTGTTGCTCATTTGTCATGTTGTGCCCCAGAGGAGTAAGCGCGGACCGGCGCTTAAAAAGAAAACCCCGCACTAGGCGGGGCTGAAGAATCGGCTTACTTAGGCCGAGTAATATGAGAAACCAAATAGCTACTTATAAACCGCAGCGATAATCTTCAAGACTTTTTGATTGATCAGTTCTTGACTTAACGAGCCCAGGTCTACCGAACCATCACCTCCTGCCGCACCTCCCTTTCCCGGAGACATAGTGCTTGAGTAGAACTGTATCTTTCCGGCGGACTTGTCGAGCGCCAACGTTAAATGGGGATATTCGCTTTCACGCCCATAACGAGCGTTCTCGTCGACTAGAAAGCGTATACCGACTCTTGCGTCGCGCAAACTTCCGTTACCTGGCCCACCTTCTTCAGTTTCAAATACCTTGCTTACATGGCCCCTATCACTCAATTTTTGGGCGAGCCCCTCAAGAGTCGGACGGATTAAAGTCTCCTTCAAAGCGTTAAACTCCTGAAGGGTTGCATCCAGCTTTATTTCCGTTTCTTGCTGTTTGCGCGCAGCCGCAGCTTGTTTTTCAGCTAGCGCATTAAAAATCTCATCCAGCTTGCCATCCACGTCATCAGTCATTCCCAACTCCTCAGTCCGTTGCGTTGAGCCTTTACACCGGCTATCTGAGGGTAATTGGGACAATCGCGGCATTTTTCAAGAACTCGGAGAGCTGTCCTAGCAGCTTCGAAGCCGTCATCGCAATCTACGCTTGTCGCTAACCGGTCCTCAAATAAAAACCCCGCCGAAGCGGGGTCAGGTGACCGGGTTGGGGTACCCGGGTGAAGCGTGCACAGCACGTGCGAGGTCAGCGCCAAGGCGCAAATTGCATATCGTGGGGACTTTTTACCCCTCTCCGGAAAAACCGAAAAGGGGTCATTTTCGGTTGTTCAACTCCACGCAACTTTGACGCAACTTTGGCTCACCTTTGAGGTAAACCACCCCGACGAACGGTCAGCAGGCTTGCCAGCGTTTCACCGTCGAAACCCGGGTCAGATCCGTTTCAGCATGCCCACTGCGGCGAGTGATACCGCGTGTCGTAGCGCTGCGCACCGTGAGAATGAGCTGCACCTGCTGATGCAGCCGATGAACCCAATTTCGGTAAGTCCGGTCAGCATCCTCAGACAAACCCAGAAGCGCCAACTGGGCGCGAACAGTCAGGGGCCTTTCCGGCAAGTAACGGTTGTAGGCCAGCTTTGCCAACTGGGCACCCTTCTCTGATTGGCGCTCAAGTTGTGCAAGCGCTGCTGCAACTTCGCAGGCAATGTGATCCATACCAGCACCACCACCCGGCAAGCGAGGCCCCGGCGTGCCACGTGGAGCGCTGCCACCCCACTCCATGATCGTCGCCATTGGGCTGCCCAGCCCGCCGCCTTCACCAACCCGGCAGCACTGTTGGCCCCAATGCTTCATCAGCTCCTCGATTTCTTGAATCATTGCCGCAAACCCAACTCGACACGAACTTCATCAGCTCGTTGCTGTGCCCTTTGTGCCAATGGCTGCAACTGTCGGAGCGCTTCCAGGTAATCAGGCAGACTGTCTTCGATCAAAATCAAGTCAACACCGTCATCCGATGTGCTGACAACAAACACCCAGTGGATAGCAGGCATCCAGCTCTGGATTTTCTGCTGGCTCGATTCAAATGCCAGCCGACGGTAGACGTCGTACCCCCCAGCAACTTCATCATGCAGGACGAACCGAAAACCTCCGAACAGCTCCCCGAAACTATTCCAATGAGCGATTCGAGCCTTAAGCAGCTCTTCAATGCCATCGGCAATCTTGGAAAAAACACCCTGCTTGATTGTGTAAATCGCCATTTGCTTGATTCCTACTGAATTTTTTACTGTCGGGTTTATTGTCGGAATACTGTCGGAATACTTTTAATCAATAAAAACAGTTAGTTAGGTCTAAATTCCGACAATCCGACAGGCATTTAGCGAGTTTCTCGCCTGTGTATACGCGCACATGAGCAATCCTAAAAAGTCTGTCGGATTGTCGGAATGCCAATATCTATTGGGCATAACCCGTGTTTTTTGATTGTCGGAATGTTGTCGGAATGTCGGAATCAGAAATCCCCCGGCATAGGCAGTGATCGCCTGTCGAAAGCCGTCGCAAACTTCCGGCATTCAAGTCCAGCCTTACCTGCCCAATCGCGCCCCAAGGTCTGTTTCTCCGCAAGGAATGCGGGCGTCACGTAGATTCGCGTCGTCTTGAAGTCATCACTCTTGGTCGGATAACGAATGTCCGGCCGAGCTTGCTTCAAGTCCCGCACAGCCTCCTGGGTGAAGTCACGTTGTCGTCGCTTGAACTCATTGGCCCCATCACACCATTTGCAGAACGCCCGCCAGAGGTCCTCTTGGGTAACAGCGGCGGTCACAGGGAACTCAGTCTCACCAGCCAGCCATCGCCGAACGAAGTAGCGCGGCGCCGGCAAACTGCCATCGATCAGGCCCTGCTTCTCCTCGTTCAAAGGGGGCTTGGAGTGTGGACCGAAACCAGTCAAGTCCAGATTCATCAGGTAGTGGTAAAACGCCTCAATGCCGCCGTTATCAATCTCATTCACCAAGTCTATGAAGTAGTCCGGCGGCGGCACTCGATCAACATAAAGCACCAGGTAGCGCCGATCCCCGTCATCCAGTGCCAGAGGCACCGTCGAGTTGGACAGGAACACGAAATTGAGGTGGTTGCGCTCCTCCCTGACCGGCATGTTCTTCTCGTTGATCTGTAACGTCTCGCCCGTCACAAGGTGCTTGAGCACGCCCTTGTAGTGACGCATTTCCTCGCGGCTGACAACCTCCTCGGCCAGGGCAAACAGCTTGCGGCTCTGCCAGCCTGTGAACTGGCTTTCCAACTGAGCCTGACCGATGGTGGTGCCGTAGTCGCCGTAGATTCGACGCAGAACCTTTTCCCACAGCAAGCTCTTACCTGGGCCCTCGGCACCGAACATCACCACGGCGGTCGCCATTTTTGTCCCCGGGTGCTGGAGCGGATAAGCAATCCACTTCAACAGGAATAGGTATTCGTCAGTCCGGTTGTTGCAGAGCAGCCCCAAGTGCTTGCGAATCAGCAAACACCCATCCGCCCCCCGAGGATCGGGTTTTGCGTGAAAGCCGTCGTATAGGTTCAACATCAGCGGCCCGCATTGCTCGGTGGGATCGAATACGACGTCTTGAGCCATGCGCCGATGCTCGCTTTCCTGCCACCACTTGTAGCGCGTCCGCCCAACGGCCTCACGGATTGCCGACAGCTTGATCATCCGCGAGCGTGCACAATCCCACGCCACGTCCATTCCATATATCACTACGAAGTCACGAAGCAGCTCCTGCTCACTGATGCGGAACCCTCCCCCCTCCCCGGGGGTGTGAGTAAGCGCTTTTTCATCTGGTCCTTCGCACTCAGAAGAAGGGGCGCGGGGAAGAAGCTCGGGGGACGTTGCGTAAATATCACCAGAGTCATCGGGAGATTGTGCGGATGCTCCAGGCTTCAAGGCCCCCAGCAGTTGCTCACGTACTGCATCCAAACCAGACTTGCAGTGCAGGTCGTTCCAGTCGATTGCCATTTATGCCTGCTCCAACGAAATCGGAAAGGCCGCGAAGCCGCCATTGGCCGAGGCAGCAGCTTCGGCCTTGGTCCTACCTGGATTACCTTTCGCATCGGGATCATCGTCACCGGCCACCAGCAAACGAGCAGCGGGAAACTGGCCACGAAGCGCCCGCGCAACAGCAGGTAGGTTGCCCGAGTCGACAGCCATCGCCACGGGCCAGACCAAAGCCATGTGCACACTGGCAGACGTGGCGTATCCCTCAGCAAGCGCGATGTCTAGCGGGTCATCGACAGGGCCAAGAACATGGAAGCATCCAGACTTACGCCCGTACTTGGGAAACAGCTTGGTGCCCTGCGCGTTGATCGCCTGCAAGCTCCAGAGCTTTCCTGATGCATCCCGTAACGGCACGGCAACTGTGCCCGGCTTGAACACAAGAAAGCTCAACGAGTCTGGTCGAGGCTTGGGCAAGCTATTGAAGAACTGCATGGCGTTGCTGCCCGACCAGATCTGGCAGCGCTTGTTGTGATCGTCAATCGACAGAATGACGGTAGTCTTGAAGAAGCCGATACCGAACGCACCGACCTGTTTCCGATCCAGGTAAGGGCTATGGCCTTCAGACTGGCAATGTTCTGTCCAGATCTTCTGGCAGCAATCGGCGACAAGTGCCCGCATCTCCTCAAGCAAAGCCTCATCGGCTTCAACCTCGGCCTGGCGCTGCTTACGCCGCAACTCTGCCTCAGCCGCGAACCGTCGGTTTTCCTCGGCGGTCATTTCGGTCTTGTCGGGGCGCCAGCCAGCGTCGAGCGCCATCTTGAGCACCGTGCCCATGCCAGTGCCGGCTTTCTTGAACGACTTCCACACCGATAAGGCGGCCTTGCCGTCGTATGTCTTGCTGCTCTGGCTCCAAATGTTCCAGGGCCCGTAACCCTCCTGCCCGAACTCTGACTTCAAACCCATTCCAACCTCGACCCACGTGTCACGCTGGTCAGGGCTGATGTACTGCAGAAGGGCTGGAAGGTCGCAGAGTTGAAGCGGAATTTTATCGCCGCTCATCGCCGCGCCTCCCGCAACTCTTGGCAACTGACGCAGGTCTGGCAACCTCGGACCATCTGCTGGCGAAGGGACGGGATCGGATCATCGCAGTCTTCACAGAACTCCGCGCTGGCGGCGGTTGTCGCTTGCCGCTGGCGGCGACTCAATGCCACTTGAAGGAGGTACTCGGCCTGATCGTTGGCCCGGTCGATGTCATCAGCCACGATCGCGTCCCTCCATGGCCTGGCGTGCGCCCGCCATGATCCCAAGCACTGCCCGGATCACATCGACGCCATGCTTATCCAGGGTCGCCACTTCATGCGGTTCCCAGATGCTGTCAGCCGCCCCGGCGTGCATGCTTGAAACAAACTCACCGGTTTCCGCCAGCAACTTGCCGACGGCCTTGAGCGCATCACCTGTAGCAGGCACCGGAACTGGCTTGTACCAAACCACCCCAGCCGGACGCATCAGCGCATCGAGCAATGGCGGGTACTGAGTAAGCCTAATGACCTCTTCAAGGTCATCAGGGGTCAGCCAGCGGCGCTCCTCATCGAATTTCAGCTTCTTCTGCAACTCGTCGTACTCCATGACCATGTCATGGGCCAGCGAGGTGATTCCGCCGTGATAGTCGCGCCCGGCACGATAAAGTGCCTTGCGCAGAGAAAGGACCGGACCAGCGTCCGGCAACAGATCTGTGCGACTCATAACCGTAAATGCCCCTGTTACGGTGTAGCCAGACGTTAGGGCACGCCCTATCATCCAACCCACGACCGGTGTGCTGTGCGAATCGTGCTGTGCAGCACGGCTCATCGTTCCAGTCGATCCGGGGAGTTCTTGTGGTGAGAGACCCCGGACCGACGCCTATGCAGCGACTTGCATGTACCTCGTGTAAGTCGCTGCAGCCGGCCTGGTGTTTCTTTGGTGAGAGGTTCCAGGCCGGTGTTTCAAGTGGCGGTATTCATGTGCTGGTGCTGCCACCGCTGGGCCGGGGAAATCTTGTGGTGAGAGGCCCCGGACCAGCACCTTTAGGCCACTAACGAAGCCGTTGCCCAATCAGGAAGACAGAAGACATCTGGTCGCAGACGAAAGCGGCTTACCCCAGTAAGTAGCTCAGTTGAGAGAACGAGATCCGCAGGAATCTCTCCCTTTTTTAACCAGTAAGAAACCAACTGTTGAGAAATTTGCCTGCCTGGGCCTGACAGACGTTTTGCGAAAGCCGCCTGCCCCCCTACCAACTCAATTGCCTCAGCAAATGCTTCTCGTGACGCTTCTGAACTATTCATCGCGACCTCAGAATCTGTGTTCTACCAAAGCTTACGTCTTTTTTTGTGAAAACAAAACGTCTTTTTGACGTTTGAAAATTAACAAAACACTTTGTAGCCTTCCCGAATGATTGATCTCTCAATGACACCAAGCCCTGTCGCCAAACTTTTCAAGGCAAAGCGCCTTGCGATGAACCTCACCCAGGAAGAGCTGGCGAACAAAGTTTCTGAAGGACTCTCTCCTCCCGACCGACTGTCGCAACAATCATATGCAGCTTACGAAAGAGGAAAATCTCAGACATCACGCCACATGATGCAGATTGCAACCGCGCTGGGTCTGGGCTGGGATGAAGTTTCAAGGGTCATGTTTTCAGAACTGACAGCCACACCCGAAAGCCCTCCCAACATTCGAATTGAACAAAATTCTCACGAGATAAGCACCGATCAGGTTGAGGTCGATGAGCTGATATCACCACTTCTCAAACAGCATGACTCACCTGACACACCGGGCCGCACCGAAGTTAGATCACAAGAGAAAACTGACCTTCGCTTTTCCAAAGAGAAACTGAGCCAGCTTGGTATCAAGCCACAAGATGTCGTTTGCGTTTCGGTCTACGGCAATAGCATGGAGCCTGCCCTCCCTCACGGAAGCACAGTAGGTGTCGATAAAGGACGGAGCGTTGTACAGGACGGCGAGATGTATGCCCTCATCCACAATGACCACTTGCGAGTGAAGCTTCTGTATCGGCTCCCATCCGGCGGCATACGACTGCGCAGCTACAATCGGGAAGAACACCCAGATGAAGAGTACTCCCCAGAGCAAATCAGAGAGCAGCGAGTGATTATCCTTGGCCGAGTATTTTGGCATTCGGCCTATAGATAGATCGTCCGCTCATCAAAAAAACCCGCATTCAGCGGGTTTTTTTGTGGGTTACAAAATTGTCTTTTAAAAAATATCTTGTTGGATACGTCTTTCAATTGTAATTTACGTCCCGTACACCTCTCACCACGAGTACGAGACATGCAAACCACTACACAGCACAGACCCGCACGCTGCCCGGTGTACCTCCACCCAGCAGCCTGCACTAGCCCCGAAGCCGTCGACAAGATCCAGCGCCAGACCGGCCTACTGGTGATCGCAACCACCCGCCGCACTGCCGCCGCCAAACCGGTAGACCTCGGCCCGTTCGGGGGTGACGCAGCATGAAACCATTGCTGATTGGCCTTGCCGGCCCGGCTCGCTCGGGAAAATCCACAGCCGCTGACCACCTGGTGCGCAACCACCTGCTGGAGCACTACGCCTTCGCCGACCCGCTGCGCTCCGGGCTCATGGAGATCTTCAACCTCGACCCGGACGACTTCGAAGGCGAGCGCAAAGAGCAGCCCCTGGCCTGGCTTGGCCGGTCCCCGCGTGAACTGATGCAGTCGATGGGCACCGAGTGGGCCCGCCAGATGGTGCACCCAGACGTGTGGGTGAGGATCGCAGAGCAGAACCTCAACTACCTACAAAACTCGCTGTCGAGCGTGGTCGGCTTCGTCGTCAGCGACGTGCGTTTCGAAAACGAAGCCGAATTTATCCGCCAGCGCGGCGGCACCATCATCCACATCGAGCGACCCGACGCGGCGAAAGTGAACCCGCATGTCAGCGAAGCCGGCATTCACATCAAGCAGCCCGACCTGACCGTTCTCAACACCCGGAACCGAGAGCATCTGCGGTGCCTGATAGACAACTGCGTTGTAGTCATCCGGCGTCGCTCCCTGGACCAGGCCGCAGCCTGAGGTGGCCACCATGAACCGCACCCTGGACGAAACAGCGGCAGTGCTCGGGCTTAAGCCCCGCGCATTCCGCGCAAAGCTCCGCGAGCTGCGCATTCTTTCAAAGGATGGCGACCTGGCCAGCCACCACCGCGACCAGGGCCACCTGTTTTCAGATCCGCGCAGCGTGCAGATCGGCAAAACCGGCCGCTACAAGCACTACGCCGTCGTCATGGTCACCGAGGCAGGTGTGCCGTGGCTGGCAAAAAAACTGGGCATCACCATCACGAACAAGGACGCCGCAGCATGAAGACCAACTACTTCAACGCCTACACCCAAGCACTCGGCGCCCTGGCTCTGATCCCGATCTACCTGACCAGCCCCGGCACCGTGAGCAAGGCCACCCTGATCGGCACCGCCAATGAGGCCACGCTGGCTCTGGCGAGCATGCCCGCGTGTGCAGTCGAGTTGGCGGAGGTTTATCGGTGCGTCAGCAGCGTGCTCCAACCCGGCCAGATTGCTTACGTCACCCCGACCAATGTCCCCGAGACGCCCTTCGGGGCCGTCGTGGCGGATGAACGCGGCCTGATCTGCGCCGCCGCCCGAGGCGCCAGCAAAGAGGGGCTGGCGGAACTGATCCGCCTCAAGCTGCAGCCCGCCGACGTGGGGGCCGGGGAGGCAAGCACATGAGCGAAACCCTCGACCAACTGCGGCGCCAGTTCGCCACCCCCTGCCCCACTCTGGCAGCGGTGCGGGAGCAGTATTTCGCGCACATCCGCACTGACCGGCATCTGCTCAGCGAAATCAAAAAGGGCCGGGTGAAGCTGATCGTGACGCGCCTTCACGGGTCTGCACGCGCCAAACCCGTGGTTTATCTGCACAACCTGGCCGCCTACCTCGACGCCCAAGCGGAGAAAGCGGCGGCCTGACAACGGTAGCCCCTGCCGTCCAGGGGCGAACATCCAGTGAGACACAGCACATGAAACCAACCGACACCGCCGAATTCATCGGCGAACTCAACGCCGGAGTCTTCGCCAGCCAGATCGGCCACGCGCTTCCAGAAGTCGCTGCAGGCGTGGTCGACCACAGCAAGGTCGGCACCGTGACCATCGGCAGCTTCAACCTGGCGTAACCACCTGCAACACCCCGCCGCCGTCCTCTCACCACTTATCCGTCCGGCGGCGGGCTCTAACGAGGATCACAGCACATGCAAACTCAACACCTGATCATCATCGCTATAGGCCAACTGGTTGGGCTGGCCTTACTGGCCTACTTCATCCGCCGGGCGTTCCTGCGCGCCTTGGCACGCGCCACAGCAGACGACCGCGACCGGATCTATGCCCTGAACAACGATCTGGCCCGAGCTGTCGAGAGCCGCGAGGAACTGAAAAAGCAGCTCGCCGACCACAACACCCGCCAGCGCCAGCTCAAGGCGCAACCCTTCACCCTGGAAGACCACCAGACCCTGATCAGCATCGCCAAGGCCCTGGGCCTTGCTGCCACGACGTACAAGGCAATCCCAGGGACTGCCCCCGTCCAGAAAAAAGCAGACGCCCTGGCCGCACAAGCCCGCGCCCTGGCCTATCGAGTCTTCCATACCGTCACCGCCGCTACCGCGCAAAACAGCGAATCGCTGGACACCCGACTTATTGAATGGCTCAACACCCACGGCGACCTCTGGGGCGGCCTTGAGAACAGCACAATCACCTTCCCGCATGAGGCAGACACCGAGGGCTATCCGCATGTACGCGAAGCACTTCGGGAAGCCTACGAACTGCACCAGCAGCGCGAAGCCCGCGAGCTGGGCCAGGAGGACGCAGCATGACCTCCCTGAAAGCACCTCCATTCAACTTCAAGACCCAGTATTCCCTAAGCTTCAACGCCCAGGATGATGAGATCATTGTCGACTTCTTCTGCGGTGGCGGCGGCGCAGGCACGGGGCTGGAGATAGGCCTAGGCCGCACGGTCGATGTGGCCAAGAACCATAGCCCCGCCGCGATCAGCATGCACACCGCCAACCACCAGCACGCCCGGCACTACACCACCGACGTGTTCGACGGCGACCCCGACGAAGAATGCCAAGGCCGCCGCGTTGGCTGGTTTCACATGAGCCCCGATTGCACCCACCACAGCCAGGCTGCCGGCGGCCAGCCACGCAAGCGCGAGATCCGCAACCTGTCGTGGATCGGTCTTAAGTGGGGCGGCAAGAAGAAGCCCCGGGTCATCAGCCTGGAGAACGTGAAGCAGATCCTGCAGTGGGGGCCGCTGATCGCCAAGCGCGACAAGGCGACCGGTCGAGTAGTCACCCTCGACCTGGTACAGCACCCCACCAAACCCAAGAGCAAAATCAACCGGGTTGCCGATGTAGGAGAGCACGTGCCGGTATCGAATCAGTTCTTGGTACCTGACCCGAAACGTCGCGGCACCACTTGGCGCCGTTTTGTACAACTGCTGGAAGGATTGGGCTATGCCGTCGAATGGCGCGTGATCAAGGCGTGCGACTTCGGCGCGCCGACAAGTCGGGAACGCCTGTTCATGATCGCCCGCTGCGACGGCCAGCCCATCGTGTGGCCAGAGCCAACCCATGCCAAGAACCCGGCCAAAGGCCAGAAGAAGTGGCGCACCGCCGCCGAGTGCATCGACTGGACCATCCCAAGCAAAAGCATCTTCGACCGGCCCAAGCCGCTGGCACCTGCAACCCAGCGGCGAATAGCCAAGGGCATGAAGAAGTATCTCATCGATGCCGCTGACCCGTTCATCGTGCCTATTGCGAATTGGTCCGGCGACAGCGTGCAGTCAGCCCATGAGCCGCTGCGGACCGTGACGTCCTGGCCCCGCGGCGGATCGTTCGCCATGGCCAGCCCGATCATCGCGCCAGCAACACACCAGGGCAGCGACCGGACCAACGACCCGTCCGCCCCACTACCGACTGTGACCTGCGCGAATCGCGGCGAGCTGACCTTGATCAGCCCAACCCTGATCCAAACCGGATACGGCGAGCGCACCGGCCAGGAACCCAGAGTGCCTGGCCTTGACCAGCCGCTGGGCACCGTTGTTGCCGGCGGCGTCAAGCACGCCATAGCCGGCGCTGTGCTGGTGGGTACCGGGGGCCCTGAGTACTCCGGCAAGCCGGCGCCAATTGACCTGCCTGCCGGCACCCTGATGACTCAGAACCACCGATCAGTGGTGACTGCGTTCATGGCCCAGATGAATGGTGGCTTCAACACCACGGTAGCCAAGAGCATCGAGGATCCGATGACCACGGTTACCAACACCGGCAGCCAGCAACAGCTGGTGACGGCAAACCTGCTGCACCTGCGCGGCAACTGCGATGCGAAGGATTGCGCCGAACCGCTGCACACTGTCAGCGCAGCCGGCCCCCATCACGGCCTGGTCGAGTACACCCTATCGCCTGAGCACGAAGAGGGCGCCCTGCGGGTCGCCGCATTCCTGATCAGCTACTACGGCGCCGAGAACGTGAGCGCTGCAAACGAGCCGGCCCCAACGATTACCACCAGGGACCGCCTTGGTCTGGTAACCGTCACCATCAAGGGCACCCCCTATGTGATCGTCGATATCTGCCTGCGGATGCTGCAGCCCTCCGAGCTGTACAAGGCTCAGGGCTTCCCCGACGACTACATCATCAGCCACGGCGCCGACGGAAAGCCGTTCACTAAGACCCAGCAGGTTCACATGTGCGGCAACAGCGTGAGCCCGCCACCAATGGCAGCCATCGCCCAAGCAAATGACCCATGGCGCCAAACCGATCAACTAAAGGAGGCCGCATGAACCTGCCACGCTGGGTAATGATCTGCCGAGCTGCCGAACTCACCGGGTACAGCGAAGACGCCATCCGCCACAAGGTAAAGAACGGAACCTGGGCCCAGGGGCGAATTTGGCGCAAGACACCTGATGGCCGCATTGCAATCAACATGACGGAGTATGACAAGTGGGCCGAGAGCGCACCCCAGGAAGCGGCTTAGAGACAGAACTGGCAAAGCACAAGGGCATTGAGATACACGGCGGCAATTTGCGCGTCGTATTCATGTGGCGGCGGATACGCTGCCGCGAATCCTTGGGCTTGCCTATCACCAAAGCCAACATCAAACACGCCGCCCTTCTAAGGGCGGCAATTATTCATGAGATCAAAACCGGCCACTTTGATTATGGCCGGCACTTTCCAAACTCGAAGCACGCCACCAACTACAGCAGTGCCAGAGACGAACGCCTCAGTGCACTCCTTGAGCGATATAAGCCGCTCAAGGCTGTTGATATCACTCCGGAAACCGAAGAGAAGTACGGTTATGCACTTGATATATGCACTCACCTGGTGGGCAAGGATCGCCTTGCCGGCACATTGCTGCCTGAAGATATCCAACTGCTCAGGACCCTACTGATCGCAGAGCGGGCACCATCGACTGCGAACCATTACCTCGCGACCTTCGCCGGCTTCCTGGGTTGGTGCGAAAGCAATGGATACTGCCGAGAGGGGCTGGCGGCCGCGTGCATTCGCTTTGCCATGCAAGATCGAGAGCCCGACCCACTGACACAAACCGAGTTCGACTTGCTCATAACGAAGGGCTGCCTTCATCGCCAGGACTCAGCCGCCGTAACTCTGGCTGTATATACCGGCCTACGCCCCGGCGAGCTATGCGGCCTGGCTGTAGAAGACATAGATCTAGATCAGGGCCAAATAAGGATAACCAGGGCCATCACCGCACGAGGTACATTCAAACTGCCCAAGACCGGCAAGCCCCGTACAGTGATGCTGATGCCTCCGGCAATCGAGGCATGCAAAGTGTTAATGGACTTGGTCAATGGTGACAAGCCGGAAGAGATCAACATCTACCACAACCGGCACGAAAGCCGCACCGGACACGCAACACCGCTGCTATCACCAGCTACCCAAGCGCGCAAGAAAGTGATCAACAAGTGGTTCGTTCCAACAGCTTGGAATACCAAGTGGGCGGCCATACAGCATCGAGCGCAAATCAGGCCACGCCGCCCTTATCAGACCCGACACACCTATGCGTGCTGGTGCTTGACTGCACGTGGCAACCTTGCGTTTATCGCGAAACAGATGGGTCACAAAGACTTCACCATGCTGGTCGAAGTCTATGCTAAGTGGATGGACGATGAGTCTCAAAGCGAGCTTTCCCGAATCTGGGAAAACTTATCCGCCAACAGCTAAGCCTGGGCTCTGTAGAGCCATCTATTAAAGCCAAAAACACACATTAATTTGAACACTCTAGAGCCAATCAATCTCAGAAAAAAAACACAACCCATAAGAGCGACGAACAAAAAGCAATCACTCAGAAATCGCATAAAAACATTTCAAGCACGATAAATTGCTTCATGCATACGACAGAAATGGATCGACAGTTTGAAAGAAAGCAGATAAAAACCAAGCTGATTAAGCGACCGAACCTTTCGCTTTTCAGCTTGAGCCTCAAAAGCCTTATAAGTTATCGATGAAATCATATTCAACATGACAACACTATCAACCGTTCCCTCGACGGAAGCGGGAAGGTACAGCACATTGGTTGTACGCTGATTTTTAATTGCCTCGATTGCGCCCTTAACATCCTTTTCAGGAAGCTTCTTTAAAAGAAGAGCCTCATACACCTTTAGATTAACTAAAGGAGCATAACTAATATAAACAGGTGTATGCCTAGCATTACCCTGATCTATATCACAAGAGTTAGAAAGAATAATCGCCTGGATATTCTCTTTTCTTCCAGACAAATCTATATATGGGATACCCTCCCAACAGTCACCCTGAAGGACCTCTCCCTGAAGTGCCTGAGTGTAAATATTGGAAACACTTGAGTAATCCTTTAACGCACGAGCCAAGCCGCGCTTTTGATCTTCAGTCAAGTAATAGGGTAGAAAATCCTTATAGTCAAACCCGGCGATATCCATCAACCTAAATCTACCTAAGCACTAAATCCCAAAAATTATCTTCCACTACCTCAAGGTACTCAGCACCCAAGGTTTCTAAACCATTGCTAATACCAGCAGAAAAACTCAATGAAGCCTGCTGCAGCAACTCATCAGTGGTAGCGACACTAGTTCCTTTGTTTAATCCAAAGGTCGGACTCTTGGTGTTTTCAGCATATTTAGTGACATTAGAAAGACTCGAAACAATTGGTCGTATCCTATCCATGGAATTCTCCCGCCTTGGCAGCTCTGCACAAGTGGCACCAATTAAAACCAAGCCAGCCATAGCGCCTATAGTTGCAGGGATTGCAACAACACTATAATTACTCATAGCTCGGCTCCAGATAGCTCAAAGCCGCATCAGAAATAGCTTCAAAAACCGCCTTTTTATTGGCGCTATGGAGCTTCTCTGCTCGCTCACTCAAGCTATTCAAAAACATTTGCGAGTCCTCATTGGCGATATCAATCACAGAATCGACATCAATCAGCGCGCCCTGCAAATCCCGTCCATTAGTTAGTCTTGTCATGGCTTGAGAAACCAACTGAACTGTATGTAAAACTCCAGCTTCAGAAACACCAACCTTGACATGAAAATCATCTATTCCAGAAAGTTCGCCAACCTTCAAATCCATATTAAAACATTCAGAAGGCTTCAACGGAATCGAGTCAAGAATATCAACATATTTTATTGAGCATCGATTTACGGTTGAAATAACTCCGGCATTCAAAACCACAGTAAAAGCGGTAATTATCTTTTCTTGAAAGTCAGTCCAGCCTGCGTAGGGAAGCTTGGAAGCAACTGAAAAAACACGATCACCGACCAGCAGCCAATAATTACCCCAACTGCATTTCGTTAATGGAACGTGCGAAAAGTTTGGGTCAGCATCACGAATTTCTTTAGGCATAGCATGGATAGGTGACTGCTCCATGGAGAGCTCTCCATCCAGTTTGCTATAGAGGATTCCAGGTAGCATTGCTGCTATAGGCGCGGGACTTTCGAAACGCATCTCAAAGACAGCCTCAATCATCGGCTCTTTGGCGAGCTTTGTAGGAAGCTTTCTCCCCATCCCCAATCCTGACACCTGACTACTCCCAAAACTGAACATACCGGACGCCCAAGTGAACTGAATGCCCCTGCACATTGGACATAGCGGGAGGCCCCACCAGAAACGCCATCACACAAGAACCAACAGTTCACAAGCAATACTATTACACCTTGCGCGGAGTGTAGGTTATGCCGCCTACGAAATCCATGGCGATTTCTTCCAGACACAGCTCATTTCTCAGACATCCGAAAGCCGCTTTAGGGTGCTCGGAACGCAGTCCCTGAGCATCGTGGATGCGTGATACCCTTTCTAGCTTAAATGGCTTGGCGGAGGCATTACCAAAAAAACTGCACGGAAATTATTTTCCAAGAACGCCCCCAAAATGCCCCACACCTTTCTAACGACATACATAACTCGTTGATGAATAAAGCAATTTCTGACTTATCCTCCCATACGCCGATGATGCAGCAGTACTGGCGCCTCAAGAACCAGCACCCTGATCAGTTGATGTTCTACCGCATGGGCGACTTCTACGAGATCTTCTATGAAGACGCGAAGAAGGCCGCCAAGCTGCTGGACATCACCCTGACGGCGCGCGGGCAGTCGGCCGGCCAGGCGATTCCCATGTGCGGTATTCCTTACCACGCCGCCGAGGGCTACCTGGCCAAGCTGGTAAAGCTCGGCGAGTCGGTGGTGATCTGCGAACAGGTGGGGGACCCGGCGACCAGCAAGGGCCCGGTGGAACGCCAGGTGGTGCGTATCATCACGCCAGGCACCGTGAGTGACGAGGCTCTGCTGGATGAGCGCCGCGACAACCTGATCGCCGCCGTGCTGGGCGACGAGCGTCTGTTCGGCCTGGCGGTGCTGGACATCACCAGCGGCAACTTCAGCGTCCTGGAGATCAGGGGCTGGGAGAATCTGCTGGCCGAGCTGGAGCGGATCAACCCAGTGGAGCTGCTGATCCCCGACGACTGGCCACAAGGCTTGCCGGCAGAAAAACGCCGCGGTGTGCGACGCCGTGCCCCCTGGGATTTCGAGCGGGACTCGGCGCACAAGAGCCTCTGCCAGCAGTTCTCTACCCAGGACCTCAAGGGCTTTGGCTGCGAAACCCTGACCCTGGCCATCGGCGCCGCCGGTTGCCTGCTCAGCTATGCCAAGGAAACCCAGCGTACCGCCCTGCCCCACCTGCGCAGCCTGCGTCATGAGCGCCTGGATGACACCGTGGTGCTGGACGGTGCTAGCCGTCGCAACCTGGAACTGGACACCAACCTGGCGGGCGGGCGCGACAACACCCTGCAATCGGTGGTCGACCGCTGCCAGACCGCCATGGGCAGCCGTTTGCTGACCCGCTGGCTGAACCGCCCGCTGCGCGACCTCAAGGTCCTGGAAGCGCGCCAGTCCTCCATTACTTGCCTGCTGGACGGCTACCGTTTCGAACGGTTGCAACCGCAGTTGAAGGAAATCGGCGATATCGAGCGGATTCTGGCGCGAATCGGCCTGCGCAATGCCCGTCCGCGGGACTTGGCCCGTCTACGTGATGCCCTGGCTGCACTGCCCGAGCTGCAAGAAGCCATGACCGAGCTGGAGGCCACTCACCTCAATCAGCTGGCCGCCACCACCAGCACCTACCCGGAACTGGCCGCTCTGCTGGCCAAGGCCATCATCGACAACCCGCCGGCGGTGATCCGTGACGGCGGTGTACTCAAGACCGGCTACGACGCCGAGCTCGACGAGCTGCAGTCGCTGAGCGAGAACGCCGGACAGTTCCTGATTGACCTGGAAGCCCGCGAGAAAGCCCGTACCGGCCTGGCCAACCTCAAGGTCGGCTACAACCGTATCCATGGCTATTTCATCGAGCTGCCAAGCAAGCAGGCCGAACAGGCCCCGGCGGACTACATTCGCCGCCAGACATTGAAAGGCGCCGAGCGCTTCATCACTCCGGAACTCAAGGCGTTCGAAGACAAGGCGCTATCGGCCAAGAGCCGTGCCCTGGCCCGGGAGAAGATGCTCTACGACGCGCTCCTGGAAACCCTGATCAGCCATTTGCCGCCGTTGCAGGATACCGCTGGTGCCCTGGCTGAGCTGGACGTGCTGAGCAACCTGGCCGAGCGCGCCTTGAACCTGGACTTCAACTGCCCACGTTTTGTCAGCGAACCTTGCATGCGCATCACCCAGGGTCGTCACCCGGTGGTGGAGCAAGTGTTGACCACGCCGTTCGTGGCCAACGACCTGAGCCTGGACGACAACACGCGGATGCTGGTGATCACCGGTCCGAACATGGGCGGTAAATCCACCTATATGCGCCAGACGGCCCTGATCGTGCTGCTGGCCCATATCGGCAGCTTCGTCCCGGCGGCGAGCTGCGAGCTGTCCCTGGTGGACCGGATCTTCACCCGTATCGGCTCCAGCGACGACCTGGCCGGCGGCCGTTCGACCTTCATGGTGGAAATGAGCGAAACCGCGAACATCCTGCACAACGCAACGGAACGCAGCTTGGTGCTGATGGACGAAGTGGGACGCGGTACCAGCACCTTTGACGGACTTTCCCTGGCCTGGGCTGCGGCAGAACGTCTCGCCCACCTGCGCGCCTATACCCTGTTCGCCACCCACTATTTCGAACTGACGGTACTGCCGGAAAGCGAGCCGCTGGTGGCCAACGTGCACCTCAATGCCACCGAGCACAATGAGCGCATTGTGTTCCTGCACCATGTACTTCCAGGCCCAGCCAGCCAGAGCTATGGGCTGGCGGTAGCCCAGCTGGCCGGGGTTCCCAGCGCAGTCATCACCCGCGCCCGGGAGCACTTGAGCCGCCTGGAAACCACCAGCTTGCCCCATGAAGTGGCGCCTCAAGCGCCGGGCAAACCCTCGGTTCCGCAACAAAGCGACATGTTCGCCAGCCTGCCGCACCCGGTGCTCGACGACCTGGCCAAGCTGGATCTGGATGACATGACGCCACGCCGAGCACTGGAAATGCTCTATACATTGAAGACACGCATCTAACGCGAACGCCTTCAAGCTGTTAGAATCTCGCGCGGTTTGGGATGCTGCGGACTATTAGCCTGGTTGCGCAGACTATCGCTCCCAAACCTGGCGACCCCGTCATGTAGGGGCTCCGCTGCCGCCGCCTGAGGAGAGAATTAGAAATGACCTTCGTCGTCACCGACAACTGCATCAAGTGCAAGTACACCGACTGCGTAGAAGTCTGTCCGGTGGACTGCTTTTACGAAGGCCCGAACTTCCTGGTGATTCACCCGGATGAGTGCATTGATTGCGCACTGTGTGAGCCTGAATGCCCCGCTGTAGCGATTTTCTCCGAGGATGAAGTCCCGGAAGAGATGCAAGAATTCATTCAGTTGAACGTCGAGCTGGCAGAGATCTGGCCGAACATCACTGAAAAGAAAGATCCGTTGCCGGATGCCGAAGAGTGGGATGGCGTCAAAGGCAAGATCAAGGATCTCGAACGCTGATTGCAGCTGCGTTCCCAAAGGCCCCTTGCGGGCCTTTTTGCGTTTCTGGGGCAAGGAAATGCCGGCGGGACTTTTCGACAGACGAAAAAAAGGGGCGGTATGACCCGCCCACATTTTTCCCTAGTCCCTGTGTTCCTTTTCATCGTCCTGATGAATCGCTTCCTGCGATGTCCTGACCATCGTCCTTGATGGCTGTGTCTATCCGTCGACACAGGGCTGATATTAGAGAGTTCCCCGGCAAGAGCAATCGCACTATTCGTGTGAAACTTTGTCGAAACTCATAGCCTTTCATAAAAAATATTATATAAATCAATAATATAAAAAACAGCCTACGCAAAACTAGACAACGCAGAAGTAGCCGAGAACCGAATGCGTACGAAAAAGTAATCTTTGGCTTACATGACGGTTGAGAGTTAAGCCAACTTCTCTGGCAATAGCCCATTCAAAACCACAAGCTGCGTGCAATAAAAAGCCCCGAGTCGATCGGGGCTCTTGTGAATCGATCCAGTGGCTACTGAAACAGCGACTCACTGGACAATCCATTCTTCTCGAGAATTTCCCGAAGGCGCTTGAGCCCTTCAACCTGGATCTGCCGAACCCGTTCACGGGTCAGACCGATCTCCAGGCCCACATCTTCAAGGGTGCTGCTCTCGTGTCCACGCAGACCGAAGCGTCGCACCACCACTTCGCGCTGCTTCTCGGTCAATTCGGAAAGCCACTGATCGATACTTTGTGACAGATCGTCGTCCTGCAACAGCTCACAAGGATCTGTCGGACGGTCGTCGGTCAGGGTATCCAGCAGGGTCTTGTCCGAATCCGGGCCCAGGGAGACATCAACCGAAGAAACCCGCTCGTTCAGGCCGAGCATGCGTTTGACTTCGGCCACCGGCTTCTCCAGCAGGTTGGCGATTTCTTCGGGGGAGGGTTCATGATCGAGTTTTTGCGTCAACTCACGGGCGGCGCGCAAGTAGACGTTGAGTTCTTTGACCACATGGATCGGCAACCGGATGGTCCGGGTCTGATTCATGATGGCCCGCTCGATGGTCTGACGAATCCACCAGGTGGCATAGGTCGAGAAGCGGAAGCCGCGTTCCGGATCGAACTTCTCCACCGCTCGGATCAGCCCGAGGTTGCCCTCTTCGATCAGGTCCAGCAGCGACAGGCCACGATTGACATAGCGCCGGGCGATTTTCACCACCAGCCGCAAGTTGCTTTCAATCATGCGCTTGCGCCCGGCCGGATCACCACTTTGCGACAACCGCGCAAAGTGCACTTCCTCTTCGGGGGAGAGCAATGGAGAAAAACCAATTTCATTGAGGTACAGCTGCGTCGCATCGAGTGCACGCGTGTAATCAATGTATTTGTGTTGCTTTAATGAAGCGGAGCTTTTGGATTTGGTGCGAACGGAAGGTGGAGTTGCCCCCTCATTATTCGACATCGAATCCATATCGATGCTGCTCTCCATAAGGAGAACCTCATCGTCGATGTCAAACTCCGGCACTTCTTTACTGAGAGCCATTGTTATAGTCCTTTGGTGAGTTCGACCTCAGGCTCAAGCGGCGCCTTTATCCCTGGCAACGCTGGAGCCTGTTCCCTCTACGTGAGCGGAACAGGCTGGTAACGGATCAACGACGTGGCAGGAATTGCAGCGGATCTACAGGTTTACCTTGTCGGCGAATCTCAAAGTGCAGTTTCACCCGGTCTGTACCAGTTGATCCCATCTCGGCAATTGTCTGTCCGACTTTGACCTGCTGTCCCTCCCGAACCAATAGCTTGCGGTTGTGGCCGTAAGCACTGACGTAGGTTTCGTTGTGTTTGATGATGACTAATTCGCCGTAGCCCCTTAAGCCACTCCCGGCGTAAACCACCGTCCCATCAGACGCAGCTAAAACAGGCTGTCCCAAATCTCCGGCGATATCAATGCCTTTATTCAAACTACCGTTTGAAGAAAATTTTCCAATCAGAACACCGTTCGAAGGCCATCCCCAACCCGTAGGAGCGGGGCCCGCGGGGGTAGCCGGAGCAGGCGCCGGCTTGCTCGCAGGGCTGGTGGTGGTCGCAGTTGCAGGCGTTGTCGTGGTGCCTGCCGGGCGACGAATGACCGTGGTCTTGCTGGAGGAAGAGGCACTGGACTGGGTGCTGGTAACAACCGTTGCCGGCGTAGTGCCAGTGCGGCCGTCAAAGCGAATGACCTGCCCGGGATGGATGGTATAAGGCTCGGCGATGTTGTTGCGAGCGGCCAGCGCCTTGTAGTCCCAGCCATAGCGGAAGGCAATGGAAAACAAGGTGTCTCCGCGACGCACCGCGTACTGCCCGGTGGTCACCGTAGGACGCTGCGGCGCAACAGTGTTACTGCGCTCGACCACCCCCACGCTGCTGGATTTGGTGCTGGAGCAACCGACCAACAAGGAACTCAAGGCAAGGCCAATCATCAGTCGCTGAAAGCTTGTTGTACCCATACGCTGCGCAATGACTGTGAGACTCACCCGCCGCTCCCTTTGTGGTGGTTGACGATATAGATTGCCTGACTCAGGCGTGAAGTGACGCAAGTATAACTGGACACAGGCGCTTTACCGCTGGCCCAGCACAAGGACAGCCGCAAGAACCTGCCTCTGGCCGTCGTATCACTCATTGACGATCGATACGGCACTAAGACACAGCCCGCCAGACAGAATTCACCCCAGCCTGATAAATGCCTTCAGGCCAGGGGACCATTGAGCAACGGCACAAAACGCACCGCCCCCAGGACGTGCCGGGCAAAGCCCTGTTCTTCACGGATGATCAGCATCAACTGCTGCACCTCCCCTGCCCCCACCGGAATCACCAGGCGCCCGCCAGGCGCGAGTTGATCGAGCAGGGCCTGGGGGATATCGGTGGCGACGGCAGTGACGATGATGCCGTTATAGGGCGCCAGCGCCGGCCAGCCTTCCCAGCCGTCGCCCCAGCGAAACACGACGTTGCGCAGGTTCAATTCCTGCAGGCGCTCTTTGGCCCGGTCTTGCAGGACCTTGATCCGCTCCACCGAAAACACCCGCTCCACCAGCTGCGACAACACCGCCGTCTGGTAGCCCGAGCCGGTACCGATCTCCAGTACCTTGTCCAGCGGCCCGGCCGCCAGCAGCAGCTCACTCATGCGGGCCACCATATAAGGCTGGGAGATGGTCTGGTTGTGGCCGATCGGCAGCGCCGTGTCTTCATAGGCACGATGGGCCAGGGCCTCATCGACAAACAGATGCCGCGGTGTGCGCCGAATCACTTCCAGTACCTGAGGGTTGGACAGCCCCTCGTCATACAGGCGCTGGATCAGGCGTTCGCGGGTACGCTGGGAAGTCATGCCGATTCCCCGCCGCAGCAGATCGTCTTGCTCGCGAGCCATCAGCGCAGCCCCTCCAACCAGCCATCCAAACTCCTGAACGCGTCATTGAAGGTGCGATCCAGCTGCAGCGGCGTGACAGACACGTAGCCTTGCATCACTGCATGAAAGTCGGTGCCGGGCCCGCCATCCTCGGCGTCGCCGGCGGCAGCGATCCAGTAACCCGCCTTGCCGCGGGGGTCGACCACCTTCATCGGTGCCGCAGCACGGGCGCGATGGCCCAGGCGGGTCAGCTGGATGCCCCGAATATGATCAAGCGGCAGATTGGGAATATTCACGTTCAACACCGTCCGTGGTGGTAAATCCAGCAAGCCCTGGGCTTGCACCAGCTTGCGCGCGAAATAGGCTGCGGTAGCAAGGTTCTCCACCTGGCGCGAGACCAGCGAAAAGGCGATCGCAGGGCGTTGCAGGAAGCGCCCTTCCAATGCAGCGGCGACCGTCCCGGAGTACAGCACGTCATCACCGAGGTTGGCCCCCAGGTTGATGCCCGACACCACCATGTCCGGGTCATGCTCCAGCAGGCCGTTGAGCCCCAGGTGAACACAGTCGGTGGGGGTGCCATTGATGCTGATAAAGCCGTTGCCAAGGGTGTGCGGATGCAACGGACGGTCGAGCGTCAGCGAGCTGCTGGCGCCGCTTTTGTCTTGATCCGGAGCGATAACCACGCACTCGGCGTAATCCGCCAGCGCAGCGTGCAACGCCGCGATACCGGGTGCAGTTACCCCATCATCGTTAGAAATCAGAATGCGCATGAGCTGTCCGTCTGCCCCACCGGCACCAGATCGACGAGTTCACGCACCAAGGCGGTGGCGAAACATCCGGCCGGGAGGACGAATTCCAGTTGCAGAATATCAGGCTCGGGATAATGCCACGTCAAACCGCCAATGGGCAGCCGCAGGATGCGTCGTTCGTGGCTCATGCCGGCTTTTATCAGCCATTCGCACAGTGCCGCCTCGCGGTCGGCCATCTGCTGTTCAAGTTCATGAACCGCACCACCCGCCGGAGACTCGCCTTCGCCCCACAACGGGCCTGTGGGATGCAAGTCAAGAATTGCCAGGCGCGGATCCGTGCATTCATCCGGGCCGGCCATGAAAAAGCTGCGGCTGTCGGTAAATGCCAGCAAGTCGCCCACTTGCGCCTGCTGCCAAGTGCCGTCCGCCACTCGCGCTGCCAGTGCCTGGTTGAACAGGTAGCTGCGGGCGGTGGACAACAGGCGCGAACGCACATTGCGCTGCTCCGGCAGCGCCTGGCGGGCAGCCCAGCTACGGGCGTCCACCAGGTTGCCACCGTCGTGGCCGAAGCGCTGGGCGCCGAAATAGTTGGGAATACCTTGAGCGGCAATTCTCTTCAGGCGCTCGTCGATGGCTGCCTGATCCGCCTTGAGCTCTGTCAGGCGCAGGGTAAAGCCATTGGCGGCATGGGCCCCACGCTGCAATTTGCGCTTGTGGCGGGTGGCCTCGAGGATCTTCAGAGTGTGATTTTCCGCTGCGCCAAGATCCGGATCGGCCTTGCCCGGCAGTTGCACACTGAACCACTGGCGGGTCAGCGCCTGGCGATCCTTGAGCCCGGCATAGCTGACAGTGCGCAACGACACCCCCGCCGCCTTGGCGATCCGCCGCGCCGCTTCCTCGGTGTTCAAGCCGCGTTTTTCCACCCACAGCCACAGATGCTCGCCTTCCCCGCTCAGCGGGATATCGAGTACTTCATCAACCTGGAAGTCTTCGGCAGTGGCCTTTAGTACGGCGCTGCCCAGGGCATCGCCATAGGCCCGCGGGCCCAACAATTGCAGTTCATTCATGGGCGTTGCAACAAGGCCACGGAATGCACGGCGATGCCTTCCTCGCGGCCGACAAAGCCGAGTTTTTCGGTGGTGGTTGCCTTCACGTTCACCTGGTCCAGCTCGACCTGCAGGTCCTCGGCAATCAAGGCCCGCATGGTTTCAATGTGAGGTGCCATTTTCGGTGCCTGGGCGACGATGGTGTTGTCGACGTTGCCGATCTTCCAGCCCTTGGCATGAATCAGCGCGACAACATGACGCAGCAGGACACGGCTGTCGGCGCCCTTGAACTGCGGATCGGTGTCCGGAAAGTGCTTGCCGATATCACCCAGCGCGGCAGCGCCCAGAAGGGCATCACTGAGTGCGTGTAACAGCACATCACCATCGGAGTGCGCGAGCAGCCCGAAATAGTGGGCAATACGCACCCCCCCCAACGTGATGAAGTCGCCCTCAGCGAAACGGTGCACATCGTAGCCGTGGCCAATACGCATAAAAAAACGCCCCGAAAAAGTCAGGGCGTGATTCTACCTGCTTTGGCAGGTATTAGGCGTTAAGAGCACGTGCATGGTGCTGCAAGTGGTCGTCTATGAAACTGGCGATAAAGAAGTAGCTGTGGTCGTACCCCGGCTGCATCCGCAACGTCAGCTCATGCCCGGCATTCTTTGCCGCTTGCTGCAAGACCTCAGGCTTGAGCTGGCCGGCGAGGAAGTCGTCACGATCCCCCTGATCCACCAGCAACGGCAGCTTCTCGGTGGCTTCGGCGATCAGCACGCTGGCATCCCACTCGCGCCAGCGTGAACGCTCCTCCCCCAGGTAACGGGAAAACGCCTTCTGCCCCCAGGAGCAATCCATCGGGTTGCTGATGGGAGCGAAGGCCGAAACCGACTGATAGCGCCCCGGATTACGCAGCGCGCACACCAGTGCCCCGTGACCGCCCATGGAGTGCCCGCTGATCCCACGCTTGCGCGAAGCGGGAAAATGCGCCTCCACCAGCTCCGGCAGCTCGTTCACCACATAATCGTGCATCCGGTAATGCTGGGCCCAGGGCTCCTGCGTCGCGTTCAGGTAGAACCCGGCACCCAGACCGAAATCCCAGGCACCGTCCGGGTCACCGGGCACGCCGGGGCCACGCGGGCTGGTATCCGGAGCGACGATGATCAAGCCCAGCTCGGCAGCCATGCGTTGAGCCCCGGCCTTGTGTATGAAGTTCTCGTCGGTACAGGTCAGGCCGGACAACCAGTAAAGCACCGGCAGCTTGCCGCCCTGCTCGGCCTGGGGCGGCAAATACACGGCGAACACCATGTCACAGCCCAGCACCCGGGAATGATGCTTGTAGCGTTTATGCCAGCCGCCGAAGCTTTTCTGGCAGGAAAGGTTTTCCAGACTCATGGCAGACCTCCAGCGGCACGCCGCAAGCCATGGGCCGCAAGCGGAACTCCCGCTTGGCGCCTGTGGCTTGCCGCTTGCCGCTGCTCTTAGAAGTGAATGACGGAGCGAATGCTCTTGCCTTCGTGCATCAGGTCGAACGCCTTGTTGATATCTTCCAGGCCCATGGTGTGGGTGATGAAGGTATCCAGGGGGATCTCGCCGGTCTGGGACATTTCCACGTAGCTTGGCAGCTCGCTGCGCCCGCGCACGCCACCAAAGGCTGAGCCGCGCCATACCCGGCCGGTCACCAATTGGAAGGGACGGGTGGAGATTTCCTGGCCGGCACCGGCCACGCCGATGATTACCGATTCGCCCCAGCCCTTGTGGCAGCACTCCAGGGCCGCACGCATCAATTGCACATTGCCGATGCACTCGAAGGAGAAATCCACGCCGCCATCAGTCATGTCGACAATGACCTCCTGAATCGGACGGTCGAAATCCTTCGGATTGACGCAGTCGGTGGCGCCCAGTTGCTTGGCGATCTCGAACTTGGCCGGGTTGATATCGATGGCGATGATACGCCCGGCCTTGGCCTTGACCGCACCGATGACCGCCGACAGCCCAATGCCGCCCAGGCCGAAGATGGCCACGGTGTCACCGGCCTTGACCTTGGCGGTGTTGATCACCGCTCCGATCCCGGTGGTCACGCCGCACCCCAGCAGGCAGACCTTTTCCAGCGGCGCTTCCTTGGGAATCTTGGCCACGGAGATTTCCGGGAGCACGGTGTACTCGGAAAAGGTCGAGGTACCCATGTAGTGGAAAATCGGCTGACCCTTGTAGGAAAAACGCGTGGTGCCATCAGGCATCAGGCCCTTGCCCTGGGTGGCGCGAATGGCCTGACAGAGGTTGGTCTTGCCCGACAGACAGAATTTGCACTTGCCGCATTCCGGGGTGTACAGCGGGATCACATGGTCACCCACAGCCACCGAGGTCACGCCCTCGCCCACCGCCTCCACCACCGCACCGCCTTCGTGGCCGAGGATCGCCGGGAAGATGCCTTCAGGGTCGGCACCAGACAGCGTGTAGGCGTCGGTGTGGCAGACGCCGGAGGCGACGACCCGCAGCAGCACCTCGCCCGCCTTGGGCATGGCGACATCCACTTCGACGATTTCCAGCGGCTTCTTGGCCTCGAAGGCTACGGCAGCACGTGACTTGATCATCCTGACTCTCCAGCGAATAAAAACGAGGCACAGAGTGTAAAACAGCGCAATGCGATGAATAATCCAGGCAAAAGCAAAACATTATTGCTGTATAGGGACAATCAATGAATGACAACCGTTGGGAAGGTATCGACGAATTTGTCGCGGTCGCCGAATGCAGCCAGTTCACCGCTGCCGCCGAGCGCCTGGGGGTCTCTTCGTCCCATATCAGCCGTCAGGTGGCACGGCTCGAGGAGCGTTTGCAGACTCGCCTGCTGTATCGCAGTACCCGCCGGGTGACCCTGACCGAGGCCGGGCAGACCTTTCTCCAGCATTGCCAACGCTTGCAGGATGGTCGCGAGGAGGCCCTGCGGGCCGTAGGCGACCTGACCAGCGAGCCCAAGGGCATGCTGCGCATGACCTGTGCAGTGGCCTACGGCGAGCGCTTTATCGTGCCGCTGGTTACCCGGTTCATGAGCCTTTATCCGCAGTTGCGGGTGGATATAGAGCTCAGCAACCGCCCCCTGGACCTGGTGCATGAAGGGCTGGACCTGGCGATTCGCTTGGGGCGCCTGCAGGACTCGCGCCTGGTCGCCACTCGCCTGGCCCCACGCCGCATGTACCTATGCGCCTCGCCCTCCTACCTGGAACGTTATGGACGCCCACACAGCCTGTCGGAGTTGAGCCGGCACAACTGCCTGATCGGCAGCTCGGATATCTGGCAATTGGAACTGGATGGGCGCGAATTTTCGCAACGGGTGCAGGGTAATTGGCGCTGCAACAGCGGGCAGGCGGTGCTGGACGCGGCCTTGCAAGGGGTGGGGCTGTGCCAGTTGCCGGACTACTACGTCCTGGAGCACTTGCAGAACGGTACGCTGATTTCCTTGCTGGAAGCTCACCAACCGCCCAACACCGCAGTCTGGGCGCTGTACCCGCAGCAACGGCACCTGTCACCGAAAGTGCGCAAGCTGGTGGATTATCTGAAACAAGGGCTGGCGCAGCGCCCGGAATACCGCGACCTGTAGCTGCTGCCGCAGGCGGTGACAAGGCCCGCAGGGCCTTCAGGGCCTCAAGAGCGGCGCCTCCTTCCGAGTCGTTCGCAGCCTGCACCAGCAGCTACAAGGTGCAGCGCAAGCCAGCAGTCAGCGGCGGTTGGACCAGCGCTGGCGCAACCATTCCAGGTCTTCGGGACGGGTGACCTTGAGGTTATCCGAGCGGCCTTCGATCAGGCGCGGCGCCTGGCCGGCCCATTCCATCGCCGAAGCTTCATCGGTAATCGCCACATCGGCCACCAGGCTGTCGGCCAGGGCACGATGCAGGGCACCGAGGCGGAACATCTGCGGTGTGTAGGCTTGCCAGATCAAACTGCGGTCAACGGTTTCCAGCACTCGACCGTGCTTGTCCACACGTTTCAGGGTGTCCCGGGCCGGAACTGCGAGCAGCCCCCCCACCGGGTCATCCACCAACTCACCCAGCAGTTTGTCCAGGTCATCCCGGGAAAGATTGGGCCGGGCGGCATCGTGAACCAGCACCCAGTCGTCATCGGCAGCGCCCTGGGCGTGCAGATGGAGCAAGGCATTGAGCACCGAGCCGGAACGCTCAGCACCACCTTCGACCCGCTGGATCCGCGAATCATGGGCGCAAGCCAGGGCCGGCCAGTAAGGATCATCAACCGCCAGGCTGACCACCAGCCCCTTGAGGCCGGGGTGGTCGAGAAAGCAGCCCAGGCTGTGTTCAAGAATTGTGCGTCCACCCAGTTGCAGGTACTGCTTGGGGCGGTCCGCGGCCATGCGGGCACCAACGCCCGCGGCAGGAATCACGGCCCAGAAGGCCGGCAATACGTCGCTCATTGGGCCAACTGGTAGAGGGTTTCACCCTCCTTGACCATACCCAACTCATGACGAGCCCGTTCTTCCACGGTCTCCATGCCTTTTTTCAGCTCCATGACTTCCGCATCGAGTACGCGATTTCGTTCCAGCAAACGCTCGTTTTCAGCGTGCTGGTCGGCAATCTGCTGAGTCAGGTCAGCAACCTGGGCCAAGCTGCCGTTCCCCACCCACAGGCGGTACTGCAAGCCAGCCAGCAGCAAGAGCAAGACCAGGAACAACCAATTGGGACTGCGCATCGAATATCGGGTATCCAGTGAAAAAAGACAGCCATGCCAACAACTTCGGACCTACTGATAGCACGAAGCCTGGAAGACCCAGGCTTGTGCTCTTAAGGCATCAGATTAGTGGCAAAAAACTCGCTGTAGCGATTTTCCCGACACAATCCGGTGTCTTTTTACCATCTACTGCTTAGCCGCGAAACTCACCGCGACCGTTGTACTTGGCCTTGCCGTTCAATTGCTCTTCGATACGCAGCAATTGGTTGTACTTGGAAACGCGGTCGGAACGGCACAGGGAGCCGGTCTTGATCTGGCCAGCCGAGGTACCCACGGCCAGGTCGGCGATGGTCGAATCTTCGGTTTCACCGGAACGGTGGGAGATCACCGCAGTGTAGCCGGCAGCCTTGGCCATCTGGATGGCTTCCAGGGTTTCGGTCAGGGTGCCGATCTGGTTGAACTTGATCAGGATCGAGTTGGCGATCTTCTTGTCGATGCCTTCTTTCAGGATCTTGGTGTTGGTCACGAACAGGTCGTCGCCGACCAGTTGAACCTTCTCGCCGATCTTGTCGGTAAGGATTTTCCAGCCGGCCCAGTCGGACTCGTCCAGGCCGTCTTCGATGGAGATGATCGGGTAGCGCTGGGTCAGGCCTTTGAGGTACTCGGCGAAACCTTCGGCGGTGAACACCTGGCCTTCGCCGGACAGGTTGTACTTGCCATCTTCATAGAATTCGCTGGCAGCGCAGTCCAGGGCCAGGGTCACGTCGGTGCCCAGGGTGTAACCGGCGTTGGCCACGGCTTCGGAGATCACTTTCAGAGCGTCTTCGTTGGAAGCCAGGTTCGGTGCAAAACCGCCTTCGTCACCCACTGCGGTGTTCAGGCCACGGGCCTTCAGCACGGCTTTGAGGTGATGGAAGATTTCAGTGCCCATGCGCAGGCCTTCCGAGAAGGACTTGGCGCCAACCGGCTGCACCATGAACTCCTGGATGTCGACGTTGTTATCGGCGTGCTCGCCACCGTTGATGATGTTCATCATCGGTACCGGCATCGAGTAGACGCCCGGAGTGCCATTGAGGTTGGCGATGTGGGCGTACAGCGGCAGGTCCTGGTCCTGAGCGGCGGCCTTGGCAGCAGCCAGGGACACGGCGAGGATCGCGTTGGCGCCCAGGGTGGCCTTGTTCTCGGTACCGTCGAGCTTGATCATGGCCTGATCCAGGGCCTTCTGATCGATCGGGTCCTTACCCAGCAGCAGGTCGCGGATCGGACCGTTGATGTTGGCTACCGCCTTGAGCACGCCCTTGCCCAGGTAACGGCTCTTGTCGCCATCACGCAGCTCCAGCGCTTCGCGCGAGCCGGTGGAAGCACCGGACGGCGCGCATGCACTGCCGATGATGCCGTTGTCGAGAAGCACGTCCGCTTCGACAGTGGGGTTGCCACGGGAGTCGAGAACTTCACGACCTTTGATGTCGACGATTTTTGCCATTGTTGTAAACACTCCAAAGTTGACGAAAACGACGCAGCTGTAGGAAATCTTTTACCGTCGGCAAGGCGGGGAAAGCGGGCAGTCTTGCAGACGATAAGGCTCAGGCCCGGGGGCCTGAGCAATAATCGTGCGGTACTTTACCGGAGAAATCGGTTTTACGCGGTTTCTACCGTCGGAAAACTCTTGACCAGCTCGTCCAGGGCCTTGAGCTGGGCCAGGAACGGCTCGAGCTTGTCCAGGCGCAGGGCGCAAGGACCGTCGCACTTGGCGTTGTCCGGATCCGGATGGGCTTCGAGGAACAGCCCGGCAAGAGACTGGCTCATGCCGGCCTTGGCCAGGTCGGTGACCTGGGCCCGGCGACCGCCAGCGGAGTCGGCGCGACCACCCGGCATCTGCAGGGCGTGGGTCACATCGAAGAACACCGGGTATTCGAACTGCTTCATGATGCCGAAGCCGAGCATGTCCACGACCAGGTTGTTGTAGCCGAAGCTGGAACCGCGCTCGCAGAGGATCAACTGATCGTTGCCCGCCTCTTCGCACTTGCTCAGGATGTGTTTCATTTCCTGGGGTGCGAGGAACTGGGCTTTCTTGATGTTGATCACCGCGCCGGTCTTGGCCATGGCCACCACCAGGTCGGTCTGCCGCGAAAGGAAGGCCGGCAGCTGGATGATGTCGCAGACTTCGGCGACCACGGCAGCCTGGGCCGGCTCGTGGACGTCAGTGATGATCGGCACGCCAAAGGCCTGCTTCACGTCTTCGAAAATCCGCATGCCTTCTTCCAGGCCCGGGCCACGGTAGGAGGTCACCGACGAACGGTTGGCCTTGTCGAAACTGGCCTTGAACACGTAGGGGATACCGAGCTTCTCGGTGACCCGCACGTATTCTTCACAGACCTGCATCGCCATGTCGCGGCTTTCCAGCACGTTCATGCCGCCGAACAGCACCATCGGCTTGTCGTTGGCGATCTCGATGTTGCCTACGCGGATGATCTTCTGCGCCATCAGGGTCACGCCTTCTTCTGGTGTTGAGCCAATGCTGCTTTGACGAAACCGCTGAACAGTGGGTGGCCGTCACGGGGAGTCGAGGTGAACTCGGGGTGGAACTGGCAAGCAACGAACCATGGATGATCCTGGGCCTCGACCACTTCAACCAGCGCGCCGTCACCCGAGCGACCGGAGATCTTCAGGCCAGCCTCGATCAGTTGCGGCAGCAGCTTGTTGTTCACTTCGTAGCGGTGACGGTGACGCTCGATGATCACGTCCTTGGCGTAGCAGTCGTGGACCTTGGAGCCCGCTTCCAGCAAGCATTCCTGAGCGCCCAGACGCATGGTGCCGCCCAGGTCGGAAGCTTCGGTACGTACTTCAACGGCACCGGTGGCGTCTTCCCACTCGGTGATCAGGCCGACGACCGGATGGCCGCTGGTGCGATCGAACTCGGTGGAGTTGGCGTCTTTCCAGCCCATGACATTACGGGCGAACTCGATGACCGCCACTTGCATGCCCAGGCAGATACCCAGGTACGGCACCTTGTTCTCACGAGCGTATTGCACCGCGGTGATCTTGCCTTCCACGCCACGCAGGCCGAAACCGCCTGGAACCAGGATCGCGTCGACGCCTTCCAGCAGCGCGGTGCCCTGGTTCTCGATGTCTTCGGAATCGATGTAGCGCAGGTTGACCTTGGTACGGTTGGTGATGCCGGCATGACTCATCGCTTCGATCAGCGACTTGTAGGCGTCCAGCAGTTCCATGTACTTGCCGACCATGGCGATGGTGACTTCGTGCTCTGGGTTGAGCTTGGCGTCCACCACTTTTTCCCACTCGGACAGATCAGCACCGTTGCACTGCAGGCCGAAACGCTCGACGACGAAATCGTCCAGGCCCTGAGCGTGCAGCACGGCCGGGATCTTGTAGATGGTGTCAACGTCTTCCAGGGAGATCACCGCACGCTCTTCAACGTTGGTGAACAGCGCGATCTTGCGGCGCGACGACACATCCACCGGATGGTCGGAGCGGCAGATCAGCACGTCCGGCTGCAAGCCGATCGAACGCAGCTCTTTTACCGAGTGCTGGGTCGGCTTGGTCTTGGTCTCGCCAGCGGTGGCGATGTACGGAACCAGCGTCAGGTGCATCAGCATCGCGCGCTTGGAACCGACTTCCACACGCAGTTGACGGATGGCTTCGAGGAACGGTTGCGACTCGATGTCACCCACAGTACCGCCGATTTCCACCAGGGCCACGTCGGCATCGCCGGCGCCCTTGATGATGCGACGCTTGATCTCGTCGGTGATGTGCGGAATCACCTGGATGGTGGCACCCAGATAATCACCACGGCGCTCCTTGCGCAGCACGTGCTCGTACACGCGGCCGGTGGTGAAGTTGTTGTTCTGGGTCATGGTCGTGCGGATGAACCGCTCGTAGTGGCCCAGGTCCAGGTCGGTCTCGGCGCCGTCGTGGGTGACGAACACTTCACCGTGCTGGAACGGGCTCATGGTGCCCGGGTCGACGTTGATGTACGGGTCCAGCTTGAGCATGGTGACCTTAAGCCCCCGCGCCTCCAGGATGGCCGCCAATGAAGCCGAGGCAATGCCTTTCCCCAATGAAGAAACAACACCGCCCGTGACGAATATGTAGCGCGTCATGAAAAACCCTAGAAGTCTGCGTTAAAGCGGTCAGTGCCGCCGGGGAAAGCGAAGGAAGGCCGAAGCCCCCGATCACCTGCATTAATCACAGTGCACCTTTCAAAAAAACCGCCGCGTGGTGACAGACCGGATGCAAAAACACCGGTAGGTTGCTCGCTACACATTTTTTGGAATCGCCCAGCAAAGACTGCTTGGTAATCGGCAACTCCTGCAATTCAGGCGAATCCACAGAAGTTGTATCAAGAAGGGAGCGTAGTCTACCGGAAAGCCCCTTTCAGCTCAAACCTTGATCGCTGGTTGGTGGCAGCCATTGCAATGGCCAGCCACCCTGGGGGTTTGTCGCAAGTGCCGGCAGGTTCGCCACCGCGAGCAAGCGGTCGTCCTGATACAGCAGCGGCAATCTGCCACGGACGAAACCCGGCAGCCCGCTTTCATTGAGCAAACGCTTCAAGTCCCGATGGCCGCGGCCGGCCAGGTGCATGATCTCGCCCCCCTGGCGATAGCGGATATGCAGCGACCCGGTCGGCACTGGCCCAGGGAACGACACCTGACCGTTGCCCGGCAGATGCAAGGGCTTTTGCGGATCGAGCCACTGCAACCATCCGTCGACCGGTTGCAGCCAGCTGCCGGACAGCCACCAGACTCGCCCTGCCGCACGATGCAACTCGCCATCGGCCAAACGCCACACCGGTCGCCCTGCGGCATCCGCATCTCGCAGGCTGTCCCAGCCGCGCCAGTGATCGGTATCCGGCAGACGGCCAAACCGGCTCAACCAATGGCTCAAGGCATTGCGTTGGCGCGCGCCCGACAAAGACTGCAAAGGTGCCAGGGCCAGTGAGGGCAGATCCAGCCAGGGCCAGACGCTAGCACCGCGGGCTGCATCCAGGTCCATGATCGCCAGCTCATCGAGCAGGCCCTGGGCTTCATTCAAGTGCGCGGCGCTGCGGCTCATGCTGAGTGCCGCCTGGGGCCAGCGCGCGGTAATCGCCGGCATGACCTGGTGGCGCAGGTAATTGCGCGAATACTGATGATCGGCGTTGGTTGGGTCTTCGACCCAGCTCAACTGATGCTCCGCGGCGTAGCACTGCAGTTCGGCACGTGACACATCAAGCAAGGGTCGCAGCAGGTGCCCGTCACCCAACGGCCGCGCTGACGGCATTGCCGACAAGCCCCTGACTCCGGCACCGCGCAGCAGGCGAAACAGCAGCGTTTCCGCCTGGTCGTCACGATGCTGCGCCGTCAGCAGCACTTCAGTGCTCGCCGTGAGCCGTGCGAAAGCGCCATAGCGTGCCTCGCGGGCGGCGCGCTCCAGGCTGGCACCGGCTGGCACCTGGACGCGAAGCACCTGCAGCGGCACCCCCAGCGCATCACAGAAGGCCTGACAATGCTCCGGCCAGGCGTCGGCCGCAGCCTGAAGCCCATGATGGATATGCACAGCCGAAAGTGGAGGAAGGCGATGGTGCTGCGCCAGATCGGCGAGCAGATGCAACAGGACGGTGGAATCCAGGCCACCGGAGAAAGCCACGCGCCAACTCCTGGAGTCGCGCCAGGGCGCGAGGCTTTGCAGTAGTTTGGCGGAGAGAGCGTTCATGACGTGTTCAAGACCTGTAGGAGCGGCCGGGTGGCGTACTGCTTGCCCGCATAAGCAACAACGCCGCCATCGAATCGATGGCGGCGCCTGGGTCGCGAACGAGCGTGCCCCTACAAGGGGAGGCAGTGCTCGATCAGAGACCGTAGCTCATCAGGCGGTCATAGCGACGGGCCAGCAAGGTGTCGTTGTCCATTTCCTTGAGCATGGCCAGCTGCGTGCTGAGTTCGGCACGGATCGAGGCCGCTGCGGCAGCCGGATCCCGATGGGCACCGCCCAATGGCTCGCCGATGACCTTGTCGACAATACCCAGGCCTTTGAGGCGCTCGGCGGTAATCCCCATGGCCTCAGCGGCATCGGCAGCCTTTTCCGAGGTTTTCCACAGGATCGATGCGCAGCCTTCCGGCGAGATCACCGCGTAGGTGGAGTACTGCAGCATGTTCAACTGGTCACAGACACCGATGGCCAAGGCACCGCCAGAACCACCTTCACCGATCACGGTGGCGATGATCGGAGTCTTCAGGCGCGCCATGACTCGCAGGTTCCAGGCAATGGCCTCGCTCTGGTTGCGCTCTTCAGCGTCGATGCCCGGATAGGCGCCCGGAGTGTCGATGAAGGTCAGGATCGGCATCTTGAAGCGCTCGGCCATTTCCATCAGGCGGCAGGCCTTGCGGTAGCCTTCCGGACGCGGCATGCCGAAGTTGCGGCGGACCTTTTCGCGTACTTCACGGCCTTTCTGGTGCCCGATGATCATTACCGGCTGCTCGTCCAGGCGAGCAACGCCGCCTACGATGGCGGCGTCGTCAGAGAAGTGGCGATCGCCATGCAGCTCGTCGAACTCGGTGAAGATGTGCTGGATGTAGTCCAGGGTGTACGGGCGACGCGGGTGCCGCGCCAGACGTGCGATCTGCCAGCTGGTGAGCTTGCCGAAGATGTCCTCGGTCAGGGTGTTGCTCTTGTCCTGCAGGCGGGAAATCTCATCGCCGATATTCAGCGAATTGTCATTACCGACCAAGCGCAACTCTTCGATCTTGGCTTGCAGGTCGGCGATCGGCTGTTCGAAATCAAGAAAATTCGGGTTCATAGGCGTCCGTCTGGGCTCGACGTCCAAGGGAGCTTGGGCCGGCCGGTTGTCTATTCGCGCCCTACCTTAAGGGACGGACGCGTTGAGGTCGAGATTAAAAATTCAAGTGGCGATGAGGCGCAATGATGGCACCTCACCGTCAACGGTATTGGAGGAAGACGTTGTCTCGCCCGAACTGGTCACGCAGGGCTTGAATCAAGCTGTCCGCCGGATCGATCCGCCAGTTCTCGCCAAACTGCAGCAGGGCCTTGGCGTCATCCCGGGTGTACTCCATGGTGATCGGGCATGCGCCGCGGTGGCGCTTGAACAGATCACCCAGCCAGCGTAGCTGATCGCCCTTCAGGGCATCGCTGTGGATCTTCAGGCGCAGGCTTTCCGCCAGGTTGGTCCGCGCATCCTCCATGCTCATCACCCGCTTGACCCGCAGGCGCAGGCCGCCGGAGAAGTCGTCGTTGCTGACCTCGCCCTCCACCACCACCATGGCGTCGGTCTGCAGCAGCGACTGCGCCGAGTGGAACGCATCGGCAAACAGCGAGGCTTCGATTCGCCCCGAGCGGTCGTCGAGGGTGATGAAGCCCATCTTGTCGCCCTTTTTATTCTTCATCACCCGCAGGGCGATGATCATGCCAGCCACGGTCTGGGTATCCCGGGCCGGCTTCAGGTCGATGATGCGCTGGCGGGCGAAACGACGGATCTCGCCTTCGTATTCGTCGATCGGGTGCCCGGTCAGGTACAGCCCCAGGGTGTCTTTCTCGCCTTTCAGGCGTTCCTTGAGGGTCAGTTCCTTGGCCTTGCGATGGTTGGCGTAGACATCCGCATCCTCATCGACGAAGACCCCGCCGAACAGATCGGCGTGGCCACTGTCGTGGGTACGGGCGGTCTGCTCCGCGGCCTTGATCGCTTCTTCCATGGCCGCCAGCAGCACGGCGCGGTTCTGGTCGATATTGGCCTGGTAGGCCTTGGGCTCATCGAAGAAGTGCGGCCCCAGGCGGTCTAGGGCGCCGCTTCGAATCAAGCCGTCCAGGGTCCGCTTGTTGATGCGCTTGAGGTCGACCCTGGCGCAGAAATCGAACAGATCCTTGAAGGGGCCTTCCTCGCGGGCTTCGGTGATGGCTTCCACCGGCCCCTCGCCGACGCCCTTGATCGCCCCCAGGCCGTAGACGATGCGACCTTCGTCGTTCACCGTGAACTTGAACTCGGAGGTGTTCACGTCCGGCGCGTCGAGGCGCAGTTTCATGATCCGCACTTCCTCGATCAAGGTCACGACCTTGTCGGTGTTGTGCATATCCGCGGAGAGTACCGCCGCCATGAACGGCGCCGGGTAGTGCGCCTTGAGCCAGGCGGTCTGGTACGACACCAGGCCGTAGGCGGCGGAGTGGGATTTGTTGAAGCCGTAGCCGGCGAACTTTTCCACCAGGTCGAAGATGTTGCCCGCCAGGTCTGCATCGATGTTGTTGCTGGCGCAACCCTCAATGAAGCCGCCACGCTGCTTGGCCATCTCCTCGGGCTTTTTCTTACCCATGGCCCGACGCAGCATGTCCGCACCGCCCAGGGTGTAGCCGGCCATGACCTGGGCGATCTGCATCACCTGTTCCTGGTACAGGATGATGCCGTAGGTCGGCGCCAGTACCGGCTGCAGGCCGTCGTACTGATAGTCCGGGTGCGGGTAGGCCAGCTCGGCGCGGCCGTGCTTGCGGTTGATGAAGTCATCCACCATGCCCGATTGCAGCGGCCCCGGACGGAACAGGGCCACCAGTGCGATCAGGTCTTCCAGGCAGTCGGGCTTGAGCTTCTTGATCAGCTCCTTCATGCCCCGGGATTCAAGCTGGAATACCGCGGTGGTTTCTGCTTTCTGCAACAGGCTGTAGGTCGGCTTGTCGTCCAGCGGGATAAAGGCGATATCCAGCGGTTCCTCGCCGACCTTGGCGCGGTCGCGGTTAATGGTTTTCAGCGCCCAGTCGATGATGGTCAGGGTCCGCAGACCGAGGAAGTCGAACTTCACCAGGCCAGCAGCCTCGACGTCATCCTTGTCGAACTGGGTCACCAGGCCGCCGCCTTCTTCGTCGCAGTAGATCGGCGAGAAGTCGGTAAGCTTGGTGGGCGCGATCACCACGCCCCCGGCGTGTTTACCGACGTTACGCACCACGCCCTCGAGCTTGCGCGCCATCTCCCAGATTTCCGCCGCCTCTTCATCGACCTTGATGAAGTCCCGCAGGATCTCCTCTTGCTCGTAGGCTTTTTCCAGGGTCATGCCGACTTCGAAGGGGATCATCTTCGACAGACGGTCGGCCAGGCCGTAGGACTTGCCCTGCACCCGCGCCACGTCACGGACCACCGCCTTGGCCGCCATGGAACCGAAGGTGATGATCTGGCTCACCGCGTTGCGGCCGTATTTCTCGGCCACGTAGTCGATCACTCGGTCGCGACCGTCCATGCAGAAGTCGACGTCGAAGTCGGGCATGGAGACCCGTTCCGGGTTAAGGAAACGTTCGAACAGCAGGTCGTATTCCAGCGGATCGAGGTCAGTGATCTTCTGCACATAGGCCACCAGGGAACCGGCACCCGACCCCCGGCCCGGACCTACCGGTACGCCGTTGCTCTTGGCCCACTGGATAAAGTCCATAACGATCAGGAAGTAACCGGGGAAGCCCATCTGGATGATGATATCCAGTTCGAAATTCAGCCGGTCGACGTAGACCTGACGCTTGGCCTCGTAGTCCTCGGTGGTGTCCTTGGGCAGCAGCACGCTGAGGCGCTCTTCCAGGCCGTCGAAGGAAACCTTGCGAAAATACTCATCGATGGTCATGCCATCGGGAATCGGGTAGTCAGGCAAGAAGTGCTTGCCCAGCTTGACCTCGATGTTGCAGCGTTTGGCGATCTCGACAGTGTTTTCCAGCGCCTCGGGCAGGTCACTGAACAGCTCGGCCATTTCTTCGGCGCTTTTCAGGTACTGCTGGTCGCTGTAGTTCTTTGAGCGGCGCGGATCGTCCAGGGCCCGGCCTTCACCGATGCAAACCCGGGTTTCGTGGGCTTCGAAGTCTTCCTGCTTGATGAAACGCACGTCGTTGGTAGCCACCAGCGGCGCGCCGATCTTGTCGGCCAGGGCCACCGCAGCGTGCAATTGCTCTTCGTCGTTGGGGCGGTTGGTACGCTGCACTTCCAGGTAGAAGCGCTCGGGGAATACGGCCATCCACTCCCGGGCCAGGGTCTCGGCAACCTCGAGATCGCCGGCGATCAGGGCCATGCCGATCTCGCCCTCCTTGGCCGCCGAGAGCATGATCAAGCCTTCCGCGGCCTCCGCCACCCACTCACGCTCGATGATGATCTGGCCGTTGCGCTGGCCATCGATGAAGCCGCGGGAAATCAGCTCGGTCAGGTTGCGATAACCCACGGCGTTCATCACCAGCAGGCTGATGCGGCTCAGGGGGTTATCCGGGTCCTTGTTCGACAGCCACAGGTCGGCGCCGCAGATCGGCTTGATCCCCGCACCCATGCTGGTTTTATAGAACTTGACCAGGGAACACATGTTGTTCTGGTCGGTGACCGCCACCGCCGGCATGCCCATGCCGGCCAGCGCCTTGACCAGCGGCTTGATCCGCACCAGACCGTCGACCAGGGAATATTCAGTGTGCAGGCGCAGGTGAACGAATGAAGCCGGCATAGTGATCCTGTAATAAGCGCGAAAACAACAAGGCCCGGATTGTACCGGGCCTCGACTAAAACATCAGCCTCAGGACTGAATCTCGCCCAGCGCCTCGCGGGCTTCGTAGGCTTGCCGCACCGGAGCGAAAGAGCGCCGGTGAATCGGGGTCGGCCCCAGGCGGGCCAGGGCTTCCAGATGCACCGGGGTCGGGTAGCCCTTGTGGCCACCGATGCCATATCCCGGATAGATCAGCTCGAAAGCGGCCATTTCTCGGTCACGGCTGACCTTGGCCAGGATCGATGCCGCAGCAATCGCCGGAACCTTGCTATCGCCCTTGACCACCGCTTCAGCCGGCATCGCCAGCTTCGGGCAACGGTTGCCATCGATCATCGCCAGCTTCGGGGTCACACTCAGCCCCTCCACCGCGCGCTGCATGGCCAACATGGTGGCATGGAGGATATTCAGCTCGTCGATTTCCTCGACCTCAGCCCGGGCGATGCACCAGCTCAGGGCTTTCTCGCAGATTTCGTCGAACAGCTTCTCGCGCCGGGCTTCGGTGAGCTTCTTCGAATCGTTGAGGCCGATAATCGGCCGCGTCGGGTCGAGAATCACTGCCGCGGTGACCACTGCACCACACAAAGGGCCGCGGCCGACCTCATCGACCCCGGCCACCAGGTCCTCGGCGTCCGCCACCAGGGTGAAATCCAGGCCCATTTGCATTTTCGGGTTACTCACAGTCATTTGCCGATCAGCCCAAGCACGGCTTGCGCGGCCTGGTTGGATGCGTCGCGACGCAAGGTTCGGTGGATCTCGTCAAAGCCGCGAGTCTGCTCTTCACCACCTTCGATCAGCGGCGACAAGGTCTGGGCCAGAGCATCGGCCGTGGCATCGTCCTGCAGCAGCTCAGGCACCAGGAGGCGCTGGGCCAGCAGGTTCGGCAGGGAAATGTACGGGCTCTTGACCATGCGCTTGAGAATCCAGAAGGTCAGCGGCGCCAGGCGATAAGCCACGACCATCGGGCGCTTGTAGAGCAAGGCCTCCAGGGTCGCGGTACCGGAGGCGATCAACACCGCATCGCAAGCAGCCAGCGCCTTGTGGGACTGGCCATCGAGCAACGTCAGTGGCAGATCACGATTGGCCAGCAACTGCTCCAGCTGGACCCGCCGCTCCGGGCTGGCGCAAGGCATGATGAAACGCACGCCGGGGCGCATGGCCCGCAGGCGCTGAGCGGCATCGAGGAACAAGGCGCCCAGGCGCCCTACTTCGCCACCGCGACTACCGGGCATCAAGGCCACCAACGGCCCTTCTGGCAACCCCAGCTCCGCGCGTGCAGCGGCTCGGTCGGCCTCCAGCGGAATGGCATCGGCCAGAGAGTGACCGACGAACTTCACCGGTACCCCCTTCTCTTCATAGAAGCGGGCTTCGAAGGGGAACAGGGTCAGCATCAGGTCGCAGCCTTCGCGGATCTTCAGCACCCGCTTCTGCCGCCAGGCCCAGACCGAAGGGCTGACGTAGTGCACGGTCTTGATCCCGGCCTGACGCAGCTTGAGTTCGATATTCAGGGTGAAATCCGGGGCATCGATACCGATAAACACATCCGGCTTTTCAGCAATCAGGGTCTGGATCAGCTTCTTGCGTCGAGCCAGCAGCTCACGCAGGCGCCCAAGCACCTCTACCAGCCCCATGACCGCCAGGCGCTCCATGGGGAAGTAGGAAACAAGGCCTTCGGCCTCCATCAGCGGACCACCGACCCCTATGAATTCGACGGCCGGGTGCTGAACCTTGAGAGCTCGCATCAAACCGGCGCCGAGAATGTCGCCGGAGGCTTCGCCAGCCACCAGCGCAATACGCAGAGTGCTCATGATTAACGGGTGATGCCGCGAGTCGAGGACTGGATCGAGTCACGAAAGACCGCGACTTCAGGGAACTGTGCAGCCGGCTCGGCCAGCTCGGCCAAGGCCTGATCAACCGTCAGCCCCTGGCGATAGACCGTCTTGTAGGCACGACGCAGCGCGTGGATCGCATCTTCGCTGAAGCCGCGACGGCGCATGCCTTCGAAGTTCATGCTGCGGGCTTCGGCGGGGTTGCCGAATACGGTGACGAATGCCGGCACGTCCTTGCCGATGGCGGTGCCCATGCCGGAAAAGCTGTGGGCGCCGATATGGCAATACTGATGCACCAGGGTGAAACCGGAGAGAATCGCCCAGTCATCCACATGCACATGGCCGGCCAAGGCGGTGTTGTTGACCAGGATGCAGTGGTTGCCGATAACGCTGTCATGGCCGATGTGGGCATAGGCCATGACCAGGTTGTGATCACCCAGAGTGGTTTCGGAACGATCCTGGACGGTGCCACGGTGAATGGTCACGCCTTCGCGGATCACGTTGTGGTCACCGATCACCAGGCGGGTTTCCTCGCCCTTGTATTTCAGATCAGGCGTGTCCTCACCTACCGACGAAAACTGGTAGATGCGGTTGTGCTTACCGATCCGGGTAGGGCCCTTGAGAATCACATGGGGCCCGATCACTGTACCCTCGCCGATTTCCACACCAGCGCCGACGATCGACCACGGGCCAACCTCAACGTCGTCGGCCAGGACGGCCGTCGGATCGATGATTGCGCGAGGGTCAATCAAACTCATAGTTTGCGTTCCGCACAGATGATCTCGGCAGAGCACACCGGCTTGCCGTCGACCGAAGCCTGGCATTCGAACTTCCAGATCTGGCGCTTGCAGCTGATGAACTTGGCTTCAAGGATCAGCTGGTCGCCCGGCAGCACCGGCTGGCGGAAGCGCAGCTTGTCGGAACCGACGAAGTAATAGAGGGTGCCGTCGGCGGGCTTCACGTCGAGCATCTTGAAACCGAGAATACCCGCAGCCTGAGCCATGGCCTCGATGATCAGCACGCCCGGCATGATCGGGTGCGCAGGGAAGTGACCATTGAAGAACGGTTCATTGATGCTGACATTCTTGTAGGCACGAATGCACTTGCCTTCAACATCCAGGTCCACTACCCGATCCACCAACAGGAAAGGGTAACGGTGAGGCAAGTATTCGCGAATCTCGTTGATGTCCATCATTTCGGGGGGAAGCCTGTAGTAAAGAGTGGGAGCGCGCGACTAACGCACGCTCCTCTAGCAAATCAAGGAGGCAGTCTAGCGGCTGTGCACACTTGATATGGAAATGGTATCAGCCATCAGATGAAGCATTGCCGCCGGGGGTCACGTCCCCAACGCGCTTTTCCAACTGACGCAAGCGCCGTGCAAGGTCATCCAGCTGGCGGATGCGTGCCGCGCTTTTGCGCCACTCGGCAGCAGGCTGCATGGCCGTACCGGAAGAGTAGGCGCCCGGCTCGGTAATCGAGTGGGTCACCATGGTCATCCCGGTGAGGAATACGTTGTCGCAAATATCGATATGCCCAACCAGGCCCACGCCACCGGCGAGCATACAGTGCTTGCCGATCTTGGTACTGCCGGAGATCCCCACACAAGCAGCCATGGCGGTGTGATCACCGACCTGGACGTTGTGGGCGATCTGGATCTGGTTGTCCAGCTTCACGCCATTGCCAATGACGGTATCGGCCAGGGCACCGCGGTCGATCGCCGTGTTGACGCCGATTTCCACATTGTCACCGATGGTCACGCCGCCAATCTGGGCGATTTTCTGCCAGACGCCTTTTTCATTGGCAAAACCAAAGCCTTCACCCCCCAGCACAGCACCTGACTGAATGACCACACGCTTGCCGATACGCACGTCGTGGTACAGGGTCACCCGTGGTGCCAGCCAGCCACCTTCGCCGATTTCGCAGCGGGCGCCGATAAAGCAGTGAGCGCCGATGGTCACACCTGCAGCAATCCGCGCACCGCTCTCGATCACGGCAAAGGGGCCAATGCTGGCCGCAGGATCTACCTGCGCATCAGCGGCAATCACCGCAGAAGGATGAACACCTGCCTGTGCCTTTGGCTTGGGATCGAACAAATGGGAAATGCGCGCATAGGCCAAGTAGGGATCGGCCACTATCAGTGCGTCACCGGCATAGGCTTCGGCATCCGCGGCCTTCAACAGCACCGCGCCGGCGTGGCAATCCACCAGGTACTTGCGGTACTGGGGATTTGCCAAAAAGCTCAACTGAGCTGGGCCAGCCTCCTGCAAGGTGGCTAGCCCAGTGATTTCCTTCTCCCCGTCGCCACTCAAGGTGGCGCCGAGGAACTCGGCCAACTGGCCGAGCTTTATGGTCGCGGTCATGGCTTACTTCAGCTGATTCATACGCTCGATAACCTGGCGAGTGATGTCGTACTGAGGTTTGACATCAATCACTGCGCCACGCTCGAAGACCAGGTCGAAACCGCCTTTCTTGATGACTTCTTCCACAGCGCTGTCCAGCTTCGGCTTCAGCTGCTTGAGCATTTCGCGGTCGGCAACGGCTTTGGCTTCGTTCAGCTCCTTGGACTGGAACTGGAAGTCACGGGCCTTTTGCTTGAACTCGAGCTCCAGGCGTTCACGCTCGCCCTGCTGCATCTTGTCGCCACCGGCCACCAGACGGTCCTGGATGCCTTTGGCGCTGCTTTCCAGAGTCTTCAGCTTGGTCAACTGCGGACCGAACTTTTTCTCGGCATCCACGGCGTACTTCTTGGCTGCGTCAGATTCCAGCAGGGCCATCTGATAGTTCAGGACGGCGATTTTCATTTCGGCAAATGCCGGGCTCGCGACCAGAACGGTGGCCAGGAGAACCAATTGAGTCAACTTACGCACGATGCACTCCTACAAAATCCATTGTCGTTATCTTGGATCAGGCTATTAGAAAGTCTGACCGAGAGAGAATTGGAACACCTGGGTTTCAGCGTCATCCGGTTTCTTGATCGGCATCGCCAGGGCGAAGCTCAATGGACCCAGAGCGGTGACCCAAGTCACACCGACACCAACCGAACTGGCCAGATTGCTCAGGCTGATATCGTTGCACTGCGTTTTCACGTTCGACGCCGCAATGGTGTTGGACGTGCTTTCACAGCGAGAGTTGAAGACGTTACCCACATCCCAGAACAAGGAGGTACGCAGCGAGCGCTGATCCTTGACGAAAGGCAACGGGAACAGCAACTCGGCACCACCCTGGATCAATACGTTACCGCCGAATGGCAGTGGATCCTGGTCCGGGTCGGCAGCCGTACCGACGTTACCGGTTACACCAGCACCACGACTAGGAGTACTGCGTGGGCCCAGAGTGCTGTCCTTGAAGCCACGTACCGAGTTGAAGCCACCAGCATAGTAGTTCTCGTAGAACGGCAAGCCCTTGGTATCACCAAAGCCGTCGCCATAACCCAGCTCGGTATGGAAGCGCATGGTGTAGTTCTCACTCAACGGCGTGAACAACTGGCCACGGTAGTCGAGCTTGAAGAACGACAGATCGCTGCCCGGGGTGGTGGTTTCCAGCACCAGGCTTTGCGAGTGACCGCGGGTCGCCAATACGCCTTTGTTCAGGGTCGATTCGGACCAGCCGGCCGAGGCCTTGAAGTTCAGGTAGCTGTCGCCCTGCTTGTTCACGAAGTCGAAGATTTCGTCGACGGTGTACAGGCCGGTCTTGATCTTGTCCTGCTGCGCAGTCAGACCGAAGGTCAGACGCGAAGTCTCGCTGATCGGGTAGCCCACGCTGACGCCGGCACCCAGGCTGTCCACCGCATAGCTGGCCACGTCGACGTCGAGGTCTTTGTAGTCAGTGGTGCGATAGAAGGCGTTGTAGCCCAGGCTCACGCCATCGGCGGTCCAGTAGGGGTCTACGTAGCCGAAGTTGTAGCGGCTCTGGTATTCGCTGCGGGTCAGGCCGATGCTGACCTTGTTACCGGTACCCAGGAAGTTGTTCTGGGTGATCGAACCACCGAGGATCAGGCCCGCGCTCTGGGCAAAACCGACGCTGGCGGTGATCGAACCGGACGCTTGTTCTTCAACCGCGTAGTTCACGTCTACCTGGTCATCCACACCCGGCACGGCCGGGGTCTCGACGTTGACTTCCTTGAAGAAGCCCAGGCGCTCAAGACGAGTCTTGGATTGATCGATCAGGTAGGTCGAAGCCCAGCCGCCTTCCATCTGGCGCATCTCGCGACGCAGCACTTCGTCCTCGGACTTGGTGTTGCCACGGAAGTTGATGCGGTTGACGTAGGCACGCTTGCCCGGGTCCACCACAAAGGTGATGTCCACGGTGTGGTCTTCATCGTGAGGCTGAGGCACGCCGTTGACGTTGGCGAAGGTATAACCCTCGTTGCCCAGGCGGCGAGTGATGAGTTCGGAAGTGGTGGTCATCAGCTTGCGCGAGAACACCTGGCCCTTCTCCACCAGCAGCAGCGCCTTGACCTGGTCTTCAGGGACTTTCAGGTCACCGCTGAGCTTCACGTCACGAACGCTGTACTTCTCGCCTTCGTTGACGTTGACGGTGATGTAGACGTGCTTCTTGTCCGGGGTGATGGACACCTGGGTCGAGGCAATATCCATGTTGATATAGCCACGATCCAGATAGTAGGAACGCAGACGCTCCAGGTCACCGGAGAGTTTTTCACGGGCGTACTTGTCATCGTTCTTGAAGAACGACAGCCAGTTGGTGGTCTTGAGTTCGAACAGGCCGATCAGGTCTTCATCGGGGAAGACGGTGTTGCCTACCACGTTGATGTGCTGGATGGCTGCGACTGTGCCTTCGTTGATCTTGACCTTCAGGCCAACCCGGTTACGTGGCTGCGGCACGACTTCGGTTTCAACGGTGGCCGAGTAACGGCCCTGAGCGACATACTGACGCTGCAGCTCGTTGCGCACGCCTTCGAGGGTCGCGCGCTGGAAGATTTCACCTTCCGCCAGGCCGGACTGCTTGAGCCCTTTCATCAGGTCGTCAGTGGAGATCGCCTTGTTGCCTTCGATCTCGATACTGGCAACCGACGGACGTTCGACTACCGTGATGACCAGGACGTTGCCATCGCGGCCCAGCTGGATGTCTTGAAAGAAACCGGTTTTGAACAGCGCACGAGTGGATTCCACCAGGCGACGGTCGTCCGCCTGCTCGCCGACGTTCAACGGCAAGGCACCAAAGACGCTACCCGCGGAAACGCGCTGGAGGCCGTTGACGCGGATATCGGAGATAGTGAAGGACTCGGCGTGAACTTCGGCGATCATCAATACGGTGAGAACCGCAGTTAGCAGCAGACGTTTCATGAAGTCCTTTCTTATTCCAACTGGCAATAAACAAACTGCCGCAAAATGCGGCAGATTCGCAATTCAGCGAAGCGTTACAGACGACCCAGATCGTTGACCAGAGCAAGCAGCATGACTCCGACCACCAAGCTGATACCGATCTGTATCCCCCAACCTTGCACCCGATCCGACAAGGGACGACCACGCGCCCACTCGATCAGATAAAACAGCAAATGCCCCCCATCCAGTACCGGGATGGGCAACAAATTCAGAACACCCAGGCTAATACTCAGATAAGCAAGGAAATTCAAGAAATCAGCAATGCCCGACTGGGCAGAAGCGCCCGCCACTTTAGCAATGGTTATCGGTCCACTCAAGTTTTTTACCGAGAGCTCGCCGAACAACATTTTCTTCAGCGATTCGAGGGTCAGAACGCTCATGGTCCAGGTCCGTCGGGCCCCTTCACCAATCGCCTCCAACGGCCCGTAGCTGACCTCGCGAAGCATCTGCGGCGGCCAATCCACCGCTTTCACCCCGGCCCCCAGGTAGCCATTTGGCGCTTTGCTTTCGCCGCGGCTGGCCAAGGTCACGGGGACGTCGATTTGAGCACCATCGCGCTCGACATGCAGCACAATTTTCGTATCAGGGTGCACACGGACCCAATCCACCACTTGCTGCCAGTCATTGAGCGACTGGCCATCAAGGGCCAACAGACGATCGCCGGTTTTCAGGCCAGCGGCCTGGGCCGGGCCCTTGGGGTCAAGTTCAGCCAGCACCGGAGGCAGGGCCGGACGCCACGGACGAATGCCCAGGGAGCGAATCGGATCCGGCTCATCAGCCCCTTTCAACCATTTGTCCAATTCCAGCTGGCGCGGCGAATCCACAGTGGCGCCCTGCTCACGCACCAGCACCTGCAGTGCACCGCTTTCACCCAGGCGCCGCACCAGTTGCAGGTTCACGGCCGCCCAGCCGGTAGTCGGCTCGCCGTCGATGGCGACGATTTCCTGGCCGGCACTGAGCCCGGCCTTGGCAGCAATACTGCCAGCCTCTACATCACCGATGACCGGCCGCACCTGCTGGCTGCCCAGCATCGCCAGGGCCCAGAAAAACACCAGTGCGAGGAGGAAGTTGGCAATCGGACCGGCAGCAACAATCGCGATACGCTGGCGAACCGACTTGCGGTTGAAGGACTGATCGAGCTCCTCGGCAGCTACCTCGCCTTCACGCTCATCCAGCATCTTCACGTAGCCGCCCAGCGGGATAGCGGCGATGACGAACTCGGTGCCGCGACGATCATGCCAGCGCAGCAAGGGCATGCCAAAGCCCACGGAGAAGCGCAGAACCTTGACGCCACAGCGACGGGCGACCCAGAAGTGACCGAATTCATGGAAGGTGACCAGCACACCCAGGGCTACCAGGGTGCCGACAATCATATAGAGCGCGCTCATCTACTTTCTCCGCAATCCTATTCGCCGCCACTCGCCCCGGTCGCGAATCCTATCGCCCGTTACGCTGCAACCATTGTTGCGCCAGGACTCGAGCCCTGGCGTCTGCCGCAAACACTGCGTCGAGTTCATTGACTGCGACCACAGGCTCACGGGTTAAAACCTCATCGATGATACTCGCGATCTCCGGGTAGCGGATGCGCCGCTCGAGAAACGCCGATACCGCCACCTCATTGGCCGCATTCAGCATGGCCGGAGCGCTGTTACCCGCCTCGGCAGCTTGCCGTGCCAGGCGCAGGCAAGGGAACCGCTGCTCGTCGGGTGCCTGGAAATCCAGGCGAGCAATGGCGAACAGATCCAGCGGCGCTACACCGGAATCAATGCGCTCCGGCCAGGCCAGGGCATTGGCGATCGGGGTGCGCATGTCCGGATTACCCAACTGCGCCAGGACCGAGCCGTCGACGTAATCCACCAGCGAGTGGATCACGCTTTGCGGGTGCACCACCACTTCGACCTGGGAAGGCCTGGCATCAAATAGCCAGCAGGCCTCGATCAGTTCCAGCCCCTTGTTCATCATGCTTGCCGAGTCCACGGAGATCTTGCGCCCCATGGACCAGTTCGGATGGGCACAGGCCTGTTCGGGGGAAACATGCTCAAGCTCTTCCAGAGGCGTCTGACGGAAAGGACCGCCCGAAGCCGTCAGAAGAATACGTCGCACACCGACCCGACTCAGCCCGCGGGAAAAATCCGCGGGCATGCATTGAAAGATCGCATTGTGTTCACTGTCGATAGGCAACAGCACGGAACCACTCTTGCCCACTGCCTCCATGAACAGCGCGCCAGACATCACCAGCGCTTCCTTGTTGGCCAACAGGATCTTCTTGCCAGCCTCAACCGCCGCCAGAGTCGGGCGCAACCCCGCCGCACCGACAATCGCTGCCATAACGGCATCGACTTCCGGAGCCGAGGCCACCTCGCACAACCCCTGCTCCCCCACCAGCACCTGGGTAGCCAGGCCGGCGGCGCGCAAATCTTGCTGAAGGCGGCTGGCGGCCGCGGCCTCGGGCACCACCGCAAAACGGGGCTCATGTTTTACGCACAACGCCAGCAACTCGGCCAGACGCGTGAAGCCCGTCAGGGCAAACACTTGATAACGATCCGGATGACGGGCAATCACATCCAGGGTGCTCAGACCGATAGAGCCGGTAGCCCCCAGAACCGTGATCTGCTGTACAGCAGTCACAGCGCAGCCATCCACAACAGCACGGCAAACACCGGAATGGCCGCGGTCAGGCTGTCGATGCGGTCCAGCACCCCACCATGACCGGGCAGCAGGTTACTACTGTCCTTGATACCCGACTGGCGCTTGAACATGCTCTCGGTCAGGTCGCCGACCACCGAAATGAATACAACGATCGCTGCACCCAGCAGCCCCAGGATCATCTGCCCCAGGGTCCAGTCACGCACCAGCCCCACCACCGCGGTGATCACCAGGCTCAACGCCAGGCCGCCGTACACGCCCTCCCAGCTCTTGCCCGGGCTGACCTGGGGCGCCAGCTTGCGCTTGCCGAAGGCCTTGCCGGAGAAGTAGGCACCGATATCCGCACCCCACACCAGCACCATCACCGCCATGATCAACCAGTTGCCCAGTGGCAGTTGCTTGATGAACACCAGCCCTTGCCAGGCCGGCAGCAGGATCAGCAGGCCGATCAACAATTTGGGTGCGGCACCGGACCATTGCTCGCTGGAACGCGGATAGGTCAGCACCAGGTAGGTCGCCAGCGCCCACCACAGCACCGCAGCACCCAGCACCCAGGGCGCAACGCCCGGAACCAGATGCATCAGGAACAACAGCGCCGCCACCACCACGGCGAAGGCCACCCGAGCCGGCTGCGCCTCGAAGCCCGCCAGACGCGCCCACTCCCAGGCACCGAGGCTTACCACCAGACCGATGAACAGGGCGAACCCCGAGCCTTCGAGCAGGAAGAACCCGCACAAGGCGATCGGCAGCAGGATCAGCGCAGTAATGATTCGTTGTTTAAGCATTAAACCCGGGCTCCAGCCTCGACCTGCTCGCTCGTCTTACCGAAGCGTCGCTGGCGAGATGCGTAATCGGCCAATGCGTTACGCATGGCTTCGTGTTTGAAGTCCGGCCAGAACAGGTCGGAGAAATACAGCTCGGCATAGGCCAGCTGCCACAACAGGAAATTGCTGATGCGATGCTCGCCACCGGTCCGGATGCACAGGTCCGGCAGCGGCAGGTCGCCGGTCGCCAGGCAGGTCTGCAGCAGGCCCGGAGTGATGTCCTCAGGCCGCAGATGCCCGGCCTGGACCTCGCGCGCCAGGCGCTGGGCGGCCTGAGCGATATCCCACTGGCCGCCATAGTTGGCGGCGATCTGCAGGATGAAACGATCACTGCCCGCGGTAATGGCTTCCGCTTCGCGCATCGCCGCCTGCAACTCGGGATGGAAGCGTGAACGATCGCCAATGATCCGCAGGCTGATGTTGTTCTCGTTGAGGCGCTTGGCTTCACGACGCAGGGCCTTGAAGAACAGATCCATCAAGGCACTGACTTCGTCAGCCGGGCGCTGCCAGTTTTCACTGGAAAAGGCAAACAGGGTCAGCACCTCGACCTTGGCCTCAGCGCACACTTCGATCACTGCACGTACCGCATCGACACCCGCCTTATGCCCGGCGACACCCGGCATAAAGCGTTTTTTTGCCCAGCGGTTATTACCGTCCATGATGATTGCCACATGGCGCGGCACCGAGGACAACACGGACTGCTTGGTCTTTTCCATGAAAACGCCTGACCCTTATACGGCCATCAAGTCCTTTTCTTTTTCCTCAGTCGCCTTGGCGATCTGAGCTTCAAAGTCCTTGATCAGCTTATCGATTTCGGCGCTGCCACGGCGTTCTTCGTCTTCGCTGATTTCCTTGTCCTTGGTCAGCTTCTTCAACTCACCCAGGGCATCGCGGCGAATGTTGCGCACTGCAACCCGTGCATCTTCGGCGGCAGCACGCGCCTGCTTGGTGAAGCCCTTGCGGGTTTCCTCGGTCAGCGGTGCCATCTTGATCAGCAGCAGCTCGCCCAGGTTGGTCGGATTGAGGTTAAGACCGGCACTGCCGATGGCCTTGTCGATGGCTCCGAGCATATTGCGCTCGAACGGCACTACCTGCAGGGTCTGGGAGTCCTTCACGGTAACGTTGGCAACGCCACTCAACGGTGTGTCGGTACCGTAGTAAGGCACCATCACACTACCCAGGATGCTAGGGTGTGCCTTGCCGGTGCGAATCTGGCCGAATGCATGGGCCAGGGACTCCAGGGATTTCTTCATGCGCTCTTGAGCGTCTTTCTTGATTTCGTTGATCATTGCTCGCCTTCCTCGATCAGGGTTCCTTCAGCGCCACCATGCACGATATTCAGCAGGGCGCCGGGCTTGTTCATGTTAAATACCCGCAGCGGCATCTTGTGGTCGCGGCACAGGCAGATTGCCGTCAGGTCCATCACTCCCAGCTTGCGATCCAGCACTTCATCGTAAGTCAGATGATCGAACTTCTCGGCATGCGGGTCCTTGAACGGGTCTGCAGTGTAAACACCATCGACCTTGGTTGCCTTGAGCACCACGTCGGCATCGATCTCGATAGCGCGCAGGCAGGCTGCGGAGTCGGTGGTGAAGAACGGGTTGCCGGTACCGGCCGCGAAGATCACCACCTCTTTGGAGTTCAGGTGGCGCATCGCCTTGCGACGGTCATAGTGATCGGTCACGCCGACCATGGAAATAGCCGACATCACGATGGCCGAGATATTCGCACGTTCCAGTGCATCACGCATGGCCAGGGCGTTCATCACAGTGGCCAGCATGCCCATGTGGTCGCCCGTGACCCGATCCATCCCGGCCGCGCTCAATGCAGCGCCGCGGAACAGGTTGCCACCACCGATCACCAAGCCTACCTGGACGCCGATACCAACCAGCTGGCCGACTTCCAGCGCCATGCGATCCAGCACCTTGGGATCGATCCCGAACTCTTCCGAGCCCATCAGGGCCTCGCCGCTAAGCTTGAGTAGAATGCGTTTATAGCGAGCTTGATAACCACTGCCCTGCTGAGCCATTGCGAATCTCTCCTGCGGCGTATTTAAAAAATTCTTTGCGGGCTGTTTACAGCCTGCGTTCACTCTAGCTTGACGCTGTCACAGCGCCATCAGAACACGACTTTGTAAGGCGGTTCCGAGGATAAACAACTAAATTACCCTGCCCATTTGAAAAGAGGCTGCGCGCGTGAGCGGGCAGCCTCTTCTGGGCGACAGTTGAAAAAACCGTCTTACTGTTGCTTGGCAGCAGCCAGTTGTGCAGCAACTTCTTCGGCGAAGTTGTCTTCTTTCTTCTCGATGCCTTCACCTACCGCGAAACGGGTGAAGGAAACGATTTCAGCGCCGCCTTTCTTGGCCAGAGCACCTACGGTGACTTCTGGGTCCTTGACGAAAGCTTGCTCAACCAGGCTGGCTTCGGCCAGGAACTTGCTGATACGGCCAGCGATCATTTTTTCAACGATTTCGGCTGGCTTGCCTTTCATCTTGTCTTCGTTCAGCTGCAGGAACACAGCCTTTTCACGCTCGATCGCTTCAGCCGAAACTTGCGATGGCAGCAGGAACTCAGGGTTGCTGGCCGCTACGTGCATGGCGATGTCTTTGGCCAGTTCAACGGAACCGCCTTTCAGAACAACCGCAACACCGATCTTGTTGCCGTGCAGGTAGGTGCCGACCACGTCGCCTTCAACGCGAGCCAGACGACGGATGTTGACGTTCTCGCCAGTCTTGCCAACCAGGATCAGGCGCGCAGCTTCTTGAGCTTCGATCAGCGGAGCGGCGTCAGTCAGCTTGTCAGCGAAAGCCTTTTCCACGCTAGCGGCAACGAATGCCTTGAAATCGTCCTGCAGAGCCAGGAAGTCGGTCTGCGAGTTGACTTCCAGCAGGACAGCGGCTTTACCGTCGTCCTTGATGGCGATAGCGCCTTCAGCAGCAACGTTGCCTGCTTTCTTGGCAGCCTTGATGGCGCCGGAAGCACGCATGTCATCAATGGCTTTTTCGATGTCGCCGCCGGCCTTGGTCAAGGCCTTTTTGCAGTCCATCATGCCTTCGCCGGTACGCTCGCGCAGTTCTTTAACCAACGCTGCAGTAATCTCTGCCATTTTCAAAATCCTCTTGGATAGGTTTTCAACCATTCCACCCGATCGAACGGGCGCTCAATTCTTGGGCATTGCCCCGAAACCACTTCATAACAGCCCCGCATTACAGAAACTGTCGGGGCGCGACGACGAAATGATTTTCGAGTTGGCAAAAAGGGGGCCAAGCCCCCTTTTTGCGTGCTGAGTCAACGCTACGCGTCAGTTACTCAGGCTTCAGCCGCCGGTGCTGCAGCTTCTTCGAACACTTCGGTGCCGCCAGCAACGTTGTTGCGACCACGGATCACAGCGTCAGCCATCGAACCCATGTACAGCTGGATGGCGCGAATGGCGTCATCGTTGCCTGGGATGATGTAGTCAACGCCTTCCGGGCTGCTGTTGGTATCGACAACGCCGATGACCGGGATGCCCAGCTTGTTGGCTTCGGTGATCGCGATGCGCTCGTGGTCAACGTCGATCACGAACAGTGCGTCAGGCAGGCCGCCCATGTCCTTGATACCACCCAGGGAACGATCCAGCTTTTCCAGATCGCGAGTGCGCATCAGCGCCTCTTTCTTGGTCAGCTTGGCGAAGGTGCCGTCTTCTGCTTGCACTTCAAGGTCACGCAGACGCTTGATGGAAGCACGGATGGTTTTGTAGTTGGTCAGCATGCCGCCCAACCAGCGGTGATCGACGTACGGCGAACCGCAACGTGCTGCTTCTTCAGCAACGATCTTGCCAGCGGAACGCTTGGTGCCGACGAACAGAATCTTGTTTTTGCCCTGGGCCAGACGCTCTACGAAAGTCAGAGCTTCGTTGAACATTGGCAGGGTTTTTTCAAGGTTGATGATGTGGATCTTGTTGCGCGCGCCGAAAATGTACTTGCCCATTTTCGGATTCCAGTAACGGGTTTGGTGACCGAAGTGCACACCGGCCTTCAGCATATCGCGCATGTTGACTTGGGACATGATAGTTCCTTAATAAGTCGGGTTAGGCCTCCACGTATCCCAATGACCAACCAACAGCTTGTGCTGAGGGCACCCAGGTCATCGTGTCGACACGTGTGTGGGTTTGAGCTTTTCGGGGCATCCCCGGAAAGCGGCGCATTTTATACCACAGCAAGGGCAAAAACGGAACCCGGATTCACACTCGGCGATCCGCAGGCATTTTGCCCGCCTCTTGGAATCGGTCCAGAATGCACCACTGTATGGAGAGAAGCGCCAGCAGAACCTCAGATTTGCGCTGAGCCTCTGTTAGAATCGCACCTTTGCGGCTTTTGAAAACCTTGCTGGCCCATCGTAGGCCAAGCCTTGCGCATGCGGGTTTTCGAGCCATTTCCGTGTTTATCGCGCCCCTGGGCGTCAAGAGAGCCTGTATGACCGTCACCCTCAAAACTCCCGAGGACATCGCCAAAATGCGTGTCGCCGGCAAACTGGCCGCCGACGTGCTGGAAATGATTGCCGAGCATGTCAAACCCGGTGTCACCACCGAAGAACTGGACCGCATCTGCCATGACTACATCGTCAATGTGCAAGGTGCGATCCCTGCCCCGCTGAACTACAAGGGCTTCCCCAAATCCATCTGCACCTCGATCAACCACGTGGTGTGCCACGGCATTCCCAACGAGAAGCCGCTGAAGGATGGCGACACCCTGAACATCGATGTGACCGTCATCAAGGACGGCTACCACGGCGACACCAGCCGCATGTTCCACGTCGGCACCGTGCCGGTCTGGGCCGAGCGCCTGTCGCAGATCACCCAGGAATGCATGTACAAGGCCATTGAACTGGTGAAACCGGGCTGCCGCCTGGGCGACATCGGCGAAGTGATCCAGAAGCACGCGGAAAAGAACGGTTTCTCGGTGGTTCGCGAGTTCTGCGGCCACGGCATCGGCAAGGTGTTCCACGAAGAGCCGCAGATCCTGCACTACGGCCGTGCCGGTACCGGCATGGAACTCAAGGCCGGCATGACCTTCACCATCGAGCCGATGATCAACCAGGGCAAGGCCGACACCAAGGTCCTGGGCGACGGCTGGACCGCCATCACCAAGGACCGCAAGCTCTCCGCGCAGTGGGAACACACCCTGCTGGTGACCGAGACCGGCTACGAGATCTTCACCCTGCGCAGCGATGACACCATCGCCCGGGTGTCTGCCTGATCCACAACGCTGCGTCCCGACCTTATAGATAGAAAGGAAAGCCAATCGATGCCGCAGGTGGACCCCGAACTCTTCGACCGCGGCCAGTTCCAGGCGGAACTGGCCCTGAAGGCCAGCCCTATCGCCGCCTTCAAGAAGGCCATCCGCCAGGCACGGGAAGTGCTGGATACGCGCTTTCGCAGTGGGCGGGAGATCCGCCGGCTGATCGAAGACCGCGCCTGGTTCATCGATAACATCCTGCAAAAGGCCTGGGACCAGTTCAGCTGGAGCGACGACGCCGACATCGCCCTGGTGGCGGTCGGCGGCTACGGTCGCGGCGAGCTGCACCCCTATTCCGACATCGACCTGCTGATCCTCCTGGACAGCGCCGACCACGAAATTTTCCGCGACTCCATCGAACGCTTTCTTACCCTGCTCTGGGACATTGGCCTGGAAGTCGGGCAAAGCGTGCGCTCGGTGGACGAATGCGCCGAACAGGCGCGGGCCGACCTGACGGTGATCACCAACCTGATGGAAAGCCGCACCATTGCCGGCCCCGAGCACCTGCGCCAGCGCATGCTGCAAGTGACCAGCACCGAGCACATGTGGCCGAGCAAGGATTTCTTCCTGGCCAAGCGGGCCGAGCAGAAGGCCCGCCATCACAAGTACAACGACACCGAATACAACCTGGAGCCCAACGTCAAAGGCTCGCCGGGTGGGTTGCGGGACATCCAGACCATCCTCTGGGTCGCGCGCCGCCAGTACGGCACCCTGAACCTGCGGGCCCTGGCCGGCGAAGGCTTCCTGGTGGAAAGCGAAAACGCGCTCCTGGCCTCGTCCCAGGAGTTCCTGTGGAAGGTCCGCTACGCGCTGCACATGCTCGCGGGGCGCGCCGAGGACCGCCTGCTGCTCGACCACCAGCGCTCCATCGCCACCCTGCTGGGCTTCGAGGGCGAAGATGCGAAACAGAGCATCGAAAGCTTCATGCAGCAGTACTACCGGGTGGTGATGAGCATCGCCCAGTTGAGCGACCTGATCATCCAGCACTTCGAGGAGGTGATCCTCGCCCCCGAGGACGAGGCACCGCCACAGCCGATCAATGCGCGCTTCCAACTGCACGACGGCTACATCGAGGCGATCAACGACAACGTATTCAAGCGCACGCCGTTCGCCATGCTGGAGATCTTCGTGCTGATGGCCCAGCACCCGGAAATCAAGGGCGTGCGCGCCGACACCATCCGCCTGCTGCGCGAACACCGGCACCTGATCGATGACGACTTCCGCCACGATATCCGCAACACCAGCCTGTTCATCGAGCTGTTCAAGTGCGAAATCGGCATCCACCGCAACCTGCGGCGGATGAACCGCTACGGCATTCTCGGACGCTACCTGCCGGAGTTCGGCTTCATCGTCGGGCAGATGCAGCACGACCTGTTCCACATCTATACCGTGGACGCCCACACGCTGAACCTGATCAAGCACCTGCGCAAAATGCAGTACACGCCGATCTCCGAGAAATTCCCGCTGGCCAGCAAGCTCATGGGCAAGCTGCCCAAGCCCGAGCTGATCTACCTGGCCGGTTTGTACCACGACATCGGCAAGGGCCGTCATGGCGACCACTCGGAAATCGGCGCCGTGGATGCCGAAGCCTTCTGCGTGCGCCACCAGTTGCCGCAGTGGGATACCCGGCTGATCGTCTGGCTGGTGCAGAACCACCTGGTGATGTCCACCACGGCTCAGCGCAAGGACTTGTCCGACCCGCAGGTGATTCACGATTTCGCACAGATCGTGGTCGACCAGACCCGCCTCGACTACCTCTACGTACTGACCGTCGCCGATATCTACGCCACCAACCCGACGCTGTGGAACTCCTGGCGCGCCAGCCTGTTGCGCCAGCTCTACACCGAGACCAAGCGAGCCCTGCGCCGCGGCCTGGAAAACCCGGTGGACCGCGAAGAGCAGATCCGCCAGACCCAGAGCGCCGCCCTGGACATCCTGGTGCGCAACGGCACCGACCCGGACGAAGTGGAACAACTCTGGTCCCAACTGGGGGACGACTACTTCCTGCGCCACACCGCCGGCGACGTGGCCTGGCACAGCGACGCGATCCTCCAGCAGCCGGCCGATGGCGGGCCACTGGTGCTGATCAAGGAAATCACCCAGCGCGAGTTCGAGGGCGGCACCCAGATCTTCATCTACGCCCCGGACCAGCACGACTTCTTCGCGGTGACCGTGGCCGCCATGGACCAGCTCAACCTGAACATCCATGACGCGCGCATCATCACCTCCAGCAGCCAGTTCACCCTCGACACCTACATCGTCCTGGACAACGACGGCGAATCCATCGGCAACAACCCGCAGCGAGTCGAGCAGATCCGCAAGGGCCTGACCGACGCCCTGCGCAACCCCGATGACTACCCGACCATCATCCAGCGCCGGGTGCCGCGCCAGCTCAAGCATTTTGCCTTCGCCCCCGAGGTGACTATCCACAACGACGCCCAACGCCCGGTGACCGTGCTGGAACTCAGCGCCCCGGATCGCCCGGGTTTGCTGGCGCGGATCGGCAAGATCTTCCTGGAGTTCGACCTGTCGCTGCAGAACGCCAAGATCGCCACCCTGGGCGAGCGCGTGGAAGACGTGTTCTTCATCACCGATGCGCACAACCAGCCCCTGTCCGACCCCCAGCTGTGCAGCCGCTTGCAGGATGCGATCGTCGAGCAGTTGAGCGTCAGCCACGAACCGACTATCGAAATGACCCGCCTGAGCATCTGACGGGTCCGAACCACCGCTTTGAGTGAGATACCGCCTCCATGAACAACGCTCTGAACCAGTTGCAGCCCTACCCGTTCGAAAAGCTGCGCGCCTTGCTCGGCACCGTGACGCCCAACCCGGACAAGCGCGCCATCGCCCTGTCCATCGGCGAACCCAAGCACCGCTCGCCAAGCTTTGTCGCCGAAGCCCTGGCCAGCAACCTCGATCAGATGGCGGTCTACCCCACCACCCTGGGCATCCCGGCCCTGCGCGAAGCCATCGCCGGCTGGTGCGAACGGCGCTTTGGCGTGCCCGCGCTCTGGCTCGACCCGGCGCGCAATGTACTGCCGGTCAACGGCACCCGCGAAGCGCTGTTCGCCTTCACCCAGACCGTGGTCAACCGCGGCGAAGATGCCCTGGTGGTCAGCCCCAACCCCTTCTATCAGATCTACGAAGGCGCGGCCTTCCTCGCCGGGGCCAAGCCGCACTACCTGCCGTGCCTCGACGAAAACGGCTTCAACCCGGACTTCGACGCCGTGCCGGAGGAGATCTGGCAGCGCTGCCAGATCCTCTTCCTGTGCTCGCCGGGCAACCCCACCGGCGCGCTGATCCCGCTGGACACCCTGAAGAAGCTGATCGCACTGGCCGACGAGCACGACTTCGTGATCGCCGCCGACGAGTGCTACAGCGAGCTGTACTTCGACGAACAGACACCGCCGCCGGGCCTGCTCAGCGCCTGCGTCGAACTGGGCCGCAAGGACTTCAAGCGCTGCGTGGTGTTCCACAGCCTGTCCAAGCGCTCCAACCTGCCGGGCCTGCGCTCGGGCTTCGTCGCCGGTGATGCCGAGATTCTCAAGGGCTTCCTGCTGTACCGCACCTACCACGGCTGCGCCATGCCGGTGCAGACCCAACTGGCCAGCGTCGCCGCCTGGAACGACGAAGTGCACGTGCGCGCCAACCGCGCCTTGTACCGGGAGAAATTCGACGCGGTGCTGGCGATCCTTGCGCCCGTGATGGATGTGCAGCGCCCGGACGGCAGCTTCTACCTGTGGCCGAACGTGGCCGGGGATGACGCAGCCTTCTGCCGCGACCTGTTCGAACAGGAGCATGTGACCGTGGTTCCGGGCTCCTACCTGTCGCGGGATGTGGACGGCACCAACCCGGGCGCCGGCCGGGTACGCATGGCGCTGGTAGCGCCGCTGGCGGAATGCGTGGAAGCCGCGGAACGGATTCGCGATTTCGTGCTGCGTCGCACTTGAGGCCTTTCGCCGGCAAGCCGGCTCCCACAACAGGAGCCGACTGCCGGCGAACGCCTCACTTCACCTGCCCCAGATTGGCCTCGCTCATATCCAGGTCGGCCAGTACTTCGCGTAGCACATCGTCGCCAATCTGATGCTGGCGGCTCAGCCGATACAGCTCCAGCCGTTGCGCACGCAGGGCCTTGATCCGCAGGCGCCGCTCCAGCAAGTCCATCTGGAACGCCAGGGCCTGGGCCTCGGCGGAATCGTTGTAGACCTCCAACTGATGCCGGTACTCGGCCATCAAGCGCCCCTTGAGTTCGGTAGCCAGGGCCGCCTGGGCAGCATCCGGGGTTTCACCGGTGTCAGCCACTTCTTCGGCTTCCAGGGCATGGATCGCCGCTTCGGCAGTCTTGCGCCAGGCATCCCGCACTTCCCCACGGCGCTTGTCGTCAGGGCTCTTCACAATGCCGCGCAGCAGCAGCGGCAGGGCAATGCAGGCCGCCACCAGGGACAGCAGGATCACCCCGGCAGCGATGAAGATCAGCAGGTCGCGCTCCGGAAAGGCTTCGCCGGCACCGAGAAACAACGGTACCGACATCACACCGGCCAGGGTTACCGCCCCGCGCACTCCACCCACGGTCAGCAACCAGCAGGAACGGGCGGTCGGCACCAGGGTCAATTCACCCTTGCCGCGCCAGCGCCGCAGCAGGCCGGACAGGCGCCAGATGCTCTGCACCCAGATGAAACGCAACACCAGCAGCACCAGGAAAATCGCCACCACATCCAGGCAACGGTAGAACAGGGTCGGCCACAGCGAGGTCTCGTGACTGACCACGGCCTTGATGATGTCCGGCAGCTGCAACCCCAGGAGCAGGAAGATCAGGCCGTTGAAGGCGAACTCCAGCAGTGACCAGACGCTGCGATTGAGCAGCCGGGTGCTGGTCTGGCGCGGCAGCAGGTCGAGCCAGCTCTGCATCATCCCCGCCGCCACCGCCGAGAGAATGCCCGAGGCTCCCAGGCGCTCGGCCAGCACATAGGCGGCGAACGGCAAAAGCAGCATGAACACCACGTGGGTCGCCGGGTCATCCCAGCCTCGGGCGATCATCCAGGCCCGCAGGCGCCCCACCAGCCAGCTCAGTGCCACGCCGACCGCCAGGCCGCCCACCGCCACCAGGACGAAGGTCAGGCTGGCGTTGGCCAGGGAGAACACCCCGGTCACCGCCGCTGCCAGGGCGAACTTGAAGGTCACCAGGCCCGAGGCGTCATTCATCAGCGCCTCCCCCTGGAGCATGTGCATCAGGGGCGTGGGCAAGCGGTTCTGGGAAATCGCCGATACCGCCACGGCGTCGGTGGGCGAAAGCACGGCGGCCAGGGCAAAGGCCACCGGCAACGGAATGCTCGGCAGCAGCCAATGGATGAAGTAGCCGGCACCCACCACGGTGAACAGCACCAGCCCTACTGCCAGGGTCAGGATCGGCCCGCGCAGGCGCCAGAATTCGCGCTTGGGCATGCGCCAGCCATCGGAAAACAACAGCGGCGGCAAGAACAGGAAGAGAAACAGCTCCGGGTCCAGGGCCACGTGCAACCCCAGGGTCGGCCAGGCCAGCAAGGCGCCGGCGGCAATCTGCACCAGGGGCAGCGGCAGTGGAATCACCCGTCCGACAAGACGCGAGAGGCTCACCAGCATCAGCAGGATGAGGACGGTATAGGCGGTTTGCATAAAGCGGGCTTCCCGATCTGAAACTTCAAAGCAGACACACAACGGCGGCAGGAATTCACCGCAGAAGTGCCATATTAGCCGCTTAAGCTGCGTTTACGCCGCTGCACAAAAGTCGCAACGGCGCCCGGGCGTGGAAACACAATGCGACAAAGCCCCGCAGCAGCCGACGCCGAATCGGCGCGGTCGTGGCATAATCCGTGACCTTTCATCTCCAGCATCTCCAAAGGGGGCAATTCCTTGACCGCTTCAAGCAAAACGTTGCACCTTTTCGGCATCAAAGCCTGTGACACCATGAAAAAGGCGCGCACCTGGCTCGATGAACACGCTGTCAGCTATGACTTCCATGATTACAAAACCTCCGGCATTGACCGTGAGCACCTGAATCAGTGGTGCGACGAGCACGGCTGGCAGGTGGTGTTGAACCGCGCGGGCACGACCTTTCGCAAACTCGATGACGAAAGCAAAGCCGATCTCGACCAGGCGAAAGCCGTTGAACTGATGCTCGCGCAACCTTCGATGATCAAGCGCCCGGTGCTCGATCTCGGAGACAAGACCCTGATTGGCTTCAAGCCAGACCTTTACGCAGCGGCGCTCAAGTAAGCCTGCTCAATCAATTTCGCAAGAGGTAACTGCATGTCCACTACCCTGTTCAGCCTGGCATTCGGTGTCGGCACCCAGAACCGTCAAGGCGCTTGGCTGGAAGTGTTTTACGCATCGCCCCTGCTCCAGCCTGCGGCTGAAATCGTCGCTGCCGTAGCGCCGATCCTCGGCTACAGCGAAGGCAACCAGGCCATCACGTTCACCACCGCCCAGGCCGCGCAAATGGCCGACGCACTGAAAAGCATCGACGCCACCCAGGCCGCCCTGCTGACCCGCCTGGCCGAAAGCCACAAGCCGCTGGTAGCGACCCTGCTGGCCGAAGATGCCCAGCTGACCTCCACTCCAGAGGCCTACCTGAAGCTGCACCTGCTGTCCCACCGCCTGGTCAAGCCGCACGGCCTGAGCCTGGCCGGTGTGTTCCCGCTGCTGCCGAACGTGGCCTGGACCAGCCAGGGCGCCATCGACCTCGGCGAGCTGGCCGAGCGTCAACTGGAAGCGCGCCTGCGCGGCGAGCTGCTGGAAGTGTTCTCGGTGGACAAATTCCCGAAAATGACCGACTACGTGGTGCCGAGCGGCGTGCGTATCGCGGACAGTGCGCGGATTCGCCTGGGCGCCTACATCGGGGAAGGCACCACCGTGATGCACGAAGGTTTCGTCAACTTCAACGCCGGCACCGAAGGCCCGGGCATGATCGAAGGCCGGGTTTCCGCAGGCGTGTTCGTCGGCAAGGGTTCGGACCTGGGCGGCGGTTGCTCCACCATGGGCACCCTGTCGGGTGGCGGCAACATCGTGATCAAGGTCGGCGAAGGTTGCCTGATCGGCGCCAACGCCGGTATCGGCATCCCGCTGGGCGACCGCAATACCGTGGAGTCGGGCCTGTACGTGACCGCCGGCACCAAGGTGGCGCTGCTGGACGAGAACAACCAACTGGTCAAAGTGCTCAAGGCCCGGGAACTGGCCGGCCAGCCGGACCTGCTGTTCCGTCGCAACTCGGAAACCGGCGCCGTGGAGTGCAAGACCCACAAGTCGGCCATCGAGCTGAACGAAGCGCTGCACGCTCACAACTAAGCAGCGATTCGGTTTCACTGGAACCGGCCAGGCGCTTATCATCGGCGCCCGGCCTGTTCAAACGAGTTCTGCCACCATGCTTGTAGCCTCCCCCTGGCGCGCCGACTTCCCGGCCATCGCCGCCCTGCATCGCCAGGACCAGACGTACCTGGACAACGCCGCCACCACGCAAAAACCCCAAGCCCTGCTGGACGCGCTGGCGCACTACTACGCCAATGGCGCCGCCAACGTTCATCGTGCGCAACACCTGCCCGGCGCCCACGCCACCCAAGCGTTCGAAGACAGCCGCAGCAAGGTCGGCCAATGGCTGAATGCCGGTGACAGTGGGCAAATCGTCTTCACCCACGGCGCGACCTCCGCGCTGAATCTTCTGGCCTACGGCCTGGAGCACCAATTTTCCCCGGGCGATGAAATCGTCATCAGCGCCCTGGAGCACCACGCCAACCTGCTGCCCTGGCAGCAACTGGCCCAACGTCGCGGTCTCAAGCTGATGGTCCTGCCCCTGGACCCGGACGGCCTGATCGACGTCGACGCGGCAAGCCGCTTGATCGGCCCGCGAACCCGTTTGCTGGCGGTGAGCCAGCTGTCCAACGTGCTTGGCGCCTGGCAACCCTTGACCCCACTGCTGGCCATGGCCAGGGCCCAGGGCGCACTGACGGTGATCGACGGCGCCCAGGGCGTGGTCCATGGCCGCCACGATGTACAGGCCCTGGGCTGCGACTTCTATGTGTTCTCCAGCCACAAGCTGTACGGCCCGGATGGGGTCGGCGTGCTGTTTGGCCGTCATGCAGCACTCAAGGGCCTGCGCCACTGGCAGTTCGGCGGTGAAATGGTCCAGGACGCCGATTACCAGCACGCCAGCTTCCGCCCCGCCCCCCTGGGGTTCGAGGCCGGTACGCCGCCGATTGCCGGGGTCATCGGCCTGGGGGCCACCCTGGATTATCTTGCCGGCCTGGATCAACAAGCACTGGCCGACCATGAAGCAGCGCTGCACGCCTACCTGCTGCACGGCTTGCAGGCGCGCAATGGCATCCGCCTGCTGGGCTCGCCGCAAGTGGCCCTGGTCAGTTTTGTCGTGGATGGGGTGCACAACGCCGACCTGGCGCACCTGCTGACCGAACAAGGCATTGCCGTACGCGCCGGGCACCACTGCGCCATGCCGCTGATGAAAAGCCTGGGGTTGGCCGGAGCGATTCGCGTGTCATTGGCGCTGTACAACGATTCCGAGGACCTGGAGCGTTTCTTCGAAGCCCTGGATCAGGCCCTGGAACTGCTGCGATGAGCCTGCCGGCGGATGCCGTCGCCGCCCTGGAGATTTTCCAGGGGGCTGCCGGCTGGGAACAGCGGGCGCGCCTGCTGATGCAATGGGGCGAGCGCCTGCCGCCCCTGAGCGAGGCCGACCGGGTCGAGGTCAACCGGGTGCACGGCTGTGAAAGCCAGGTCTGGCTGGTGGCGGCCCTGGAAAACGGTCATTGGCAGTTTGCCGCGGCCAGCGACGCGCGGCTGATTCGCGGGCTGGTGGCCCTGCTCCTGGCGCGGGTCAATGGCCTGACGGCACAGCAGTTGCGGGAAGTGGACCTGGCCGACTGGTTCAACCAGTTGGGCCTGTCGCGCCAGCTCTCGCCCTCGCGCAGCAATGGCCTGAACGCCGTCTTGCAACGCATGAGCGAACTGGCCAGCGCCCCCTAACTCCGTAGGAGCCTGCTTGCTGGCGAACAGGCCCATAAGCCTTGCACCCTCCTCGCGGCCCTCTTCGCTGGCAAGCCAGCTCCTACGGGGCGGCGGGTTTGCTGCGTTCCGACGGGCGGCGCACGCCGGCGACAATCTTGTCCACCGCCTTGGTCGCCGCCACCATGCCGAAGGTCGCGGTCACCATCATCACCGCGCCAAAGCCGCCGGCACAGTCGAGCTTGACGCCATCGCCGACAAAACTCTTCTGCAGGCAGATGCTGCCGTCCGGCTTCGGATAACGCAGCTGCTCGGTGGAAAACACGCAAGGCACGCTGTAGTGCCGGGTTACGGTGCGCGAGAAACCGTAGTCGCGGCGCAGGGTGGAGCGCACCTTGGAGGCCAACGGGTCATTGAAGGTACGGTTCAGGTCGCAGACCTGGATCAGCGTCGGGTCGATCTGCCCCCCCGCGCCGCCGGTGGTGATGATCTGGATCTTGCGTCGCTTGCACCAGGCAATCAGCGCCGCCTTGGCATTGACACTGTCGATGCAGTCGATCACGCAATCGATGTCTGGGGTGATGTACTCGGCCATGGTCTCGCGGGTGACGAAGTCCGCCACCGCGTGCACCCTGCAGCCCGGATTGATGCCCCGCAGGCGTTCGGCCATGACGTCGACCTTGGGCTTGCCCACAGTGCTGTCCAGCGCGTGCAACTGGCGGTTGCTGTTGCTGACGCAGACGTCATCGAGGTCGAACAGCGAGATCTCGCCCACCCCGCAACGGGCGATGGCTTCTGCCGCCCAGGAACCGACCCCGCCGACTCCGACGATCGCCACATGGGCCGCCCGCAGCCGCTCCAGGCCTTCAATGCCATACAAACGGGCGACGCCGGCAAACCGTGGATCTTCTGTACTCATGACCATCACCTAAAAAACCGGCGCGCATTATAGGGCCTCAACGCGACAAGTTTTAACCTTGAAGCTACAAGTAAAGAACTTAAACCCGAATACAGTGCCCAAGGTCTGGCTTTCCTCTGTGCGCTGTACGCTCAGTTGAGGGCCGGTGTAGGATGCCCGCCGTTTGGCGCCTGCCAACCCTTCCCTCGTTCCACACCTTTTGGAACCCGAAATAGCTATGTCATCGCGTAAATTTGGACTCAACCTGGTGATAGTGCTGGCCATTGCCGCGCTGTTCACCGGTTTCTGGGCGCTGATCAATCGCCCGGTCTCGGCCCCCGACTGGCCGGAACAGATCTCCGGTTTTTCCTACTCGCCTTTCCAGCAGGGCCAGTTCCCGCAGAAGGACCAGTACCCGTCCGACGATGAAATGCGTCGCGACCTGGAGATCATGAGCAAGCTGACCGACAACATCCGTACCTATTCGGTGGACGGCAGCCTGGAAGACATCCCGAGGCTCGCGGAAGAGTTCGGCCTGCGCGTGACCCTGGGGATCTGGATCAGCCCGGACCTGGAGCGCAACGAGCGGGAAATCATGCGCGCCATCGAACTGGCCAATACCTCCCGCAGCGTCGTGCGGGTGGTGGTGGGTAACGAGGCGATCTTCCGCAAGGAAATCACCGCCGACCAACTGTCGGTGATTCTCGACCGGGTGCGTGCCGCGGTAAAAGTTCCGGTCACCACCTCGGAGCAATGGCACGTCTGGGAGGAAAACCCGGGGCTGGCCAAGCACGTCGACCTGATCGCCGCGCACATCCTGCCCTACTGGGAGTTCATCCCGGTGGACAAGGCCGAGCAGTTCGTCCTCGATCGCGCCCGGGACCTGAAGAAGATGTTCCCGAAAAAGCCGCTGCTGCTGTCCGAAGTGGGCTGGCCGAGCAACGGCCGCATGCGTGGTGGCGCCGACGCCAGCCCGGCGGACCAGGCGATCTACCTGCGTACCCTGGTCAACAAGCTCAACCGCCAGGGCTACAACTACTTTGTCATCGAAGCCTTCGACCAGCCGTGGAAGGCCAGCGACGAAGGTTCGGTGGGCGCCTACTGGGGCGTGTTCAACGCCGCGCGCCAGCAGAAATTCAACTTCGAAGGCCCGGTGGTGGCCATCCCGCAATGGCGGGTGCTGGCCATCGGCTCGGTGGTGCTGGCGCTGCTGTCGCTGACCCTGCTGATGATCGACGGCTCGGCCCTGCGCCAGCGCGGCCGGACCTTCCTGACCTTTATCGCGTTCCTCTGCGGTTCGGTGCTGGTGTGGATCGGCTACGACTACAGCCAGCAATACAGCACCTGGTTCAGCCTGACGGTGGGCTTCCTCCTGGCCCTCGGCGCGCTGGGGGTGTTCATCGTGCTGCTGACCGAGGCCCATGAACTGGCCGAAGCGGTGTGGATCCACAAGCGCCGGCGCGAATTCCTGCCGGTGGAGGGGGACTCCAGCTACCGGCCGAAAGTCTCGATCCACGTGCCCTGCTACAACGAGCCGCCGGAGATGGTCAAACAGACCCTCAATGCCCTGGCCAACCTCGATTACCCGGACTTCGAAGTCCTGATCATCGACAACAACACCAAGGACCCGGCGGTCTGGGAACCGGTGCAGGCCTATTGCGAGACCCTCGGCCCGCGCTTCAAGTTCTTCCACGTCGCGCCCCTGGCCGGCTTCAAGGGCGGTGCGCTGAACTATCTGTTGCCGCACACCGCCAAGGACGCCGAAGTGATCGCGGTGATCGATTCCGACTACTGCGTCGACCGCAACTGGCTCAAGCACATGGTGCCGCACTTCGCCGATCCGAAGATCGCCATCGTGCAGTCGCCCCAGGACTATCGCGACCAGAACGAAAGCACCTTCAAGAAGCTCTGCTACGCGGAATACAAAGGCTTCTTCCATATCGGCATGGTCACCCGCAACGACCGTGACGCGATCATCCAGCACGGCACCATGACCATGACCCGGCGCACAGTGCTCGAAGAGCTGGGCTGGGCCGACTGGTGCATCTGCGAAGATGCCGAGCTGGGCCTGCGGGTGTTCGAGAAAGGCCTGTCGGCGGCGTACCACCACGAAAGCTACGGCAAGGGCCTGATGCCCGACACCTTCATCGACTTCAAGAAGCAGCGTTTCCGCTGGGCCTATGGCGCGATCCAGATCATCAAGCGCCACACCGCCAGCCTGCTGCGCGGCAAGAACACCGAGCTGACCCGTGGCCAGCGCTACCACTTCCTCGCGGGCTGGCTGCCGTGGGTAGCGGACGGCATGAACATCTTCTTCACCGTCGGCGCCCTGCTGTGGTCGGCGGCGATGATCATCGTGCCGCAACGGGTCGACCCGCCGCTGCTGATCTTCGCCATCCCGCCGCTGGCGCTGTTCGTGTTCAAGGTGGGCAAGATCATCTTCCTCTACCGCCGTGCGGTGGGGGTCAACCTCAAGGACGCGTTCTGCGCGGCCCTGGCGGGCCTGGCCTTGTCCCACACCATCGCCAAGGCGGTGCTGTACGGTTTCTTCACCAGCAGCATTCCGTTCTTCCGCACCCCGAAGAACGCCGACAACCACGGCTTCTGGGTGGCGATCTCGGAAGCCCGGGAAGAGCTGTTCATCATGCTGCTGTTGTGGGGCGCGGCGCTGGGGATCTTCCTGGTGCAGGGCCTGCCGAGCAACGACATGCGCTTCTGGGTGACCATGCTCCTGGTGCAGTCTTTGCCTTACGTGGCAGCGCTGGTCATGGCCTTCCTTTCGTCGCTGCCAAAACCGGCGGAAGAAAGCCAGCCGGCTCCCGCAACCTAAATCGATCCAAAGCACTAAACGGCGGCCTCTGGCCGCCGTTTTGCTTTAAGATATCCGCCATTTTGCGCGCCTCGCCCAACCCTGTAGGAGCTGGCTTGCCAGCGAACCAAGCAACGCGGTGTATCGATTAAACCGCCCTCGCCGCCCCGCCGGCTCCTGCACAATGCCTTGCACCGGAGTTACCCATGACGGCCCATGCCGAGCTTTCGCCGACCCTGCAACTTGCCTGTGATCTGATCCGTCGCCCCTCGGTGACGCCGATCGACGCCGACTGCCAGAAGCTGATGATGCAGCGCCTGGGGGATGCCGGCTTCAAGCTGGAACCGATGCGCATCGAGGACGTGGACAACTTCTGGGCCAGCCATGGCCAGCATGAAGGCCCGGTGCTGTGTTTTGCCGGCCACACCGACGTGGTGCCTACCGGCCCGGTCCAGGCCTGGCAGAACGACCCGTTCGACGCTCTGATCGACGAGCACGGCATGCTCTGCGGCCGTGGCGCAGCGGACATGAAGGGCAGCCTGGCGGCCATGCTGGTGGCCGCTGAGCGTTTCGTCACCGACTACCCGGACCACAAGGGCTCGGTAGCCTTCCTCATCACCAGCGACGAAGAAGGCCCCGCGCACCATGGCACCAAGGCCGTGGTGGAGCGCCTGGCGGCACGCAAGGAGCGCCTGGACTGGTGCATCGTCGGTGAGCCTTCGAGCACCAGCCTGGTGGGCGACGTGGTCAAGAACGGCCGCCGTGGCTCCCTCGGCGCCAAGCTCACCGTGCGCGGGGTACAGGGCCACGTGGCCTACCCGCACCTGGCGAAGAACCCGATCCACCTGGCGGCACCGGCCCTGGCGGAACTGGCGGCGGAGCACTGGGATGACGGCAACGCCTTCTTCCCACCCACCAGTTTCCAGATCTCCAACCTCAATTCCGGCACCGGCGCCACCAACGTGATCCCCGGTGATCTGGTGGCGGTGTTCAACTTCCGCTTCTCCACCGAATCCACGGTGGAAGGCCTGCAGCAGCGGGTCGCGGCCATCCTCGACAAGCACGGCCTGGACTGGCATGTGGAGTGGGCCCTGTCCGGCCTGCCGTTCCTCACCGAACCCGGCGCCCTGCTGGACGCGGTATCGGCCAGCATCAAGCAGGTCACCGGGCGCGACACCAAGGCCTCCACCAGTGGCGGCACCTCCGACGGGCGCTTCATCGCCACCCTGGGCACCCAGGTGGTGGAACTGGGCCCGGTCAACGCCACCATCCATCAGGTCAACGAGCGGGTACTGGCCAGCGACCTCGATGTGCTGACCGAAATCTACTACCAGACCCTGATCAAGTTGCTCGCCTGATGCTTGCCTGTCCTCTCTGCAGTGCCCCGCTGAACGCCGTGGACAACGGCGTGGTCTGCCCGGCCGGGCATCGTTTCGACCGGGCACGCCAGGGCTACCTGAACCTGCTGCCGGTGCAGCACAAGAACAGCCGTGACCCGGGCGACAACCAGGCCATGGTCGAGGCCCGCCGCGACTTTCTCAACGCCGGCCACTACGCCCCGGTGGCCCGGCGCCTGGCGGAGCTGGCGGCAGAACGCGCGCCCCAGCGCTGGGTCGACATCGGCTGTGGCGAGGGTTACTACACCGCGCAACTGGCCCAGGCCCTGCCCGCTGCCGATGGCTACGCCCTGGATATTTCCCGGGAGGCGGTGAAGCGCGCCTGCCGTCGTGCCCCGCAACTGACCTGGATGGTCGCCAGCATGGCGCGCATCCCCCTGGCGGACGCCAGCTGCCAGTTCCTGGCCAGCGTCTTCAGCCCCCTCGACTGGCTGGAGGCCAAGCGCCTGCTCAGCCCCGGCGGCGGCCTGATGAAGGTAGGTCCCACCAGCGGCCACCTGATGGAACTGCGCGAACGCCTGTACGACGAAGTGCGCGAATACACCGACGACAAGCACCTGGCCCTGGTACCCGAAGGCATGGCCCTGGCCCACAGCGAAACCCTGGAGTTCAAGCTGCACCTGGAATGCCCGCAAGACCGCGCCAACCTGCTGGCCATGACGCCCCACGGCTGGCGCGCCAGCGCCGAGCGCCGCGCCGCGGTGATCGAGCAGGCCGAGCCTTTCGAGGTCAGCGTATCGATGCGCTACGATTACTTCGTGCTGCAATAACCCACTAAAACCCAAGGCCCCGAGCCTGTGCTCGCGGCCGAAGAAATCCGCGAATGGATTTTTCAGACCGGCAATGAGGACATCCATGCGCCAGCCCGATATCGAGATTTACCTGAAAGACGCCGACGTCGACTACAAGGCCATCGCCGCCTGGCTTGGCGCCGTGCTTGGCCCGTGCAGCGACTGGGTACAAAAAGGCCAGACCTACAAATGCACCGCAGGCCAGGTGCCCGTGACCTGGCTGCCCAAGGCCGTGGGCAAGTGGAACAGCCTGTACCTGGAAAGCGACCAGACCCCGTGGGATGACGACATCGCCTGCGCCCGCGCCGCCTTTGCCGCGTTGAATGTGGAGGTGCGCTGCGCACCGGGCAGCTGGGTCGAGGAAGAGGGTGAAGAGTCCGCCGATCGCTGGATTCGCATCAGCGCCGACGGTGAAGAAGAGATTACCTGGCGCACTGCCTGAACAGTGCATACCCGTAGGAGCCGGCTTGCCGGCGAAGAGGCCTTCAAGACTTGCGTTCGATAGACGGGCGCCTTCGCTGGCAAGCCAGCTCCTACAGGGTGGGTTACAGGCCGACGACGTCTTCGGCTTGCAGACCTTTCTGGCCTTCGACCACAGCGTATTCCACCTGCTGGCCTTCGGTCAGGGAGCGGTGGCCTTCGCCACGGATCGCCCGGTAGTGGACAAATACGTCCGCCCCGCCTTCACGCTGGATAAAACCGTAGCCCTTGGCGTCGTTGAACCACTTCACGTTGCCTGTCTCACGAGTAGTCATGAATCCATACCTCATTTTTTTATTATTGGATTGGCGCACTGCAACCAAACCCTGAGAACTTTCCCCCAGCCTGCCTCTCTATGAGTGAAAGCGATACGACCGCGGGAGAGTCGGCCGAGTATATGACAGGCGTAAAAACTCTCAACTCAATCTTGTTTCGGCGCTTTTTTGCCGATTTTCGGCGAATCCGGCACACTACCGGCCCCGAGCAGTTGCTCGGTTTTCTACTCACTCACGCAGAAGCCGTATGACCCGCTCCCCGATCCGCCGTCTTGTGTTTGGCACCTTGCGCCGACTGCTGTACCTCTGGGTCCGCTCGGAAACCATCAACCAGTCGTCCTTCACCCTCGACCTCGACCGCAGCCGACCGGTGTTCTACGTCCTGCAAAACCCGTCCCTGACCGATCTCGCCGTGGTCGATACCGAATGCACCAAGGCTGGGCTGCCACGTCCGGTACTGCCGGTGTCGGTGGGCAACCTGCTGGAACCGGCGGCCTTCTTCTACCTGACCCCGGAGCCCGACTGGCTTGGTCGCCAGGACAAGCGCGGGGCGCCACCGACCCTGACCCGGCTGGTCAGCGCCCTGACCCAGAATGCCGCCGAAGATGCACAGATCATTCCGGTCAGCGTATTCTGGGGCCAGTCGCCGGACAGCGAATCGAGCCCGTGGAAGCTGCTGTTCGCCGACAGCTGGGCGGTCACCGGGCGCCTGCGCCGGCTGCTGAGCATCATGATCCTGGGACGCAAGACCCGGGTGCAGTTCTCCGCACCGATCAACCTGCGCGAGCTGATCGAGCACAACAAGGGCCACGAGCGCACCGTGCGCATGGCCCAGCGCATCCTGCGGGTGCACTTTCGCAACCTCAAGGCTGCGGTCATCGGCCCGGACATTTCCCACCGGCGCAACCTGGTCAAGGGCCTGCTGAACCAGCCCCTGGTGAAACAGGCGATCCTCGACGAGGCCGAGCGCGAAAAGATTTCCCCGGAAAAAGCCAAGGCCCAGGCCCTGCGCTACGGCAACGAGATCGCCTCGGACTACACCTACACCGCGATCCGCTTCCTGGAAGTGGTGCTGAGCTGGTTCTGGAACAAGATCTACGACGGGATCAAGGTCAACCACCTCGAAGGCGTGCAGAAGATCGCCCAGGGCCACGAAGTGATCTACGTGCCCTGCCACCGCAGCCATATCGACTACCTGCTGCTGTCCTACCTGCTGTTTCGCAACGGCCTGACCCCGCCGCACATCGCCGCCGGGATCAACCTCAACATGCCGGTGATCGGCGGCCTGCTGCGTCGCGGCGGGGCCTTCTTCATGCGCCGCACCTTCAAGGGCAACCCGCTCTACACCTCGGTGTTCAACGAATACCTGCACACCTTGTTCACCAAGGGTTTCCCGGTGGAGTACTTCGTCGAGGGCGGCCGTTCGCGCACCGGGCGCATGCTGCAACCCAAGACCGGGATGCTGGCAATCACCCTGCGCAGCTTCCTGCGCTCCTCGCGCATGCCCATCGTCTTCGTACCGGTGTACATCGGCTATGAAAGGGTGCTGGAAGGCCGGACCTACCTGGGCGAGCTGCGCGGCGCGAGTAAGAAGAAAGAGTCGATTTTCGACATCTTCAAGGTCATCGGCGCCCTCAAGCAGCGCTTCGGCCAGGTGGCGGTGAACTTCGGCGAACCGATCAAGCTGGCGGAATTCCTCGACCAGGAACAGCCGGACTGGCGGACCCAGGAGCTGGGCCCGCAGTACCGCCCGGCCTGGCTCAATGAAACCACCAACCGTCTCGGCGAGCGGGTGGCCCAGCACCTCAACGAAGCCGCGGCGATCAACCCGGTGAACCTGGTGGCCCTGGCCCTGCTTTCCACCACCCGCCTGGCCCTGGACGACCGCGCCATGGCGCGGGTCCTGGACCTGTACCTGGCACTGCTGCGTCGCGTGCCCTACTCGCCCCACACCACCTTGCCCGAAGGCGACGGCCGGGCTCTGATCCAGCACGTCAAGGACATGGACCTGCTGGCCGAACAGAGCGACGCCCTGGGCAAGATCCTCTACCTGGACGAGCAGAACGCCGTCCTGATGACCTACTACCGCAACAACGTGCTGCACATCTTCGCCCTGCCGGCGTTGCTGGCGAGCTTCTTCCAGAGCTCGTCGCGCATGAGCCGCGAACAGATCCTGCGTTATACCCGCGCGCTTTATCCCTACCTGCAATCGGAGCTGTTCATCCGCTGGCCGCTGGATGAGCTGGACGCGGTGGTGGACCAGTGGCTGGAGGCCTTTGTCGAACAGGGCCTGCTGCGCTTCGAGAAGGACCTGTACCAGCGTCCGGCCCCGAGCTCGCGGCATTTCGTCCTGCTGACCCTGCTGTCCAAGAGCATTGCCCAGACCCTGCAACGCTTCTACATGGCTATTTCCCTGTTGCTCAACAGCGGCCAGAACAGCATCAGCGCCGAGGAGCTGGAAGACCTGTGCACGGTCATGGCCCAGCGCCTGTCGATCCTGCATGGCCTCAATGCCCCGGAGTTCTTCGACAAGAGCCTGTTCCGCCACTTTATCCAGACCCTGCTGGACCAGGGTGTGCTGCGCCGCGACGAAGCCGGCAAGCTGAGCTACCACGAAGCGCTGGGGGAGCTGGCCGAAGGTGCCGCCAAGCGCGTGCTGCCGGCAGAAATTCGCCTGTCGATCCGCCAGGTCGCCCTGCACCGCAGCGAAGACGCCGCCGACCAGCTCGCGGCACCTGCGCAAAACGACTAGATTCTTACGGGCGCCGGAGCAGCTGCGGCGCCCTCGATACGGAGATCCGCGATGAAAAAGCTCAGCCTGCTGGCCGCCACCGCGCTGCTCGGCGCTTGCCAGTCCATGAATCCCGCTGCCAAGGCCAGCCTCGACGGCGAAGTCTTCTACTTGCAGCGCATCGCCCTGCCTCCGGCCGCCACCCTGAGCGTGAGCCTGCAGGACGTGTCACTGGCCGACGCCCCTGCCGTGGTCCTGGCCGAGCAGAGCGGTCCGGTCAAGGGCCAGGTGCCGCTGCCCTTTCACCTCAGCTACGACCCGGCCCAGGTCAAGCCCGGCCACCGCTATTCGGTCAGCGCGCGGATTGAAGTGGCTGGCCAGCTGGTCTTCATCACCACCGAAAACAACGCCGTTAAACTCGACGGCAGCGACCCGCAGCCCTTGAAGCTGCGGGTCGACGCTGTTCGTTAATTCTTATTGCACAAGGAAGCCGCCATGCTCCGTACTTCGCTTCGTTTCACCAGCCTGTGCGCTGGCCTATTGATCTCCGCCAGCGCCCTGGCCCTGTCCCTGAGCGACCTGTCCCAGGGTGACGCCAGCGGTGGCCTGAAAGATGCCCTGACCCAGGGTGCGCAGATCGCCGTCAAACAGCTGGGCACCCCAGGTGGTTTCAGCAACAACCCCGAGGTGCGCATCGAGCTGCCCGGCAACCTGGGCAAAGTCGCGAAAAAAATGAAACAGTTCGGCATGGGCGACCAGGTCGATCAGCTTGAAACCAGCATGAACAAGGCTGCCGAGGCCGCTGTGCCGCAAGCCCAGGCCCTGTTGGTGGATGCCGTGAAGAAGATGACCGTGGCTGACGCCAAGGGCATTCTTGCCGGCGGCAAGGACTCCGCCACCCAATACCTGGACAAGAGCAGCCGCGAGCAGATCCGCGCCAAGTTCCTGCCGATCGTCAAGCAGGCCACTGACCAGGTCGGCCTGGCCAAGCAGTACAACTCCTTCGCCGGCCAGGCTGCGACGCTCGGCGTGCTGGATGCCAAGAGCGCCAACATCGAGAGTTACGTGACCGAACAAGCCCTCAATGGCCTGTTCGAAATGATCGGCAAGCAGGAAGAAACCATTCGCCAGAACCCGGCGGCAGCCGCCACCAGCCTGGCCAAGAAAGTCTTCGGCACCCTGTAAGCCTCCCCGCTACCTGTAGGAGCCAGCTTGCTGGCGAAGACGTCGCCAGGACAAGCGCCTGCCCCAAGGGCCTCTTCGCCGGCAAGCCGGCTCCTACAGGATGTATTCCCGCATACCGGTTCCTAGGTTTTCTTGACCCTGAACCAGGCCGCATACAGCGCCGGCAGGAACAACAGGGTCAGCGCCGTCGCCACGATCAGCCCACCCATGATGGCCACTGCCATCGGCCCGAAGAACACACTGCGCGACAGCGGGATCATCGCCAGCACCGCCGCCAGGGCGGTCAGCACGATGGGCCGGAAACGCCGCACCGTGGCTTCGATGATCGCATCCCAGGGCTTGTGCCCCGCCTTGATGTCCTGCTCGATCTGGTCCACCAGGATCACCGAGTTGCGCATGATCATCCCCGACAGGGCAATGGTCCCGAGCATGGCCACGAAGCCGAAGGGCTGGCGGAACACCAGCAGGAACAAGGTGACCCCGATCAATCCCAGGGGCGCCGTGAGGAACACCATGGCCGTGCGCGAGAAACTGCGCAGCTGGATCATCAGCAAGGTCAGCACCACCACGATGAACAGCGGCACGCCGGCCTTCACCGAGTTCTGGCCCCGGGTCGAGTCCTCGACCGTGCCACCCACTTCCAGCAGGTAACCATCGGGCAGCTCCGCGCGAACCGGCTCCAGGGTCGGCAGGATCTGCTGCACCAGGGTCGCCGGCTGCTCCTTGCCGTAGATGTCGGCGCGCACGGTGACGTTGGGCAGGCGGTTGCGGTGCCAGATCACCCCTTCTTCGAAGCCGTACTCCAGGGTTGCCACCTGGGACAGGGACACGCTCTGGCCATTCTCGGTAGGCACCGCCAGGCTCGGCAGCAACGACAGCTCGGTGCGTTCCTCGCGGGTGCCCCGCAGCAGGATCTCGATCAGCTCGTTGTCTTCCCGGTACTGGCTGACGGTGGAACCGATCAGCGAACTCTGGAGGAATTTCGACAGGTTGGCGGTGCTCACTCCCAAGGCCCGGGCCCGGTCCTGGTCGATGTTCAGGTAGACCACCTTGCTGGGCTCTTCCCAATCCAGGTGCACGTTGACCACATGGGGGTTCTCTCGCACCTTGGCCGCTACCTTGCGCGCCAGGGCGCGGACTTCCTCGATGTGCTCGCCGGTGACCCGGAACTGCACCGGGTAGCCCACGGGCGGCCCGTTCTCCAGGCGCGTGACCCGCGAGCGCAGCGCCGGGAACTGCTCGTTGAGGGTTTCGATCAACCAGCCGCGCAGCTCTTCACGCTCCTCGATGCTCTTGGCCAGCACCACGAACTGGGCAAAGCTGGTGGCCGGCAGTTGCTGGTCCAGCGGCAGGTAGAACCGCGGCGAACCGGTGCCCACGTAGGCCACGTAGTTGTCGATGCCCGCATGCTCCTTGAGCAGGGCTTCCAGACGCTTGACCTCATCGGCGGTGTTGCTCAGGGACGCGCCTTCCGCCAGCTTCAGGTCGACCATCAGTTCCAGGCGACCCGAGGCCGGGAAGAACTGCTGGGGAACGAAACGGAACAGCATCACCGAGCCTACGAACAGCAGGATGGTCAGGACGATCACCGTCTTGCGCCGCTCCACGCACCAGCCCACTACCCGCCGGACCCGCTGGTAGAAGGGTGTACCGTGGGGATTGGATTCGGCGCCGTGCTTGGCGGCGTGGATCTTCGCCAGGTCCGGCAGCAGTTTTTCCCCCAGGTACGGCACGAACACCACGGCTGCAATCCACGAGGCCACCAGGGCAATGGTCACCACCTGGAAGATCGAACGGGTGTATTCGCCCGTGCCGGACTGGGCCGTGGCGATCGGCAGGAAGCCCGCCGCAGTGATCAGGGTGCCGGTGAGCATGGGGAAGGCGGTACTGGTCCAGGCGAAGCTGGCGGCCTTGATCCGGTCGAAGCCCTGCTCCATCTTGATCGCCATCATCTCTACCGCAATGATCGCGTCGTCCACCAGCAAGCCCAGGGCCAGCACCAGCGCCCCCAGGGAAATCTTGTGCAGGCCGATCCCCAGGTAGTACATGGTGGCGAAGGTCATCGCCAGCACCAGGGGAATCGCCAGGGCCACCACCATCCCGGTCCGCACTCCCAGGGAGAAGAAACTCACCAGCAGCACGATGACCAGGGCCTCGGCCAGCACCCGGACGAACTCGCCCACCCCAGTCTTCACCGCCGCCGGCTGGTCGGACACCTTGCGCAGTTCCATCCCCGCCGGCAGGCTTTTCTGCAGGCGCGAGAACTCGCCTTCCAGGGCCTTGCCCAGCACCAGGATGTCACCCCCCTCCTTCATCGCCACAGCCAGGCCGATGGCGTCTTCACCCATGAAGCGCATGCGCGGCGCGGGCGGATCGTTGAAACCACGACGCACGTCCGCCACATCACCGATGCGGAAGGTACGACCGGCGACGCGGATCGGGAAATTGCGGATCTGCTCCACGGTCTGGAAATTGCCCGACACCCGCAGTTGCACCCGCTCGCTCGGGGTCTCGAAGAACCCGGCGGTGGACACTGCGTTCTGTTCTTCCAGGGCCTGTTGCACCGCCGCTAGAGGCAGGCCCAGGGTCGCCAGCTTGACGTTGGACAGCTCGATCCAGATTTTCTCGTCCTGCAGGCCCAGCAGGTCGACCTTGCCCACGTCCTTGACCCGTTGCAGCTGGATCTGGATGCGGTCGGCGTAGTCCTTGAGTACCGCGTAGTCGAAGCCCTGCCCGGTCAACGCATAGATATTGCCGAAGGTGGTGCCGAACTCATCGTTGAAGAACGGCCCCTGGATACCGGGCGGCAGGGTCTGCCGAATATCGCTGATCTTCTTGCGTACCTGGTACCACAGCTCGGGAACCTCGTTGGAGTGCATCGAGTCCCGGGCGATGAAGGTCACCTGGGACTCCCCCGGCCGCGAGAAGGACACGATGCGGTCGTACTCGCCAGTCTCCATCAGCTTCTTTTCAATGCGCTCGGTGACCTGGCGCGAGACTTCCTGGGCCGTGGCCCCGGGCCAGTTGGTGCGGATCACCATGGCCTTGAAGGTGAAAGGCGGATCCTCGCTCTGCCCCAGCTTGGTGTAGGACAGCGCACCGACAATGGCCAGCAGCAGCATCAGGAACAGAACGATCTGGCGATTGCGCAACGCCCAGGCGGAAAGGTTGAAACCCATCGGGGATTACTCCTTGGCCGCCAGATTGACCACGCGGTTGGAGCGATCCACCGGGCGCACCTGCAAGCCCTCATGGAGCACATGCACCCCCGCGGCCACCACCCAATCGCTGGCGCTCAGCCCTTCCAGCACCGGCACGCTCTTCTCGCCGAAGGCGCCGACCCGCACCGGGGTCTTGTGCAGAGTATTGTTGGCATCCACCCGCCAGACATAAGTCGCCCCGCCTTCCGCGGACAACGCCGACAGCGGCACCGACAGCGGCACCGCATCGCCGCTCTGGATGAACACCCGGGCACTCTGGCCCAGCTCGGCGGGAACCTTGCCGGCAGTGAAGGCAATACGCGCGGCGAAGGTCCGGGACTTGGGATCGGCAGCAGGCGACAGCTCGCGGATGCGCCCGTCGAAACGCTGGCCCGGCTGGGTCCAGAGCTCCACCGATACCGGTTGGCCGACCTTGAAGCGGCCGTAGTTCTGCTCGGGGAAGCTGATCAGCACCTCACGCTCGCCATCGGTGGCCAGGGTGAAGACCGTCTGCCCGGCCGCCACCACCTGCCCCACTTCCACCGCACGCTTGGCCACCACGCCGTCCTGCGGCGCGCGCAGCACCGCGTAGCCGGCCTGGTTGTTGGCCACATCGAACTCGGCCTTGATCTGCTTCAGGCGCGCTTCGCCGGAACGGTAGAGGTTCTCGGCGTTGTCGTATTGGGAATGGCTGACCATCTGCCGCTCCAGCAGGGTCTTGTAGCGATCACGCTCGGCGCGGACCAGGTTGAGGTTGGCGCTGGCTGCAGTGACCTGGGCCCGGGTGGCTTCAAGTTGCAGGCGCACGTCCTGCGGGTCGAGCTCCGCCAGGGGCTGGTTGGCCTTGACCCGCTCGCCCTCCTCCACCAGCCGTCGGCTGACCTTGCCGCCGATACGGAATGCCAGGTCCGGCTCATAGCGGGCGCGCACCTCGCCCGGGTAGCTGTCCGAAGCTCTTGCCGAGGGCTCTGGCTGGACCACCATGGCCGGCCGAATGCCAATTTGAACGGGCTCTTCGTGCCCACAAGCAGACAGAAAAAAAGCCAGGCTGACTGGCAAGGCATAGCGGAACATGGCGGCGACCTTTCGCTAATGGTGCTTGGAATATTTATACTGGCCGGTATGTTATTAATAGCAAACTCACCAGTCCAGTATTAACAGCGAAAAAATGTCCGACAATATTTCCGCAAACGTTGGGCCAGGCAGGCCCAAGGATCTGGCCAAGCGCCAGGCCATTCTCGAAGCAGCCAAAGTCCTGTTCTTGAGCAATGGCTACGCCAGTACCAGCATGGATGCGGTCGCCGCTGAGGCCGGGGTTTCAAAGCTCACGGTCTACAGCCATTTCAATGACAAGGAGACCTTGTTCACCGCCGCTGTGGTGGCCAAGTGCGAAGAACAGCTGCCCACGCTGATCTACGAACTGACCCCCGAAACGCCGGTGGAGAATGTCCTGCTGAACATCGCCCGGGGCTTTCACCATCTGATCAACAGCGACGAGTCGGTGAACCTGCACCGCCTGATCATGACGCTGGGCAGCCAGGACCCCAAGCTCTCGCAGATCTTCATCGAGGCCGGTCCCGAACGGGTGCTGCAGGGCATGGAGCGGCTGCTGGCGAAGATCAATCAACTGGGCACCCTGCGCATCGACAAGCCGCGCAACGCCGCCGAGCACTTTTTCTGCATGCTCAAGGGCGGGGCGAATTTCCGCCTGCTCTACGGCTGCGGCGAACCCTTGAGGGGCGCCGCCGCAGAGGAGCATGTGCAGGAAGTGGTGGCGCTGTTCATCCGCGCCTACCGGCCGTAGAAACCGGCAGGCGCAAGCGCTGGCTGATGTAGGAGCGGGCTTGCCAGCGAAGCGGGCTGAAGAGACCGCCTTCGCCGGCAAGCTGGCTGCTACAGGGGGCTCAGGCCTTGAGGGCCTTCTTCGGGTAGATGTCGTAGCGGCTGGATTTGCCCTCCAGTCCATGGCTGGGCTTGGGCCCTTCGATGCACGGCGCCTTGCGCGGACGCTTGACCACCACCCGGTGGCTGGCCAGGGCCAGGGCCGCGGCGAGCAGGGCCGGGGCGTCGTTGTCATCGCCCACCAGTGGCCGGAACAAGCGCATTTCCTTCTTCACCAGGGCACTTTTCTCCCGATGGGGAAACATCGGGTCGAGGTAGATCACCTGGGGCGGTTCACCCTGCCAGTTGCGCATCAGCTCGATGGAATTGCCCTTGAGCAGGTGCATGCGGGCCACGATAGGCCCTACCTCGGCGTCCTGCGCAGCGCGGGCCAGGCCGTCTTCCAATAGCGCACCAATCAATGGCTGGCGCTCGATCAGGCTCATCTCGCAACCCAGGGTCGCCAGCACGAAGCCATCCTTGCCCAGACCGGCCGTGGCATCCAGCACCCGTGGTCGCACGCCCTGGGCCACGCCCACCGCCTTGGCGATCATCTGCCCGCTGCCGCCGCCGTACAGCCGCCGATGGGCTGCACCACCCTCGACGAAATCCACCCGTACCGGCCCGGGCGCGTCCGGCCCCAATTGCTGCAACTGCAGGCCCTGCTCCCCCACTTGCAAGGCGAACTCGGCCTCATCGACCTGCAGCGCCAGCCCCAGGCGCTCGGCCCATTGCTCGGCCGCTGGGGCGAATCCGGCGCCCAGGGCCTCGACTTTGATGCGGCAGGCTGCGGGTTGCTCATTCATCTGAAAACACACTCAAAAAATTAATGATCGGCAAAAACTGCCGATAACAGGACTATCGGCCATTTTGCCAGAGCTCAAGCGTCGACCGAGAGCAATGTCAGACATTCAACGCACATCGATAGGTTATATCTCGCCCCACGGCGACTATGGCCTGCGCAACTCCCAGGCACTGAGCGGCGTCAGCCATCTGTGGCAGGACTTCTTTGCCCAGGCCCTGGCCGAGCAACGGGGTGAAGGTGCGAGCGTTGAATCGGTACCGGCGGTGGCCATCGATGGCCCGGTTGAACCGGCTGGCGGCAGCGATGTGCTGGCGCAGATCGTCAATCAGCGTCATTGCGACGTGCAAGACACCGAGGTCCGCCCGCCGGAGCCGCTGTTCCTGCCTATCGCCGAGTTTGAAATGGACCTGCTGGATAAACCCGCCCCGCCCTTCCCGCCAGAAGAGATCGTGGCCCAGCAGCGCCAGCAGGATTTCGAAAGTGGCTGGGTACGCCCGATCGTGCTCAACGCCGGCCAGCCGATTCCTGCTCCAGGCCCTGCGCCGGAGCCCCGCCCACTGCACCTGCCGATCGCCGAATTCGAACTGGACCTGCTGGACAAACCCGCGGAGCCGTTCCCGCCTCAGGAACTCATCGAGCAACAGCGGGCGATGGACTTCGATATCGGCTGGGCCCGCCCATTGATCCTGCAGAACCTGCGCATCGCCGCCTGAGCCCAGCCTCAGCGACACACCCACCAAGGCCCTACATCCAGATGAAAGTGGTTGCGATGGGCATTGTTGTAGTCCGGCCCCAGCACCACGTTGAACGCGTCACAGGCGCCATCCCGGGCCAGGCGCAGAAACCGGCCTTCATTGCTGTCCTTGGGCCAATCCCGGAGCACGCTGATGCTGCGCCCATCCCCCAGGCGAAAGCCGGCGATGTCCAGGGCATTGGCACTGGCATGCTGGCTGCGGGCACCGCTCTCGCGGCTGTACATGTTGCGACAGGCGAAACTGCCCAGGTGATCGACTCGCGCCACCCGCTGGCCGTACACCGCCTGCGCGGCCGACTGCAGCCCGTGGCGCTCATACAGGGCAAAGGCCACCGCCAGCGGGCAACTGGCGAGAAAGCTGCTGCTCAGGGCCACGTCGCCACCCTGTACACGCAGGGTATTGCTCAATGGGCAAGCGACGTCCGTGCGGCTGTCGGGCTGGCGGCTGGTACGCAAACCCGAGCCCGCCAGCACCTGGTCGCACAGTTGCGGGTCATTCCGCAGCCGCGCCAGCTTGAAACGGGTCAACAGGTTGGGCTTGGCCCGCACGTCCAGCGGCGCCCAGGGATTCCAACTGTCCGCGACGGGCAACCAGCCCAGGCGGACACCGATCAACAACAGGGCGCCCAGCAACAACAAGGCGCCCAGGACTTTCACTACCCGCACAGACACTCCCGTTTCACGGCTGCTTGAACATTTGATTGATCTGCCCGAACGGCATCGCCCGGTCGGCAAAATCGAAACGCCCGTGGCTATGGATATCTTGCGCAGCCCGGTAGAAGGCTCCGTAAGCGGCCCGCGCCAGGGCCGAACCGACACTGATGCGCTTGACGCCCAGCTCCGACAGTTGCGCCACGCTGAGGTTGAGGCCTCCCGACATCAGCACGTTCACCGGCTTGGGCGCCACCGCCCGCACCACCTGCTGGATATCCTCGGCACTGCCCAGGGCCGGGGCATAGAGCACATCGGCACCGGCCTCGGCAAAGGCCTGCAAGCGGCGAATGGTGTCTGCCAGATCATCACGCCCGTGCAGCAGGTTTTCCGCCCGGGCGGTCAGGGTAAAGGGAAAGGGCAGACTGCGAACGGCCGCCACGCAGGCCTCGATGCGTTCCACCGCCAGCTGGAAATCGTAGATCGGCTGCTCGGCATGGCCCGTGGCGTCCTCGATCGAAGCACCGACCACACCGCTGGCCGCCGCAAGAAGCAGCGCCTGGGCACAGCCTTCGGGGCTGTCGGAAAACCCGTTTTCCAGGTCCGCCGCCACCGGCAGGCTGCTGGCGCCGACGATGCTGCGCACGTTGTCCAGCGTGTCCTCCAGGCTGAGTGCACCTTCGGCATCCGGGCGCCCCAGGGAAAAGGCATAGCCGGCGCTGGTGGTGGCCAGGGCCTCGAAGCCGAGGCTGGCGAGCATCTTCGCCGAACCGGCATCCCAGGGGTTGGGAATGACGAAGGCTCCGGCACGTTCATGCAGGGCCCTGAAGGCAGTGGCTCGAAGGGTTTGCGCGTCCATTGGCTCGCTCCTGAAGAAGGCCGTGAAGGCGCTTCAGAGCAAGCCGAGTTGCTCCGCAGCGGGCTCTCTGTATAACTCAGGCAATGCGGGCAAGCCAGGCAAACGTTGCATCAGCCGGGCGTGAAAACGCCGCGCCAGTTCGGCCGCCAGACGGTTGTCCGAAGTGTGCAGGAACACGTAGGGCGTACGCCCCTCTTCGATCCAGCCGGCGACCTTGTCGATCCAGGGCTCAAGGAAAGGATCGTTGGCCTCAAGCTCCGGATGACCGATGAAGCGCACCTGGGGAAACTGGGTGAAGGCTGCGGGGCGCGGTGGCACCTTGGGCTTTTTCGACTGCGCATGCAGCACCGCAGGAGCGGTCGACGTGCAACTGAACAGGGCCCGCGGGTCGAGGCAGATGCGTTCCACGCCACGCTCGCGCAGCAGCCGGTTGAGCATGCGCTCGGCATCGCCCTTGGTGAAGAACTCCGGATGTCGCACTTCCACCGCCAGCGGCCGCTCCAGGCCATCGATGAACCCGGCCAGTTCCGCCAGACGCTGGGGCGCAAAGCTGGCCGGCAACTGCAGCCACAGCGGCGACACCCGCTCACCCAGGGGGCTGAGCAGCTGGATAAAGGACTCAGCGGCGCTCAACTGCTCGCGCAGGTCGCCGCCGTGACTGATGTCACCGGGGAACTTGGCGGTAAAGCGAAAGTGCTCGGGCATGATCTCGGCCCAGCGCTGCACGGTTCCGGGCGCCGGCCGTGCATAGAAGGTGGTATTGCCTTCGACGGCGTTGAAGACCTGGCAATACAGGCCGAGGAAATCATTGGGCCGGGCGTCTTCCGGGTACAGGTACTCACGCCAGGCGTTTTCGCTCCAGGAAGGACAACCGAGGAAATAAGGCAGCATCAGATATGCAGGTCGAGACCCACCACTTCCATATCCCAATCGACAAAGCCGGCGGTGGTCAGGTAGCTGGCCAGGGCGTTGGCCACGCTCTTTTTCATCGCCCGCTGGAAGATCATGTCCTGGGGGCGGGCGGGAAGATTGCCGGTACGTGGGGAAGAAGCCTGGGAACGGCTCTGGGCCGAAGGCTCGGGCTGCACTTCAATCGCGTCGGCATCGTCCAGGGACTCGTCTACCAGCGCACGGCCTTTGCGAGGCTTGCGCTTGATGGGGTAGGACTGAGAGGAGATGCCGTCTATACGCATACAGAAAAGCCCGGGGTCGATGATGGCAATTTAGCGGCACCGCTTCGACTTAGCAAATGCCCAAGTGATAACTAGAACACAGAAAAGCCAAAAGGTTTAAAACCGGGCAGGTTCAGGCTGAAAAAACGGACGATTGGCGGGCGTATGCAGGAGTTATCCGCATAACCGCGCACATTTGTTCTGGGTTCAACGGGCCTTGGGAGTAGCGACCTTGTCCCGCAGATAGACAGGTTGGGCCTGGTCGGCAACGATCGCCTCGCCGCGCTCCCAGGCAAATTGCGCCAGGGTCAGCAGGTCGACCGCATGCGGCAGCATGCCGGCGTCCTGGCCGCTGAGTTCGACGGCAATGCGCTCGCCATACCCCCAACCGGTGCCCGCACCGAACCAGTCGCCGCTGGAGCCTGCGGGCAGGGCCGCGACTTCCGGCGGCAATACCGCTTCCGCGCCCACCAGGCGCATCTCACCGGCAACTTCCTGGTAGCAGCCCCAATAGACTTCATCCATGCGCGCATCGATGGCCGAAGCCACCTGGGTCGCGCCATGCTCGCGCAGAGCCCGCTGGGCCAGCACCGCCAGGTTGGATACCGGCAGCACCGGGCGCTCCAGAGCAAAGGCCAGGCCCTGGACCACGCCGATGGCGATGCGCACCCCGGTGAAGGCCCCCGGGCCACGGCCAAAGGCAATGGCCTCGACCTGTTGCAAGGTCACCCCGGCATTGGCCAGCAGTTCCTGGATCATCGGCAACAGCTTCTGCGCATGCAGGCGCGGGATCACCTCGTAATGGCTCGTGACCTTGCCGTCATGCAGCAAAGCAACGGAGCAAGCTTCAGTCGCGGTGTCCAGGGCCAGCAAGGTGCTCATTCGGGGTTCCATAGGCATTGAAAAAAGTGACGCATTATAAACAGCAACGGCCCGCAAGCGGGCCGTTCAACGATCAAACGCTCAGGCAACTCAGCTCAGGGCTTCGAGTACCTTGCCGGTGATCACTTCCACCGAACCGACGCCAGGGATATGGCTGTACTTAGGCTTGCCCTGGGTGGCAGCCAGTTGCTGGTAGAACTCCACCAGCGGCTTGGTCTGCGAGTGGTAGACCGACAGGCGATGACGCACGGTTTCCTCGGTGTCGTCCTTGCGCTGCACCAGGTCTTCACCGGTGATGTCATCCTTGCCGGCGATCTTCGGCGGGTTGTAGACGGTGTGGTAGACCCGGCCCGAAGCTTCGTGCACACGGCGACCGGCGATGCGCTGGACGATCTCTTCGTCGTCGACGGCGATTTCCACCACGTTGTCCAGCTCGACACCGGCCTTCACCAGCGCTTCGGCCTGGGGAATGGTGCGCGGGAAGCCGTCGAACAGGAAGCCATTGGCGCAGTCGGCCTGGCTGATGCGTTCCTTGACCAGGTTGATGATCAGGTCATCGGACACCAGGCCACCGCTGTCCATCACGCTCTTGGCCTTCAGGCCCAGCTCGGTGCCGGCCTTGACCGCAGCACGCAGCATGTCACCGGTGGAGATCTGTGGAATACCGAACTTTTCGGTGATGAACTTTGCCTGAGTACCTTTACCGGCCCCGGGAGCTCCCAGCAGAATTACGCGCATCGATGTGCTCCTCAATTTTTTATTTAGAAACGCTCGGATTCGCCTCGTGGGGCCAATCTCAAAAATGGGGGTGTGGCCGCCCAAACGGCCAAAGGCTGATCAAGATACACAGCCGACACAGCGCACACAAGCAGTCGAAAGTCGGAGGAACCCGGCCCTTTTGTGCCCCATTGGCCGGGTAGAACAAGTCGCAACCCGACAACAAAGTGTCGCCAGATGAACCAGAACGACACCTCGCAATTGCCTTGATCGGGGCTGCCGCGCAGCTGGCCGGCAGCCCTCTCGCACCTCAGCCGGTATTGCGCAAGCCAGCGGCGATACCGGCCACGGAGACCAGCAACGCCTGTTCCACGGGGCTTCCTTGCGGCGCCTGCTGCTTGCGCGAGCGCGCCAGCAGCTCGGCCTGCAACAGATGCAGCGGGTCGAGGTAGGTGTTGCGCAGGCGGATGAACTCCAGGGTATCGGGGCTGTGCGCCAGCAGTTGCGACTGCCCGGTCAGGCCCAGGACCACCGCGCAAGCCTGCGACAATAGGTCGCGTAAATGCTCGCCCAACGGCAACAGTTCGGCCTCCACCAGGCGCTCGTCATAGGAGCGGGCGATATCCGCGTCGGCCTTGGCCAGCACCATCTCCAGCATGTCGATGCGGGTGCGGAAAAACGGCCATTGCTCACGCATCTGCCCCAGCAGGTCACCCTCGCCACGGGCCAGGGCCTTGCTCAAGGCCGCTTCCCAGCCGAGCCAGGCGGGCAACATCAGGCGGGTCTGGGTCCAGCCGAAGATCCAGGGGATCGCCCGCAGGCTCTCGATGCCCCCGGCACGGCGCTTGGCCGGGCGGCTGCCCAGCGGCAGGCGGCCCAGCTCCTGCTCCGGAGTGGACTGGCGGAAGTACTCGACGAACTGCGGATTGTCCCGCACCACCTCGCGGTAGGCCCGGACGCCATCGCTGGCCAGCTCGTCCATCAGGTGACGCCAGGCCGGCTGCGGTGGCGGCGGCGGCAACAGGGTCGCCTCCAGTACCGCGGCCAGATAGAGATTGAGGTTCTGCTCGGCGATGTCCGGCAGGCCGAATTTGAAGCGGATCATTTCCCCTTGCTCGGTGGTGCGGAAACGCCCCGCCACCGAGCCCGGCGGCTGCGACAGAATGGCCGCGTGGGCCGGGCCGCCGCCACGCCCCACGGTGCCACCGCGGCCGTGGAACAGCAGCAGTTCCACCTGTTGCTCGCGGCAGATGTCCACCAGCCGCTCCTGGGCCCGGTACTGGGCCCAGGCCGCAGCCGTGGTGCCGGCATCCTTGGCCGAGTCGGAGTAGCCGATCATCACTTCCTGCGGCCCTTGCAGGCGCGAACGATAGCCCGGCATGTGCAGCAGTTTTTCCATCACCGGGCCGGCGTTGTCCAGGTCCGCCAGGGTCTCGAACAGAGGCACCACGCGCATCGGTCGCAGCACACCGGATTCCTTGAGCAGCAACTGCACCGCCAGCACATCGGAGGCCGCGCCGGCCATGGAAATCACATAGGAACCCAGGGACGCCGCTGGCGCACCAGCAATTTCGCGGCAGGTGGCGAGCACTTCGGCGGTGTCCGCCGAGGGCTTGAAATAGCCTGGCAACAACGGCCGACGGCTGCTCAGTTCGCGCATCAGGAAGGTGATGCGATCCTCCTCGCTCCAGTCCTCGTAACGCCCCAGGCCCAGGTAATCGGTGATTTCGGTCATGGCCGAGGTATGCCGGCTGGAATCCTGGCGTACATCCAGGCGCACCAGGAACAGACCGAAGGTCACTGCCCGGCGCAGACAGTCGAGCAGCGGCCCGTCGGCAATCACTCCCATGCCGCACTCGTGCAACGACTGGTAGCACAGCTGCAGCGGCTCCAGCAGGTCACGGTTGTTGTGCAACACCTCGGCGCCCGCCGGCACCGCCGCGCTGAGCGCCGCGTGGGCCCAGTTGCGGGTGGCCCGCAGGCGTTCGCGCAATTGCTTGAGCAGCGCCCGATAAGGCTCGGCGCTATCTCCGGCCCTGGCCAGGAGCGCCGGGCTGGCCTGCTGCATGGACAGCTCGGCCGCCAGGTGGTCGATGTCCCGCAGGTACAGGTCGGCGGCCATCCAGCGCGCCAGCAGCAGCACTTCGCGGGTTACCGCAGCGGTGACATTGGGGTTGCCATCACGGTCGCCGCCCATCCACGACGCAAAGCGGATCGGCGCCGACTCCAGCGGCAGGTGCAGCCCGGTGGCCTCGAACAAGGCCTTGTCGGCCTTGCGCAGGTAATTGGGGATCGCCTGCCACAGCGAATGCTCGATCACCGCAAAGCCCCACTTGGCTTCATCCACCGGAGTGGGTCGGGTCCGACGGATTTCCTCGGTGTGCCAGGCCTCGGCGATCAAGCGTTGCAGGCGCTCCTGGATCTGCCCGCGCTCGGCGCTGGTGAGGTCACGGTGGTCCTGGGCCGCCAGTTGCCCGGCAATCGCATCGTATTTCTGGATCAGGGTGCGGCGCGCCACTTCGGTGGGGTGAGCGGTCAGCACCAGCTCGATTTCCAGGCGCCCCAGTTGCCGGGCCAGAGCATCGGCGCTGTGCCCTTCGGCCCGCAGGCGAGCCAGCAGCTCCGGCAGCACCCGAGCCTCGAAGGGTGCCGGCTGCGACTCGTCGCGGCGGTGGATCAACTGATACTGCTCGGCGATGTTCGCCAGGTTGAGGAACTGGTTGAAGGCCCTGGCCACCGGCAGCAGTTCGTCCTCGCTCAACTGGTCGAGGCTGGCGCTCAGCTCGGCCCCCGGCGAGCCCCGGCGATCGGCCTTGGCGCCTTTGCGAATCTGCTCGATCTTGTCGAGGAAAGCCTCCCCGTACTGGTCGCGAATGGTATTGCCCAGCAGTTCCCCCAAGAGGTGAACGTCTTCGCGCAAGCGCGCATCAATATCGGTCATCGAGGTGTTCTCCAGCGGACTCAAGGCGGCACGGAAGGCTCAAGAGTGCCGCCTGCACACCTCGCTTAGCAAGCGTGGGGCAAAGCGCACCAAACCTTCGGCGATGCAGCTAGTCTCAAGCATAGGCCGCACGAGGGCCGCCTACCGGCCCCGGCCGGTCCACTCAACCCAGCCTGCCACGAGCAGGTGTTCATTGAGGTCATCATGAAAATCCGTGAACTTGCGCAACACTGGGAAGAAAACGCCAAGGGTCGCCTGACCCGGACCGGCTACCGGATTCACCTGGATGTGGAAGCCGCCGCACGCCTGGCCGCCCTTTCCGAGATGTACCCCAAACGCCAGACCGAAGAACTGCTCGGCGAACTGATCGGCGCCGCCCTGGAAGAGCTGGAGGCGAGCTTCCCCTACATCCAAGGCCAGCACGTCGTGGCCACCGATGAAGAGGGCGATCCACTGTACGAGGATGTGGGTCCCACCCCTCGTTTCCTGGCATTGTCGCGCCAGCATCTGCACCTGCTGGCGAGCCAGTCCGACAAGCCCAAGCACTGAACTTCCACACTCCCGCGGTCACCTGACAATCATCCTTCCCGGCCCTGCAAAGGGTCGGGGATACCCCTGCGCACGGCAAAAGTTCCCGATCTAGAGCCCTGTCCGATGCGTCAGATTTTTTTCCGGCCAATCGCCATCTTTCTCTGAACTATTCAAAAAAGCCTCGGGTCACACCCATTAGCCATCACTGGAACGGCCGTTTCAAATTTTGCCATCAGCGCTCGTCGTCACTGAAGCGTCACGGCGCCAGAACCAGGATGGATTTTGATGTTTTCCAGGAGTTACCCAATGGAGTTGAAGACCATGAAGATCAGCACTGCCAAATCCTCGTTCACCTCTCTGCGCGGGCTGAAGCTGGCCGCGCTGGCCCTCGGTAGCAGCATGGTTCTGGCCGGTTGTGCCGGGAACCCGCCCACCGAGCAGTACGCGGTCACGCAATCTGCGGTCAATAGCGCAGTGAGCGCAGGCGGTACCGAATTTGCTGCCGTGGAAATGAAGTCGGCGCAGGACAAGCTCAAGCAAGCCGAGATTGCCATGCACGACAAGAAGTACGACGAAGCCCGTCGCCTGGCTGAACAAGCCGAGTGGGACGCCCGCGTAGCAGAGCGCAAGGCCCAGGCCGCCAAGGCCGAGCAGGCGCTCAAAGACTCGCAGAAAGGCGTTCAGGAACTGCGTCAGGAAGGCATGCGTAGCGTGCAATAAGAAGCCGCCGCCGATTCCCACGTACTCGTATTTGATTGAAAGGACGAACCATTATGCGCAAACAATTGATGATCCCAGCCCTGTTGGCCATGAGCGTAGCCCTGGCGGCCTGCTCCACCCCGCCTAACGCCAACCTGGAAAACGCCCGCACCAACTTCTCCGCCCTGCAGGCCAACCCGCAGGCCAGCAAGGTCGCCGCCCTGGAAACCAAGGACGCCGCCGACTGGATGGACAAGGCCGACAAGGCCTACCTGAACAAGGACGACGAGAAGAAGGTCGACCAACTGGCCTACCTGACCAACCAGCGGGTTGAAGTGGCCAAGGAAACCATTGCCCTGCGCACCGCCGAAGCCAAGCTCAAGGACGCCGGCGACCAGCGCGCCCGCGCCATCCTCGATGCCCGCGACGCGCAAATCAAGCAGTTGCAGGACAGCCTCAACGCCAAGCAGACCGACCGCGGCACCCTGGTGACCTTCGGTGACGTGCTGTTCGCCACCAACAAGTCCGACCTGAAATCCAGCGGCCTGGTGAACATCAACAAGCTGGCGCAATTCCTCCAGCAGAACCCCGATCGCAAGGTGATCGTCGAAGGCTACACCGACAGCACCGGCAGCGATTCCTACAACCAGTCGCTGTCCGAGCGCCGTGCCGGCTCGGTGCAGATGGCTCTGATCCGCATGGGTATCGACCCGGCGCGCATCGTCAGCCAGGGTTATGGCAAGGAATATCCGGTGGCCGATAACGGCAGTGTTTCCGGCCGCGCCATGAACCGTCGCGTGGAAGTCACCATCTCCAACGACAACCAGCCGGTAGCACCACGTTCGTCGGTCAGCCGCAACTGATCGGGCACCCTGCCTATATAGGCAGGTAAGACAAAACGCCGCCGACCTCTTCAGGTCGGCGGCGTTTTTTTATGCCGTTATCCATGTAGGAGCCGGCTTGCCGGCGAACAGATCACTGCTCCAGTTGCGGGGTTTCCTGCCCCATGCAGCGCACGGCCTGCTTCTTCTTGTTCACCAGCACCCCGGTCAGGCCTTTCTGCTGGGTGTCGAACAGCACCAGTACACCGTCGATGCACTGGGCCACTTCATCGGCCGGTTGCAGAGAGATCTTGTAGTCCTCGCCGGGCACGGTCTTGAGCATGGTGAAGTCGCTGAGCAGCAATGCATCCTCCGGTTTGGCGAAGTGCAGGTAGCCGTAGTACCACAGGCTGCCCACGGTGACGATGATGCTGCAGATACCGGTGATGATCATGGGAATGGCGTTGCGTTCTTCACTCATTGCGGACTCTCTGGAGGTTCAACTGCTGAATTCGGGGGCGTCGGGTAATTGGGGATCTCCCCCAGGCGGCGCAACCCGTCGAAATGCTGCGGATCATCGAGGTAGCGCAGCATCACGCGGCGCCAGGTCGGATCGGCAAAGGTTTGCACATGGCCGCCGCGGGTCAGCTGCAGGACCCTGGGCGGGGGCGCAGCTTGATACACACGGATGCCATTGGAAAGGGGCACGATGGGATCGTCGATGCTGTGGTAGATCAGTTTCGGTACCCCGGTCAGGCGCGGCATCGAGTGAATCGCGCTGTCGGTGTCCGGCACCAGCCACGACAACGGCACCTGCAACGGCCAGGTCAGCCAGGAAGTGCTCAGGGCATAGCGCCCGACATCGCGATAACTGGCCGGAACCCCATCGAGGACGATGGCCTTGAGCTGGGCCTGACGTTCGGGGTGCTGTACCAGGTAGTGGATGGCCAGGGCGCCGCCCAGGCTTTGCCCCAGCACGATCAATGGCTTGCCCTGCACTTCGGGGGCCTGGTCCAGCCACTTGAACGCGGCATCCAGATCCTGATAGATCGCCGGCAGGCTCGGTGCACCTTCGGACAGGCCATAACCGCGATAGTCCACCAGCAGCACCTGATAGCCCTGCTCCGGCAGCCACCAACTACCCCCCAGGTGCCAGGCCAGATTGCCGCCGTTGCCATGCAGGTGCAGCACCGTGCCCTTGACCGCCACTCCGGGTTTGGCCGGCAGCCACCAGCCGTGCAGCTTGAGGCCATCGGCGGTGGTCAGGGTCACGTCACGGTATTGGAGCCTGGCCCGCTCAGGGGTGAAAGGCAGCCCGGGTTCGGGATAGAACAGCAACGAACTGCAGCCCTGCAGGCCCAGCAGCAGGGCAAATACCGCGCAACACTTCAGCAGCCGGCTCATCCGCAGCCCCCTGGCCTGTACCCGGATGGGCGCTGAAGGCCCTGCGGGCCTTGTCGCAGCCTGTGCCAGTGGCTACAGCTGTCTGTGGATACGTCCATGTGCGCCCCCCGGCAGAAGTCAAAGAATGTTGGAGTAGTCCGCCTCGATCCGGTCCAGGCTCAGGTGGTTGAGGAAGTTGGAGAAACACATCCAGGCCGACAGCGCGTTCATGTCGCGAAACTGTTCGGGCAGGTACTTGGGTGCCACCACCAGCCCTTCGTCCACCAGCTGGCGCAGGGTGCGCATGTCCTCGAGGGTGGTCTTGCCGCAGAACAGCAGCGGCACCTGCTCCAGCTTGCCCTTGCGCACAGCCAGCTGAATGTAGTTGTAAACCATGATGAAGCCCTTGAGGTAGGACAAGTCTTTGGTAAACGGCAGCCCCGTGGGCACCGACCCGCGGAACACCCGGCTGGCATTGCCGTAGCTCTCGGCCATCTCGAAGCCCTGCTCGCGGAAGAACTCGAACACCTGCAGGAAGTCCGCGCCCTCCTCCACCATATGGATGGCCCGGGTGCGGTTGGTCAGCTTGCGCAAGCGGCTGGGGTAAGAGGCAAAGGTGATGATCTCCATCAGGATCGCCAGCCCCTCCTGGGTCACCGTGGACGAGGGCGGGCCCTTGGCCAGGAAGGTGCAGATCGGCTGGTTGAGGCCGTTCAGGGTGGTGCCCACGTGCACCAGCCCCTCATGGACTTCCAGGGCTCGCACGTCACGGTTGTTGAACATCGCATCGCTGCGGATCTTGATGTAGTCGGCGCCCGCCGCGGCGTCGGCGACGATACCGTCGGACTCGAACACCCGGATGGTTTCCTCCGCCTCGCCGAACACCTTGTTCAGGCGGCTCTGCAGCAGGCTCACGGCATCCTTGGCACTCAGGGTCTTGGGTTCGTCCTTGAGATCGCCCCGACCGTCGATGTTGTTCAGGTAATCGGACATCATCAGCCCCAGGTCCGCCAGGGTCGGGTCGCCGGCATGGAAGGCATCGGATGCGGCGCCGTACAGCTCCTGCGAGATCAGGCCGAAGTCGCCGGTACCTCGTGCTTCGAGCATGCGCACCACCATGCGGTATTCCTTGCACATGCGGCGCATGATCTGCCCCACCGGGTTGAACTGGCCCAGTTGGCGGGTGATGTCGCGCTCGATGTTCTGGAATTCCAGCTTCACCGCGCCAGAATCGAAAGACAGTGGCCGCCCCTCGTAATAGGCGCGGTCCACCGCCGGCATTTCCTTGCCCTTGGCCTTGAGAAAGCCTTTGCGGACGTTCTCGTCCCACTTCACCGCATCCAGCACGCGGATCGGTGTCTGGGCCAGCACTATGCGATCGGACAAGGTGCGTATCGTCTGCTGGTAATCGTCCACCAAAAGCTCCTATTGAATGGGTCTGTAGCGCGGGGTCACTTGCCCACGCGCTTGAAGCGCGCCGCCTCGACGAACAAGTCGGAATTGGCGGGGTCGTCAAGGTAGGCGAAGACCTCGGGCAAGGGGCTGCTGATCAGCACGCCATCGCCTTCGGCCGTGGCCATGGGCTCACCGCTCAAGGCCTTTTGACCCAGGGCCTGGCGAATCTGTTCCAGGTCCAGGGTGTAAAGCACCAGTTCGTGCCTTGCCGTCAACTCGAAGCCGGCAATGCTGTAGTGCCCGCCAAAAGCCTGGGGCACCGCCGCTGACAGGTACCAGCGGTTGCCATGCCGGGACACGGTGAAATCATAGGTGTCCCGCGGGCGCGCCGTGCCGCCTGGGTAACTCGAGGCACGGTAGCGGTTGGCGCCGATCTGGCTGAGCTGGATGTTCAGCGGCTCGCCCCAGGCATTCTTGCTGGCCCACTTGCCCAGCAATTGGGCAGGCGCCGCCTGCGCAGCCGGCAGCGGCTCCTTGAAGGCCACCAGGCAACCGCTGAGCAGCAGGAACGACAGGGCAATCAGGACGCGCCAGGCTTGCATGCAACTCTCCCATGAACACCAGAATCACTGTAGCCGCTGGCGCGGGCCACGACCGCCAGGCCGCAGCCGGCAAGCCAGGCCGGGCGGCTCAGACCGAAGCCAGAACCAGATGCATGTAGCGCGTGAGGATGCCGAGCATCTCTTCTTCCACCAGCGGCTCGGCGCCGTTGAGCAGGCCCTGATATTCCATCCGGCCGATTATCGACGTCAATACCTTGGCATCCTGCTGCGGCTCCCGCGAGCCCAGGACCTGGAAAAACTGGCAAGTGCCGTGCAGCAGGATCTGCTGGTGCGAGCGCACCAGCTGCGCCAGGCGCGGGTTGAGCAAGGCTTCCTGGCGGAAGGCCTGTTCGGCCATCAAGTGTTCACGACGGGTACTCAACTGGCGCCGTACGTAATCGGCGGTCATACGCGCGATATCGTCGGCCAGTTGCGAGCGCGAGGCGGCGCTGCCGTCGCCATAGGCGACCATTTCCCGCAGCAGCCCCTCGTTGCTGGCCCACAGCTTGGCCATGAACGCCGCGCTGCGCTCCACGTACTGGGCGAAGGTATCGGTGAGCAGGTCATCGATATCCTTGAAGTAATAGGTGGTGGCCGACAAGGGCACACCGGCTTCGGCGGCCACCGCACGATGGCGCACGGCCCGCACGCCGTCACGCACGACAATGCGCATGGCAGCATCGAGAATGTCCTGTCTACGCTGCTCACTGCCTTGGCGGCTGGCCTTGCGGCCCTGGTACTGAACACTTTCAGCCACCGCAGTGGCGATGCCAGCTGCACCTTCTTGAGCAATTGCGCGGTTCACGACAGGTATTCCCTCTTAAAAATCACACAGAATTAGAAGCGGTACGTCAGTTCCAACCAGACAATAAAAAGCCGCCTGATAAAGGCGGCTGATTATTCAGAGCACTTAAGCTTGCGGCCGCATGTGCGGGAACAGGATCACGTCGCGAATCGACGGCGAGTTGGTCAGCAACATCACCAGGCGGTCGATACCGATGCCCTCGCCGGCGGTGGGCGGCATACCGTATTCCAGGGCACGGACGAAGTCGGCGTCGTAGTGCATGGCTTCGTCATCACCAGCGTCCTTGTCCGCCACCTGGGCCATGAAGCGCTCTGCCTGGTCTTCCGCGTCGTTCAACTCGGAGTAGGCGTTGGCGATTTCGCGACCACCAATGAACAGCTCGAAACGGTCGGTGACGTTGGGGTTATCGTCGTTGCGACGGGCCAGCGGCGACACTTCGAACGGGTACTGGGTAATGAAGTGCGGCTGCTCCAGCTTGTGCTCCACCAGTTCCTCGAAAATCATCACCTGCAACTTGCCCAGGCCTTCGAAGCCCAGCACCTTGGCACCGGCCTTCTTGGCGATGGCGCGAGCCTTGTCGATGTCGTTCAGGTCATCAGCGGTCAGTTCGGGGTTGTACTTGAGGATCGAGTCGAACACCGACAGGCGCGCGAACGGCTCGCCGAAGTGGAACACCTTGTCGCCGTACGGCACGTCGGTGCTGCCCAGGACCAACTGCGCCAGTTCGCGGAACAGTTCTTCGGTCAGGTCCATGTTGTCTTCGTAGTCGGCGTAAGCCTGGTAGAACTCCAACATGGTGAATTCAGGGTTGTGACGGGTCGAAACGCCTTCGTTACGGAAGTTGCGGTTGATCTCGAACACTTTCTCGAAACCGCCAACCACCAGGCGCTTCAGATACAGCTCAGGGGCGATACGCAGGAACATTTCCATGTCCAGCGCGTTGTGGTGGGTTTCGAACGGCTTGGCCGCCGCGCCGCCAGGGATGGTCTGCAGCATCGGCGTTTCGACTTCGAGGAAGTCGCGCTTCATCAGGAAGCTGCGGATGTGGGCGATCACTTGCGAACGCACGCGGAAAGTCTGGCGTACTTCTTCGTTGACGATCAGGTCGACGTAGCGCTGACGGTAGCGCTGCTCGGTGTCGGTCAGGCCGTGGTGCTTGTCCGGCAGCGGGCGCAGCGACTTGGTCAGCAGGCGCACATTGGTCATTTCAACGTACAGGTCACCCTTGCCGGAACGGGCCAGAGTGCCTTCGGCAGCGATGATGTCGCCCATGTCCCAGGTCTTGACGGAGGCCAGGGTTTCTTCGGACAGGGTTTTACGGTTGACGTAGACCTGAATGCGACCGGTCATGTCCTGGATCACCATGAACGAGCCACGGTTGAGCATGATGCGACCGGCAACCTTGACCGGGATTGCAGCCTCTGCGAGCTCTTCCTTGGTCTTGTCCGCGTATTTCTTCTGCAGATCTTCGCAGTAGTTTTCGCGGCGGAAGTCGTTCGGGAAGGCATTGCCCTTGGCGCGCTCGGCAGCAAGCTTTTCCTTGCGCAGGGCGATCAGGGAGTTTTCTTCCTGTTGCAGGGCTTGCGGGTCGAGTTGTTGGTCGCTCATGTCTTTTGAAATTCCATCACAGGTTCATTGCCCCCAGGCCTTCGGCCTGGAGATCGCCGGCAAGCCGGCTCCTACGGGATCGCACCGTGTCAGCCGATCCCGTATTGCAGTATTACAAGCCCGATTTCAGGCTGGCTTCCAGGTATTCGTCGATGTCGCCGTCGAGTACCTTGTCGCAGTCGCTGCGTTCGATGTTGGTGCGCAGATCCTTGATCCGCGACGCATCGAGCACGTAGGAGCGGATCTGGTGACCCCAGCCGATGTCCGACTTGGTGTCTTCCAGCGCTTGCGACGCGGCGTTGCGCTTCTGCATTTCCTGCTCGTACAACTTGGCCCGCAGCATTTTCATGGCGGTGTCCTTGTTGGCGTGCTGGGAACGTTCGTTCTGGCAGCTGACCACGGTGTTGGTCGGTACGTGGGTGATACGTACGGCCGAGTCGGTGGTGTTTACGTGCTGACCACCGGCACCGGAGGAACGATAGGTGTCAATCCGCAGGTCTGCCGGGTTGATTTCGATTTCCACCTTGTCGTCGATCTCGGGCGAGACGAAAACGGCGGAAAACGAGGTGTGGCGACGGTTGCCGGAGTCGAACGGGCTCTTGCGCACCAGACGGTGCACGCCGATCTCGGTGCGCAGCCAGCCAAAGGCGTATTCGCCCTTGATGTGCACGGTCGCACCTTTGATACCGGCGACTTCACCGGCCGACAGTTCCATGATGGTCGCGTCGAAACCGCGTTTGTCGGCCCAGCGCAGGTACATGCGCAGCAGGATGTTGGCCCAGTCCTGGGCCTCGGTGCCGCCGGAGCCGGCCTGGATGTCCAGGTAGGCGTTGTTCGGGTCCATTTCGTGGCTGAACATGCGGCGGAATTCGAGCTTGGCGAGGTTTTCCTCGAGACGGGCCAGCTCGGCGACGACATCGCCCACCGCGCCTTCGTCCTCTTCCTCGACCGCCATGTCCAGCAGATCGCGGCAATCGGCCAGGCCGCCGTTCAGTTCGTCCAGGGTCTCGACGATCTGTGCCAGCGCTGCGCGCTCGCGGCCCAGTTCCTGGGCGTATTCGGGTTTGTTCCAGACACTCGGATCTTCAAGCTCGCGATTGACCTCGGTCAGACGCTCATGCTTTTGATCGTAGTCAAAGATACCCCCGAATAGTTTCGGAGCGCTCGGACAGGTCCTTGATGGTGTTCAGGATCGGGTTGATTTCCATGGGGGGCGGCACTCGTTGGCGAACTTTTGAAAGCCGGAGATTATAACGGAATCACTGATTCACGGCAGCCCGCTTAGCGGCTTTAAGCGCAATTAGACCCGCTAATTTAAGCGCCAGGACCTATACAATCCGAGCGTGAATGCCACTTCTCGCACTCGATTGCCAGCAGAACCAGGAAACAGCCCGCCATGGAGAGAACCCTCAGCGACTCGCAAATCCGCTACATCAAGGCCCGCGAGCGTCGCAATCTCAGGGGAGCACAGGCATTCATATGCCTGTTCCTGAGCCTGTTCGTGCTGATCCTGCTGCAAGGGGTCTGGCTGTTGATCTCCCCACAGCTGGCCTGCGCCCTGCTGGTGCCGTGGGCGATCTTCCTGTGGTGGTGGGTCTTGCATCGTCTGAAAGGCCAGCAAAGCGAGGTGGCAGCCCGGACCCAGTGGCTGCAAGGTCAATTCAGCGCCACCTGGGTCTCCAGCCACAGAAATGGCCACTTCAGCTACAGCTTCGGTGACTACCCCATCGCCGCCTGCTGCCGGCTGAACAACCTCTTCAACGAGAAAAGGCTCGACCTGCACACCCGATACAGGGTCGAAGCCGCCCTTCTCACCTGCTCGCAAACCGCAAGCCACAGCTACTACCTGTTCGGCGACACCCTGGTGCCCGTCCCTCGGGACCCGGCGACCGACGAGCAGCCTGGAAGCTGAGGCGGTTACTCGATCCCGACCTGGTTGCGACCGTTGTTCTTGGCCAGGTACAGCCCCTTGTCCGCCGCCGAAATCAACTGCCGGCAATGGCTGTTGGGCTGCGGCGTTACGGTGGAAAGACCGATGCTGATGGTCAGGCTCGCGCCCTCCACCGGCGCGATATGGGGGATTTTCAAGGCTTCCACGGTCTGGCGCAGCTTCTCGGCCACCAGTCGCGCCCCGCCCGGCGAGGTATTGGGCAGCACCAGCACGAACTCTTCGCCGCCGTAGCGGGCCGGCAGGTCGGAAGGCCGGCTGCTGGCCTCGCGAATCGCCGTGGCCACCTTGCGCAGGGCTTCGTCGCCCTCCAGGTGGCCGAAGGTGTCGTTGTAGGTCTTGAAGTAGTCGACGTCGATCATCAACAGCGACAGCTGGCTCTGTTCACGCATCGCCCGCCGCCACTCCAGCTCCAGGTACTCATCGAAATGCCGGCGGTTGGACAGCCCGGTCAGGCCGTCGGAGTTCATCAGCCGTTGCAGCACCAGGTTGGTGTCCAGCAGTTGCTGCTGGCTGACCCGCAGGGCGCGGTAGGCCGCATCACGCTGCAACAGGGTCATGTAGGAACGGGAGTGATAGCGAATGCGCGCCACCAGCTCGATGTTGTCCGGCAGCTTGACCAGGTAGTCGTTGGCCCCGGCGGCAAAGGCCGCGCTCTTGATCAGCGGGTCTTCCTTGGTGGAGAGAACGATGATCGGGATGTTCTGGGTCGCCGGGTGGTTGCGGTACTCGCGCACCAGGGTCAGGCCGTCCAGGCCCGGCATCACCAGGTCCTGGAGAATCACCGTGGGCTTGATGCGGATCGCCTGGGCAATGGCCTGGTGCGGATCGGCGCAGAAGTGGAAATCGATGTTTTCCTCGTTCGCCAACCCACGCCGCACCGCTTCGCCGATCATGGCCTGGTCGTCCACCAGCAACACCATGGCGGCATTTTCGTCGGTCTTGAATTCGTCGAGCTGTAAATCATTCATGGGTTGTCACCTGAATTGCTACCTGGCCAGGACAGCTGCGTTTATCAGTCATTTGGCAAATATCTCCAGCAAACGTGGAGCGATCTTGTCCAGCGGGCGAATCTCTGAGGCGGCGCCGATGGCAGCGGCCGCCTTGGGCATGCCATACACCGCACTGCTGTTCTGGTCCTGGGCGATGGTCAGATAACCCTGATCACGCATCAGCTTCAAGCCCTGGGCGCCGTCACGGCCCATGCCGGTCAGCAGCACCCCCACCGCATCGCCATTCCAGAAACTGGCAACGCTCTCGAAAAACACATCGATGGAGGGCCGGTAGATCTCGTTCACCGGCTCGGCGGTATAGGCCAGGGTGCCGTTCTTCAACAGACGGATATGATGGTTGGTGCCCGCCAGCAGGACCTTGCCGCTTTGCGGCGGCTCGCCTTCCCGGGCCAGGCGCACCTCCAGGCCGGAGGCACTGCTGAGCCATTCGGCCATGCCTGCGGCAAACACCTGATCAACGTGCTGGACCAGCACGATGGCGGCGGCAAAGTCCTTTGGCAAGCCCTTGAGCAACACTTCCAGAGCCGCCGGCCCACCCGCGGAGGAGCCAATGGCCACCAGGCTCTGGCGTGGCGCACCGCTGCGCAGTGGCTGGGGCGCGGAACGCACCCGGCTGCCGCGCTGGCCGATCAGCCAACCGATATTGAGGATCTTGCGCAACAGTGGCGCCGCCGCTTCCTGGGCATTGCCCGCGCCCAGGGCCGGAGTGTCCACCACATCCAGCGCGCCGTGGCCCATGGCTTCGAACACCCGGTGCACATTCTGCTGGCGATCGACGGTGACGATCACGATGGCGCACGGCGACTCGGCCATGATCCGCCGCGTGGCCTCGACGCCATCCATCACCGGCATGATCAGGTCCATGAGAATCAGGTCCGGGGTCAGTTCGGCACAGTACTTCACCGCTTCCGCACCATTGGTGGCGACCCACACCACCTCGTGGCTGGGGTCGAAGGCCAGGGCACGGCGCAGGGCCTCCACGGCCATGGGCATGTCATTGACTATCGCTATCTTCATGCCCGCGCTCCTCCAATCAGTTCCACCACTGCATCCAGCAGGGCGTCGTCATGGAAACTGGCTTTGGCTAGATAATAGTCGGCACCGGCATCCAGTCCACGGCGCCGGTCTTCCTCACGGTCCTTGTAGGACACCACCATCACCGGCAGGGACTGCAGGCGATTGTCACGACGCAAGAGTGTGACCAATTCAATTCCATCCATTCGCGGCATGTCGATGTCGGTGATCAACAGGTCGAAGCTTTCCGAACGCAAGGCATTCCAGCCATCCATGCCATCCACTGCCACCGCCACGTCGTAACCGCGGTTGATCAGCAGCTTGCGTTGCAATTCACGCACCGTCAGCGAATCGTCCACCACCAGAATACGCTTGCGCGCGGCCTGTGCGTGCTGCTGATGGTTGCGCGCAATGCGCTCCAGACGCCCGGTATTGAGCAGTTTGTCCACCGAGCGCAGCATGTCCTCGACATCCACGATCAGCGCCACCCGGCCGTCATCGAGCAGGGCTCCGGCGGAGATGTCCTGAATCTTGCCCAGGCGGTCGTCCAGCGGCAGCACTACCAGGGTGCGCTCGCCGATGAAACGCTCCACGGCGATCCCGTACACCGCATCGCGCTCGCGGATCACCACCACTTTCAGAGTTGGCGCGCTTTCCTGGGTTGCCGGCCGCTGCAGCAACTGGCTGGCGGCGACCAGGCCGACATGCCGGCCTTCGTGCCAGAAATGCTGGCGCCCTTCCACCTGGACGATGGCCTCGGGCTCCAGGTCGCACATGCGTTCGATATGGGCCAGCGGGAAGGCGTAGGCCTCGTCGCCGACCTCCACCACCAGGCTGCGTACCACCGACAGGGTCAGCGGCACCTCCAGGTGGAAACGGCTGCCCTGGCCAGTGTCCTGTTCCAGCACCACCGCCCCGCGCAGCTGACGCACCATGTGCTGCACCGCATCCAGGCCGACGCCGCGACCGGAGACCTCGGTGACCTTGTCCCGCAGGCTGAAGCCCGGCAGGAACAGGAAGGTCAGCAACTCTTCCTCACTGAGCTGGGCCGCGGTCTGCGCCGGCGACAACTGGCGCTCGACAATGCTCTGGCGCAAACGCTCCAGATCGACCCCATTGCCGTCGTCACTGAGTTCCAGCACCAGCAGACCGGCCTGGTGGGATGCCCGCAGGCGAATCACCCCTTCCGCCGGCTTGCCCGCCAGCAGGCGCTGCTCCGGCAGTTCGATGCCGTGATCGACGGCGTTGCGCAGCAAGTGGGTCAGCGGCGCTTCGAGTTTCTCCAGCACATCGCGGTCGACCTGGGTCTTCTCCCCCTCGATCTCCAGGCGTACCTGCTTGCCCAGGCTGCGACCCAGGTCGCGAACCATGCGCACCTGGCCGGTGAGTACGTCGGCAAAGGGCCGCATGCGGCAGGCCAGCGCGGTGTCGTAGAGCACCTGGGCGCGCTGGCTGGCCTGCCAGCCGAATTCGTCGAGCTCGGCGGTTTTCTCCGCCAGCAACTGCTGGGATTCGGCCAGCAGGCGCCGCGCATCCGCCAGGGCCTCCTGAGCCTCCAGGCTCAAGGCATGTTCCTTGAGGTGCAGGTTGAGGTTTTCCAGGGCGGTCAGGCTGTTGCTCTGGATCCGCCGCAGGCGCTGCAAGGTGGCCAGGTAGGGCTTGAGCCGCTGGGTTTCCACCAGGGATTTGCTCGACAGGTCCAGCAGGCTGTTGAGACGTTCGGCCGTGACCCGCAGCACCCGCTCGCCGCCTTCGGTCATGCGCTTGCCCGGGCGAGCGGGCTCATGGGCGGGTTCGCTGGCAGCCAGCAGCACGGGCTCGGCCTCGGCCTCGGGCTCGCCCAGGAACGCTCCATGGGCTTGCACCGGGGCTTGCGGTTGTGCGATTGGCAGCTCCGGCACTGGCGGTTCCGGCATTTGCGCCGCCGGCATCGCGGCCCCTGGGGTCAACAGGCGCTCCATCAGGGCCACGTACAACGGGATGTCCGCGGCGACCAGCTCCGCACCGCCCGGGGTGGCGATGCGCATCAGCAGGTCGGTGCCCTGCAGCAGGGCGTCGATATGCTCGGGCTGCAGGTACAGCCGCCCTTCCTGGGCGCTCACCAGGCAGTCTTCCATCACGTGGGCAACGCTGACCCCGGCATCGACCCCGACAATCCGCGCCGCGCCCTTGAGGGAATGGGCTGCGCGCATGCAGGCTTCCAGCTGGTCGGCCTGGGTCGGGTTGCGCTCCAGGGCCAGCAGCCCGGTGCTGAGCACCTGGGTCTGGGCTTCGGCTTCCAGGCTGAACAGCTCCAGCAGCGAGGCGTCGCGCATCTGATCGGGGGTCATGTCAGGCTCCGGGTCACGGCCGCGAGCAATTGCTCTTCGTCCAGCAGGCGCAGGCTGCGCCCCTGCCATTGCAACACGCCACGGGTGTACTTGGCATTGGCCTGCTCGCCGGAGGCCGAGGCGCCGTTGAGGATGCGCTCGTCGATGGCGTGGATGCCGTGCACTTCGTCCACCGGCACCACCACCGGGCCTCCGGCGGCGCCGATGATCAGCATGCGCGGCATCACCCGTCCTCCTGCCGGCGCGGCCGGGGAAGGATCCAGCCCCAGAAGCTCGGTCAGCGACAGGCAGGCCACCAGCGCCCCGCGGACATTGGCCACCCCCAGCAGGGCGCGCGAGCGCTGGTGCGGCAAGGAATGAATCGCCTGCTGCGGTGCCACTTCCAGCAGGCAGCGGGTCGGCAGGCCCAGCCACTCTTCGCCGAGGCGGAACATCAGCAGCGAGCGAGTGACCACATCGCTGTCGGCCTCCAGCACCACCGAATGCTCGCGGTCCTCCTGGCGCAACGAATAGCGGTCCAGCAGGCGGGTGGCGGCGGCCGAATACACCGAGCAGTTGCGGCAATGAATGTGCTCGGCCAGCAACGGGCAGGACTTGTCGCCATGGATACCGATGCGGTTCCAGCAATCATCGATGGCCTGCGCATCTTCACGGGTGACGTCCAATGAATAGGGATGGCTCATCGTTTCAACTCACTGTCGGCAGAGCGAACGCTGCGGGCCGCGCGCTCCTGCAATCGTTGGGCCCCGGCCACATCACCCTGGGAAGCCAGCAGCGCGCCCAGGTGCGCCAGGGCTTCGGGGTGCTGGGGCGCCAGGTACAGGGCCTTGCGGTAGTAACCCTGGGCTTCCATGGCGTTGCCGGCCACATCACTGAGCAGGCCCAGCCAGTAGAACACCTGGGCCACCGGCTCGTGCTGCTGCAAATAACGCTCGCAGGCGGCACGGGCCTCGGCGCTCTTGCCCTCGTTGGCCAGGGCGGCAATGGTGGCCAGCAGGCTGGCGGCATCGCTTTCCATCAGCGCGCCGTCGCTCAACGGCGCCGCTACCGGGCGCCTGGCGAACGGCCGTGGGCGCGGCGCCGGGGGCACCAGGCTGCGCACGGGAACCGGCAGCGGCAAGGGTTGCGGCAGCACCACCGGGGCCGGCTCGGGCTCATGGCGGCTGAAGGCGAAGGACTGCGGGATGCCGATGGAGCGCATGCCCAGGCGGCCCAGGAGGCTGCCTTCGGCGGGGCCGATGAACAGCACGCCCTCTTCATGGGTCAGGCGCTTGAGCACCTCGAACACCTGGCGCTGGGTCGGCTGGTCAAAATAGATCAGCAGGTTGCGGCAGAACACGAAATCGAAGGCCGGTTCACTGGCCAGCAAGCCCGGATCCAGGACATTGCCCACCTGCAACCGCACCTGCTCACGAACCCGCTCGCTCAGGCGATAACGCTCGCCTTCTTCAGGGTTGAAATGCCGCTCGCGAAACTCGATGGGCTGGCCACGAAAGGAATTCTTGCCGTACAGCGCAGCCTTGGCCCGCTCCACCGACAACGGGCTGACGTCCAGGCCGTCGACCTTGAACTGATGCGGCGCCAGGCCGCCATCGAGCAGGGCCATGGCGATGGAATAGGGCTCCTCGCCGGTGGAGCACGGCAGGCTCAACAGGCGCAGGGCCCGCATGCCCTTGATCTGCGCCAGCCGCGCCTTGGCCAGCTTGACCAGGGTAGCGAAGGATTCCGGATAGCGGAAAAACCAGGTTTCCGGAACGATCACCGCTTCGATCAGGGCCTGCTGCTCATCCCGCGAACCTTGCAGTTTCTGCCAGTACTCATCGCTGCTGCGGGCATACAGGGCATTGCAGCGCTGGCGTACCGCGCGCTCGATGATCGCCGGCCCCACGGAGGCGACATCCAGGCCGATACGTTCCTTGAGGAAATCGAAAAATCGTTGCTCCTCGCTCATCGAGGCTCCTCAAGCGATGCCGGATCCAGGGGCACGGCGGGAAACAGCAGCTCACGCACCTTGAGGGGCAGCAGGTCGTCGACCCGCACCCATTGCAGCAGGCCCTGGGCGTCTTCGCGCACCGGCCCCAGGTATGGCGCCTGGCAGTTGTCCAGGCCATAGGGCTGGAACTGCGCCGGGTCGCAGCGCAGGGTGTCGTTGGCCTGTTCCAGCAACAGCCCGAGAATCCGCGCCGGCTGCCCGACATCGCCACGGTAGTGCACCAGCACCAGCCGGGTACTGGTGCGCAACTGCGCCGGGCGGCCGAAGGTCAGCTCGCACAGGTCGATGACTGGCACCACCACGCCGCGATAGGCAAACACCCCGGCCACCCAGGACGGCGCCTGGGCAATGGGCTTGAGCTGCAGGCGCGGCAACACCTCCACCACATCCACGGCCTGCAGCGCATAGCGCTCCTGGCCGATGCGGAACACCAGGAACAGAGCATTCCTGGCACCAGTTGCGCCGTTGCGCTTGTGCGCGAGCTCATCCATCAGACTTTGAAACGCGAAACGCCGCTGCGCAGCCCCACCGCCACCTGGCTCAGCTCGTCAATGGCAAAGCTGGCCTGGCGCAGGGACTCGACGGTCTGGCTGCTGGCATCCCCCAGTTGCACCAGGGCATGGTTGATCTGCTCGGCACCCGTGGCCTGGGCCTGCATGCCCTCATTGACCATCAACACCCGCGGAGCCAAGGCCTGGACCTGATGGATGATCTGCGACAGCTGTTCACCCACCTGCTGCACCTCGGCCATGCCGCGGCGCACTTCCTCGGAAAACTTGTCCATGCCCATGACCCCCGCCGACACCGCCGACTGGATCTCACGGACCATCTGCTCGATGTCATAGGTGGCCACTGCGGTCTGATCCGCCAGGCGCCGCACCTCAGTGGCGACCACGGCAAAACCGCGGCCGTACTCGCCGGCCTTCTCGGCCTCGATGGCGGCGTTGAGCGACAGCAGGTTGGTCTGGTCGGCGACCTTGACGATGGTCACCACCACCTGGTTGATGTTGCCGGCCTTCTCGTTGAGGATCGCCAGCTTGGCGTTCACCAGGTCTGCCGCGCCCATCACCGAGTGCATGGTGTCTTCCATGCGCGCCAGGCCCTGCTGGCCGGAGCCGGCAAGCACCGAGGCCTGGTCGGCGGCGCTGGACACTTCGGTCATGGTGCGCACCAGGTCCCGGGAGGTCGCGGCGATCTCCCGCGAGGTGGCGCCGATTTCCGTGGTGGTGGCGGCCGTCTCGGTGGCGGTGGCCTGTTGCTGCTTGGAGGTGGCGGCGATCTCGGTCACCGAGGTGGTGACCTGCACCGAGGAGCGCTGGGCCTGGGACACCAGGGCGGTGAGCTCGGTCATCATGTCGTTGAAGCCGGTTTCCACGGCGCCGAACTCGTCCTTGCGGTCCAGGTTCAGGCGGCCGCTCAGGTCACCGGTGCGCATGATTTCCAGAATGCTCACGATGCGGTTCATCGGCGCCATGATTGCGCGCATCAGCAGCAGGCCGCAGAGCCCGGCAGCCAGTACCGCCAGCAGCAACGACACGCCCATGCTGACCTTGGCCGCGGCCACTGCATCGTCGATGGCGGCGGTGGCGGAGTCGGCCACGGCCTTGTTTTCGCTGATGATGTCGTTGAGTTTCATCCGCCCGGCGGTCCAGGCCGGGGTCAGTTGCTCATTGAACAGGCGGATTGCCTCGGCTTCCTGGCGACGCTGGTGCAGATCGAGCACGGCGGCCTGGATGCGGTTGAACTCCTGGTGGTCCTTCTCGAAGGCATCGAACTCGCTCTGGTCCTCGCGGCTGTTGATAGTCTGCTTGTAATTGGTCATCTGGGTCTGCAGGCGTTCTTCGAAGGCCTTGAAGTCCGCCTTGTCCTCGGCGCTGATGTCCTGATTCTGCTTGAGGCCGATGATTTCCTGGGTCTGCAGGTAGGTGTCGACCCAGGCGCTGCGGATCATCGAACTGAAATAGACCCCGGGCACCGCGTCATTGCGCATGCGTTCTTCACCGGATTCGATCTTCAACAGCCGCGAGTACGAGACGACGACCATCAACAGCATGATGGCGATAATCACCGCAAAGCTCGCCAAAATGCGTTGGCGCAACGTCCAGTTCTTCACAGTCAGTCCTCGAGGCCATTCAAAAATGTGGGGAGTATAGCCGAGGACGATGCAGGTTTTATGGGTGGTTTAGCACCACGGTTGGCACTTTCGATAAATTTGTGCACCCGCTCTGGATGGCGGCTCAGCGGCGGTTTTATCACCCCAGCCAAGGCAATTCGGCAAATCCACCCGGCAGAACCGCCATCCGTGGCGAACGGCACTCCCAACACCGCTTCAGAGGTTGTTCTGGCGCACCTGGTTCTCCAGTTCGGCCTTGAGCCCCGGCGCCAGTTGCAACTGGCGCGCCAGCTCGTCCAGGTAGGCTTTTTCCATGAAGTGTTCTTCATCCACCAGCATCACGCTGGCCAGGTACATTTCCGCGGCCATTTCCGGCGTGCTCGCGGCCCGGGCGACGTCCGCCGGGTCCAGGGGCTTGTTCAGCTGGCTGTGCAGCCACTGCTGCAATTGCGGGTCGTTGTCCAGTTTGCGGAACTCGCCCTCGATCAGCGCCCGCTCGCGCTCGTCCACATGGCCGTCGGCCTTGGCCGCCGCCACCAGCGCCTTGAGGATCGCCTGGCTGTGCAATTCCACCTGCTGCGCCGGCAGGCGGTCCAGGGTCTGGGGTTCGCTGCGCGGGGCGGCGCCCTGCTGCGCCTGCCAGTTGCCGTAGGCTTTGTAGGCCAGCACGCCGAGGGCCGCGAGACCGCCGTAGGTCAGGGCCTTGCCGCCGTACTTGCGGGCCTTCTTGTTGCCCAGCAGCAGGCCCATGGCCCCGGCTGCCAAGGCACCGCCACCGGCGCCGGAAAGCAGCCCACCGAGGCCGCCGGACTGGCCACCGAGCAAGCCGCCGAGGCCGCCCTGCGAGCCCTTGCCGTGCTCCGCCGGCGCTGCGCCTGCCTTGTTCTGCAGCATTTCCTGGCCGGACCTGAGTAATTGATCGAGCAATCCACGGGTGTTCATCTGCTGCCTCCGGAAAATAGGTGTCATGTCGACACATAAGGCTGTAAGCCTAGAGAGAAGTGCCCGGGTCGATGCGGCGATAGTGCTTCTGAATGTTGCTTTGCCCGGCCTGGAACACCGGCGTCGCCCCACTGGATTGGCGCCCCGAGTTACGGCACTATCCGCCTCCTGAAAAGCACCGGCGCCACTGCCCGGGCTCACCCCATACCTTCCGGCAGCAAGGATGCTCCCATGCCCCGTGACAACCCCACCACAGTCTGCGAGTGCCGCCCATGAGCCTGGACGCTGCCAGCCGTTATCAGGTGACGCGAATCCTCACCGGCCTGGTGCCCCATTGCCTGCCACCGCTGCTGTTCTACTACGCCCATGTCTGGGGCATACCGGTGTACCGCAGCCACTTCGGCGCTCTCGCCAAGGGCTTCGGTCTGGGGATGATGGTGGAACTGCTGCTGCAACTGCTGATCGTCGTCAGTTTCCTGCTGGTCCTGGTGCCCCAGCTCAAGGTCAAGCTGGTCCTGATTGGCACCCTGGCGCTGTTCACCGCCTGGGCAATGTTTCCCGACCATCCGATACGCGGCTACGTCTACTGCTTCCTGATGACCGTGCCGCCATTGCTGGCGATCTGGCTGGCGCAGGGTCTGTGCCGGCTGTGCCTGCCCAGGGAGCAGTTGCATGCCCAGTAGAAACACCCCAATTGCGCGCTTCTGGCTGGCGCTTGTACTGCTGATCATTGGCCGCCCCTGCCTGGCCATGAGCCTGGAGCAGCAGTTCGCCGGGCTTGCCGACTGCTCCATGGAAAACGTCTACCTGGACGCCAGCGACCACCAGCCCCGGGGCGCGTACTTCAGCGAACGCCAACTGCAGCCCTGCGAGCTGGACGAAGCCGCCCGCTATTGCGTCGACGACCAGTACCACGGCCTGGCAGTCAGCGCGGTGATGATTCCCTATCGCGGGCCGTTCTCGGTCCACGCCCTGTATCTCAAGGACAGTGTCGACAGCGTGCGCCAGCACCTGGGAACCGCCTTCTTCGGTGATGGCCGGGAACGCCCGCTGCTCACCGAAGACCGCCATACTCCCGGCAGCTCGGTGCTGTATTGCGACCCGCAAAGCCAATGAGCCTGCTTGCCCACATGCCTGTTCTGTATCGCCCCCGGATGACCCTGCCGATGCCCACCCCCCGTCGCTGTTTGCACCTGATCGCCCTGAGCCTGATGCTCGGTGCCGCCGCCCAGGCCGCCGCCGCACCTGCCTGCCCGTCCAGCGACCTGAAGGTCTTTGCCCAGGCCTTTGCCAGCAGCCCGGAACTGCAGCAGGCATTCACTGCCGTGCCACTGGTCGAGCAACGGCCGATCACTGACGAGCGCGGCCGGGAAGTCACCGCGCGCTACAAGCTCACGGGCGACACCCACCACCTGCTGACCCGGCTCGCCCCCAAGGTCCAGGCCGAAGCTGGCCTGCAGAGCTTCTGGGAGGGCAATACCCTGGTGGTCAACGATCCCCTGGGCGATGTGGTGCAAGCCTTCGTCTTTGAACAGGGTGCCTGCTGGCAACTGGTGCGCGTCGAGCAATGGTCCATGGACGAATTGCTCACACACAACGCCCCCGCAGGCGAAAGCGCCCTGCAGCGACAGATGCGCAAGGCTGACCTGTTCCTGGGCTACGGCGGACGCGAGCAGTACCCGCTGACCGCGTACTTCTTCGAGCTCGGGCAACGCATCCTGCTCGATGCCGCCCGCCACGGCTCACCCAAGGCCGCGGTGCAGGCGGTCAGCCTCGGCTACTCGGGCATGGCCCCGGCGCTCAAGCCGGGGGAGCCGGAAGAACTGCTGCTGCCCTACGCCAAGACCGATGCCGAGGCGGCGCTGATGCTGTCCATGTACTACTGCGACCCAGTCGGCGATGGCTCGATCACCCAATGCCAGCAGCCGCGCAAGTCCGAAGAGCTGGTGCTGCGCACCGCCAGGGAACTGGATTCAGGCAGCGCCTTCTACTACCTGGGCAGTGGCTATGCCGATGGCCAGTGGGGCGTCACCGACAGACCCAGGGCCCTGGCCTGTCACCAGGAAGCACTCAAGCGCGGTGACCTGCATAGCCTCTGGCCGCTGACCTGGTGGAGCAAAAAGAATGAGATGCCGGCCAGCGGCGCCCAGTGCCTGGAACCTTCAGCGCCCGCCCAGGTGGGAAGCTGAGCCCGCATCTTGACGCTTTTTAACAAAATCCCCATAGCTGCGCCCCGGCCTGATCGGGTTAATTGAGCCTCTGGCTCGATCAACCCCGGAGGTCCGTTCCATGCGCTGTACCCCGCTTTCACCACCGCTGTTGCCGGTACCCCGCAGATGACGGCCTCCGGAGCGACGCAAGCAGCGCGCCTGGAGCAGGTGGACGCCCTGCGCGGTTTCGCCCTGCTGGGCATCCTGGCGGTGAATATCTGGTCCTTCGCCGATCCGTACTACGCCTCGTCGGTGAGCAACCCGGGCTACGCCAGTAGCCTTGACCACCTGGTTCGCTGGCTGGTGTCGGTGTTCTTCGAGACCAAGTTCTACCTGCTGTTCTCGTTCCTGTTCGGCTATAGCTTCACCTTGCAGATGACCTCCGCCGAACGCTCGGGGGAGCGCTTCGTGCCGCGCATGTTGCGCCGGCAACTGGCCTTGCTGGTGATCGGCCTGATCCACGGCGCCCTGCTGTTCTATGGCGAAATTCTCTCGCTGTACGCCGTGCTGGGGCTGGTCCTGCTGATGCTGCGCGGCTTGTCGGTCCGCTGGGCGGCGGCCCTGGCCGCACTGTTGATCAGCGGCACGGCGGCGCTGTTCCTGCTGTTCGGCATCACCCTGCTGGAGGCCGGCCTCTACACCGGCGCCGCCGATGGCGGGCCGGTACTCAAGGACCTGGCCCTGAGCGGCAGCGCCCTGCAAACCCTGGCCTACAACGCCTCGCACCTGCTGGAAACCGCCTCGGCGCTGTGGCTGCTGCAGGGCCCCTGCACCCTGGCAATGTTCCTGCTGGGCTATGTGGCGGGGCGCAACAAGCTGCTGGTGGCGCCCTACGCCTTCGAACCGCACCTGGCACGGCTGCTGAGGATCAGCCTGCCGCTGGGCCTGGGTGGCGCCCTGCTCTACGGCTACTGGGCGGCCTATGCGCCCGGCGGCGGCCTGGAAGTGCTCGGCTACGGCATCAGCCAACTGACCGCACCACTGCTCTCGGCCAGCTACGCCATGCTGCTGCTCAAGGCCTTCGGCTCGGCCCCGGGCCAACGCCTGTGCCGACGGCTGGCGCCACTGGGCCGCATGTCCTTGAGCAACTACCTGCTGCAATCGCTGATTCTGGGGCTGCTGTTCACCGGCTACGGGCTGGGGCTGGTCAACCAGTTGCCGCCGCTGTGGATTGTGCTGCTGGTGGTTGCCATCTACCTGCTGCAGATGCAGCTCAGCACCCTGTGGTTGCGCAGCCACCAGTACGGCCCCTGCGAGTGGCTGCTGCGGGCCGTGACCATCGCGGCCTGGCCAAGCTGGCGCAAGCGCCTGGCGGCCTAGGCCAGGCGCAGGTACAGGTGGATGTCCTCGGGCTCGATGCGCAGCAGTTGCGGGTCGGGCGTGGCCAGCAGTTCGCAGCCCAGGCGCATGTAGAAATCCACCGTATGCCGCGACGGCGTGGCCGACACATACAAGCCCTGCCCCCCCAGGACCAGGGCCTGCTCCCGGGCCAGGGCAAACAACTGCCGGCCCAGGCCAAGGCCGCGATAGGCCTGGCTCACATGGAGGAACTTCAATTGCCGCAGATCCAGCCCGGCACAGGCGATCGGCAGGCAATCCACCACCACCGCGGCCACCAGCGCCGGGCCGTCGAACACCCCGTACAGCCAACCGCCACGCCGGTAACACTGCTGCAAGATCAATGCGTCATGCTCGGCCTCGCCCTCCGGCCAGCCCTGCACCACTTCATGCTGGGCGTAGCAGCTCAATTGCCCATTGCACAGGCGGTAGAACTCATCGATGACCTCGGCGCGGTCGATCCATTTGAGCAAGGGGATATCGTCTTCGCCGAGCAAGCGCGGGTGCAGCATGGGAGCAGTTCCTGAAGGGGATCGGGCGGTTACCAATGGACACAAGCTAATCATTTTTCTGCCCCTGGCGAACCGTTTATTCTATCCGGCGTCTGTTTATAGTCCGTTGCGTTTGGCCGATGGCATGACCGAACCACCCCTCGCGATCCCCCCACGCAGCCAGGAACGGCTTGGGATCTTTCTCTGATCAAGGTTCAACCATGCACCGCAGGAATCTCCTCAAAGCCTCCATGGCCCTGGCGGCCTATACCGGCCTCTCGGCCAGCGGCCTGCTGGCCGCCCGCGCCTGGGCCGGCGCCGCTGATGGCCAGGCCCAGGCGTTCGATTTCGAGCAGCTCAAGGCCCAGGCCAAGCAACTTGCCGCCAGCCAGTACGTGGACACCAAGCAGGTGTTGCCGCCCACCCTGGCGAAGATGACCCCGCAGAACTTCAACGCCATCCAGTACGACAGCAAGCACTCGCTGTGGAACGAGTTGAACGGGCAGTTGGACGTGCAGTTCTTCCACGTCGGGATGGGCTTCAAGCAGCCGGTGCGCATGCACAGTGTCGACCCCAAGACCCGCCAGGCGCGGGAGGTGCACTTCCGCCCGCCACTGTTCAACTACCAGAACACCAGCGTCGACACCGCCCAGCTCAAGGGCGACCTGGGCTTTGCCGGGTTCAAGCTGTTCAAGGCCCCGGAACTGGACAAGCACGACGTGGTGTCCTTCCTTGGTGCCAGCTACTTCCGCGCAGTGGACGCCACCGGCCAGTACGGCCTCTCGGCCCGTGGCCTGGCCATCGACACCTACGCCAAGCGCCGCGAGGAGTTCCCCGACTTCACCCAGTTCTGGTTCGAGACCCCGGACAAGGACAGCACCCGCTTCGTGGTCTACGCCCTGCTGGACTCGCCGAGCGCCACCGGTGCCTACCGTTTCGACATCGACTGCCAGGCCGAACGCGTGGTGATGGACGTCGACGCCCACATCAATGCCCGCACCGCCATCGAGCAACTGGGCATTGCACCGATGACCAGCATGTTCAGCTGCGGCACCCATGAGCGGCGCATGTGCGACACCATCCACCCGCAGATCCACGACTCCGACCGCCTGGCCATGTGGCGCGGCAACGGCGAGTGGATCTGCCGCCCGCTGAACAACCCGGCGAACCTGCAGTTCAACGCTTTCGCCGACAAGGACCCGAAAGGCTTCGGCCTGGTGCAGACCGACCACGAGTTCACCAGCTACCAGGACACCGTGGACTGGTACAGCCGCCGCCCGAGCCTGTGGGTCGAGCCCACCACCGCCTGGGGCGAAGGCAGCATCGACCTGCTGGAAATCCCCACCACCGGCGAAACCCTGGACAACATCGTGGCCTTCTGGACCCCGAAAAAACCGGTGGCCGCCGGGGACTCGCTGAACTACGGCTACAAACTCTACTGGAGCGCCCTGCCGCCCGTGGGCACGCCCCTGGCGCGAGTACACGCCACCCGCTCCGGCATGGGTGGTTTCGTCGAAGGCTGGGCCCCGGGCGAGCATTACCCGGAAGTCTGGGCGCGGCGCTTTGCCGTGGACTTCACCGGCGGCGGCCTGGATCGCCTGCCAGCGGGCACCGGCATCGAGCCGGTGGTCACCGCGTCTAACGGCGAGGTCAAGGACTTCAACGTGCTGGTGCTGGACGAGATCAAGGGCTACCGCATCACCTTCGACTGGTTCCCCACCAACGACAGCGTCGAACCGGTGGAACTGCGGCTGTTCATCCGCACCAACGACCGTACCCTGAGCGAGACCTGGCTGTACCAGTACTTCCCGCCGGCGCCGGACAAACGCAAATACCCGTGACCCGCTGCCAGCCCCGGCCCGCCCTACGAGCCTCTTAGCCGGCAAGCCGGCTCCTACAGACCACACCGCCCCCGTAGGAGCTGGCTTGCCAGCGAAGGCAGCCTGAAGCCAGGCACAAAAAACGGCCCGCACGGGCCGTTTTTTTACATCGGCAAAAGCCTAATCGCGCAAATCCGACTCATGAATCGGCTGGTCCCTGTGGGTCGCCCGCTGGTACTGGGCCGGCCAGATCGCCTTGCGCCCGCCCAGGTCGTCATCGGCGTGCAGCGGCCAGTAAGGATCACGCAACAGCTCACGGGCGAGAAAGATGATGTCCGCCTGACAGGTACGCAAAATATGCTCCGCCTGGGCCGGTTCGGTGATCATCCCCACGGTCCCGGTGGCAATCCCCGACTCCTTGCGCACCCGCTCGGCAAAGCGCGTCTGATAACCCGGCCCGGTGGGAATCTCGGCATTGGCCGCGGTGCCTCCGGACGACACATCGATCAAATCCACCCCCAGGTCCTTGAGGCGCCGCGCCAGCTCCACGGTCTCGTCCGGGTTCCAGCCGTCTTCCACCCAATCGGTGGCCGACACCCGCACGAACAGCGGCAACTCCTCGGGCCACACCGCGCGTACCGCCTCGGTCACCTGCAGCACCAGGCGAATGCGGTTCTCGAACGAACCGCCGTATTGGTCCTGGCGCTGGTTGCTCAGGGGCGAGAGGAACTGATGCAGCAGGTAGCCATGGGCAGCATGCACTTCCACCACCTTGAAACCGGCCACCAGGGCGCGCTTGGCGGCCTCGACGAAGGCCTGGATGACTTCGCCGATCTGCCCTTCATCGAGCTGGGTAGGCGGTGTGTGCTGCGGGTCGAAGGCAATCCGCGAGGGCCCCACCGGCACCCAGCCGCCGTCCTCGGGCTTGACGCTGCCGGACTTGCCGAGCCAGGGCCGATGAGTACTGGCCTTGCGCCCGGCATGGGCCAGCTGGATACCCGCCACCGCGCCCTGGGCGGTGATGAAACGGGTGATGCGCTGCAAGGGTTCGATCTGCGCGTCGTTCCACAGGCCCAGGTCCTGGGCGGTGATCCGGCCTTCGGCGGTAACCGCCGTGGCCTCGGTGAAGATCAACCCGGCGCCGCCGACGGCGCGGCTGCCCAGGTGCACCAGGTGCCAGTCGTTGGCCAACCCGTCCACCGACGAGTACTGGCACATGGGCGACACGGCGATGCGGTTGAGAAGGGTCAGTTGACGCAGGGTATAGGGTTCAAGCAGCAGACTCATGGGGCACCTCTCGGTCAATGGTCAGGCTCCAGGGTTCTGTTTGAACGGTCGACGAGTGACTGCGAAGTGAAGCGCCCGCCCCCGCGGGTAGAAGAATGACAAAAGGTCACAAGGCCAATCAGACAGTGCTTAGAGACTAGTCGACAACACTGTCGCCGGCAGGGTTCCTAATGCGTGCCCGGGCAAAAAAGGCGCTGCTCCCCTTGTAGCCGCTGCCGCAGGCTGCGATCGGCTGCACAGCAGACGTGGGGCTTCAAAGGCCCTCAGAGGTCGGCGCAAGATTGCCGGCAAGGCCCTGCGGGCCTTTTCGCAGCCTCGCCACAGGCTCGGCAGCGGCTACAGGGGTTGCCAGCAGAGGCGGGGGAAGGTGGTGGGGACGCACAAGGCAAGGCCCGGCGCCCTTTCGTAGGTCAGCGCGGTTCGATGTGGGCAATCATCAACTGCACGGTTTCCTGGCCACGGAACTCGTTGAGGTCGAGTTTGTAGGCCAGTTCCACCCAGCGGATGGTCGGGTTGGGCCAGACTTCGCGGTCGATGCCGAAGGCGATGCCGTCCAGCTTCAGTGAGCCGCATTCGCTGCGCAGCACCACTTTCAGGTGGCGTTCGCCAACGATGCGCTGCTCCACCAGTTCGAACACGCCATGGAACATCGGCTCGGGGAAATGCTGGCCCCAGGGGCCGGCGTGGCGCAGGGCGCGGGCCAGTTCCAGGTGGAACTCTTCCACGGCCAGGGTGCCGTCCGACAGCAGGCGCCCGGTGAGGTCTTCTTCGCGCAGCTGGCGCCGCACTTCTTCGTCGAAGGCCTCGGCAAAGGCCGGGAAGTTCTGCTCCGGCAGCGACAGGCCGGCGGCCATGGCGTGGCCGCCGAACTTGCTGATCAGTTGTGGATGGCGCGCGGCCACGGCGTCCAGGGCGTCACGGATATGGAAGCCCGGCACCGAGCGCGCCGAACCCTTGAGCATGCCGTCGCCGGCATCGGCAAAGGCGATGGTCGGCCGGTGGTAACGCTCTTTCAGGCGCGAGGCGAGAATCCCGATCACCCCCTGGTGCCAGTCGGCGTCGAACAGGCACAGGCCGAACGGCATCGACTCCACCGGCAGCTCCTTGAGCTGGGCCAGTGCTTCGCGCTGCATGCCCTGCTCGATGGATTTGCGGTCCTGGTTCAGTTCGTCCAGCTGGGCGGCCATGGCCCGAGCGGCGGAAACGTCGTCGCTGAGCAGGCACTCGATACCCAGGCTCATGTCGTCCAGGCGCCCGGCGGCGTTGAGCCGCGGGCCGAGGATAAAGCCCAGGTCGGTGGAGGTGATGCGCGAATGATCACGCTTGGCCACTTCGAGAATCGCCTTGAGCCCCGGCCGCGCGCGACCGGCGCGAATCCGCTCCAGGCCATGGTGCACCAGGATGCGGTTGTTAGCGTCCAGGGGCACCACGTCCGCCACGCTGCCCAGGGCCACCAGGTCCAGCAGCTCGCCGATGTTCGGCTGCGGCCGGGTTTCATAGCGCCCCAGGCTGCGCAGGCGTGCGCGCAGGGCCATCAGCACATAGAAGATCACCCCGACCCCGGCCAGGGCCTTGCTGGGGAACTCGCAGCCCGGCTGGTTGGGGTTGACGATGGCGTCCGCCGCCGGCAGTTCATGACCGGGCAAGTGGTGGTCGGTGACCAGCACTTGCAAGCCTGCTGCCTTGGCCGCCGCCACGCCCTCGACACTGGAGATGCCGTTGTCCACGGTGATCAGCAACTGCGGTTCGCGCTGCAGGGCCACGGCGACGATTTCCGGGGTCAGGCCGTAGCCGTATTCAAAGCGGTTGGGTACCAGGTAATCGACATGGGCCGCGCCCAGCAGGCGCAGGCCCAGCAGGCCCACGGTGCTGGCGGTGGCGCCGTCGGCGTCGAAGTCGCCGACGATGAGGATGCGCTGGCGCTGGTCCAGGGCGGTCACCAGCAGGTCCACCGCGGCATCGATGCCCTTGAGCTGCTGATACGGGATCAGCCGCGCCAGGCTCTTGTCCAGCTCCTCCACCGACTGCACGCCACGGGCGGCGTAGAGGCGGGTCAGCAGCGGCGGCAGATCGCCGAGAAAGGGCAGGACGGCGGGCAACTCACGGGGTTCGATACGCATGGGCTAACAGCAACTTCTCTGGGGGGACGGTGGATCGTTCAGGGGCAGAGCGGGCGATCAGCCGCGCTCGCCCAGCAGCCATTCCAGCTGCACTTCGTGCTGGCCGCGATCATCGGTGACGAAGATCGTGCCTTCGCTGATCATCACGTCCCACTTGATGACGCGCGGCATGTCCTTGGCCAGGGTCTCGAGGACTTCCTGGGGCACGCCGGCGATATTGAGGTTCTTCAGGCTCTTCACCGCGTCCAGCACCCGGGTCTGCCAGACCCGCAGGCTGCCGTAGGCCAGGAGGCTGGTGCGTTCGGTGCGGCGCGAGCACCAGGTCAGGCGATCGGCGTCCGGCTGGCCAACTTCGATCCAGTGCAGGACGCGGTCATCCAGGCTCTTTTCCCACAGGGCGGGTTCATCCACGTCCGACAGACCCCGACCGAACGACAGGTGCTCGTTGTACCAGAAGGCGTAGGCCAGCAGCCGTACGGTCATGCGCTCTTCGGTTTCCGAAGGGTGACGGGCGATGGTCTGCTTGACGCTTTCATAGACCCCACGATCGAGGTCGGTCAGGTTCAGTTCGAATTTGTAGGTGGTGGACGGCTGGGCCATGTGCGGGCTTCTTGAATGTGCGAAAAGGCGGCAAGTCTAACCCGAAACCTGCCGCCCTGCCCGACCGCTGACCGGGCCGCCCCCGCCCTGGATGACATCCGCTGAAACGCATTGGCTGGGTAAAGTCGGTTGCCAGCCTGTAGCCATGGCTTTATAACCCCGCGCAAACCGGCTGACGCGCACCGCGCCAGAGCCGCTGTGCAATAGAAAAGGACGTCCATGACCCTCTTTGTCACCCTGCTCGTCATCGTGCTGCTGTTCATCGCACTGATCCTGTACTTGCGCCAGAAATCCGCCGACCAGCAGCAGTACCTGGAACAGACCGGCAACCTCACCGCCCAGATCAATCAGACCCTGCTGATGAGCAAGGCCGAGCCGCAGCTGGCCCTAGAACTGGCGCTGCAACTGCCGGAGGGCGAAGCGCAGCAGTTGGCCCTGCAACTGGTGGCCAGCGAGCTCTATGTAGCTGGGCACAAGGCCCAGGCCACGGCGATCTACCAGCAACTGCCGCCTCACGCTCGGGAATACGTGCTCAATACCCTGATTGAAACGCTGCTCGACAGCCAGGATACCCAGGCCTGCCTGGAGCTCCTGGAGCACTGGGGCGAATCCCTGCCCAGCTGGCCGCTGCTGCAGGTGCCAATCCTCCAGGCCCGCGGTGAACAGGCGCGCGCCCTGGCCCTGATCGGCGAACTCGGCGACCCGAAAAACCCTGCGGCCCATGAACGCCAGAGCATCGGCAATCTGCTGATGCTGTCGCGCGTGCAATTTCAGGCGGGCATGCAAGACGCCGCGCTGATCAGCCTCGAACAGGCCTGGGCGAGCTTCCAGCAACCCGGGCAGGAGCGCTATCACACTGTGCTGCGCAGCCTGTTCGACGCCTTCGCCACCCAAGGGCATGCCGAGCGGATTCTGGCCCACTCGGCCGAACTGCCGGCCGAGGAACAGGTGCAGGCGCTGATCGCGCTGTTCGATGCCGGCCAGGTGGAGCCGGCCTTCAGCTTGCTGGCCGACAACGGCACCCTCTACTCCTCGACCTACAGCGACCTGATGGACTCGGCCCTGAAACGCCAGCCAACCGAAACCGCCCTGCGCCTGCTGGACCTGACCCCCGAGATGCACCAGCACAGCCTGCTGCTGCAACTGCTCAACCATCTGGCGGCCCAGGGCCAGACCGCCGAAGCCGAGGCCCTGCTGCAGGCGCGAGCCAGCCACGAGTCGCAGCGTCCGGGGCTGATGCTCAACCTCTGCGATGAGTTGCACCAGGCGCAGCCGCAATGGACCACAGCCCTGCTGGCCCAGGCCCTGCAACTGATCGACGGCTACAAGAATGAACATGAGTTCTACAACAGCTTGCGCATGCAGGCCCTGCAAACCCAGCTACTGATGCAAAGCCACCTGCCAGCTCATCGCCGGGACAGCTGGCTGGTGCGCAGCAGCATCGAGGAAATGCACCGCCTGCGCCAGCAGGTGCCCGGTGACGAGCAATTGCTGCACCTGTGCGACCAGGCCAAGCTGCTGCACGCCCTGGACCAGACCGCCCAGGCCAGGTCCCTGCTGGAGCAGGCGGTGCAGCTACTGGATGGCGAGCCGCTGCCGGATGTGGATGAGATGGACGCCCGCTTCTACCTGGAGGACATCGCCAGCGCCTACCTGAACATCGACGATGTACAACAGGCCCAGGCCCTGCAGGACCGGCTCAACGCCGAGGATTCGGGCAGTCGCATCCTGGAAGAGGAACTGCTGCTCAACCATATCCAGCATCAGCGTTACGCCCAGGCCATCGAGGGCCTGAACCTGGGCATCCTGCTCAGTGACAAGAAGCCCCTGTCGCTGCTGTACCAGGCCCTGGAAGACCTGCAGCAGCGTGCCCCCGAACGTGCCGGCGAGCTGAAACAGCAGCTGATGGCGCGCATCGCCAACGGCCAGATCTGGCTCAGTTCCCAGACCAACTGACGCCCCCCCGGTTGCGCGCCCTTGGCGGGGCGCGTCACCGGCCAACAGCCGCACCCGAGGAAGATTCATCATGGAAGTACTTGTCATCCTGCTGCTGATTACCGGCGTGATAACGCTGCTGGTGGTCTATGCCAACAAGCGCAGCGCCGGCAATGACCTGGGCATCACCCTGGACGAGGCGGCGCAGATCAATCGCGCGGCGCACCTGAGCGCCATCGAACCGCAAGTGGGCCTGCAACTGGCCCAACGCCTGACGGGTAAAGCCCGGCAACTGGGGCTGTTCCAGATGCCCGCAGCGCTGTACCGGCAGGGGCACCCGGAACAGGCCCTGGAAGTACTGGCCGAGCTGGATGAAACCTACCAGCCCATGGCACTGAACCAGTTGCTCGAAACCCTGCTCGACAACGACGGCCCGCAGGCTGTGCTGGGCTTGCTGGAGCGCCTGCATCAACCCCTGCCGTCAGCGCCCTTGCTGCGCATCCCGCTGCTGCTGGCCAAGGGTGAACACGAGCAGGCCCGCGACTTGCTGGTGACCTTCGGCGTCAACCAGCTGAGCCCGGACTCCCCCGGCGAGCACCGGCAGTTGGCTACCCTGCAACGCAGCTTGGGCCTGGCCGACGAGGCTGCCATCAGCATCGGCCTGGCCTGGCAACTGCTGCTCAAACAGCCGGTCAACGAACTGGACCCACACGAGGTAGAGCAGACCCTGCGCGAGTACCGTGCCCAGGGGCAGGATGCACAGTTCCCGGCCATGGCCGCGCAATTGCCCGGATCGGCTCGGATCATCGTCGTGACCCTGCTCATGGAAACCGGGGAATTCGAGGCCGGGTTCGAACTGCTGGCGCAGGCCCTCGAGCCCGAGGACTACTTCGGCTACCCGCCGCTGCTCAAGCTGATACTGGACGCCAACCGCCCGGATCTGGCTCCACGGCTGATCGCCCAGATGCCGGAAAGCTACGCCAGCGATCTACTGCTGAGCCTGTTGAACTGGCATGTCGGGCGCAACGAAATGGCCAAGGCCGAGGCGGCCCTGCAGGCCTGCGCCGTTTCGCCCTCGCAGCGTATCTGGTGCCTGGTCTGCCTGTGGGGCAGCTACGTCGAGGAACACTCGCAATGGTGCGCCCATCTGCTGGAGCAAGCCTTGCTGGCACTGGAGACCTTGCGTGGCGATGAGCAATGGCCGTGGTTGCGCCTGCTGATCCTGGAAACCCAACTGCGGGTGCAGGCCGACCTACCGCGCCTGCGCCGCGACAGCTGGCTGATCCGCAACAATCTGGAGGAAATGGCGCGCCTCAACACCCAGCTCGAATACGCCGATCGACCGATGAAACTGGCCTTGCAGGCCAAGCTGCTGCACGACCTGGAGCAGACCCGGCAAGCCGGTGAACTGCTGGAGCAGGCCGTGCAAGCCCTCGACGACAGTCAGAATGCGCCTCTGGATCCAGCGGAAAAGAACTTCTTCCTGGAACAGCTGGCGCTGAGCTACGTCTACATCGACGACCAGGCAAAGGCTGTCGAACTGAAAGCTCGCCTGGAGCAGCAGGCGGCCTACACCCACCAGTTGAGCCAGGCCATGGTGCTCAAGCACATCCACGAGCAACGCTTCGACGAGGCGATTGCCGGGCTGGAACCGAGTAACCTGTTTATCGGCGAAAACCCGGTGCAGCAGTTGCACCTGGCCCTGGAAACCCTGCGCCAGAGCGCCCCGGAAAAAGCCCAAGGGCTGTGCCAGAAGTTGATCGACCACCTGGCCGCCGAGAGCGCCTGGGGCCAGCCGAACGCCGCCTGAGGCCGCGTCAAGGCCCGCCGCTGCACGCCTTAACGCGGCGCGTAGCGGCTCCAGAGTTCGTTGAACTCCTTGAGGTAACTGGCCACCAGTTGCGGGTGGTCGATCACCAGCAGGTTCTCCTCATTGCCGGTGGTGGCGCTGCGGGTCCAGTTGAAGCTGCCGTTGAGCAGGGTCCGGCCATCGAACACGGCGAACTTGTGGTGCATGTGGAACGGCGTGTCGTCGATCCGCACCGGCACCCCGGCCTCGCGCAGCGCGGCGATGTCGCTGCCGACATCGAACTGCTTTTCACTGTCGCTGATCACCCGTACGGCCACGCCGCGCTGGTGGCAGGCGCGAATTTCGTCGCTCAGTTGATCGTCGGAAATGGTGAACACACAGATATCCACCGAGATTCGGGCCTGGCGGCACAGGTCGCGGATCTTGCGCCGGCAGTCTTCGCCGGGGCTGAAGTGGGCGCTGGCCATGTCCCGCACCGGGGCGCTGTTGGCGTCCAGGGTCTTGATCACTTGTTCCAGCCACTTCAACGCCGGCAGCACATTGACGCTGTCCGCCAGCGCCAGCTCGCGTACCAGGTCAAAGGCACGGTTACGCATGTAGCGCACTTGGTCCTGGCCCAGTTCGCTGCCCAGCTGGCGCAGCTCATCCCGCTCTTCGTTGCTCAGTTTCAGGTCCAGCACGCTGTCGCGCAGTTGCTGGTCCAGGTGGGCAAAATCCATGTCGTGATCCTTGGCTGTTCGCCGGCAAGCCGGCTCCTACGGTTGGGAGTCCTTGAGGGTCGGAACCTCGCCGTTACTGAGCATCTGGCTCAGTTCGTCGAGGCGCGTGGCAATGTCGCCAATGCGCTGGTGGCTGTGCAGGTCGACATCGATCTTCTTGTGCATGACCTTGAGCAGCGGCAGGAAACTCTGCTCCAGGTGCTCGGAGAGGTTCTCCAGCACTTCACGCATGCCTTGCTGCGGCGCGGGCCGGGCCAGGCCGCGCACGCCTTCCACCAGATCGTTGAGCTGGGCCACGACGCGGGTGCCGACATCGCTGTCGCTGCCGCCCATGGAACGGTTGCGCACGAAGTCGCGCTTGATCTGGGTCCAGCGCTCGCTCTGCTCCGGGGTCTGGTTGCCCCGCAGTTCGGCGAGCTTGAGCAGGTTCTCTTCGGCGCCGGTGGTCAGCAGCTGGGATTCGCCCTGGTAGTGGTCGGCCAAGAGTTGCAGGAGCTCGGCGTCGTTCATCACCGCCGAGATCTTCTCGGCCATCTTGTTCATGTTGCGGTAGCTGCCCTGCAGCTTGAACGGCGGCTCGCTGCGGTACTGGTCGGCCTGGGCGGCGCTGGCGATGTACTGCTGGTTGACCCGCAGCACCACGTCGCGCACCTGCATCAGGCGTTGCAGGGTGGTGGTGATCTCGTTGATCTCGGCACCGCTGTAGCTGTGGCTCAGCTCGTTGCTGGAGAAGGCCTTGCCCTCGGCCTTGGCGACGAAGCGGTAGACGTCCGCCATGTCGCGGGTGGCCAGTGGCGCCAGCACCGGGTTGGAGGTCAGGCCGTTCTCGATGTAGCTCAGGGCGAAGGCGTCCTGCATGCCCCCCAGGGTGTCGCCGAGGTTATAGATGTCGGCCCGGTTGGCCAGCATGTCGGGGATCTTGAACACTTCGCCGGACTCGGTGTACGGGTTGCCCGACATCACCACGCAGAACTTCTTGCCGCGCATGTCGTAGGTCTTGGTGCGGCCTTTCCACACGCCTTCGATGCGCCGGGTGCCGTCGCACAGCGAGATGAACTTCTGCAGGAATTCCGGGTGGGTGTGCTGGATGTCGTCGACATAGAGCATCACGTTGTTGCCCATCTCCAGGGCCAGGTTGAGCTTCTCCAGTTCCTGGCGCGAAGTGGCGTCCGGCGCCTGGGCCGGGTCCAGGGAACGGACCTGGTGCCCCAGGGCCGGGCCGTTGATCTTCATGAAGATCAGGCCCAGGCGGTGCGCCACGTACTCCATCAGGGTGGTCTTGCCGTAGCCCGGTGGCGAAATCAGCATCAACAGGCCCATCAGGTCGGTGCGCTTGTTCTCGCCCACGGTGCCCATCTGCTTGGCCAGGTTGTCGCCGATAAAGCCCAGGTACACATCGTTGATCAGCTTGTTGCGCACGAACGAGCTCAGCGGCCGCGGCTTGAATTCGCTCAGGCGCAGGGCCGAGCGTTCGCGGCTGATGATGCCCTGGCGCAGGCTCTGGTAACGCTGCAGGCCAGGCAGGAATTGTTCGCGGTGAGCCCGCAGGCGAGCGAAGAAGCCGTCCACGGTGAGGGACAGGCTGCGCTCCTGGATGCGCGGGTGCTCGCCCATCAGGTTGTCGACCTTGAACCGCAGATCGACTTCGGTGATGCGCTTGGCAAAGTCTTCCCGCAGCAGCGACAGGGCCACCGCCTCGGGCACGTAGTCGGCCCACTCGGCGAACTCGCCCTCGGCGCACAGGGCCGAGAGCCAGTTCTCGGTCAGCGCCCACTGCGCAGCGGGCCGTTCCACCAGCCGCGCCAGGGCCTGCTGGTAGTCGTCCCACATCCGCGCGCCCTGCAGACGCAGGGTCAGGGCTTCCTGCAGCTGCTTGGCGTATTTGCTGAAGGTGAATTCGATGCGTTCTGCGGCCAGTTCCTGAACCAGGTACTCGGCAGCCTCCGGCAACAGCTCCGCGGCCAGGGTGAAGGCGTGCTGCTGATGCCAGTCACCCAGCGCCACGAGGATTTCCTCCTGCAATTGCAGCAAGCCTTCACGACGCCCGAACAGTTGCTGGATATGCCGGCTGGTACGGGCACGTTCCACCCATTGCCGAGGTTGCGGCTGTTCCTGCTGGCGATCCCAGTAGAGGCAGGCAAAGGCACGGGCCGCCGCGCCGAAACGCAGCAGGCCGGCGCTGTCGCGCAGGGGCAGCAGCTGCAGGAGGATCGCTGCGGCGTCGTGGTCGTGGATGCCCTTCTCGTAGCCTTCCTTGTAGCGCGGCGCGGCAAAGTCGCGGATCACCCGCGCCAGTTCTTCAGGGTGCGCCAGCAAGGGTTTCAGGCTTTCCAGGCTCAGGCCTTCCTGGCCGCGGTCGGCAGCGTCCACCACCTGCCCGGCAAGGTATTCGGCGCGGTACAACTGGGCCGATTCCGACTCCAGGGCTACCTGCCAGAAGTCCCGCAGGGCCTCCAGCTCGGGGTCGCGCAGGGGTTCGAGGAAATCCGTGCCGGTGAGGTGCAGGTGCAGCTCATCGCCCCTGGGCATCAGGGTCAGGTCCAGCTCCTGGGTGTTGACGCTGAAGCGGTGGCGCGGCCCCAGCTTGATGACGTTGCCGCCCTCTTCGAACAGCTCGGTCTTGTCGCGCAGGGCACGCACGGCCTGGTCCCGGGCGCCCTTGAGGCGCGACTCGACATCGTCGGCCTTGACGCTGTCCTTGAGCTCGCGCAGGCGCTCGGCCAGCTCCCGCAGCTTGAGGATCAGCGGGTCGGCGGCGAAGAACGCATTGAGCTCTTCGGCCTGGGTGAACTTGGCGGTGCGCCGACCGAGGCTGTCGAGAATCCGCCGCGCGGCATCCAGCAGCCCCTGGGCCTTGCGCTGGCGCTCGTCGAGCAGCGATTGCTTGTGGGCCTCGAAGGTTTCCAGCAACTCCTCGCGCTTGCCGAGGATGTCGCCGAGGAACTGTTCGTGATCGCCAAAGCGACTCTCCAGCTCCTCAAGCTGCACCAGCAAGCGCGACAGTTGCTCATCGCAACGCTCGGGGTCCTGGGCCTGGGCCAGGGCGTTGGTGATGCCCTGGCTGAAGAGTTTGAACTGGGCGCCGAACTGGGCCACGGTCTCGGTCGAACCCAGGGCCTTGCGCCGTTGTTCGGCGCGGGCCTTGGCCTGGTTCAGGCGGGCGTAGATCTGCGAGATGGATTCGATGATCCGGGTGCGCTGGGTGGCGTCGTCGATCTGCAACGAGGCCATCAGGCTCGACAGCATGTCCAGGTCCCCGGCCATGGCTTGCAGGGCGCCCAGGGGCTCGCTGAGCTGGGCCACGGTTTCGGCTTTCTGCGCCTGGGCGTCCAGGGTTTCCAGCTGGGTGACGAAGGGTTGCAGGGCCTGCTCGCTGGCAAGGAAGGTCGCGGTGCCGGCGGCAGTGCGTTCCTGGGCCTTGAGCAGCTCGGCTTCCATGGCGTCGATGCGCGCCACGTCGATGTAGCGGTAGTCGCGAATGGTCAGCAGCAGGCCGCGCTGGGTGGTGATGCCGTTCAGCGCATCGACGAAGCTCTGGACCTGGTCCCAGCTGTCCACCAGCAGGCTGTCCAGCAGGGCTTTCTGCTTGGCCTCGGCGGCCACCATGGCCTGGTCCGACTGGCGACGGATGCTTTCGACTTTTTCGTATTCGTCGAGCACCAGCTCCGAGGTGGAGGCCACTTCCCGCAGCAGCGGCGCCAGACCGTCCAGCTCGTCGCTGCCCAGCCAGTGGTACACATCGAACAGCCGACGGGTGTTCTGGCACAGCAGCGAGTAGCGCTGCACCGACACCGCCGGGGTGTCGATCTCGCGGCACAGGTCGTAGAGGTCAGAAACGCTGCGCACCAGTTCGGCGTTGCCGATGCGCCCGAGGAAACCGCTGCGGGTCGGCTGCCGCGCGGCGTACTCCTCGGTGAAGAACGGTGTCTGCCAGACCTGCATCGGGTGGACCCGGGTCGGCTCGTCGCCCTCGGCGGCGAAGATCACCATGCGCCCGTCTTCCAGGCGCGCGTAGCCGTGGCCGAACAGCGGGTTCTGCAACTGGCGGTTGATCATGTTGTAGGTCAGCAGCACCGAGCGGCCCTGCTCCGGGTGGTAGAAGATGTACTGCACATCTTCACCGTTGGGCGAGCGCACCGAGCGCTTGTAGCGCATGCCCTCCATGGACTGCTCGAAGGTCTTGTACTCGCCGCTCTGCAGGTAGTAGCCGCCGGGGAAGATGATCCCGTGGTCCTCCGGCAACTGCACGCAGGCCAGGCCGATGGCGTCGATGCGCTCCACCTGGCGGGTCAGGCTGTTGAACACCAGGTAGCGCCACTGCTCTTCGCGGTACGGCAGGACCTTGAGCAGGATCAGGCTGCCCAGGCGGGCGAATTCGATCTGCGAGTCGTCCAGGGACTGGGTCTTGTCCAGCACCTCTTCGCGGTAGATGCCCAGGCCCGATTCGGTGTTGTTCTCGACCTTGATGGTCAGGTCGCCGCCGATGGTCTCGACGAACACCGTGTCGAGGATGTTCAGGTGCGGAAAGCGGCCTTCGACCACCATCTCGCGGGTGGCTTTCTTCCATTCGAAATCGAAGGGTGCCGGCAGGGCGATATCCCGTTCGCCCCGGTTGTCGATGTAACGGACATCACGCCCGTCCACCGAGATCGACCAGCGGAACACCCGCACATCGGTGACCCGCTCGCCGATCTGGAAACTTGCCAGCAGCTTGCCGTCACGGATCGCCAGTTGCAGCAGGCGGGTGTTCTTGTAATAGGTATAGAGCTCGTTGAAATCGTTGAGGAAGCCCTGGGCCGCCAAAAAGCTGCCTTCCAGGGGCACGGGCTCGGCTTCGTAGCCTTCGCCCTCTTCCACCAACCGATAGAGGGAAAACACGTCAGCGACGCTGGTTTCCTTCTTCAGGCCGATAAACACGTTGTAGCCGAACAGCAAGCAGTCGCCGACCTGGACGATGTCCCGGGCGATGCAGTTGTTCTCGGTACGGATGCGCACCCGCCCGACCACTTCCATGCGGCTGTTGCCGAACTCGTCGAGACGCCTCTGGTTTAGGTCGTCAGTGGTGGCCCGCAGGCGCTGGCCCTGGTCCAGCAGGCGCTTTTGCAGCACCTCATAGGCGCCGCCTTCGGCGACGGCCTTGTCCAATACGTCCTGCGGGGGAGTTGCGACTTGAGCGTCCGACATCGTGGCCTTCCTGGATCTACGGCGGTATGCAAAAAAGCGAGCTCCTCAAACCTGGAGCCCAGCACCTGAAACCAGCCAGCTGAAACCCGCCGCCTGCCACCTGCCCTGCAGCCGTCGATAAAAACGACGGCTACAGGATCAGGCGAGGGCTGGCGAATCAGCTGTGGTCAGGCATTTCAGGCTTCGGCAGACGGAGCGTCGGCCTTGCGCGTAACGGCAGCGGCGGCCAGCTCAGCGGCTACGGCCGGAGCGCCCTTGCCATTGAGCAGGCGTGCCAGCACGTCCTGGACCACCGGGCTCTTGCCCACCACGCCCTCGATGGCCTTGCCCACCGACAGCGACTTGGCGAAGGAATTGAAGAAGTCGCCTTCGCCGCCGACGATCTCGATCTTGGCCTTGCTGAGGGCAGCCGACAGCACTTCGGCCTGGTCCTTGGCGATTTCCTTGTTGGCGGCGATGGCAGCCATCGCTTCCTCGAAGTTCTTCTCCAGTTGCATGCGGAACTCTTCGTGGGACCGCGCGCTGTCGCTGAGGGAGTCCAGGGCACCGAACTTCTTGCCCAGGCCTTCGGCCTCGGCGTTCAGGCGCTGCAGCAGCACTTCGGCTTCGGCCGAACCCAGGTCCTTGGTGGCCTTGGCCTTGGCCGCGCCCAACTGTTCTTCGCCACGGGCCTGGGCACCGAGCTTCTCTTCCATGACCTTGGCTTCAGCCAGGCCGTCCTTCTCTTTGGCAGCCGCCTGGGCTTCCATGATGCGGGCGTCGGCCAGGCCTTTTTCCTGCTCGCCACGGGCTTCGGCAATCAGTTGCTCGGTGCGTACGCGAGCCTGGGCCAGGCCTTCTTTTTCCTGGGCCGCTGCGGTGATTTCCAGCACCCGGGCATCGGCCAGGCCAGGCGCGGCGCGCTCGGCTTCCAGGCCTTCGGCCAGGCGTTTCTTGGCTTCGGCCTGCTTGGCCGCGGCTTCCAGTTCGGCCTGGGCCAGGTTGTTGATTTCCACGGCCTTGTGCTTGGAACGGGTCTCGTCGGCTTCGGCCTGCTTCACCTGGCGCACCAGGTCCTGCTCGGCTTCGGCCTGGGCCTGGATCACCACCACTTGCTTGGCGCGCTCGGCTTCGGAGACTTCGCGCACTTCCTTGATCCGCTCTTCCTCCTGGGCCACGGTCTTCTCCACCGCTACCCGCTCACGGATCACGGTGGCGATGTTCTTGCGCTGTTCTTCCAGAGCCTTTTCTTTCTCGATGCGTTGCAGTTCCACTTCACGCTCGCGGGCCACCACTTCCAAGTCCTTGGCGCGGGTGACTTTCTCGACTTCGATGACCACCGCACGCTGGCGGTTCTGCTGGGCCACTTCGACTTCGCGCTGATGGTTCTCGGTGCGCACGTCGATTTCCTGCTGGGACTGAATGCGTGCCTGTTCGGCCTTCAGGCGCTCTTCTTCCTTGACCTTGGCGGTCTCGGCTTCCTCGCGGGCACGGATGGTTTCGATCTCGCGCTTCTGCCGGGCTTCGGCATCGGCCTGCTGGCGTTCGAGGGACAGCGAGGCTTCGCGGGTCTCGACGTTCTTCTTCTGGATCGCCAGTTCCTGGTTGCGCTCCAGTTCGTTGGTGATGACGTTCTGCGCCGCGGTCAGCTCGGTGATCTTGCGGATACCCTCGGCGTCGAGGATGTTGCTCGGGTCCAGGGAGTGCTTGGCGGTCTGCTCCAGGTAGTCGATGGCCACGTCTTCCAGCACATAGCCGTTGAGGTCGTTGCCGATGATCTCGATGATGCGGTCGCGGAAGTCCTGGCGGTTCTCGAACAGCTGGACGAAATCGAACTGCTTGCCCACGGTTTTCAGCGCTTCGGAGAACTTGGCGTTGAACAGTTCGTTGACCGCGGCGCGGTCGGAGGCACGGTCGACACCGATGGCCTTGGCCACCTTGAGCACGTCTTCCTGGGTTTCATTGACCCGCAGGTAGAAGGCCACGGTGATGTCGGCGCGCATGTTGTCGCGGCAGATCAGCCCGTCCTTGGCCCGACGGTCGACTTCCAGGGTGATCAGCGAGATGCGCATGAACTCCTTGAGGTGGATCACCGGGTACACCAGGGCACCGGTGAAATGCACCTTGGGGGTCGAGGACATGTCGTTGACAATCAACGCCGTGCCTTGGGGAACCTTGATATAGAAGGCCTTGAACAGGGCCAACAGGCCGAAGACCACCAAGACGACGAGGCCGATCCCGAGCAGGATGGGCAGCAGCGACGGTAAATTCATGCAATCAATCTCCTTTGATTCTTGAGGGAGCCCGGGCTCAGAGGCCGCGAAACTCGTCCTCTGTAATGACCCGATAGGCGTGTTGCGCCTCCAGATACTCCAGTAACACGACGCGATCGCCGCGTTTGAAAGCTCGTGCCTCATCGGCACGCACACGCAGGATCAGGCCCGCGCCGCCGTCCTCGAGCACGGCTTCGCCATGTTCCAGGGTGACTCTGCCGCTGCGTACCACAGCCGTCTGCCCCAGCACCGACTTGCTGCTGGTGGCCTCCATCTTGAGAAACAGCGGGCGCAGCGGACGACAGATCGTCGCGCTGATGGGCGCTGCCAGGAACAGTGCGAGCACCGCCAGCAACAGGCCCAGGGGATAGCGCAGCCAACCCAGGGGCAGGTGGCTGAGCACGTAGAGTTCGGCGAAATAGGTCAGGAACCAGCTGAAGAACATCAGCAGGGTCAGCACCAGGGTGACCGGCACCCCGTTGAGTTTGAACTTGATCAGCAGCCCGGCCAGGCCTTCGCCGGCGTGGGCACTGTCGAGCAGCGAGTCGGCCTCGAAGTCCAGCAGGTCGACTTCAAGCATGCCCATGGCCACCACGGCCCAGTAGATCACGGCCAGGCAGAGCATGAAGCTGAACAGCACTGTGGGGAACGACAACACTGTCTGCAGGAAGATTTCCATTGCTTTCCTATCCCTGAAAAAGCCGGGCAAGGCCAGGCGGCCCCGCCCCTACAACACAACGGTGAATCAGGACTTGCTACGGTCCTTCAGGCGCGCCAGCACGCTGTCGGCGCTGGTGCTGCCGGCAACGATCCCGGCTTCACGCAACTTGGCATCCAGGGCATCGTCCGGGCTGCTGGTATTGGCCAGCTCGGCCGCGGCGTCCATCTTTGCCGCGCGCTCGGCCTGCTTCTGCTTGATCCGCTCCAGGGACTCCACGGCGGTGTGCAGCTTGCTCTGGGAGCCGCCGTAGCGCTGGGCCACGGCCTGCTGGGCCTTCTGCACGCTTTCGGTGGCCTTGACGGTATCCACCTGTTGTTTCAAATGCTTGATATTGCCCTCGGCCTGGGTCACGGCCTTGCGCAACTGTGCGACGCTGGCGGCAAAACCATCGGCCTGCTCACGCTCCACGGCCAGGTCATTTTCCAGGTTGGCGATCTTTTGCGCCACTTCCTGGGCAAGGGCTTCGTTGCCCGCTTCCAGGGCCTTGAGGGCGTAGCTTTCATACTCGGCGATCTTGGCCGCGCTGCCGTTGGCGCGCTCGGCGGCGAGTTTCTGCCGGGCCATGATCTCGGCCAGGGCTTCCTTGGACTTGCGCAGTTCCTGATCGGCGTCGCGGATCTCCTGATCGAGAATCCTCAGTGCCTGGCTGTCCACCAGGGCCTCGCCCGCCTCATTGGCACCACCGCGCAGCGCGGTGAGCAGCTTGCTCCATACGTTCATGTGCATTCCTCCAGGTCAGGCCTGAGCCTTCAGGTAGCCTTCGTAGGCCTCGGTTGCCCTGATCACGTTGCTGGCCAGGGTTTCGATCTCGTAGAGCACGTTGGAGAGAATCGAGGTTGCGCTCAGGGCGCCGTACATCATGTAGTGGCGCTCACCGCCAAAACGGGTTTCCAGGCCGATGCTCGACAGCGGGAACAACTGGCGGCTGAGCAACACTTCCTCGTTGAACGCGGCCACATCGGTCACTTCGCTTTGCGGCCACAGCAGCGCCTCCACCAGGATCTGCTCGCCGGACAGGGCCACGAACAACGGCAGGTCGCCGTATTCGCGCATGGTCACGTGCAAGCTCGGCTCCGCACCCTCCAGCAGTTCAACGCTGGCTTCGCCACTGCTGAACAACTCGGTGGCTACCAGGGCCTGGCACAGCGATCGGGCATTCCAGATCTGCGGCATGCTCATTTCTCCATCCTTTTCCACAGGAGCCAGCCCTTCTGAGGGCTGACGCAGTTTGCGTTCAACCGCCAGCAACGCCTGGGCGTTCTCCGGCAGTATCCAGACTTCCTTTTTCACCAGGCCCTGATCACGCAGGCGCTGGCGGAATAAACGTTGGTAATGGGCTGAGGATTTGTTTTCCATGGCGCAGAGACTAGAACATCACATGTAAGGTTTTCAATTCATCACATGTAAAATTTACAGGCGACATTTGTAACAAGAAATATCAGGAGGATCGCTCGGCAAACAGCCGCAAGGCATCCATCGCTGCATAGACCCTTTTACAGCTTTCGCAACCGCTCTTTTTTCAAGCGGCGTCATTAAACCCTGCCGCCCAATGGAATGAGAAGCACAATAATCCTTGGCCCGGGCGGGAAATAATCGGCAAAGGCAGGCGTCAGGCGCTGCCTTAATGGCGACCAATGGTCTAGGCTAGGCGGATTTTCCTGCCCAGCGGATGCCCCATGACCAGCCTCAGCAAGCCCCTCGCCGGATTGAAAGTGATAGAACTCGGCACCCTGATCGCCGGCCCTTTCGCCTCGCGCATCTGCGCCGAGTTCGGTGCCGAGGTGATCAAGGTCGAGTCACCCGATGGCGGTGATCCGCTGCGCAAGTGGCGCAAGCTGTATGAAGGCACCTCGCTGTGGTGGTTCGTCCAGGCACGCAACAAGAAGTCCCTGACCCTGAACCTCAAGCACCCGGAAGGCCTGGCGGTGCTCAAGCAACTGCTGGGCGAAGCGGACATCCTGATCGAGAACTTTCGCCCCGGCGTGCTGGAAAAACTCGGCCTGGGCTGGGACGTGCTGCACGCCCTCAACCCCAAACTGGTGATGGTGCGGCTATCGGGCTTTGGCCAGACCGGGCCGATGAAGGACCAACCGGGCTTCGGCGCGGTGGGCGAATCCATGGGCGGCCTGCGCTACATCACCGGTTTCGAGGACCGCCCACCGGTGCGCACCGGAATCTCCATCGGCGACTCCATCGCTGCCCTGTGGGGGGTGATCGGCGCGCTGATGGCGCTGCGTCACCGCGAGGTCAACGGCGGCCAGGGGCAGGTGGTGGACGTGGCGCTGTACGAGGCGATCTTCGCCATGATGGAAAGCATGGTTCCGGAGTTCGATGTATTCGGCTTCATCCGCGAACGCAGTGGCAACATCATGCCCGGCATCACCCCTTCGTCGATCCACACCAGTGCCGACGGCAAGCACGTGCAGATCGGCGCCAACGGCGATGCGATCTTCAAGCGCTTCATGCTCCTGATCGGCCGTGAGGACCTGGCCAATGACCCGGCCCTGGCCAGCAACGACGGGCGCGACACCCGCCGCGACGAACTCTATGGGGTGATCGATCGCTGGGTGGCGTCCCTGCCCCTGGAGCAGGTGCTGGAGCAGTTGAACCAGGCCGAAGTCCCGGCGAGCCGGATCTTCAGCGCCGAGGACATGTTCCACGACCCGCAATTCCTCGCCCGGGAAATGTTCCTCCAGGCCAGGCTGCCGGACGGCAAGGCCTTCAAGATGCCCGGCATCGTGCCAAAGCTCTCGCAGACTCCGGGCTCGGCCGACTGGGTCGGCCCCGAGCTCGGCGAACACTCCAGCGAAGTTCTGGCCGGCCTGGGCTACAGCAGCGAGCAGATCCAGGACCTGCGCAACTCTGGGGCAATCTAAGCTGAAACAGCCGTCTCACACTGCCCCCCCGCAACGGGCCCAGCGACGCCCGAGGCCAGGCCTTGGCCGGTTGACGATGGCGCTCGCGACCTGCCTGCTGTGGCTACCCTGCGCCCCCGGCCACGCCGGCGAAATGCTCACCTGGCTGCTGCGCGACCTGCCGCCGCTGAATATTTTCGAGGGCCAGCAAAAAGATCGAGGAGTGGTCGACCTGCTGATGCCGCAATTGATTGCCAGCCTGCCGGAGTACCAGCACGAACTGGTACGGGTCAATCGCGCCCGGGGCATGCAGATGTTGCGCGACCCCAGCTTCACCTGTGATCCGGCGCTGATCTGGAACAAGGAGCGTGCGCAATGGGTGGCCTTTTCCATCACCAGCTTTCGAGTGCTGAGCAATGGCCTGGCGATCCGCCGTGCCGACCGTGAACAGATCGCGCACTTCATCCATGACGGCAAGGTCGACCTGCATGGCCTGCTCGACAGCGGCAAGGAACTGATCGGGGTGGTGGCCGAGCGCAGCTACGGGCAACAGCTCGACAACCTGCTGCAGCAGGTTGCTCCGCAGCAAATCCGCGCCCACTACGGCAACGACGCCCTGGGCAGCCTGCTGCAGATGCAGCGCCTGGGGCGCCTGCAACTGCTGTTGGGCTACTGGCCGGAAATCCGCTACCAGGCCGTGCAGCAGGGCATGGACCCGCAGGATCTGGAGTTCTACCCGGTCGAAGGCACCAGCAAGTATCAGGAAATCCACGTCGGCTGCTCCGATACCCCGCAGGGCCGCAAAGCCATCACCCGGATCAACCAGGCCCTGCTCAAGCTGCGCGAGGAGCGACTGGTGGAGTTGTATGCCGCCTGGCTGGACCCCGGAATGCGCGATGAATACCGCGCCGATGCCCGGGCCTACTTCCAGGACTTGAAGGACCACTGACAAACGCCGGGCAAAAAGAAACCCCGAGAAGTGGGGAGACGACTCGGGGTTAAACGTGGTCTTTGCAGACCCGTACCAGCAGGCCACAAGCACCGGAGCACAATGCCTGATCCTGCTGATACTGAGTCTGACTGACGGGCCTGGCGGAAGGTTCCGTAAAATTTCAGATCAATTGCGCCGGGCGAACGCCTTGTCTTCGGCGGCATGGCGCAGGGCGGCGATCACGCAGGGTTCGAGCCGGCCTTCGGCGATCAGCACATCACGGTGCAGGCCGTCCACCACATCAGTGAGCAGGCGCTTGTCAGTGAGCTGGGCCCGATTGACCTCACGCTCCACCACGATGGCGCCGGCAGCATTCTTCAAGGTCACCAGGCATTCGCCCCGAGCCCCGCAAGGCGTCAGAGCAACCTGGTAAGGGCTCAGGGCCTCACTCAATAAAAGACTGATACTTTCCATCTAGATCACCACTCAATAGCTCGAATTAAAGGTTCGAAAACAAAAATGCCGGTAGCTTTCTGACATTCAAGTGACCATCGCTCAGAGAAGAAAGTTCGCCACACCTACTGCTGCCGACCTGAGTCAATCGAGCATGCACGGGTAATATGACAGCTGAAAAACGGCCGACCAGGCGCAAACAACGCCGCCTTTGCATTGGAGCTCAGCTTTGAAAGCAACGACGAACAACAAATTGCGCATCATCCTTGCCGACGACCACCCGATCTTCCTCATTGGCCTGCGCGCCGTCCTGGAGCAGGACGACAGCCTGGCCATCGTCGGCGAGGCCAGCTCGCCCTCCGCCCTGGCGCAACTGATGCAGGAGATCGAATGCGATGTGCTGGTGACGGATTTCATGATGCCAGCCGAACAGCAGAACGACGGCCTGCGCCTGATCGAACAGCTGCGCCGCCGCCACCCCGACCTGCCCATCGTGGTGGTGACCATGCTCAACCACCCCGGGCTGTTCCGCTCGATCCTCGATCTGGGAGTAACGGGCCTGCTGAGCAAGGCCAGCCTGGCGGACGAGCTGCCGACCGCCATCGCCCGGGCGCGGCAACACAAGCCCTACATCGCCCAGGCCATCAAGCAGGCCCTGAGCCTGGCCGGCGAAGTGGGGCCGGACCGCCTGGTTTCCAGCGATCAGTTGTCGCCGCGGGAGCTGGAAGTGATCCGCCTGTTGGCCGCTGGCCATGCGGTCGGGGAAATTGCCGCGCAACTCAACCGCAGCAAGCAGACCGTCAGTGCGCAGAAGGTCAGTGCCATGCGCAAGCTCGGCCTGTCCAGCGAAGCCGCGCTGTACATCTACGTGCAGGAGCACGGGCTGTCCTAGGCACACAGGCCCTCAGCGCCAGCCCCCTCAGCACCCCGGTCCAGCGCCTGCGCCAGCCACTGGCGCATCTGGGCAGCGCTCATCGGCCCGGCCAGGAAGCAGCCCTGCAGATGGGCCGCCCCCAGGGCCTTGGCCGCCTTATAGTCGGCCTCGCTCTCGATCCCGGCCACCACCACTCCCAGGGACATGCGCCGGGCCATGTTCATCGCCCCACCGACCAGGGCCACCTTGCGCTCGTCGGCCGCCATGCCCGCCACGAACACCGGGGGAATCTTCAACTCGGTAAAGGGCAGTTCCAGCAGGCGCTGCAGGCTGGTGCCGCCGATGCCGAAGTCGCCAATGGACAATTTGCAGCCGATCATCCGCAGGCGCAGCAGCGCCTCCACATGGGCGGTATCGGTCTGTAGCCGGGTGGTGTCGATGATTTCCAGGGTCAGCAGCCGGGCGGGCACTTCGAAACGCCTGAGCAAGGCCTCCAGCTGACGGGGAAACAGCGGCCGTTCAAGGATGCCGATGGGAATGTTCACTGCCACCGGCAACGAATGGCCCATCACCAGCTTCACCCCGGCCGCCAGCTCCAGGGCCTGTTCCAGCATGTGCCAGGTAAAGATCTCCTGCAGGCCGGCGAACTCGATCAATGGCAGAAACTCCCCGGGCATCAGCAGCCCGCGCTCGGGGTGCTGCCAGCGGGCCAGGGCCTCGACCCCCTGGAGCTCGCCGTGGGGCTGGATGACCGGCTGGAAATGCGCCACGCCGTGGCCCAGGATCGCCGCCAGCCCTTCCTCCTGGGTGACGCTGTCGAGGGAAAACGGCTCCAGCCCGAGCAAGTCCCGCAGCAACGCCTGGTCCGGCGCCGGCGCCCCCTGCCTGGAGTGCTGCTGGTAGGCCGTGAGCAAGTCGCCGATCACCGTCACCGAGGCCGGCTTGGGCAGGCAACCCAGCACTTTCAGGCCCAGCTCCCGGGCCATGCCGGCCGCCCCCTCCAGCACATCCTCTTCAGCATCGCTGAGGATGATCAGCGCCCGGGCCCGCTCCTGGCGGGCCAGGTCACGGATCAACTCCAGCCCGTCGGCCTGCTCCAGGTACAGGTCGCAGATGGCGATATCCACCGCCCCCTTGCTGTCCAGCGAACGCCGCGCGGCCTCGACACTCTCGGCGGTCAGCACATTGAACACGCCATTGGCGTTGAGCATCTGGTGCAGGGCCATCAATTGGAACGAGTTATCTTCGAGAATCAGCACTTTAAGCGAATGCATGGGGCAACCTCCGGTACGACGTGCGTGGCAAGTATCCACAACGAGCCGGCAGGTTAATCAGACAATTCCTACACACACATAGGACAAGTCTTAATCATCCAGGACAGCCTGGATATCACTGCGCAAGCTGGCGATGACCTCCAGCAACAATGGCCAATGACGATCGATGGCCTCGTCCTGCCGCCCCTTGACCAGCCCCTCGAGCTCGATACAGGCCCTGGCCAGGGGCAGGGCATCGATCAGGCAGCACACGCCCTTGAGCCGATGCAGGGTACCCCCTAGGCGTTCCCGGTCGCGGTCCTGGTGCGCCGCTTCCAGCGCCTGCTGCTCCTCGGCGAGGTTGCGCAACAACTCGTGCAGCATGCGTTGCAGCACCTGGTCGTCGGCCTGGGTCATGCTGCGCAAGGTCTGGATGTTGAAGGATGGCGGCGGCAGGAAGCGCGCCAGGGCCTGGGCCAACTGATCCAGGGTTACCGGCTTGACCAGCAGTTGATCCATTCCGGCCTCCTCGCAGCGCTCGCGTTCGTCTTCAAAGGCATTGGCGGTGCAGCCGATCACCGGACAACGCCCGCGCCCTTCCTGTGCCTCGGCCTGGCGTATCGCCTCGGCCAGGGCGTAGCCGCTCATGTCCGGCATGTTGCAGTCAGTCATCACCACGTCGAAGGTGCCACCACGCCATTGCTGCAACGCCTCCCGGGCATTGTCACAGGCCACCACCCGGTGCCCGAGGAACATCAGTTGCTGGCACAGGACCATGCGGTTGGCGCTCAAGTCATCCACCACCAGCACCTCCATGCTCCGGCTCGGCGGACGTTCCTGCGTCGACGCCGGCCCAGACTCGAAATCGTCACTGACCCGCTCCAGGTACAACTCCAGCGACACCACGGTACCGACCCCGGGCTCGCTGAGCAGGTGAATCCGCCCGCCCATCAGTTCCACCAGTTGCCGGCAGATACTCAACCCCAGCCCGGTGCCGCCGTAGGCTGACGAGGTCATGGCATCGGCCTGGACAAAAGGCGTGAACAGCTTGGCCTGCTGCTCGGCGCTGATACCGCGGCCGGTGTCCGCAACGCTGATGCGCAGGCACTCAAGGCCGGACTCGTCAGGCTGGCACTCCACCGTCATCCGCACCTCGCCCTGGGCGGTGAATTTCAGCGCGTTGCTCAACAGGTTGTGCACTACCTGGCGCAGGCGCGCCGGGTCGAACAGATAACGGCCCTTGGCCCGCTCACTGAACACCAGCTGCAACTGCACGCCCTGGTTGCGCGCCGTGACCTCGAACAACTGCCGGATACTCTCGAAAAACGGCTTGAGGGCGGTGACCTGGGGCACCAGGTGCATATACCCGGCTTCGATCTTGGCCAGGTCCAGGCTATCGCCCATCAGGCCGATCAATTCCTGGGCAGACTGGTAAGCCACCCGCAGGGCTTCGGAAAAGGGCACGCCGCGCAGCCGCGCCTGCTCTTTCTCCAGTTCCAGCAGGCCAAGGATGGCGGTCATCGGTGTGCGGATCTCGTGGCTCATGGTGGACAGGAAAGCCGTCTTCGCCGCGTTGGCCTGATCGGCCGCCTGGCGCGCCTCCACCAGTTGGTTCTCCAGGCGCTTGCGCTCGGTGATGTCGATCCAGCCGCCCAGCAAGCCCTGCAACTGCCCTTCTGCGCTGTAGAAGGGCACCGCCCACTGATAGACATCGATAGGGCCATCCCTGGACTCCACCTGTCGGTCGGCGAACACCGACTCACCGGAGGCCAGCAACTGCATGAACTCACCATGCAACTGCTGGGCGGTGGCCGGCGGCAGGATGTCCAGTTCGGTCAGTTGCCGCCCCTGTATCTGCGCCAGGCTGGTGCCCAATTGCTGTTCATAACTCTTGTTGCAGGTCATCAAACGCCCCTGCAGGTCGCGCACGAATATCGGGTTGGGAATACCGTCGAGCAAGGCCCGCTTGAACACCAGTTGATCATTGAGCCGCTGTTCAGCCAGCAATCGCTGCTGGATCTGGCGCTTGAGGCGACTGTTCCAGGCCAGGGAAATCAGGCCGAACAGCAGTGCTGTGGCAATCGCCCAATACACCCAGTTCGGCACGCGCTGCCAGGCAGGCACCGGCACTGGCGTAGCCCCCAGCCATTTCAGGCGCAGAGCGCTGAGCTCCGCTACCGGCAAGGCTTCCAGTGCCTTGTTGAGAATGCTCAGCAGCTCGGGCTGGTCCTTGCGCACGGAAAACTCGTCGGCCGACCAGGTGCCCTCGACACTGCGCCCTACCATCACCCCGGTCTCGGCCGGCCCCAGGGCTTGCACCTCGCTCTGGATAGTCGCCATGGCCTCGCCATTGCTGACCAGGGCCCGGGCCTCTTCATAGCTGGCAACGCTGCGCAGGCGAATGTCCGGGTAGTTGCGCCGGATAAAGCTCTCCAGGGTGTGCCGGGCCGGAAGCACCAGCACCTCCCCCGCCATCTGCTTCAGGCTGCTCAGGCGCCGGTCCTCGGGACGCACCACGAACACCCACGCCGCGCCGCCGAAGGCATGGGAGAAGTTCAGGAACAGCCGCCGGTCGTCGCTGGCCGTGAGGGTGGTGTTCATCTGCGCCTGCCCGCTTTCCAGCAGTTCCAGAGTCTGGGCAGTGGTCTGGCTTTCCTTCTGCACGAAATGCAGCCCGGTCATGCGCGAGATACGGTTGAGCAGGTCGATATTGAGGCCGGTCCACTGGCCTTCCTTGTCCTTGAACACATGGGGCGGGTATTGCTGGGAGGCCACCACCACATGCTGGTGCTGGAGGATCCAGGCCTGTTCCTGGGCGCTGAGCTCGATCGGCTCGGCGAAGTTGCTCGCCCCAAGGCCAGTGGTCCAGCGTGCCTGGATTTCCCGGCGTATGGATTCATCGATGCTTTGCAGGGCCTTTTCCAGCAACTGCGCCAGCAGCACATTGCTGTCGCGGGTGGCGAAGGCGAAGCCGGTGGGCGGCAGGCGGCTTTCCACGTGGATCTGCAACCCCAGGTAGGGACGCAGGGCCTTGTAGGCGCGAACGATCACCTCGTTGCCGATGAAGGCGTCGGCATCCCCCTGCTTCACCGCTTCCAGGCCGCTGTAGAGGTTCGGTGAAAGCATGATCTGGCTGTCGGGATAGGCCGCATGGACCTGGGCGGCATTGGCGTAGCCGTCCAGCAGCACCACCTTCTTGCCCGCCAGGTCGTCACTGGGCTGCGGCTCGTCCCGACGCACCACGACCACCGCCAGGTCCGGCATGTAGTCACTGGTAAAACGCAGCCCCGGCGCTCCGCGCTCATAGCCGTTGGCACTGGTCAGCACATCGATGGTGCCGTTGCGCAGCGCTTCCACCGCCTGCTCGCGCTCGGAAAAGCCCAGGACCTCCATGGACGTCCCCAGGCGCTCGCCCACCAGGCTCAGGTAATCGGCGCTGATGCCCTGGTAACGGTTACGGTCGCGAGTGATGTCGATGGGCTGGTAGTCATCGATGGAAATCCCCACCCTTAGGGTCCGGTGGCTTTTCAGCCATCGCTGCTCGGCGGGAGCCAGGGGCAAGGGGTCGAGATCGACGAAGGCCGGCACCAACTTGAAAGACAGGTTCTGAGCGGCGTAGGCAGGTGCCGCCCAAGCGAATATTGCACAGACCAGCACAGGCCCGCACAGCCAGCGCTGGACGGGCAGTTTCCGATAGGTTCGACGGCGAATCATCCGGGCCTCCCGGCGTCTTGCGAGCCACACTCATGCCACTGGGGCAAGAAAAAACAAAGCCCGTCAGAAGACGGGCTTGTTAGTCGGCAAAGCCAATGAATCAGAGCGGCTTGCCACGATTGCCGTGCTGGCTGACAAAAGCCTGCACCGCTTTCAGGTCGTTGGCCAGGACCGTGCAGCGCTCTTCACGCTGGAACAGGTCGGACAGGTGCGCCGGCAGCTCCAGAGCCTTGCCGACACCGGCCTTTTCCACCGCATCCGGGAACTTGACCGGGTGCGCGGTGCCCAGGACCACCATGGGTGTATCCAGGCTGCGCCGGCATTCACGGGCGGCCTTGACCCCGATCGCGGTGTGCGGGTCCAGCACTTCGCCGGTCTGGGCGAAGACTTCGGCGATGGTTTCGCAGGTCTGCTCGTCGTTCACCGCCAGGGAGTCGAACAGCTTGCGCGCTTCGGTCCAGCGATCCTGTTCGACGCTGAAACCGCCGCCCTGCTTGAAGCTGTCCATCAAGGCCGCCAGGGCCGCGCCGTTGCGACCGTGCAGGTCGAACAGCAGACGCTCGAAGTTCGACGAGACCATGATGTCCATGGACGGCGACAGGGTCGCGTGCAGGGTTTCCTTGACGTACTGATTGCCGCTCATGAAGCGGTGCAGGATGTCGTTGCGGTTGGTGGCGACGATCAGTTGGCTGATCGGCAGGCCCATGTTGCGCGCCAGGTAACCGGCGAAGATGTCGCCGAAGTTGCCGGTGGGCACCGAGAACGCGATGGAACGTGCCGGGCCGCCCAACTGCAGGGCCGCGTGGAAGTAGTAGACGATCTGGGCCATGATCCGCGCCCAGTTGATCGAGTTCACCGCCACCAGGCGAGTGCCCTTGAGGAAGCCCTGGTCGGCGAAGCTGGCCTTGACCATTTCCTGGCAGTCGTCGAAGTTGCCTTCGATGGCGATGTTGTGGATGTTCTCGCCGAGGATGGTGGTCATCTGCCGGCGCTGCACTTCCGATACACGGTTGTGCGGATGCAGGATGAAGATGTCGACGTTGTCGCAACGCTTGCAGCCTTCGATGGCCGCCGAGCCGGTGTCACCGGAGGTGGCACCGATGATCACCACGCGCTCGCCGCGCTTCTCCAGCACGTAGTCCAGCAGGCGACCCAGCAGTTGCAGGGCGAAGTCCTTGAATGCCAGGGTCGGGCCATGGAACAGCTCCAGCACCCACTCGTTGCCGTTGAGCTGGCGCAGCGGCGCAATGGCGTTGTGGGAGAAAGCGCCGTAGGTTTCTTCAAGGATCTTCTTGAAATCGGCGTCCGGAATGCTGCCGGTGACGAACGGGCGCATGACCCGGAACGCCAGCTCGTGATACGGCAGGCCAGCCCAGGAAGCGATTTCTTCCTGAGTGAAACGCGGCAGATTCTCTGGCACATAGAGACCGCCGTCGCTGGCCAGACCTGCCAGCAGCACATCTTCGAAATTCAGGGCCGGTGCCTGGCCACGAGTACTGATATAGCGCATGGGGACAAACCTTCGGTTTGAGCCTCAAGCCGCAAGCTTCAAGCCTCAAGTCAAAGCCGATCAGCTTCTGACTTGGCGCTTGCCGCTTGCCACTTGCGGCTGCTTCATTAATTCAAATGTTCGACGCGGATACGCACCACCGGGCCAACGACGCCCTGCAGGGCCTCCAGGGCGGTGATCGCATCGTTGATGTGCTGCTCCAGAACACGGTGGGTCAGCAGGATCATCGGCACCAGGCCGTCCTGCTCTTCCACTTCCTTCTGCATGATCGATTCGATGTTGATGCCGCGCTCGGAAAGAATGCTCGCCACCTGGGCCAGTACGCCCGGGTGATCCTTGGCCTGGATGCGCAGGTAGTAGGCGCTCTCGCAGGACTCGATCGGCAGGATCGGATGATCCGACAGCGAGTCAGGCTGGAACGCCAGGTGCGGCACGCGGTTTTCCGGGTCGCTGGTCATGGCGCGAACCACGTCCACCAGGTCGGCCACCACCGAGGAAGCGGTCGGCTCCATGCCCGCGCCGGCGCCGTAGAACAGGGTCGAACCGGCGGCATCGCCATTGACCATGACCGCGTTCATCACACCGTTGACGTTGGCGATCAGGCGATCGGCCGGAATCAGGGTCGGGTGCACCCGCAGCTCGATACCGGCCTCGGTGCGGCGCGCCACACCCAGGTGCTTGATGCGGTAGCCCAGGGCCTCGGCGTAGTTCACGTCGGCGGTGGTGAGCTTGGTGATGCCTTCGGTGTAGGCCTTGTCGAACTGCAGCGGGATACCAAAGGCGATGGACGCCAGGATGGTCAGCTTGTGCGCGGCATCGATGCCTTCGACGTCGAAGGTCGGATCGGCTTCGGCGTAGCCCAGGGCCTGCGCTTCGGCCAGCACGTCTTCAAAGGTGCGGCCCTTCTCGCGCATTTCCGAGAGGATGAAGTTGCCGGTGCCGTTGATGATCCCCGCCAGCCAGTTGATACGGTTGGCCGAGAGGCCTTCGCGGATCGCCTTGATCACCGGGATGCCACCGGCAACGGCGGCTTCGAAGGCCACGATCACGCCCTTCTCCTGGGCCTTGGCGAAGATCTCGTTGCCGTGCACGGCGATCAGCGCCTTGTTCGCGGTGACCACGTGCTTGCCGTTCTCGATGGCCTTGAGCACCAGGTCACGGGCCACGGTGTAGCCGCCCACCAGCTCGATGACGATATCGATTTCAGGGTTGGTGGCCACGGCGAAGACATCGTTGGTAATCGCAATACCGGTCGTTTGGAACTGCGGCTTTGGCGTACGGGTAGCAATCTGCGCTACTTCGATTCCACGCCCGGCACGGCGGGCAATCTCCTCGGCGTTGCGCTGAAGTACGTTTAGGGTACCGCCACCGACAGTACCCAGCCCACAGATGCCTACTTTGACCGGATTCACTCTGAACTCCCCATAAAACGGCCGACTCTAGGCCGGCCGTGGAATACAGCCGCAAACTGCGCGGCTCTCTATTAATGGCCCGCCGGCTTGGCCGGCGGGCCATGATCGTCAAAGGCTAGCGTGACGATGCAGGATTATTTCGCACCCAGGGCCAGTTTGGCGATCTGCGGTGCCGGCTGGTAGCCGGGAATCACCTGGCCATCGGCCAGAACGATGGCCGGGGTGCCGTTGACACCGATCGACTGGCCCAGGGCGAATTGCTTGGACACCGGGTTGGCGCACTTGGCGGCCTTGATTTCCTTGCCGTCGACCATCTTGTCCATCGCGGCTTTCTTGTCCGCCGAGCACCAGACCGCCTGCAGCTGTTCGTCACCCGGCGAGCCCAGGCCCTGGCGCGGGAACGCCACGTAGCGCACTTCCACACCCAGCTTGTTCAGCTCGGGCACTTCGGCGTGCAGCTTGTGGCAGTACGGGCAGGTGGTGTCGGTGAACACGGTGATGTGGGTCTTGGTCTCGCCAATGGCTGGATAGACCACAGTTTCCGCGACCGGAATGCCGTTGATCAACTTGGAAATGCCCAGGCGCTCGGTTTTTTCGGTGAGGTTGACCGGCTTGCCGTCCTTGAGCTGGAACAGGTAGCCCTGGACCACGAACTGGCCGTCGGCGCTGGCGTACAGCACACGGCTGCCCTTGAGCTTGACTTCGTACAGGCCACCCATGGGGCTGGCGGTAATGCTTTCCACAGGCGTTTCGAGCTGCAGGGTCTCGAGGCTCTTGCGGATGGCTTTCTCGGCACTGTCATCGGCCATGGCAAAAGTGCTGAGCAGCGCCAGGGAGGCGGCGGCAAAAATCTGGGTCAAGCGCATGGGAACTCCTGAAGGCGGGCAAATGGGCCACTCGCAGCGATCACCATGGCAACCGCTCGCAAACAGCCGTTTTGCAAACCGGCAAAGCCTATCACATCTGTTTGCCGGCACCGACTACGGGCGACGCAAAGCGCGGCCCGGAAGGCAAATCAACCGCGCGGATGGTGCTTGGCGTGCAGATCCTGCAGCCGGGCGCGGGCCACATGGGTATAGATCTGGGTGGTGGACAGGTCGCTATGGCCCAACAGCATCTGCACCACTCGCAGGTCGGCGCCGTGATTGAGCAGATGGGTAGCGAAGGCATGGCGCAAGGTGTGGGGCGACAGCGCCTTGCCGATCCCGGCGACCTTGGCCTGGTGCTTGATCCGATGCCAGAAGGTCTGGCGGGTCATCTGCTCGCCACGCAGGCTGGGGAACAGCACGTCGCTGGGACGCCCGCCCAGCAGCTCGGCACGGGCATCACGCATGTAGCGCTCGACCCAGACAATCGCCTCCTCGCCCATGGGCACCAGGCGCTCCTTGCTGCCCTTGCCCATGACCCGCAGCACGCCCTGGCGCAGGTTGACCTGCTCCAGGGTCAGGCTGATCAACTCGGTAACCCGCAGGCCACAGGCATAGAGCACTTCGAGCATGGCCCGGTCGCGCTGGCCGATGGCCTCGCTCAGGTCCGGCGCGGCCAGCAGCGCTTCCACATCCGCCTCCGACAGCGACTTGGGCAACGGACGCCCCAGTTGCGGCATGTCGATCTGCAAGGTGGGATCGATTTCAATCAGCTTTTCCCGCAGCAGATAGCGATAGAAACCACGCACGCCCGAGAGGAATCGCGCTGTCGAGCGGGGCTTGTAGGCTTGCTCCACGCGCCAGGCCAGGTGATCGAGGATCAGCTCGCGCCCGGCCCGCGGCAACTCCAGCCCTTGCTCCTGCAACCAGCCGTTGAACAACGCCAGGTCACTGCGATAGGCGTCGCGCGTGTTGTCGGACAGGCCTTTCTCCAACCACAGGGCGTCGAGAAAACGGTCGATCAGGGGGTGGTCGATGGCAGGCATAAAGACTCGAAAGGCGCGGCCCAGAGGCCAGGCGTAAAAAAATAGTGAACTGCGCGCAGGGTCGCTAGTCTTTCATAGCCAGCCATTTTCAGGAACAGGGTGCATTGATGAGTGAACAACAGATTCTGCTGGCCTTCGGCGGCATCGGCGTGGCCGCGCTGGGCTGCCAGTGGCTGGCCTGGAGGCTGAAACTGCCGGCCATTCTCTTTCTGTTGCTCAGCGGCATTCTGGCCGGGCCGATACTGGGCTGGCTCGACCCGCAGGAGATGTTCGGCCCGCTGCTGATGCCCCTGGTTTCGCTGGCGGTGGCGCTGATCCTGTTCGAAGGCAGCCTGACCCTGCACCTCTCCGAGTGGCGCGAGATCGGCAGTGTGGTGCACCGCCTGGTGACCATCGGCGCGCTGTCCACCTGGGCCGTGATCACCCTGGCCACCCACTGGCTGCTGGGCTTCGACTGGATGCTGGCCCTGCTGTTCGGCACCCTGACCCTGGTCACCGGACCGACGGTGATCGTGCCCATGCTGCGGGTAGTGCGGCCCAAGGCCTCGATCGCCAATATCCTGCGCTGGGAAGGCATCGTCATCGACCCTATCGGCGCCCTGCTGGCGGTGGTGGTCTACAGCTTCATCATCGCCAGCGCCGAGGGCGCCGGTCTGAGCCAGAGCCTGCTGACCTTTGGCGGGGTGATTCTGTGCGGCAGCCTGTTCGGCATCGCCGGCGGCTGGGTCCTGGGCAGCATCATGCGCCGCCAGTGGCTGCCGGAATACCTGCACAACCTGGCAACCCTGGCGGCAGTGCTGGGAATCTTCATCGCTTCCAACCAGGTGATGCACGAATCCGGACTGCTGGCGGTGACCCTGATGGGCATGTGGATGGCCAACATGAAGGGCGTGGATGTGCGGCACATCCTGCACTTCAAGGAAAACCTCAGCGTGCTGCTGATTTCCGGGCTGTTCATCCTCCTGGCGGCACGCCTGGACCTCAAGGCGCTGATTGCCCTGGGCCCGCTGGTGCTGATCCTGCTGCTGGTGATCCAGTTTATCGCCCGGCCACTGAACGTGCTGCTGTCCACGGCCGGCTCCAGCCTCAACTGGCGTGAACGCGCCTTGCTGGCGTGGATTGCCCCACGGGGGATTGTTGCGGCAGCAGTGTCAGCGATCTTCGCCATCCGCCTGGATGAAGCCGGTCATGAGGGGGCATTGCTGCTGGTGCCACTGACCTTTGCCGTGATCATCGGCACCGTGGTCCTGCAAAGCGCCACGGCTCGCCCCCTGGCGCGCCTGTTGAAAGTCGCCGAGCCGGCGCCCAGCGGCTTTCTCATCGTCGGCGCCAACGGCCCGGCACGGACCCTTGGCAAAGCCTTGCAGCAACTGGGCAGCCGGGTGCTGTTGACCGACTCCAGCTGGGAAAACATTCGCGCGGCGCGCATGGAAGGGCTGCCCACCTATTTCGGCAACCCGGCCTCGCAGCACGCCGATGCCCATCTGGACCTGGTGGGCCTGGGCCACTTGCTTGCACTCTCGCCCTCAGGAGAGCTGAACACCCTGGCCGCCATGCGCTTTCGCCACGACTTCGGCCACCAGCGCCTGTTCGCCCTGGCCAACAGCCAGGAAAGCCGGCGCACCGACAAGCACCGGGCCAGCCACGAACACCGCGGCCAGTTGCTGGGCAGCGAGGCCTTGACCTACACCAAGCTGGCCAGCCTGCTGGGCCAGGGCGCGGAGCTGTACAGCACCAATCTGACCGAAGCCTTTGGCTGGGACGATTACCAGGCCCTGCACGGCGAACGCGCCACTCTGCTGTTTGCCCGCGACAGTAGCGGCTGGGTGCATGTCGTCACCCCAGACAGCAGCCTCAAGCCGGCGGCAGGCTGGACGCTGCTGGCCCTGATCCAGCCCGAGTCCCTGTAACGCTCCCCCTTGCAGGAACTGGTTTGCCAGCGAAGAGGCCCGATGGCTTATTCGCCGGCACGCCGGCTCCTACGTCGCAAACCCTGGAAGCACCGGCACCGGGCGCTTGTCATCGTCGATGGCGACAAAGCTGAACAAGCCATGGATGGCCTTTTCCCGACCATCACAGCTCATGCTCTCTACAAACACCTCGACTTCGACCTTGAGGCTGGTGTTACCCACCTTCACCACTCGCCCCACCAATTCGACGATCGAACCTGCGGCAATCGGATGGTTGAAATCAATGCGGTCGGTGGACACCGTCACCAGCGGCAGCCGGCAGAAGCGGGTCGCGGCGATAAACGAAACCTCGTCCATCCAGGCCAGGGCAGTGCCGCCGAACAGGGTGTTGTGATGATTGGTGGTGGACGGGAATACCGCCTTGGTCACGCGGGTCACCGAGAGTTCGGTACGGCGCTGGATTTCTTGCTCACGAAGGGTCATCGGACTACTGCCTGAATGGATGGATCCGCGCACGGGCACGCTGCGGGCATGGAACGCCCATGAGCGCTGCAGGGCAGCGACCCAAGGCTTGATGGGAATAATCGGGGCGGCCTGCCTGTGGATAGAACCAGGCCAGGATTGCCGGGAGGATGCGACGCACCCTGGGCGTCCGTGCAGGCTGCACGGATCGGGCGATCACACTTTATTGGGCCGGCGAGTATATCGCCGCCCGGCAGGGGCCGAAAGAACCCGCCAGGGGCCAGAGGCCACAACCGGCGATAAAAAATGCGATTATCCGCGCACTGAAAAAGGAGACCCGCCGCCATGGATGCCCCGCTCGCGCCTTCGCTCGTCGCGCACCTGCAACAACGCCTGAACACCGACCGAGTGGATCATCCGAACTTCATCGGCCCGCCGCCCGACATCAGCCCATTGACGCCCGCTCAATTGGGCAGCCTGTGGCCGGCCATCCGCCGAGCCCTGCGCGATCATGCCAACCCGGCAGCGCAGCAACTGGCGACCGCGATCGTGCAGCAGGCCACGCAACTGGAGCTGAGCCCGGCCCTCGATCAAACCACCCTGCTGGAGGCGCTGCGCAGTTGCGTGAACTGGCAGGAGGCACTGGAACAACTGGCCTGTTTCAGCGGAACACCGAGCTCCGCCTTGGCCGAAGAACTGCGCAGGATCCTTGCGGAACCGGGCCCACAGTGGGCGCTGTACTACCACCAGGCGTACGTGCTGGCGCAATGGGTGGATGAAGAAACCCGCACGGCGCTGCGGCGTTGTGTGGAACAACACTACGCCGATGCGCCCTACGCCCGGCAGGAGTTCGAACTGCTTGGGCAACTGGAGCCTCGCTCACGGCAGGCCCTGGCCGGCAGCGAGTACTGGACCGGCCATCATCACCTGAGCGCCGATCCGGCCAGGGTGCTGATGGATGACGCGGCGTACGTCGAATTCTCACAGCAGATCCTCAGTACCGCAGCCCAGCGCCTGGACGCCATCCACAACGGCGCCACGCCCTATGTGGCCGATGGCGCCTTTACCACCGATGACACTCCGGTGATCGCCCGCGCCGCGCGGGTCGCCCTGCTGCGCGATGCCTCCTGGCTGCCGCCACTGATGGACATTTTGCTGCCCAAGGCCTGCGTCGCCCCGGCCCAGGCCAAGACTGCGCCGTCGCAGTCCCTGTCCATCGCCCTGGGGCATTGCATCGAGCAGGTGCCAACCCCGGAAAGCGTGCAGGCACTGCGCAGCGCCCTGGGCCTGGTGCGCCATGCCAGCATCCAGAAAAAACTCGCCCGCAACCTCAAACCTGCCGAACGCGGCCTGGCCCAACGCCCCGAGATCGCCCTGCGCCTGGCCCCCACCAGCACGCCCGGCAAGGCCCAGCACGGGCTTCTGGCCAGTTGCCTGGAATCCGGGCTGTGGCAAGCCTTTGAGTTGTCTTTCAGCGACTGGCGAGCGCAACTGGCGGACTCCGCCGTGGGCTCGCCCTTTGCCCGCTCACTGGTTTGGGTTGCCCATTGCACAGATGGCCAACGCCGCAGCTTCCTGCTGGACGCCAATGCGCAAGCGCTAGACTCCCGGGGCCAACCGCTGAGCCTGGATGCCGGGTGCAGGATTTCGCTATGGCACCCGCTGTCAGCCAACGCCGCAGAGCGCCACGCCTGGCAGGCCCTGATCAGCGAACGCCGGATCAAACAACCGCTGCGCCAAGTGTTTCGCGAGTACTACCTGCCCTCTCAGCAAGAGCTGGAAAGCCACACCTGCCAGGCATTCGCCGGATACAGCTTGTCCATCCGCCCCCTGATCGGCCTGGCCCGCCGCGAAGGCTGGAAGATCGACAGGGACAGCGGCCTGAGCCGGAACCTGGGGGATATCCGGGTGGGCTTTGCGGTGGACGCGGCACTCTATCCGGGGCTGCAGGGGCACTGCCTGTCCGGCAGCGCAAGCTTCGCTCGGCGCGCCGATAAACACTGGCAGCCGATGCTGCTGCAGGATGTGCCGCCGCAGGTGTTTTCAGAAGCCTGCCGGGCCATCGACCTGCTGGTGAGCGTCAGCAGTTTCGCCATCGAAGAGCTGGCACAGAGCGCCACCGGCCAGCCCCTGCCGCAAATGCCGGCCGCCAGGCGCGAGCAACGCCTGAACCTGCTGGCCGGGCACAACCTCACCCAGATGGCTCTGATGCGCCAGCACGTGCTGGGCAGGGCTTTCGCCCCACTTATCGAGCAGGGGGTGTTGTCGATGGAGGGGCGTCATGTCCGCATCGGCGACCATGCGGTGCATCTGGCCACCGGGCGCGTGACACGCGATGGCGAACCCGTGGAGATGGCCCTGGCGGCGCAAAGCGGCAAATTGACCGCCCTGCCCTGGCTGCCTTATGACGAGGTACTGCTGGAACGGATCGCCAACACGGTCTGCGCCCTGCTGAACCGCTCCGGGCATTAAATGACAGGCAACAAAAAAGCAGCCCGTAGGCTGCTTTTTTCTGCATCGGAAGCTGGACTTAAGCCAGTTTTTCCTTGATGCGAGCTGCTTTACCCGACAGGTCGCGCAGGTAGTACAGCTTGGCTTTACGCACGTCACCGCGACGCTTGACAGCCATGCTGTCGATCTGCGGGCTGTAGGTCTGGAAAGTACGCTCTACGCCAACGCCGTTGGAGATTTTACGTACGGTGAACGCGCTGTTCACACCGCGGTTGCGCTTGGCGATAACTACGCCTTCGAACGCCTGCAGACGGGAACGATCACCTTCCTTCACTTTCACCTGAACGACAATGGTGTCGCCCGGGGCAAAGGCTGGGATCTCTTTGGTCATCTGCTCTGCTTCGAGTGCAAGGATGATTTTGTTGGTCATGCTGTGCTCCTAAGGTAAATCGTCGGATCTACCATCGATACGTTGTTAACTATCGTCCCGCTCGCGGAGATATTCCTCGAGCAGCTTCTTCTCTTCTCCAGAAAGCGAGCGGCTTTCCAGAAGATCGGCGCGTCGTTCATAGGTCCGACCAAGGGACTGCTGTAAACGCCAACGCCGGATGTGTGCGTGGTTGCCACTTAGCAACACGTCGGGAACACGCTGATCCGCATACACCTCCGGTCGGGTGTAGTGCGGGCAATCCAGCAGACCGTCCGTGAAGGAATCTTCCTCCGCGGAATCCACATGCCCTAAAGCTCCGGGCAGCAGTCGCGTAACCGCATCAATCAGGACCATCGCCGGCAGCTCGCCACCGGAGAGTACATAGTCGCCAATCGACCACTCTTCATCGACATGAGCATCAATAAAACGCTCGTCAATGCCTTCATAACGACCAGCAATCAGGATCAATGCATCCTCATTCGCCAACTCGCGCACCGCCGACTGATTCAGTTGGCGGCCTTGGGGCGACAGGTAGATCACCTTCGCGCCCTCCCCGGCTGCGTTTCTGGCCTGAACCAGTGCATCTTCCAGGGGCTTGATCTTCATCACCATGCCCGGACCACCGCCAAACGGGCGATCGTCCACAGTGTGATGTCGATCCGTGGTGTAGTCTCGCGGATTCCAACAGGTCAGCTGCAACAGCCCCTGTTTCACCGCGCGGCTGGTTATGCCGTACTCGCTGATGGCGGAGAACATCTCGGGAAACAAACTGATCACTTCTACGCGCAAGTTAGCCACGCTTAGAAGTCCGCATCCCATTCCACCTTCATCTCGCCCGCGGCCAGGTCGACGGCCAACACGCATTGCTCGGTATAGGGCAACAGGCGTTCGCGATCATCCAGGCTGCCAGCGCAAGGCTTGACCACCATTACATCGTTCGAGCCGGTCTCCAGCATGTGATCGATCTTCCCGAGCAGTTGCCCGAGGCCGTCGATAACCTTGAGACCTTGCAGCTGGTACCAGTAGTACTCGCCGTCGGTCAGTTCAGGGAACAGGCTGCGCGGCACGCAGATCTCGTAACCGGCCAGAAGACGAGCTTCCTCGCGATCATCAAGACCCTTGAGCTTTGCGACCAGGAACTTGTCGTTCCCGCGTCCGCTGACCAGCTCAACCTGCTTCACGCTACCTTCGCGCTTGAGCGTCCAGGTTTTGTAGTCCAACAGGTTTTTAATCGGATCAGTAAAGGAAAAGACCTTCACTTCGCCGCGAACGCCATGAACAGAGTAGATTTTGCCGATAACGATCAAATCATCAGCAGGAGCTGGCGTCGCGTTCATAGGGTTCAGGCTGCAGCCTTAGCCGATTCCTTCAGCAACTGAGCAACACGCTCAGAAGGCTGTGCACCAACGCTCAGCCAGTAGGCTACGCGCTCTTGGTTCACGGACAGGCGGACTTCTTGACCACGAGCGATCGGGTTGAAGAAGCCAACTTGTTCTTTGTGCGAACCGTCGCGTGGGTTGCGGCTGTCGGTCACGGTCAAGTGGTAAAACGGGCGCTTTTTGGAGCCGCCAAGGGCAAGACGGATTGTTAGCATGTGAACATCGTTCCTGTAGTCGGTGCTGCAAATCTAAATGCACAGCGGGCATGGGTGCCCGAAAGGCCGCATATTCTAAGGAATATCCGGACTTTTGCAAATGACTTTTTCCGGCGCCCGTCGGCTGCCATTCAGATTTGCCATGGAGCTGCCGCAAGCGACAGCGAGTGAGCGCACCCCAATCGAGGGTTTGCCCGGGATTCCACGTCCCCGTGGAAAAAGCGCCGGCATGACGGCCGGCGCGGATTCTTCAGATCTTCGGCATGCCGCCGCCGGGCAACATACCGCCCATGCCGCGCATCATCTTGGCCATACCGCCCTTGGCGGAGAACTTCTTCATCATCTTCTGCATCTGCTTGTGCTGCTTGATCAAGCGACCGATGTCCTGCACCTGGGTGCCGGAACCCAGGGCGATCCGGCGCTTGCGCGAACCGCTGATCAGCTCGGGGTCGCGGCGCTCGGCCGGGGTCATGGAGTTGATGATGGCTTCCATCTGCTTGAACTGCTTCTCTGCCGCGCCCTGGGCATTGCCCATCTGCGCCAGGTTCACGCCACCGATGTTCGGCAGCTTGTCCATCAGGCCGCCGAGACCGCCCATGTTCTTCATCTGCTGCAACTGATCGCGGAAGTCTTCGAGGTCGAAGCCCTTGCCCTTCTTCAGTTTTTTAGCAAGCTTGTCGGCCTTGTCCTTGTCGAGGGTCGCTTCAGCCTGTTCGATCAGGCTGAGCACGTCGCCCATGCCGAGGATGCGCGAAGCGATGCGCTCAGGGTGGAACGGCTCCAGGGCTTCGCTCTTCTCGCCCATACCGATGAACTTGATCGGCTTGCCGGTAATGGCCCGCACCGACAGCGCGGCACCACCACGGGCATCGCCGTCGACCTTGGTCAGGATCACACCGGTCAGCGGCAGCGCTTCGCCAAAGGCCTTGGCGGTGTTGGCGGCGTCCTGACCGGTCATGGCGTCGACCACGAACAGGGTTTCCACCGGCTTGATGGCCGCGTGCAGCGCCTGGATCTCGTCCATCATCTCGCTGTCGATGTGCAGGCGACCGGCGGTGTCGACAATCACGACATCGATGAACTTGAGCTTCGCTTCCTTAATAGCCGCTTCGGCGATAGCTACCGGCTTCTGGCTCAGGTCCGATGGGAAGAAGGTCACGCCAATATCATTGGCCAGGGTTTCCAGCTGTTTGATAGCCGCCGGACGGTAGACGTCCGCGGAGACCACCATCACGCTCTTTTTCTTGCGCTCTTTAAGAAAGCGCGCAAGCTTGCCGGCGGTGGTGGTCTTACCCGCACCCTGCAGACCGGCCATCAGCACCACGGCCGGTGGCACTGCGCTGAGGTTCAAATCTTCGTTGGCCGCGCCCATCAGGCTTTCCAGCTCGGCCTGGACGATCTTCACAAAAGCCTGGCCCGGCGTCAGGCTGCGGGACACTTCGGTGCCGACCGCACGCTCCTTCACGGAGTTGACGAAGTCCTTGACCACCGGCAACGCAACGTCGGCTTCGAGCAGCGCCATGCGCACTTCGCGCAGGGTGTCTTTGATGTTGTCCTCGGTCAGCTTGGCCTTGCCGGTGACATGGCGCAGCGTCTGCGAGAGACGGTCGGTTAGGTTTTCAAACATGCTCGATCCTTTCAGGCCCAAGGTAGACCGGGGGTAATGGCGGCCCAGAGCGTAATAAACAGGTGCTCGATGAGCCTGCGGCGTGGGCAGGTCGCGGATTATAGCGAAGACTGTGCGTGGCGGACACCTCGCCGTCTGCTTGCCTGGTCTTTCAGGGCTCTGGGTTCTATGCCAAACTCAGCGACTTTCGGGCCTGCCTAACAGGATTTATGCTCCCCTTGTCACCCAGTTTGCTACCCACCCTCGCCGCCGCCGTCCTTTATGCCGCTGCGACCTTCTACCAAGGCTCCCGCCTGGCCACAGGCGCCAAGGCGAACAAGCGCCTGCTGGTTACGCTCGGCATCCTGGCCTTGCTGGCCCATGCCACCAGCCTGCTGACCCACTTGCTGACTCCGGTCGGCCTGGGCCTGGACTTCTTCAGCGCCGCCAGCCTGATTGCCGCTGCAGTCATCGCCCTGACCCTGCTGGCCTGCTGGCGCATCCCGGTGGAAAACCTGCTGGTATTGCTGTTCCCGCTCGGCGCCCTGACCGCGCTACTGGCGCAATTCGTCCCCACCGGCACAGTGCCGGTGATCGATGAGGAACCCGGGATCCTCGCCCACATCCTGTTGTCGATCCTGGCCTACGGCATGTTCACCATCGCGGTGTTCCAGGCCTTGTTGCTGCTGGTGCAGGACCATCAGCTGAAGAACAAGCACCCGTCCGGGCTGATCAGGAACTTCCCGCCGCTGCAAACCATGGAAAGCCTGCTGTTCGGTTTTCTCTGGGCCGGCTGGACCCTGCTGTCGCTGTCGCTGATCTCCGGCTGGCTGTTCGTCGAGAACCTGTTCGCCCAGCACCTGGTGCACAAGACACTGCTGGCCTGTTTGGCCTGGGTAGTGTTCAGCGTGCTGCTATGGGGCCGCAATCGCCTCGGCTGGCGCGGGCACAAGGCAATTCGCTGGACCCTGGCAGGTTTCTGCCTGCTGATGCTGGCCTACTTTGGCAGCAAGCTGGTTCGTGAATACATCCTGCACATCTGACGACCGGCCATGACCGACTCCCTGCCCACCGGGCCCATGCTCGCGGTAATCGCCCTGCTCATCGTCTGGTCGGGCCTGTTCACCGCTATCGATGCCGCCCAGCAGCACCTGCTGACCCTGCGCGGCAACTTGCGCAATGGCGACAAGTCCCAGGCACGCCTGGCCTTCCCCAAGGAAAGCCTGATCCTGTGCAATACCCTGTGCCGGGTCCTGGCGGTGATCATCAGCACCCTGCTGGCGCTGTTCTACTGGGCGGAAAATGGCCCCTGGCTGGCCTGCCTGATCAGCACCTGCGCCCTGCTGGTGCTGGCCGAATACCTGCCGCGGGCCCTGGCCGTGCGCTACCCGGAAGGTACCTTGGGCTTTGGCAACAGCCTGCTGCTCATCCCGATGAAAATCGTCTATCCCCTGGCCTGGCTGCTCGACACCCTCAGCCAGTTGCTGCTGCGCCCGTTTGCCCGCAAGGCCGGCGCGGTCAAGCACAGTGACGACGACCCGGCGCTACTGGACGACGAGCCCACGCCACAGGAGCCACATGCCCTGTCCGGCATCCACGCCCTGGACAACATCACCGTCAATGACATCCTGGTGCCCCGCAGCGAAGTGGACGGCATCAACCTGGACGACCCGATCGAGGACATCATCGCCCAACTGCGCCTGAACAGACGCACACGGCTGCCGGTGTTCCACAGCGATATCAACCAGGTCGAAGCGGTGCTCAACACCCGGCAGATCCGTCACCTGCTGCCGGACGCCAGCCTGACCAAGGACGCCCTGCTGGCGGCCTGCCACGAGCCCTACTTCGTCCCGGAAAGCACCCCGTTGCAGTTGCAACTGCTCAACTTCCACAAGCAGCAACGGCGCCTGGGCATGGTGGTGGACGAATACGGCGAAGTGCTGGGCATCGTCACCCTGGAAGACATCCTCGAAGAAATCGTCGGCGAGTTCGAAAGCGAGCACAGCCTGGACAACCCGCACATCCACCCCCAGGCCGATGGCCGCTATGTGGTGGAAGGTGCGGCATCGATCCGCGAGCTGAACAAGAGCCTGGGCTGGCACCTGCCCAGCGACGGTCCCAAGACCCTCAACGGCCTGGTCACCGAAGCCTTGGAAACCATCCCCGACAGTGCGGTGTGCCTGAAAATCGGCCGCTACCGCCTGGAAATCCTCGAAACCGAGGAAAACCGCGTCAGCCGCGTACTGATCTGGCACACCAGCAGCGTCCCCGCCCGCATCTGATCGCCTGCCGCCGCAGCCAATGGCGCCCCTGAAGGTCGAAAACCTTCTCGCCAGCCCGGCAGCCGCCAAGCCCCTTGTTGAATCGTTAGCCGCCTTTCTATAATCGATCCGCTTACCCAAGCCCTGTGCAGACCCGCGTGCTACCCGCACCCAGCGCAAACCTGCCGATAACCAGCCCTTCTGTTCGACGTCACTCCCATCCCGAGGGACGACCGCGCCAAACCCACATCCCTGGGTGCTCGACCATAATAATTCGCTCCACCGGAGCACAGACTGTCAGGGATAACCACATGACGACCAGCACCGCCTACAGCGCCACCACGCCTGCCCAACCGAGCAATTCCGCCTCGCGGGTGGCCACTGCCAGCTTTATCGGCACCGCCATCGAGTTCTACGACTTCTACGTCTACGCCACCGCCGCCGCACTGGTGATAGGCCCGGTATTCTTTCCCCAGACCTCCGGCACCGCCCAGATGCTCTCGGCGTTCCTGACCTTCGGCATCGCCTTCCTTGCCCGCCCCCTGGGCTCGGCACTGTTCGGCCACTTCGGCGACCGTATCGGACGCAAGTCGACCCTGGTTGCCTCGCTGCTGCTGATGGGCGTGTGCACCACCCTGATCGGCGTACTGCCAGGCTACGCCAGCATCGGCGCCTGGGCGCCCATCCTGCTTTGCGTGCTGCGCTTCGGCCAGGGCCTGGGGTTGGGTGGCGAATGGGGCGGCGCCGCGCTGCTGGCCACGGAGAACGCACCGGAAGGCAAGCGCGCCTGGTTCGGCATGTTCCCGCAGTTGGGCCCCTCCATCGGTTTTCTCGCTGCCAACGGCCTGTTCCTGGCCCTGGCCATGGGCCTGGATGACGAACAGTTCCGCTCCTGGGGCTGGCGCATTCCCTTCCTGCTCAGCGCCGCCCTGGTGATGGTGGGCCTGTACGTGCGCCTGAAGCTGCACGAAACCCCGGTCTTTGCCAACGCCGTGGCACGCCAGGAACGGGTGAAGATGCCACTGGTGGAACTCTTCAGCCAGTACTGGCTGCCGGTACTGCTGGGCGCCGCGTCGATGGTGGTGTGCTACGCCCTGTTCTACATCTCCACGGTGTTTTCCCTGAGCTACGGCGTCGCTACCCTGGGCTACAGCCGGGAAACCTTCCTCGGCCTGCTGTGCTTCGCCGTACTGTTCATGGCCGCGGCCACGCCTCTGTCGGCCTGGGCCAGCGACCGCTTCGGGCGCAAGCCGGTGCTGATTGTCGGCGGCGTGCTGGCGATTCTGTCCGGCTTCACCATGGAACCCCTGCTGACCCAGGGTTCCACCGCCGGCGTGGCGCTGTTCCTGTGCATCGAACTGTTCCTGATGGGGGTCACCTTCGCCCCGATGGGCGCCCTGCTGCCGGAACTGTTCCCGACCCGCGTGCGCTATACCGGCGCTTCGGCGGCGTACAACCTGGGGGGCATCGTCGGAGCTTCGGCCGCGCCGTTCTTCGCCCAGAAACTGGTGGCGATGGGCGGTTTGAGCTGGGTTGGGGGGTATGTTTCAGGGGCGGCGATCCTGAGCCTGATCGCGGTGCTGTGCCTGAAGGAAACGCGCAATAACGATTTGAACAAAATCTGAAGAAATAAATCGTTCCCACCCAGACAGAGCGTGGGAACGAGCCCTTCAATGAATGAAAAAATTCACCTGAACTCGAATGCTGATGTTTCCATATACACGTCACTCTGACCGGTCGGCTCTTAGCCGCCGCAGGCTGCCTCTGCATAAGTCACTCCGCTATCAAAATCCACCTGTTAGCTATGAGATCGATGGCCACTTCGCAAACAATTAAACCGCGACATGGCAAATATTGAATACTCCTGTTAAAAGATAGTGCTCAGCTATCGATAACGACCGAACTGTCCCTCTGGACAAGCTCCAACCAGAGCTTCCGAGATAGCCTTCACTGAATGTGAATTTTTATATGCGGCATGAGCCCAGGTATAGAGGCATAACTGTCCAGGACGTTTCTAAGGATGAATAACGCATGACTCAAGAGTTGGTATTTCAATATTCCACGGTGAATGCACACGCTCGAGCCAACCTGAAAAAGCAGCGGCCGGCAGTTATATGGTTTACCGGATTGAGCGGTGCGGGTAAATCAACACTGGCAAATGCCCTTGAACAGGCTCTGTTTGAACTTGGACATCATACTTATCTCCTGGACGGCGATAATGTTCGAATGGGGCTATGTCGCGATCTAGGTTTCAGCGATATCGATCGCGAGGAAAATATCCGAAGAGTTGCCGAGGTCGCTCAATTATTTGTAGATGCTGGTGTTATCGTGATCACCGCGTTCATTTCTCCATTCCAACGTGACCGAGCCATGGCCAGGGAAGTAATTTCTACCGATAGATTCATAGAGGTATTTGTTGATACCCCCTTGGTCGAATGTGAACGAAGAGACCCCAAAGGCCTGTACGACAAAGCCAGATCTGGGTTGATCAGGAACTTCACCGGCATAGACTCGGCTTATGAAGTGCCCATCAATCCAGACATCCGGATCAATACACAGGAAGAGGCCATAGCAACCGGAGTACAAAAAATCCTGGAGTATCTCGACTTGAAAAACCACTCTTCCTGATAACCAAGCGAGTACATAAAAACAAACGGTCATTAAATTGGCAAGGTTCTTGAACCCTTGCCATCGTTTAACCACCAAGAGCTCAATACGCCTTTATTTTATCTAGAGTGAAACGTCGCTATCAGCTCCGAGTACAAGCCCACATATGATCGAACCATCTGCTCCGCAGTAAAATGTTCCCAATATCTCTTTTCAGCGTTTTCCCCCATATTTGCGGCATGCACGGGGTTGTCCCAAAGATAGTTCATGGCCTGACGCAAGGCCCCTGCGTCACTAGGAGGCACAACCATACCGGTCTCCCCATGAATATTGATGAATGTAGTACCGGTACCAATCTCACTTGAAATCATTGGCTTTCCATACATTGCTCCCTCGAGCAGCGAGATACCGAAAGCCTCGGAGCGCAAATGGGATGGAAATACCACTCCGTAGCAAAGCGTAAGCAATGCAACCTTGTCTTCGTCTGGCAGTTGCCCCAAAAAGTGAACATTGCACAAACCGAGAGCTTCAGCCTGGGCCTTTAACTCTAATTCGATAGGCCCCGCACCAAGAATGACAATGGGGTGGTTCAACCCTTGGCCAGCCTCCATCAGTATATGCAAGCCTTTATAGTAACGAATAACCCCAACAAACAAGAAAAATTTAGATCCGACTCTTTCACGCCAAGCCTCGAGCAATGATGGTGGCACAGAAGGGTAACTTAATTTATCCAAGCCAATCGGGATAACACTGACTTTGTCAGAATACCTCCTTAGAACATCGCTAGTTTCAAAGTAATTAGGAGAGGTTGCTACTATATGTTGAACATCCCCCAAAAATTTTAACTTCAATGGCCGATAAATTTTCAACAAATTTTTCTGCCTAATTATATCGGAATGATAAGTTACAATTGTTGGCTTCTTGACACGGGTGGCAAAATGCACCAAGTCCATGAACGGCCAAGGAAAATGGTAATGAACTATATCCGCTTCCTTAGCAAGTTTCGCAAATCTGAAAAAAGCAGAAGCGGAGAATCCAGTCGAGGCCACCTGCAAGTCCATCCTGGCTCGATGCCCTGTATAACCATCTACCTCAAATGAGCGCGGCAATCTTTCAGAGGTCAGTGACAGAACATCGGTTTCAACACCCAATCTTTTGGCGCCACGGGCAATTTGATTAATTACTTGTTCAACCCCGCCCATGGTATCTGGGTATGAAGTCTTATAAAAATGCAATACTTTCATTTACAGGCCTAACATTGCGAATTGCGTTTTTTACGACTCATAAAGGCCTCTTCAAAGACGGCAAGTGTCTCCATTGCTGTCGAGTCCCAGCTAAAATGGCCCGCTACAGATACCGCCAATCCAGCCAGGCGTTTCCGACCAGCCTCATCGTCCAATAGTTGAGCCAACCCGTTCGCAATTGATGCCAGGTTAGTGGGATCAACCAAGATCCCCGCCTGTCCCGCGACCTCCGGCATCGAAGAGCAGTTAGAGGTAAGAACCGGTACGCCGTTGGCCATCGCCTCCAGAAGCGGAAGGCCGAAGCCTTCATAGAGAGATGGCATTGCTAAAAACAACGCATTTCGATACAAAGCTGATAGCTGTGCCTCACTTACATAGCCAAGTACAACGACATCATCTTCAACACAAAACCTCTTCGCGATATTGCTTGCATCGATCCCTCCCCAACCACCACCACCAGCCACGACCAACTTACGTCCATTTCTAATACGTAACGGTAAGAGAGAGAAAGCCTCAATCAATCGAGAAAGATTCTTGCGAGGTTCCAGGGTCCCAACAAACAGAAAATATGGGTAATTTATGCCGGTGGACTCTAAGAGACCCAGTTGCTCCTCTCCAGAGGGCAAAGAACTTCCCAATTGAAGAGCCCTTATCTTCGCCACATGATTTGGAAACTCTACGCTCAAATCCGACGCCGTACTTTTAGAAACGGCGATTACCCGGTCAGCTGCGTGAACTGCGAGCGGCATGAAAAAAGAGTCCATACGCCTATTAACCGGATGCATTGTTGCCGGTGCGTACCTCCAGACCAAATCATGAACAGTAACTACGCTAGCAATACGTTTGCTCAAAAAAAAAGGTAGTCGATGTGTCGGAGACCAGAACACGTCAACCCTGTCCTTCCAAGCATAAAAAGGAAAAAAAGACTGGGCATTAAATAGATTGGGAATACGCCCAAATTTTTCCGAGACCCTGAAACTAACCTCGCCCCCTACCGGAACCTTGGAACTGACATCGTCACTCGAATATAGAAACCACTCGTGTCCCATCATCACTAGTCGATTGAGCAGTTCCAACGTGTAGCGGCCAATTCCAGTTATATCCCCGGAGATAGAACTCGCATCAACACCAATTCTCATCGCACCAATTCTTCATTAATGATTACCAATTCGGAAAGGGAGCCCTTGCCCTTTCCCATTAAATAATTACCATCAAGCAGAAGCGACACTAACCTTGAAAAGGCCAACTTTTTAGAAATATGCTCTTCACGGATCCCTGACGGCGCAACTTTATCCCTCCAAAGTAAAAACTCCTTTTCTATTACCTCAAGCAATTGCGGAAACTCCCTAAGCGGATCTACACTTATTTTCCAAGTAGCATTTTCCTCATGGAAGGCTGCAAAACTTGAGCAAACTACACGTTTACCCATGACTTGGGCACGGGCAAGAGTCCCGGATGTTTCTCCACACGAAGGGAATCTCAAGTTCATTTGTAAATCGATACGATTTTGCCAAGCCTGCAGAACTTCCTCTTCTACATAGCCGGTGAACCTGACTAGCTCCTTGATTTGCCAACGCTCAATAATCTGCTCCGCGGCAAAACGTAGGTCCCCATCAATCTTCCCCACAAACACTAGTTCAACACGCGCTCTATCTGCTGCCGACAGAGAACGTGCAAAAGCCCCAAATGCCTCGAGCAAAATCTCATTTCTTTTGATGTCACTATAGAACCCAATAGACCCTACACAAAAAACCCCCTCAGCCGGACCTGTAGTAAGGGGAGAAACTTCAAATACTCTTGGTCGCGGATGGTCATACACTAGAACAGTGGGCAACTGCACTCCTTTTATCGCCTCAGAAACCAAGCGTAATCGTGCATACTTTGAATGAACAACCACTATATCTGCCCGGGAAAGCGTTATACCTTGCCCCATAAGAAAATAACGTGATGTTTCAGGTAAATTGTCGAAGTTATCCGCCATCCACTCCGCTTGCATACCAAACTCGAACTGTAATGCCAGAATCTCATCTTCACGAGAGAAAGAACTATTTGGGTCTCTTGCCATAGATCTAAGCATTGGAAAGGCTGTTAAATCGTGTACTACCGCAACAACATTAGGAAGGTTGGACTCGGCGAGCACCTCCCATACCCAACGATGAAATTCGTTTGATGCAAGGAATAGAATCACTACATCTGTATCGCAAAAAACCACATCGGAAATATCTTCGGCGAGCCAGCCCTTCCCTCGAAGTTCATTCAGCCCATCGGCACTTGGAGCCTTATCTAAAAGCGTTATATTCTGACGAACTTTACTTCCCAGATCGCACTCCAAGTCAAACAGAAGCTGCATTATGTAATCTGCGGTACCCGTTTGTTTAGGGGGCAATGGAGATAAAAAGTAAATCATTATAAAACTCCAATTAATTTCAGGCGGACAAAGCCACCACGCCAGGCACTCCAAGTCCCCATTTTTTATATGAAGGGTCGGTACAAAACCAAACCTGATGTAGCAATAACTATCCCTGCATACATTTCCAGTTCATCGCGTTACTCCAACTCTGTATAGATGGCACGCGAAGCCTGCTTAGCATCGGATATCGCACTCCCTTAGTTTAAGACTTCACCATTATTGGAATGGCAACTATTGTTTATCTAAAATTTCAGAGAACTTCTTTCCATTACGGATTATTTCAGGCCAACGACAGTCTTCAACTTGATCATGGCGAGCAGCACATGCCAGCTCCATTTTTGACCGGGTCCCCATTTCCTTGACGAAGGACATCGCCTCGAAAAGTGCGCTAGCGAAACCCTCGACTGGAGAGCAGAAAACACCAGGCAATGTCATATGGCGTTCAAAACCACGAAATGCGATGCTAGTGGCAGCTACCGCACGGCATGAGAGTAGTGCTTCAGCCGTTTTCAAGTTTGTTCCACCACCATCAGTAATGGGCAAAACCGCAATATCCGCGGTTTTGAAGTAGCTGCTTTTTTCTTCGTCAGTGACTCGCCCTACACAATGCACCCCGGAAATTCTATGCCCCGTGCTCGCACACCAATCCTCATACAGTCGGCATATATCGCCCATCAAGATAAGAAGCGAATTCTCCAACAGCCCACCTGAAACCATATGGGAAAGAACAAGGTCTCGTAGTCCAAACCAATTCGGCTCGTGGTAAGAACTTATAAAAACCAGGACAACTTTACCCTCTGATATGTCCACCCCCCCCATTAAGCTCGGCTCCCCCAAGTTCTCCTCACTGATTTCTGGACAACTTGAACCATTTGGGATAACTAGAGCATCTTTCCTTCCATGGTACGCATAGGTCTTCTGGTCATCCTCGCTGCAACATAAAACCCCATGAGCACTCAGAAGTAGATCCCGCTCAGTAGTGTATATTCGCTGCACACAATAATTATCAAATACCTCATGACGCTTCAAAAGTTGCTCTTTCATGGCCCACTCGACATTATGGCTGCTATAAACAACCTTCATGCGGTCATGACGAGAACATGCCCAGGTTTTAAAAATCGGCCACAAAAATGGATGTTCCAGCCATAATAGATCCGGATCATAAGCACTGGCCTGCTTCAAGATTTTATTATAAAAATCGATATCAGCGATGACAGCGTCAGTGAGCCGCATTTCAAAATCATGTGGCACACTGAAAACCCAATCATTGGCTACTTGCCCTATGGGGAAGTCACTTACCCAGCCATCAACACGATGTGGATATATCCCCATGAACTCACGTTTGTAGCCCATGCCCTCAATCAGGTTTGCCAGTTGCGTAGCACGAATTTGTCCTCCAGCAATTGGATTTCGGATAGGGTAATAACAAACTTGAAGTGCTCGCCGACTCATATCATTGGGTGCTCTTTGAGCTATCCAGTTCACTTTTATACTGACTGCATCCCGGTTTGCTTTCTCTTTCCATCAGGGCATGAATAGCTGCATCGAGCCTACGCTCGTAGAAAGCACTCATGACCTCTATCCGGGTACGCAGCGATTGCACTTCGCTTTCGAGTCGAGAAACGCGCGCCGCAACATCACGCCGACGACGCCACCAATTAATGAGCCGTTTAATATAACTTTTAACCCGTGCCAGAATCATGAAAAGCCTTCACTTCTTTCTAAAGACAAGAAACATATCATCACCACGATGATCAGTTGGTATTTCATGTTCACGCAGAATATCCATAACTTTACTACGCTCAATAGCTGGATGAGGATTCCACACATTAGCAGTGCTAAAAGCAACCAACTCAAAAGCATGTTCTTCAGCATGTTGCTGGAGTTCCTGAGCCGCATACTCCTTCACATGAGGTGCATAAATTTGTGGTGACTGATAAAGGAACAACTTTGCAATCGAATCAACGCCGCAGGCGTTCGGGGTCGTCATAAACAATAGACCCTCTCTTTTTAAAACACGACTACTTTCAGCAAATACGTTGCGCACTCCCGACCGAGTAAACATCGCAACTTCATTTATACCCTGCGTTTCAGTACGATCTTTGATATGCTCAATCACTTCGAGACACAAGACCAAATCATAGACGGAACTTTCAACATCGAACTCATACCGCAAGTCTTGGCCATATACATCTACAGACAACCCCAACTCACCCTTAAGGTAGTTAGTTATTTTTGACTCTCCTCCAAGCTCGACAATCTTGGTAGTAGGACTCAGAAACTCATCAAGCCGTAAATAAGTTTCCCAGAAGCGAAGCTTATGATCGAGATCATATTGAGTTTGTGTATTTTCCTCGAGCCATTCAAGAAATGCTTTTCGGCGATGTTCGATACTTGAATTCAAAATATTCGAACATTCCGGGGAACACGATATATTTAGCGGAGAAAACATAGGTCGGCCGCCTTCCAGCTTCATTCCCCCAGCATCAGGAAGCTTTCCTTGTCCGTCCTGCATAAACCTAAAATCTGCATTTCGCAAATAACGCAATGGCGCGGTGATCCTCCATGAAGTACTTTTTAGTACCTTCTCGAACTCATATCTGCTGTGTATCAGCTGTCCCTCCAACTCAGACCTATCACGCTCTGCGGAAACCGCTTTCTTTTCTTCACGCTGCAGTTGCATCTCCAAGTCAGCTACTTTTTGCTCTAGGTCTGTGACCTTATTCAAAACTGCAGCCTGCTTTCTCTTAAGTTCCGAGACAGACTCTCCGCTTCGTAGATATAGGTGTCTCAGCGCAATCACCTGCTGCCCAGCAGATGCCACAGGGATATTTGGTTCATGAGCTTTTCTCTGCTCAAGTAACCAATCGATATCTTCCTGTGCATAGCCACTGCACATCAGCACCTGATGGACTCTATTCTCTATTGGGGTAAAGAAATCTCGATCCCGTTCCTCATAACCAATCTGCGCCACTCTCGCGTCATCGAATTCGATTCCGCTCAACCCATGCTCAGCAAGTCGTTCGATAAGGCGTTGACGATACTCGGGGGACTGGCTAAGTGAATCTATATTTATATATTCGTCCACACACTCTCGGCTCGAAACAAGCCCGTACACCCAAAGTCCATAAAATAGAAAATAGCTCAACTGCGAATCCGAAATTAACGGAACGTCATTTTCATAATCGTAAACACCTTCCAGAGCATCAGGGCATTTAAGCTTAATGAGTCCGGAGTGTTCTTTTAGATTTTTAAAAAAAATAGGCAAATTTTTGCTGGAATATACGCTTAATAAAGTATTATCAAAATAACTATCTACCTTATAGGACCACCACTGATCCCATGGATTCCTCCACAGATATAGATGAGTCGCATCGAACTGGCGCCGGAACCAGCCCATCCTGCCGACTGATCTACAGAACTGGTATACCGGCCGCCCACACGCTGCCGTAGCTAAAGCTTTGATGTATCTCAGCAGATCTGGCTCATCTGCTTCGGCTTCCAAGAAAAACCTGTTGAACTCAAATTCTTTCTTGTATAGCGACTCCACAACATCTGGGCAGTGTGAAAACTCCCAGAAATATGGGCGATCCAACTCTGGGTGCCTATTTATGGATGTCCGCGCCTCACCCATTCCCTGTTGACGCCACATAGCATCAGGCGAGAGATCAGCAAGAGCCTCATTCAGTGGTTCCTGATAACACCAAAATCCTGATTTAGAGCGCCTGAACACATTGAAAATATAGGTACTTCCAGTCCGAAACATGGAGTGGATCATGACGCTTTTTTCTGATTGCATATCTAAACTCATCTCAAAAAATTAACTTTTGCGTCTAAATCAGTCAAACCACCTGGATATTTACCAGCGTGCCGCGGGTTTACTGTTATGATTGCGGCATCAAGCATACGATGGTGGACTGCTTGTTTATCACCCATCTCTGTTCTTATTGAAAAATTTAAAAAATAACTTCCCGGGGTGAGGTTATTTTCGAGAACTATCTTCACATCGCACTTTTGCCCAGCACCGAAACCACCAGGATGAAGCCGTAAAATCTTCGTATCAATATAATATATACAAACGCCTTCTCGAGTTTTCAGCATCATGCCAACAATCGGATCCATCAGTTCTTCGTTAAAGAAAAGCGTATATGTAATTATTATCCGACTTCCACCAGAAAACACATTGGCCTTATTCCCTTCGGAATCTTCAATGCGATAACCACAAATAACTACAGCAGAGTCTCCGTACTCTTCACAGGCGGAAACGGAGAGTGCTCCGTCATATTTGCAGGCATTTACTTCCACCGCCCCATCACTTGGGCATTCGACCCCGAAGATGACTTTTTCATACTCGGCACATACCGCTTTTGGAGCTCCCTGGCACTGGATACTTCCTTGATTTAAAAATACCGCCTTATCGCACAGTTTCTTTATTGTCTCTAGATCGTGACTTACAAAAAGCAATGTAGTTCCAAGTTTCCTGAACTCTTCAATCCGTGCAAAGCACTTCCTCTGGAAAGCTATGTCACCAACAGCCAGTGCTTCATCAACAATCAATACTGATGGTCTTATTGCGGTAGCCACACTGAATGCCAAACGCACCTGCATTCCGCTGGAGTAAACCCGTACTGGCTGGTCAATGTAATCCCCTATTTCAGCGAAAGTCTCTATCGCCGACATCAATTCAGATATTTCTTCGCTGCTGTAGCCCAATAACTGTCCGGACATAAGCACATTCTGGCGCCCTGTAAAATCGGGATGAAATCCCATCCCCAACTCAAGCAAGGCTGCCACTCGACCAGTGATAGTGACGCTTCCAGTAGTTGGCTGGGTGGTACCGCTGATCATCTTGAGCAGGGTGCTCTTACCAGCACCATTGATTCCAACGATGGCAAAGGCCTCTCCTGGATGCACTTCAAAATTCAAGTCCTGCAGCACCCACTTCAAAACATGCCGGGGTTTTCGATAAGGAATTATCCACTCAGACAGGCGTGCCCAACGCGAAGGGTATTGCTTGTAGGCCTTGCCCAAGTTTCGAACGATAATTCTCCCCATCAGAGTTCATCCACCAGCTCACCTGAATGCTTCCTGAACAAGCGTAAAGCCCAGGCACATAAACAGATACTCAGTAAGGCAGGAAACCAGAGGGTCCCCCATACCGGCCATTGCCCATAAACTAAAATTTTTTGATAGGCGCCAATAAAAGAAGCCATTGGATTGAACTCCATCAGAGATTTTACCGCTGCTGGTAGAATACTCGCGGGATAAACTATAGGCGTTAACCAGAACCAGAACTGCAGCACCACACCGAATAATTGGCCGACATCTCGAAAAAACACATTCAAAACACCAAGCGTAATACCCAGCCCGACAGAGAATAGGATCTGGATCAAAAAAACTGGAAATAAAGCGACGAACACCCACCCTGGAAATTGGCCACTTATCAACAGAAAGGCAGTAAACAAAGTGAAAATTATCGTAAAATTCAAGCAGGCGCTGAGAACCAGGATCACGGGAAGACAAAGCCGAGGAAAACTGAGTTTCTTAAGAAGATTGGCGTTCTCGATAAAAATATTTTGCGCACGCCCCACAATCTCACTGAAAAAGCCCCACGTAAGTATCCCTGCGCAGAGATAGATACTGTAACCGAATAGGCTTTCTGCGCCAGGTAACTTGGCGCGCATGACTTGGGAAAAAATCACGGTATATACGATGATCATCGCAAGGGGCTGAAGAACTGTCCATGCGACCCCCAGCAGGGAGTTACGATACTTTGATTGAAACTCACGCTTGACACTACCAGATATGAATCCTCGATAGCCCCATAGCGCTTTAACCGCGTCTTGCATCTGCAGGCTTCCTCATTTGTCACAAAAACACTTAAGTCTTCCAGACATAATATATATACGACTTGAGATTCAAGCCCCGCCCCCCCCAATAGCTTAATGATTCATTCAAACAATAAAGCCATCACACAAACCAAATATGATTTTTAAGCCTTAATAGACTGCAGCACTGGACTTTATATAGCAGCACTGCATATTTACTCTATAAGTTCTTCTCGCTTCCAGCGCGACCGTAAATATCCTGAAAACGAATGATGTCATCTTCACCGAGATAGGAGCCGCTCTGTACTTCGATCAGTACGAGATCGATCACGCCTGGGTTTTCCAAGCGATGCTTGCGCCCTGCACGGATGAAGGTGGACTCATTGGTATCGAGTAACATCTCGTTCTCATCATTGAGCACCCGCGCCATGCCACTGACCACGACCCAATGCTCGCTGCGGTGATGATGCATCTGTAACGAAAGGGAAGCCCCTGGCTTTACCACGATGCGCTTGATCTTGAAACGCTCCCCCTCTTCAAGCGTGGTGTAAGTACCCCAAGGGCGCTGGGCAGTGCGGTGAGTCAGATGAGCGTCATGACCACTCTTTTTCAATTGAGCGACAATCTGCTTGACCTCCTGAGCGCTGTCTTTGTGAGAGACCAGGACTGCATCAGGAGTAACGACGACGATGAGATCCTTGACGCCGACCAGCGCGGTCAGACGCTCAGGACTCTGCACGAAGTTGCCGTTGGCCTGGTGAACAAGGACTTCGCCCTCCAGGCGATTACCGCTGGCATCTGCGGGAGTCAACTCGCTCATGGCACTCCAGGAACCGATATCGCTCCAGCCAATATCACAAGGCACGGTTACCACTCTGTCCGATCGCTCCATCAACGCGTAGTCGATGGAGATATCCGCGACCTTGGCAAAGTACTCTCCGTCCAGACGCACACAGCGATGCTGCTCTCCCTCGCTGAAGCGAGAATGTTCAAGAGTGGTACGTACGGCATCAAGGATGTCGGGAGCGTGAGCACTTAACTCCTCAAGTAGTGTGCCTACGCGAAAACAGAACATGCCCGAATTCCAGTAATAACTCCCCGCTGCCATGTATTCCTTGGCAGTCTCAAGATCGGGTTTCTCGACAAAACGTTGAACCTTGAATCCGTTGCTCAGCGGAGAGTTGCTATCGGCCTGGATGTAACCGAAACCTGTTTCAGGGTATTGGGGCTTGACGCCGAAGGTCACCAGCCAGCCTTCTGCTGCCAGCACCTGCGCTTTTTTAACCGACTCGGCAAAAGCTGCCTGATCCGTAATCAGGTGATCTGCCGCCAAAACCAACATCAGAGCATCCGCCCCATGGATGTCATTCAGTTGAGTCGCCGCTGCTGCTACCGCCGCCGCGGTGTTTCGGCCAAAAGGTTCGAGGATGAAACTTTGCGCAGAGCACGCTTTTCCCGTGCGTAGATACTCGTCCTCAGTCTTGAAGAACAACTCGTTGTTGGTCACCGTCATCACCTCCAATACGCCCTCCAGACTAGAGACGCGCACGAAGGTTTTATGGATCAGGTTCTGGCCATCTGGAAGAGGCATGAATAGTTTGGGGTGGAGTTCCCTAGACACAGGCCAAAGCCTACTGCCCACACCGCCAGACATGATTACGGGAATAAGATTCACGAGCGCTATTCCTTTCGCTAAGACCTCCCGGACCACCGGAAGTCTTGATGCAGCATTCAAATTTTGCCGGCTGGTCGCTTGCCATTCCGACTCGTTCCTGACCCTCGATGATGGATCACTGATAGGACTAATCAGTCAGATCATAACCGACCACAAGGGAATCCGCACAAAAAATTGTAAAAAACCAACTATATATAACTAAAAAATCAAAGCATCCAAGACATTTCCGTACCTTGGATACGCTGGATACAGATGCTCTTTTCACTCCTTTAACTTGTTAGAATCTGTAATTAAACCATCCATGCCTACAACAAATTTCCCATCCAATGTTTAACTTAAAAAAGAAGAAAGAACATTGAAAACAAGACGCTAGTTAACTACCGCCACAATACTTAAATTGCATTAGACACAAAAAATCAAGCCGGAGACCCCATCTAGATCAACCGTTTTTCATGAAGGAACTACCAAGATTCCAAAGCACTTAATTCAACCATTACATACCCAAAACTCCTGGCCGCCATATAAAAACCCCAACAGCACAGTCGTTAAAGTGAAGTATGATTAACTCTAGAGCCCAGTTGTTCGGATGAGTTGAGACTAGGGGGATCTGCCGTTAGCAAGCGCGTCTATAATTCACGAATAGCCCAAAAAAATATGCAAGAATTTTCTATATATATACGAGAATTTTCTGGTTATTAATTTTACTCGAGAACACCTATGCTGGATGCGGACCACTCAAAAAGCAGGCACCTTAAAAAGCAGTTCAATCGGCTATCCAAAGATTATGAAGCAAGAAAACATGCTTGCGCTATCTCGGCACGCTTGCTTCGTAGCAGGCAGAATCAAGCACACATAGCTTCTCTGCCCTGTAGAACTCAGGTTTCTTTGCTGAGGGTTATTACGCCTGGACACTTAGAATGGAACATATTGTTGTCCATACTAAAGTAACTAGATATTCATTGAGACACCATCCAGCATTCAGACACTACCTGAACATTGAATATGTACATATTGATAGGCAGGAACAGCAGGCCACTATTCATGTCACAACCGAGGGAAATATATTCCCACTATCAGTCAGAATGAAGTGGCCCACTGTCGATAAGGGCTTTACAGCTCGACTACCACCGCTTGCGCAGCACGGGTCGCCTTGGCCCGGGCGGCTTCGATCGACTCGTCACGCGCCAGGGCTACGCCCATGCGGCGCTGGCCATTGACTTCCGGCTTGCCGAACAGGCGCAGCGCAGTGTCCGGCTCGCTCAGGGCGGCACCGAGGTTGGCGAAGGCGGTCTGGGTGGATGTGCCTTCTACCAGGATCACCGCCGAAGCCGAAGGGCCGAACTGGCGGATCAGCGGAATCGGCAAGCCGAGAATGGCCCGCGCATGCAGGGCGAACTGGGACAGGTCCTGGGAAATCAGGGTCACCAGGCCAGTGTCGTGTGGGCGCGGCGACACTTCGCTGAACCACACCTGGTCGCCCTTGATGAACAGTTCCACGCCAAACAGGCCGCGGCCCCCCAGGGCCTCGGTGACTGCCTTGGCCACCCGCTCGGATTCGGCCAGGGCTTTGGGACTCATGGCCTGAGGCTGCCAGGATTCCTGGTAGTCGCCCTTTTCCTGGCGATGGCCGACCGGCGCGCAGAAGGTGGTGCCGCCCACATGACGCACGGTCAACAGGGTGATTTCGTAGTCGAAGTCGATAAAGCCTTCGATGATCACCCGGCCCTTGCCGGCACGGCCGCCTTCCTGGGCGTAGTCCCAGGCTTTCTGCACGTCGTCGACGCTGCGCAGCAGGCTCTGGCCCTTGCCCGAGGAACTCATCACCGGCTTGACCACGCACGGGAAGCCCAGGTCTTGCACGGCCTTGGAATAGTCTTCGAAGGTGTCGGCGAAATGGTACGGCGAGGTCGGCAGGTCCAGCTCTTCAGCGGCCAGGCGCCGGATGCCTTCGCGGTTCATGGTCAAGGAGGTGGCCCGGGCGGTGGGGATCACGGTGAAGCCCTCGGCTTCCAGTTCCACCAGGGTCGCGGTAGCGATGGCTTCGATTTCCGGCACGATGAAGTGCGGCTTCTCGGCTTCGATCACGGCCCGCAGCGCCGCGCCATCAAGCATGTTGATCACGTGCCTGCGATGGGCCACCTGCATCGCCGGAGCGTTGGCGTAGCGGTCCACGGCAATCACCTCGACACCCAGGCGTTGCAGCTCGATCACCACCTCCTTGCCCAACTCACCACAGCCACAAAGCAAGACGCGGGTCGCGGTTGGCGACAGTGGAGTTCCGATACGAGTCATCTGAAGGTCCTCAAAGGAGCGGATCATCGAGGGCCGAGCGCCAGGCGGGCGACCCATGGGGAGCGGCATTTTACATGAAGCGCGGGCTTTGGCTCAGCCGGCGCACGCCGCTTTGCGCAAACGCCAGGCCATGGCCAGCCAGACCACGGTGACACCGGCGAACTTCGAACCCAGGGCGGTCAGGATCACCCCAGGGGTCAAGGCATCGATCATGCCGAAGAAGATGAAGGTATCCAGGGGAATGCTCAGGGCCGAGCTGATCCATAGACGATCATGCAGGGGCCGCCTGGTGATACTGAACACCAGCCAGTCGATGCATTCCGAGACGGCGAATGCCGTGGCGCTGGCCAGGGCGATGGTCGGATCGGAGGTCACATAGGACAGCACCAGGGCCGCCAGCATCGCGACGATGGCGCCGTGGCCGAAACGAGTCTGCACCATGTCCCGCAGGACAAACACCAACCCGCCCCAGGCCGACCAGATGATGTCCAGATGCGGGGCAGACGAAAAGGCGTAGTTGATCAGCACGACACTGCTGATATAGGCGATCAGGAAGAACATGGGGGCGAAGGGTACCTGTCAGGAAGGTGCACAGGTTACTGCAGGCCCGGGGCTGGGCCAAGAAGCCCTTTCGCCAGCACGCTGGCACCTGCACAAGATTGCAGGAGCCGGCTTGCTGGCGAAACGAGCGGATCAACTTGCCGAGCTGGAGCCGATCATCCACAGCAAGCCGCTGGACTTGGCCCGCTCATGGCACAGGGCCAGGACCGCACGCCGCTCGGCGTTGTCCATGCGGCTCCAGCGGGTGATCTCGTCCACCGTGCGCTGGCAACCGGTGCAGATATCCTGCTCGTCCAGGGCACAGATGCTCACGCAGGGCGAAGCGACGGGTCTTTCAGGGGCTGTCATTGTTCTTGCTCAACCAGGTCTCGGGCATAACGCTGGGCATTATGAACGTAGTGCGCGGCGCTGGCTTCGAGCATTTTCTTCTGCGGCTCGGTCAACTCCCGTACCACCTTGCCTGGCGAGCCCATGACCAGCGAACCGTCGGGGATTTCCTTGCCCTCGCCGATCAGCGAGTTGGCGCCGATGATGCAGTTCTTGCCGATCTTCGCGCCATTGAGGATCACCGCGTTGATGCCGATCAGGCTGTAGTCGCCCACGGTGCAGCCGTGCAGCATGGCATTGTGGCCGATGGTCACGCCGGTACCGATGGTCAGGGGAAAGCCCATGTCGGTGTGCATCACCGTGCCATCCTGGACGTTGCTGTGCTTGCCGATCAGGATCAGTTCGTTGTCCCCGCGCAGCACGGCGTTGAACCAGACGCTGGCTCCCTCCTCCAATTTGACCTTGCCCACCAGCGTGGCATTCGGGGCAACCCAGCTCTGTGGATGGGTCTCGACTCGGGCGTCGCCCAGGCGGTATTTCATCTTATTGTCCTCATGGCTCAGGCAGCCGCGGGTTTATGCCATGCGAAGTGATGGCTTCAGGTATCGATATAGTTTTTCGGCGGGCGATGCAGGCTGATTCCGGCGTCGTACAACAGATTGACCAGCTCGACGATCATGATCGCGGTCAGGCCCCAGATCTTGTACTCGCCAAAGCGATAGCTGGGGACGTACCAGCTGCGCCCCTGGTAATCGATGCGATGGGTATGTTCACGGGGGTCCTGGCGGAAGAACTCCAGGGGCACGCTGAAAACGGCGGCGATCTCGGCGTCATTGGCCTGGTATTCGACATAGTCGGGAATCACCCCGACGTAAGGTGTGACCTTGATTCCGTGCAGGGAAATCAGCGGGCTCAAAGGCCCGATGACCTCCACCAGCCCCGGCGGCAGGCCGATTTCCTCCTTGGCCTCGCGCAGCGCGGTAAAGATCAGGTCCGGGTCTTCCGGATCGCGCCGGCCACCAGGGAAAGCCACCTCGCCGCCATGGGTCGACAGCCCGCTGGCACGCAAGGTCAATACCAGTTCCGGTTCTTCGCTGCGGGTGATGGGCACCAGCACCGCAGCCTCGGGAAAACGTCGGTCGGTCTCCAGCGTACGCGGCGTGTAGTGGCTTACCCGATGAAGTAGCTCGTCCAGCATGAGGCATCTCGATCTGTTGGCTACCGTGCATCATGCACCAATCCAATCTTCGGCCCAACCCCCGCCCCCGGGCATGTCGCTTAACGACAACTTGCCGACAACGGGGCTGGCGCGCCAAGATAGCCGCAGCCTTTTCGGATACCCCACATGAAATTTTGCAGCCAGTGCGGCAACCCGGTGACCCAGCGCATTCCCGAAGGCGATTCGCGCCTGCGCTATGTCTGCGACCACTGCCAGACCATCCATTACCAGAACCCCAATATCGTCGCCGGCTGCCTTGCCACCTGGGAGGGCAAGGTGCTGCTGTGCCGTCGCGCCATCGAGCCGCGCCTGGGCTACTGGACCCTGCCCGCAGGCTTCATGGAAAACGGCGAGACCATCGAACAGGCGGCCATTCGCGAAACCTACGAGGAAGCCTGCGCCCGGGTGCGCGGCCTGAGCATCTACACCCTGATCGACGTGCCGCACATCAGCCAGGTGCATGTGTTCTTTCGCGCGGAGCTCGCCGACCTGGACTTTGCCGCCGGCCCCGAGAGCCTGGAAGTGCAGTTGTTCGACGAAGCCGATATCCCTTGGTCCGAGCTGGCTTTCCGCACCGTCGGCCGTACCTTAGAATGCTTCTTCGCTGACCGGCGGGCCGCAGCCTTTGAAGTGCGCTCCGAATCCATTCCGCCGCTCTCTCAGCCTGCCATCAGTTAAATAATAAAACGTGCACGGGATCTGTGTGCGCCTGGGGATATCGTGTCAATGCGCTGGTTGCTTGCCCTGCTGTGCTGTTCCGTCGTTGCTGTGTGCCAGGCCTCCACCGTGGAAACCCTGGACGGCAAGGTCATCGAAAAGGTCCTGGTGCTCAAGTCCGCCCATCAACTGCAACTGATCAACGGTGGCAAGCCACTGAAGACCTACCGCATATCCCTGGGCAAGAAACCCAAGGGTCCCAAGCTCATGGAGGGCGACAAGCGCACCCCTGAAGGCCTCTACTGGCTCGACTGGCGCAAGACCAGCGACCGCTACAACCTGGCCATGCACATCTCCTATCCGAACATCACCGATGCCGCCCGCTCGCGGCGCGAAGGGGTGGATCCGGGCGGCATGATCATGATCCACGGCACCCCGGACACCGAAGAATTCCCGGAGCAGTATTTCCACACCCTGGACTGGACAGACGGGTGCATCGCCATGCGCAACGTCGACATGCGCGAGGTCTGGGGCCTGGTCAAGGACGGCACCATGATCGAGATCCGCCCTTAATTTCCCTTCCGCAAAAAATATTTTTACTCCCGCCAGCTCTTCCACTGCGCCCATACCACTTGGCGACCCGCAAGGGGTCGCCACTCGACGCCATGGCGATGGCAGTCAGACCTGCCTAATACCACTTTAATCATTTACCCTTCAAAGCACCCCGTAAACGCTGGATTTACGCCACCTTCAGCTGACCAGTAGCGTTGACATGGTATCTAAGTGGTATTAGTTTTTCGGCACTACCGGGCGACAACAACCTAATAACCGCATCGGAAAACCTACAGATGAATCACCTCCTGGCCCTGCGCCCCGACGACTCCCAACCCACTCCGCTGTACCTGCAACTGGCTCGCAACCTGGAAGCGGCAATCCATGCCGGCCAGTGGAAAGCCGAGCAGGCACTGCCGTCGGAACGCAACCTCAGCGAATTGCTGGGGATCTCCCGGGTCACCGCGCGCAAGGCCCTGGAAGTGCTCTTCGAACAGGGCTTGATCCGCCGCAGCCAGGGCTCGGGGACCTTCATCACCCCGCGCCTGGAGCAACCGCTGTCGCGGCTCTCCGGCTTCAGCGAAATGCTGCGCCTGAAGGGTTTCGTGCCCGGCTCCCAATGGCTGGAACGCACCCTCACCCCGCCCACCCATGAAGAACTGATCCGCCTCGGCCTGTCGCCCAACGACAAGGTGGCGCGGCTCAAGCGCCTGCGCAAAGCCGATGACACAGTGATGGCCATCGAGATGAGCACCCTGCCGGCCAGCATCATCGCCCAGCCGGAAGCGGTCGGGGATTCGCTCTATGAATACCTCGATGGCATCGGCAAGCCCGTGGTGCGGGCGCTGCAGCACATCCAGGCGATCAATGCCTCGGACGAATTCGCCGCCCTGGTGGGCATCGCCCCCGGCACCGCCATGTTGCTGATGACCCGGGTCGGCTACCTGGAAGACAACACGCCGATCGAGGTCACCGACACCTACTGCCGCAACGACTACTACGACTTCGTCGCTGAACTGCGACGCTGAACCCGCTTCCGGAGCCAGAGAAACGCCATGTCCGAAGACAATATCCTCACGCCCCAAGGCTGGGTCCGCGGCCGTCTGCTGCATCAGGACGGCAAGGTGATCGCCATCGAAGGCAGCCCCTGCAATCCGGCGGACAACGACCTGCCCTACCTGCTGCCCGGCTTTATCGACCTGCATGTGCACGGCGGCGGCGGCAAGGACATCATGCAAGGCCGCGATGCCTTCCAGACCATCACCCGCACCCATGTGCGCTTCGGCACCACCTCGTTGCTGGCCACCACCATGACGGCCCCCAGCGAGGAAATCCGCCAGGTCCTGGAGCAACTGGGCAGCTATGCCGAACAGCGCCCCAAAGGCTGCGCCCGAGTGCTCGGCGTGCACCTGGAAGGCCCCTACATCAACCCCGGCAAACTTGGCGCCCAGCCCAACTTCGCCCACACCGCACTGCTGGCGGAAGTGGAGCAGTACCTGGCGCTGGCGCCGATCCGCGTGATCACCATCGCCCCGGAAGTCGCCGGCCACGACGGCCTGATCCGCGAACTCAGCGCCCGCGGCGTGCGCATGCAGATCGGCCACACCCTGGGCAGCTACGAGGAAGGCGTGGCGGCCCTCGCCGCTGGCGCCACCAGTTTCACCCACCTGTACAACGCCATGAGCCCGCTGCATCACCGCGAGCCGGGGATCGTCGGCGCGGCCCTGGCCCATGCCCAGTACGCCGAGCTGATCCCGGACCTGCTGCACGTGCATCCCGGCGCCATGCGCGTGGCCCTGCGCTCGATCCCCTGCCTGTACTGCGTTACCGACTCCACCGCAGCTGCCGGCATGCCCGACGGTGAATACAAGCTGGGCAGCCACACCGTGACCAAGTGCCTGGGTGGTGTGCGCCTGGCCGACGGCACGCTGGCTGGCAGCACCCTGACCATGGACCAGGCCCTGCGCAATCTGGTGAAGATCGGCCTGCCCCTGGCCGAAGCCTCGCAGCGCCTGTCGCAATTTCCCGCCGACTACCTCGGCATCCCCCAACGCGGCCGCCTGCAACCTGGCAGCTGGGCCGACAGCGTGCGCCTGGACCGGGCACTCACACTGACCGCCGTCATGGTCGAAGGAGAAGACATTGACTTCAAAAATGCTTGAAGAGGCGCTGTCCTCGCACCTGGCCGCGAGCAACCAGTTGCAGCACCTTGACCCGGCGCTGCTCGAGGTCGCCGGCCGCCTGCGCCGCCAGCCGCCCCAAGTGGCAATGACCGTGGCCCGGGGCAGCTCCGACCACGCCGCCAGCTACTTCGCCTACCTGACCATGCAGCAAGTGGGTATTCCCGTGGCCTCGCTGCCGATGTCGGTGGTGACCATGCAGCAGGCGCCCCTGCGGGTCAGCGGCCAGGCGGTGTTCGCCTTTTCGCAATCGGGGCAAAGCCCGGACCTGGTAAACAGCGTGCGCCTGCTGCGCAAGCGCGGGGCCCTCAGCGTGGCCATGGTCAACGCGGAAAACAGCCCGCTGGAAGCGGCCAGCGAATTCTTCCTGCCGTTGCACGCCGGCGCCGAGCAGAGCGTGGCCGCCACCAAGAGCTTTATTGCCACCCTCAGTGCCAGCGCGCGACTGATCGGCCACTGGAATGATGACGGACGCTTGCTCGAAGCCGGCCTGGCCCTGCCCGAAGGCCTGCGCCAGGCCGCGACCCAGGATTGGAGCCTGGCCGTCAATGCGCTGCGCGATTGCCAGCGCCTGATGGTGATCGGCCGCGGGGCGGGATTCGCCATTGCCCAGGAAGCCGCGCTCAAGCTCAAGGAAACCTCGGCTATCCAGGCCGAAGCCTTCAGCAGTGCCGAAGTCCGCCACGGCCCCATGGCGCTGATCGACCACGACTATCCGCTGCTGGTGTTCGCCCCCCGCGGCGCCGAGCAGGGCGGCCTGCTGAGCCTGGCCGCCGACATGCGCCAGCGCGGCGCCAAGGTGCTGCTGGCCGCTCCGGACGACATCGGTGAGCGGGACCTGACCCTGAGTCGTGCCGAACACCCGGCACTCGACCCGATCCTGGCGATCCAGAGTTTCTACGTCATGGCCGCCGGCCTCGCCCAAGCCCGCAGCATGGACCCCGACCAACCGCGCCACCTGAGCAAAGTGACCCGCACTCACTAAGCCCCATCGCCAACGAGTACTGCGCCATGCACAACAACAATAACGAACTGACGCTCGGTGCCCCGTTAAGCGGGCCAGTGCTAGCACTGCGCAGCGTGCCCGACCCGGTGTTCGCCAGCGGTGCCATGGGCGACGGCATCGCCATCGATCCCCTCAACGACACCCTGCATGCGCCCTGCGCCGGCCAGGTGATCCAGGTCGCACGTACCGGGCACGCAATCACCCTGCGCGCCGCCAATGGGGCCGAACTGCTGCTGCACCTGGGCCTGGACACTGTCGAACTGCAGGGCGAGGGGTTTGCCCTGCTGGTGAAGGAAGGCCAGCAGGTGCGTGCCGGCCAGCCCTTGCTGCGGGTTGATCTGGACCACGTGGCACAGCATTGCCGAAGCCTGATCAGCCTGCTGATCCTGACCAATGGCGAGGGTTTCGACCTGCGCCCGCTGACCCTGTCGACAGTCCAGGTGGGCGAGCCATTGCTGCACATCAGCCGGCGCGCCAACGCGGGCCCGCAGCCGCTTACGCAAGAGCAATCCGGGCAGCAGGCCAGCGCCCGGATCAAGGTCGCCCATCGCGGCGGCCTGCATGCCCGCCCCGCCGCCCTGGTGCGCCAGACCGCCCTGAGCTTCAACAGCCATTCGCAGTTGACCTTCAAGGACAAGAGCGCCCCCTGCACCAGCCTGATTGCCCTGATGAGCCTGGGCATCGGTGAACAGGAAGAAGTGCTGGTCAGTTGCCAGGGCGACGATTGCCAGGATGCCCTGCAGGCGATGCTGCAGACCCTCGGCACCGCGATGGCCGCAGATGCCCATGGCGAAACCCCGGTACCGGCCCCGGCCGCCCAAGGCCCCGTGGAAGACGGCGTGCTGCCGGGCGTCTGCGCCGCGCCGGGCCTGGTATGCGGCCCCCTGGTGCGGCTCAACGCCATGGTCCTGGCGGAGGATCATGGCCAGCATGCACCCGAGCCCCAACGGCAAGCATTGAGCACCGCACTGGACCAGGTGCGCGGGGAAATCCGCCACACCCTGGAGCAGGCCCGGCAACGCCGCGACCAGCAGGAACAGGACATCTTCAGCGCCCACCTGGCGCTGCTCGAAGACCCGACCCTGCTGGACGCCGCCGAAGCCTCCATTGCCCAGGGCCGCGCCGCCACCCATGCCTGGAGCGCGGCGATTACCGAGCAATGCCAGATCCTGCAGCAACTGGGCAGTACGCTGCTGGCTGAACGCGCCAACGACCTGCGGGACCTGCAGCAGCGCGTTCTGCGCGCCCTGCTGGGGGAAGCCTGGCACTACGACCTGCCAGCCGGGGCGATCGTTGCCGCCGAGGAGTTGACCCCTTCCGACCTTCTGCAACTCAGCGCCCAGGGCGTGGCCGGGCTGTGCATGGCCGCCGGCGGTGCCACTTCCCACGTGGCGATCCTCGCCCGGGGCAAGGGCCTGCCTTGCCTGGTGGCCCTGGGCCCGCAAGTGCTGCGCATCGACAGTGGCCGCCAGGTGGTGCTGGATGCCAACGGCGGGCGCCTGGAACTGGAGCCCGACCCGCAGCGCATCGCACAGGTGCAACAGGCCGGCGAAACCCAGCGCCAGCGCCATGCGCTGCAACAGCAAAAAGCCCATGAGCCCGCCCTGACCCAGGACGGCCAGCAGATCGAGGTGGCGGCCAATGTGGCGTCCAGCGATGAAGCCCGGGACGCCCACCAGGGTGGCGCCGACGGCGTCGGCCTGCTGCGCACCGAGTTTCTCTTCGTTGACCGCCAGACCGCCCCGGATCAAGAAGAACAGCGCCAGGCCTATCAGGCAGTGCTCAACGCCATGGGCGACAAGCCGGTGATCATTCGCACCATCGACGTCGGCGGCGACAAACAGCTGGATTACCTGCCCCTGCCGGTGGAAGCCAACCCGGTACTTGGGCTGCGCGGCATCCGCCTGGCCCAGGCGCGCCCTGAGCTGCTGGACCAACAACTGCGGGCGCTGCTCCAGGTCAGCCCCGTGCAACGCTGCCGGGTGATGCTGCCGATGGTCACCGAAGTCGCCGAGCTGCTGCACATTCGCCAGCGCCTGGACCTGTTCGCTGCCGAACTGGGCCTGAGCCAGCGCCCGGAACTGGGGGTCATGATCGAAGTCCCCGCCGCCGCCCTGATGGCCGAGCAACTGGCCGAACACGCCGACTTCCTGTCCATCGGCACCAACGACCTGTCCCAGTACACCCTGGCCATGGACCGTGACCACGCCGGGCTGGCGGCACGGGTCGACGCCCTGCACCCCGCCCTGCTGCGGCTGATCGCCCAGACCTGCGCCGGCGCCCAGCGCCATGGTCGCTGGGTCGGGGTCTGTGGCGCCCTGGCCTCCGATCCCCTGGCCACACCCGTACTCATCGGCCTGGGCGTCAGCGAGCTGTCGGTCAGCCCGCCACAGGTGGGCGAGATCAAGGACCGGGTGCGCCAGCTGGACGCCAGCCAGTGCCGCCAGCTCAGCCAGCCGCTGCTCAACCTGCCCGGTGCCGCCGCAGTCCGTCAGGCCTGCGAACGGCTTTGGCCTCTGCACTCATAACAAGAATTCCAGGAGAGACGCCATGTACCAGTATTTCATCGAGGGCCTGCAACGCCTCGGCCGGGCGCTGATGCTGCCCATCGCCATCTTGCCCATCGCCGGTCTGCTGCTGCGCCTGGGCGACACCGACCTGCTGAACATCGCGATCATCCACGATGCCGGGCAGTCGATCTTCGGCAACCTGGCGCTGATCTTCGCCATCGGTATCGCCGTCGGCTTTGCCAAGGACAACAATGGCACCGCCGGGCTGGCCGGGGCCATTGGCTACCTGGTGATGATCTCGACCCTCAAGGTGCTGGACGCCAGCATCAACATGGGTATGCTCGCCGGGATCATCAGCGGGCTGATGGCCGGCGCGCTGTACAACCGCTTCAAGGACATCAAGCTGCCGGAGTACCTGGCGTTCTTCGGCGGCCGGCGCTTCGTGCCCATCGCCACCGGTTTCACCGCCGTGGGCCTGGGGGTGGTGTTCGGCCTGATCTGGCCGCCGATCCAGCACGGCATCAACAGCTTCGGCCAGTTGCTGCTGGAGAGCGGCAGCTTCGGCGCCTTCGTCTTCGGCGTGTTCAACCGGCTGCTGATCGTCACCGGCCTGCACCACATCCTCAACAACATGGCCTGGTTCATCTTCGGCAGCTTCACCGACCCGAGCACCGGCGCCGTGGTCACCGGCGACCTGACCCGCTACTTTGCCGGCGACCCCAAGGGCGGCCAGTTCATGACCGGGATGTTCCCGATGATGCTGTTCGGCCTGCCCGCCGCCTGCCTGGCGATGTACCGCAACACACCGCCGGAACGGCGCAAGGTAATGGGCGGGATCTTCCTGTCCATGGCCCTGACATCCTTCCTGACCGGGGTCACCGAGCCGATCGAATTCGCCTTCATGTTCCTTGCCCCCCTGCTGTACCTGGTGCATGCCCTGCTCACCGGGCTGGCCATGGCCCTGACCAACCTGCTGAACATCCACCTGGGCTTTACCTTTTCCGGCGGCGCCATCGACATGGCCCTGGGCTGGGGCCGCTCCACCAACGGCTGGAAGGTGTTTCCGGTGGGCCTGCTGTACGCGGTGGTGTACTACCTGGTGTTCGATTTCTGCATCCGCCGCTTCAACCTCAAGACCCCGGGCCGTGAAGACAGCCCCTCCAGCGAAAAGACTGAACTGAGCGTCGACCAGCGCGCCGCAGCCTACATCAAGGCCCTGGGTGGCGCCGGCAACCTGCTTACCGTCGGTGCCTGCACCACGCGCCTGCGCCTGGAACTGGCAGACCGCAACCTGGCTTCGGACAGCGAGCTCAAGGCCTTGGGCGCCATGGCCGTGGTGCGCCCCGGCAAGGGCGGCAGCTTGCAGGTGGTGGTGGGGCCGCTGGCAGACAGCATCGCCGACGAGATCCGCCTGGCGTCACCCGTTTCGGCCAGGGCTGCGGTGGCACAGGCGCCTGTTGAAGAACCCCCGCAGGTCGACATTTCCATCCACGAAGCCCAGCAGTGGCTCAACGCCCTGGGCGGTCGGGACAACCTGGTGCAGATGGACTGTGTGGCGCTGACCCGGTTGCGAGTGCGAGTGAACAATAGCCGCAGCCTATCGGAGCCGATGCTCAAGGGGCTGGGCTGCCAGGGCATGCGGCGCATGGAGGGGGACGTCTGGCACGTGCTGATTGGCGAAAAGGCCGGGGGCTTGCAGGTGGCGCTGGCGGGCTTGCTGCACCGAGAGGTCGGCGCAGGTGCTTGAAGGCACTTTCGCCGGCCAGCCGGCTCCTGCAAGGCTCCTGTAGGAGCCGGCTGGCCGGCGAAGGCCCACAAAAAAGCCCGCTGACCGTTGCCGGTTCAGCGGGCTTTGTGTCTGTGGATAACCTCAGAACGCTTCGAGGCGCCAGACTTCATAAGCCGGCGTTTCGTAGGGATGGCTCTGCTTGAGGGCCAGTACCACGTCGCGAATCAGTTCGTCGGCCACCACCAGCTCGACCTTCCACTCCTCCACCCGCTCCACCTGGCCGGTCTGCCCGAGAAACGGCTGGCTGCCGTCTAACGGGCGAAACTGGCCCTGGCCGAGCACCTGCCAGGCGCACTGGTCATAGGCACCGATGCGTCCGCCGCCCGCGGCGAACACAGCGCTCTTGACCGACTCCACATGGCTGGGGGGCACGAAGAAGCTGAGCTTGTACATCAGCCTCAGTTCACCCAGACCCGAGCGTTACGGAACATGCGCATCCACGCCCCATCTTCGTTCCACTCATCCGGGCGCCAGGAGTTCTGCACGGCACGGAACACCCGCTCAGGGTGCGGCATCATGATGGTGACGCGGCCGTCGCGGCTGGTGAGGCCGGTGATCCCGCGCGGCGAACCGTTGGGGTTGGCCGGGTAGCGCTCGGTGACCTTGCCGTGGTTGTCGACGAAACGCAGGGCCACGCAACCGGACAGGTCGGCTTCCAGCAATGCCTCTTCGCTTTCGAACTCCGCATGGCCTTCACCGTGGGCGATGGCGATCGGCATCCGCGAACCGGCCATGCCCTGCAGGAAGATCGAGTTCGACTCCTGCACCTGGACCATGGCCACCCGGGCTTCGAACTGCTCGGAGCGGTTGCGCACGAAGTGCGGCCAGAACTCGCTGCCCGGGATCAGCTCGTGCAGGTTGGACATCATCTGGCAACCGTTGCACACACCCAGGGTGAAGCTGTCGGTACGTTCGAAGAAGCCCTGGAAGGCGTCGCGGGCGCGGCTGTTGAACAGCGCCGACTTGGCCCAGCCTTCACCGGCGCCCAGTACGTCGCCGTAGGAGAAGCCGCCGCAGGCAACCATGCCCTTGAAGTCGTTGAGGTCGACACGACCGGCGAGGATATCGCTCATGTGCACGTCGATGGCGTTGAAGCCGGCGCGGTCAAAGGCCGCTGCCATTTCCACCTGGCCGTTGACGCCCTGCTCACGCAGTACCGCCACCTGTGGACGCACGCCTTTCTTGATGTAAGGCGCGGCGATGTCCTGGTTAACGTCGAAGCCCAGCTTGACGCTCAGGCCCGGGTTGTCTTCTTCCAGGACCACGTCGAATTCCTGCTCGGCGCAGTCGGCGTTGTCCCGCAGGCGCTGGATCTGGTAGCTGGTTTCTGCCCACTGACGCTGCAGCAGGCGGCGCTGGCCGGTGAACACGCTTTCGCCGTTGTAGGAGATGCTCACTTCACCGTTGTTGATCGGCTGGCCGATCACGGCCACGCAATCGCCCAGGCCGGCGGCGCTGAACTGGGCCAGCACGTCCGGAGTAGCGTCCTGGCGCACCTGGATCACCGCACCCAGCTCTTCGTTGAACAGGATGGCGGCGATTTCGGCGGTGTTTTCCGCCACGGCGTCGAGGCTCAGGTTCAGGCCGCAATGGCCGGCGAAGGCCATTTCCACGGCGCTGACCAGCAGGCCGCCATCGGAACGGTCGTGGTAGGCCAGCAGGTGACCGTCGGCGTTGAGGCCCTGGATCACCGCGAAGAAGGCCTTGAGGTCTTCCGCATCATCCACGTCCGGTGCCTGGCTGCCGAGCTTGCCGTGGGTCTGGGCGAGGATCGAGGCGCCCATGCGGTTCTGCCCGCGACCGAGGTCGATCAGGATCAGGTCGGTGGTGCCCTTGTCCATGCGCAGTTGCGGGGTCAGGGTCTGGCGAATGTCCGCTACGGGTGCGAAGCCAGTGACGATCAGCGACAGCGGCGAGGTGACGCTCTTGTCCACGCCCTCTTCGTTCCAGCGGGTGGCCATGGACATGGAGTCCTTGCCCACCGGGATGGTGATGCCCAGCTCTGGGCACAGCTCCATGCCCACTGCCTTGACGGTGTCGTACAGGCGCGCGTCTTCGCCCGGGTGGCCGGCTGCGGACATCCAGTTGGCGGAGAGCTTGATGTCGCTGATCTTGTTGATGCGCGAGGCCGCGATGTTGGTCAGGGTCTCGCCGATCGCCATGCGGCCGGACGCCGGGGCGTCCAGCAGGGCCAGCGGCGTGCGCTCGCCCATGGCCATGGCCTCACCGGTGTAGACGTCGAAGCTGGTGGCGGTCACGGCCACGTCGGCCACCGGCACCTGCCATGGGCCGACCATCTGGTCGCGGGCCACGAGGCCGGTGATGGTGCGGTCGCCGATGGTGATCAGGAAGCTCTTGCTGGCCACGGCCGGGTGGTGCAGGACGCGCTCGATGCTCTCGGCGATATCCAGGGTGCTTGGATCGAAATCGTCACCCAGTTCGTTTTCCCGCACGGCCGAACGGTGCATGCGCGGGGCCTTGCCCAGCAGCACTTCCAGCGGCATGTCCACCGGGCTGTTGCCGAAGTGGCTGTCGGTCACGGTCAACTGTGGTTCGGCAGTGGCTTCGCCGACCACCGCGAACGGGCAGCGCTCGCGCTCGCAGATGGCCTTGAAACGTTCGAAATCCGCAGCGCCTACCGCCAGGACATAACGCTCCTGGGATTCGTTGGACCAGATTTCGTGCGGGGCCATGCCCGGCTCGTCGTTGGGGATGTTGCGCAGTTCGAAGCGACCGCCACGGCCGCCATCGTTGACCAGTTCCGGGAAGGCGTTGGACAGGCCACCGGCGCCCACGTCGTGGATGAAGCTGATGGGGTTGTTGTCCCCCAGTTGCCAGCAACGGTCGATGACTTCCTGGCAACGGCGTTCCATCTCAGGGTTTTCACGCTGTACCGAAGCGAAATCCAGGTCCGCCGAGCTGGTGCCGGTGGCCATGGAGGAAGCGGCGCCGCCGCCCAGGCCGATGAGCATCGCCGGGCCGCCGAGCACGATCAGCTTGGAGCCGACGGTGATCTCGCCTTTCTGCACGTGCTCGTCACGGATGTTGCCCATGCCGCCTGCCAGCATGATCGGCTTGTGGTAACCGCGAACTTCATCGCCACGAGGCGTGGTAATGGATTGCTCGAAGGTGCGGAAATAACCGGTCAGGGCCGGACGGCCGAATTCGTTGTTGAACGCCGCGCCACCCAGTGGGCCTTCGATCATGATGTCGAGGGCAGTGACGATGCGCTCTGGCTTGCCGTACGGCACTTCCCACGGCTGTTCAAAGCCCGGGATCTGCAGGTTGGACACGGTGAAACCGGTGAGGCCGGCCTTGGGCTTGGCGCCGCGCCCGGTGGCGCCTTCGTCGCGGATTTCGCCGCCGGAACCGGTGGAGGCCCCCGGGAACGGCGCGATGGCGGTCGGGTGGTTGTGGGTCTCGACCTTCATCAGGATGTGCACCGGCTCCTGTACCGCACCGTACTGGCGGGTCTCAGGGTTCGGATAGAAACGCCCGGCAACCGAACCGACGATGACCGCGGCGTTGTCCTTATAGGCGGAGAGCACACCTTCGTTGTGCATCTGATAGGTGTTCTTGATCATGCCGAACAGGCTTTTTTCCTGGCTCTGGCCGTCGATATCCCAACTGGCGTTGAAGATCTTGTGGCGGCAGTGCTCGGAGTTGGCCTGGGCGAACATCATCAGTTCGATGTCGTGGGGATTACGCTTGAGGCCCTGGAAGGCGTTCATCAGGTAATCGATTTCGTCTTCGGCCAGGGCCAGGCCCAGCTCGCTGTTGGCCTGCTCCAGCGCAGCCCGGCCACCGCCGAGGATGTCGATGGCGGTCAGCGGCTTGGGTTCGGCGTGGCTGAACAGGCCGGCGGCCTGTTCCAGGTTGGCCACCACGATCTGGGTCATGCGGTCGTGCAGGGCGTCGGCGATCAGTTGGGCCTCGGCCTCGCTGAACTCACCGGCCACATAGAAGGCGATGCCGCGCTCCAGGCGCTGGATCTTCGCCAGGCCACAGTTGCGGGCGATGTCGCTGGCCTTGCTCGACCACGGCGAAATGGTGCCGAAACGTGGCAGGACCAGGAACAGACGGCCGGTCGGCTCTTGTACCGGAACGCTGGGGCCGTACTTCAGAAGGCGCGCAAGCACCTGCTGTTCGTCGCCGGTCAGGACGCCGGTGACTTCGGCGAAGTGAGCGAATTCAGCATACAAGCCACTGACAGCCGGTACTTTCTGGCTCAGTTGCTCAAGGAGTTTGCTGTGGCGAAAGGCAGAAAGGGCAGGAGCGCCGCGCAGGATCAACATCTTCGGGACAGCCTCGGGAAGGGGGTGTGCTTTGAGGCCGTGCATTCTAACGTAAACCGCTGGCATCGGCACTCGAAACGCAACCCCCGGGCGCCTCCGGACGTCGGCCCGGGGCCAGCCCCCTATAACAAAGCCTCATCAGGGTCATTGCCGGTGGTTATTTTAAACGTCACATTCAGCGCCCAGGCCCCATTCCTGAGGCCTTCAGCCCGGCTCGACCATCGCTAGCAGACAAGCCCTTCGCTGTCGAGATATGGCGGCCGTTATCCTTTGCGTATACTGCGCCAATGTTTTCCCCTATGGCTTTACGTCCGCGCTGCGCCAAGTGGCTCATCGTTACCGGACTCTTCCTGATGCTCGGCGCCTGTGTTGAGAAACCCAGCACGCTCGAGCGCGTAAAGGAGGATGGTGTGCTGCGGGTGGTCACCCGTAACAGCCCTGCCACCTACTTTCAGGATCGCAACGGTGAAACCGGCTTCGAATACGAGCTGGTGAAACGCTTTGCCGACGATCTGGGGGTGGAGCTCAAGATCGAGACCGCCGACAACCTCGACGATCTGTTCGACCAGCTGGGCCAGCCCAAGGGCCCGGTACTGGCCGCCGCCGGCCTGGTGAGCAGCGAGCAGCGCAAGCAGCAGGTGCGGTTCTCCCACCCCTATCTGGAAGTCACGCCCCAGGTCATCTATCGCAATGGCCGTTCCCGCCCCACCACCGCGCAAGACCTGGTGGGCAAGCACATCATGGTGCTCAAGGGCAGCACCCACGCCGAACAACTGGCGGAACTCAAGCTCAAGTACCCCGGCATCGAATACGAAGAGTCGGACGCCGTGGAAGTGGTGGACCTGCTGCGCATGGTGGACGAAGGGCAGATCGACCTGACCCTGGTGGACTCCAACGAACTGGCGATGAACCAGGTCTACTTCCCCAATGTGCGAGTGGCCTTTGACCTGGGCGACGCCCGCAGCCAGAGCTGGGCCGTGGCCGCAGGCGACGACAACAGCCTGCTCAACGAGATCAACAGTTTCCTCGACAAGGTCGAGAAGAACGGCACCCTGCAACGCCTGAAGGACCGCTACTACGGCCATGTGGACGTGCTCGGCTATGTCGGCGCCTACACCTTTGCCCAGCACCTGCAGCAACGCCTGCCCAAGTACGAGAAGCACTTCAAGGCGTCGGCCAAGCAGGAAAAGCTCGACTGGCGCCTGCTGGCGGCGGTGGGCTATCAGGAATCGATGTGGCAGGCCGAGGTCACCTCCAAGACCGGGGTGCGCGGGCTGATGATGCTGACCCAGAACACCGCCCAGGCCATGGGCGTTTCCAACCGCCTGGACCCCAAGCAGAGCATCAGCGGCGGGGCCAAGTACTTGGCCTATATCAAGGAACAGCTGGACGACAAGATCGAGGAACCGGACCGCACCTGGTTCGCCCTGGCCGCCTATAACGTCGGCACCGGCCACCTGGACGATGCGCGCAAGCTGGCCGAGAAAGAAGGCCTGAACCCGAACAAGTGGCTGGATGTGAAGAAGATGCTGCCGCGCCTGTCGCAGAAGCAGTGGTACAGCAAGACCCGCTACGGCTATGCCCGGGGCGGCGAGCCCGTGCATTTCGTCGCCAACATCCGTCGCTACTACGACATTCTCACCTGGGTGACCCAGCCGCAGCTGGAAGGCGACCAGGTTGCCGAAGGCAACCTGCACGTACCCGGGGTCAACAAGACCAAGCCGCCGGAAGAGAATCCGCCGCTTTAAAAGCATTCGCCGGCCAGCCGGCTCCTACGCAGGTTGTGCAGGAGCCGGCTGGCCGGCGAAGGCGATTCAGGCCTTGGCCGCAGCCGCCAGGATCAAGGCCTTCATCTCAGCCACCGCACCTTTGAAACCGACAAACAGAGCGTGTGCCACCAGGGCATGGCCGATGTTCAGCTCGTTGATGCCCTTGATCGCCGCCACCGCCTCGACGTTGTGGTAATGCAGGCCATGGCCGGCGTTGACGATCAGGCCCTGGGCCAGGCCAACAGCAACGCCGTCGACGATACGCTGCAGCTCCTCGGCCACTTCACTGGGCGTCTGGGCATCGGCATAACGCCCGGTGTGCAACTCGATGGCCGGCGCGCCGACCCGCTTGGAGGCCTCGATCTGGCGCTCGTCGGCATCGATGAAAAGGGACACTTCGGAACCGATTTTCGACAGCCGCTCTACCGCCGCCTTGATCCGCGCCTCCTGCCCCGCCACATCCAGGCCGCCTTCGGTGGTCAGCTCCTGGCGGGTTTCCGGCACCAGGCAGATATGTGCCGGACGGATACGCTCGGCAAAAGCCATCATCTCTTCGGTGACGCCCATTTCGAAGTTCATGCGGGTCTGCAGCACATCCTTGAGCAGCAGCACGTCGCGCTCCTGGATATGCCGGCGATCTTCGCGCAGGTGCACGGTGATGCCGTCGGCGCCCGCCTCTTCCGCGTCCAGCGCTGCCTTGACCGGGTCCGGGTAACGGGTGCCCCGTGCCTGGCGCAGGGTGGCAACGTGGTCGATGTTCACGCCAAGAAGAATGCGATTGCTGGTGGTCACGGAAGCGCTCCTGAATAAATGAAGATTCGGCGCACAGCATACGGGGAGACTAAGGCTTGCGAAACAACTCGCGACTGACCAGGGGCCGGCCGCCCAGGTGCACCGCCAGGGCCTGGCGCATCAGGCGCTTGGCCGCCGACAGCGCGCCGGGAGCGCTCCAGTCGGCATCGGCCATGGCCAGCAACTCGGTGCCGTTGAACAGCCCCGGCTGCAGCAGGAACACCTGCTCCAGCCCGGCATCCACCTGTAAGCGGTACAGACCGTCGGCAGCAATGGGCGCGCCATGGATGTCGCTGTCCAGGGCAAAGCCGTAACCCAGGTCATCCAGCAGGCGCCACTCAAAGGCCCGCAGCAGAGGCTCCAGGGGACGGCCTTCGGCCAGGGCCAGCAGCGTGGCAGCGTAGTGGTCGAATACCGCGGGATGGGGATCTTCTGCCGGCAGCAGGCGAATCAACAGCTCGTTCAGATAGAGGCCGCTGAACAACGCCTCGCCATTGAGCCAGGCGGCAATGCCGGCACTTTCCATGCGCCCGACGTTCTTCAGTTCGCCACGGCCGCGAAACTCGACCTCCAGGGGCACGAAGGGCCGCGCCAGGGTCCCGGCCTTGCCCCGGGCATTGCGCAGGACAGCACGCAGGCGACCTTGGGGGGTAAGAAAATCCACCAGGGCACTGCTTTCGCGGTAGGCGCGGCTGTGCAAGACGTAGGCGAGTTGGCCGACTGGGGCGTTGCTGGACATGGTTGCGGGGGATCTCAGGGGAAGAGAGGGAACCGGGTCCGGAGAAGGGGTTGCAGCTGTTCGCCGGCAAGCCGGCTCCTACAGGAAGGTGCAGGAGCCGGCTTGCCGGCGAAGTGCATCAGAGGTCGCCGTAGCCCAGCGAGCGCAGGGCGCGTTCGTCGTCGGACCAGCCGCCCTTGACCTTGACCCAGAGGTTGAGCATGACCTTGGAATCGAACAGCAGCTCCATGTCCTTGCGCGCCTCCATGCCGATGCGCTTGATCCGCTCACCCTTGTCGCCAATGATGATTTTCTTCTGGCCGTCGCGCTCGACGAGGATCAAGGCATGGATATGCAGGGTCTTGCCCTGCTGCTTGAACTCTTCGATTTCCACGGTGATCTGGTAGGGCAGCTCGGCACCGAGCTGGCGCATGATCTTTTCCCGCACCAGTTCGGCGGCGAGGAAGCGGCTGCTGCGGTCGGTGATCTGGTCTTCCGGGAAGAAGTGGTCGTTCTCCGGCAGGTGCTTGGCGATCAGGCCTTCCAGGGCTTCGAGGTTGTGCCCCTGCTGGGCGGAGACCGGCACGATCTCGGCGTTCGGCAGTTGCTCCTGCAGCCAGGTCAGGTGCGGCATCAGCTCGGCCTTGTCCTCGATGCGATCGGTCTTGTTGATCGCCAGGATTACCGGGCCCTGCACGTACTGCACACGCTCCAGTACCAGTTGGTCTTCGTCGGTCCACTTGGTGCGATCGACCACGAAGATCACCACGTCGACGTCTTTCAACGCCGCCGAAGCGGTCTTGTTCATGTAGCGGTTCAGCGCCTTCTCGTTGCTCTTGTGCATACCGGGGGTATCGACGTAGATCGCCTGGATGGCGCCTTCGGTCTTGATCCCGAGCATGTTGTGACGAGTGGTCTGGGGCTTGCGCGAGGTGATCGCCAGCTTCTGGCCGAGGATGTGGTTGAGCAGCGTCGACTTGCCCACGTTGGGGCGGCCGACGATGGCGACATAGCCACAGCGTGTTGCAGTTGAATCAGTCATGGCCATTCTCCACGCCCAGGGCAATCAGTGCTGCGGCGGCCGCTACCTGTTCGGCAATACGGCGGCTCACACCCTGACCTCGGCTTTTTTCATTCAATAAGGTGACTTCACATTCAACGAAGAATGTCCGGCAATGCGGTTCGCCCTGGATATCCACCACTTCGTAACGTGGCAATTCGCAGGCGCGGGACTGGAGGAATTCCTGCAGCCGGGTCTTGGGGTCCTTGTTGGTGTCCACCAGGGTCAGGCTCTCGAACTCCGAGGCCAGCCAGGACAGCACGCGGTCACGGGCAGTCTCCATGCCGGCGTCCAGGTAGATCGCACCAATCAGGGCCTCCAGGGCATCGGCAAGGATCGACTCACGACGGAAACCGCCGCTCTTCAATTCGCCGGAGCCCAGGCGCAGGTACTCGCCCAGGTCGAAACCACGGGCCAGCACCGCCAGTGTTTCACCTTTCACCAGACGCGCGCGCAAACGCGACAGCTGGCCTTCGCGGGCCTGGGGAAAGCGCTCGAACAGCGCCTCGCCGGCAACGAAGTTGAGAATGGCGTCACCGAGAAACTCCAGGCGTTCGTTGTTGCGCCCGGCAAAGCTGCGGTGAGTGAGGGCCAGCAGCATCAGCTCCTGGTCCTTGAAGGAATAACCGAGCTGACGCTCGAGACGGCTCAAAGAAACGCTCACGGTTTACCCACGCTGGTTTCGTTGCCGAAACTCGCCATCCCAGGGGCCGCGCACGAGGTGCGGGTGGCAATTAACGCTGTGTTCAAATTTACATCCTGAATATCGTTGACTGCATGCTTCTGGCGATAAGGCTGTTACGGGTCGCCCAAGGGCAAGGCCGTTTTATACAAGAGCCAGAAAAGCATTCGGCGCTGTGTTCAACAGCGCCGCGTGTGATTACTTGATCAGGCCAACCCGCGAGAAATTCGGCAGGTGGCTGAGTTTCGGTTCGGGCCAGCTCATCCAGACTGCGAAGGCCTTGCCGACGATATTCTTGTCGGGAACCATGCCCAGCAGGTCCTTGGGAATACTTGGATCGTCCCAGTAGCGACTGTCGTTAGAGTTGTCGCGGTTGTCGCCCATCATGAAGTAGTGCCCGGCCGGCACCACCCAGCGACCGTCCGGGGTTGCCCGGTAACGGCTCATTTCCTTGCGGATCAAGTGCTCGGCGGCGCCCAGTTTTTCCTTGTACAGCTCGGCGCTGCCCAAGGTGCCGGGTTCAGCCCCCACCAGTTGCTCCGCCACCGGCTGACCGTTGACGAACAGGTGCTTGTCGCTGGTGTAGCGCACTTCATCACCCGGCAGGCCGACCACACGCTTGATGTAGTTGACGTTCGGATCGCTTGGGTAGCGGAACACCATCACGTCGCCGCGCTGCGGATCACCGACTTCGATGACCTTCTTGTCGATCACCGGCAAGCGGATCCCGTAGGAAAACTTGTTCACCAGGATGAAGTCGCCCACATCCAGGGTCGGCTTCATCGAGCCCGATGGAATCTGGAACGGCTCCACCAGGAACGAACGCAGCACCAGGACGATGAACAGCACCGGAAAGAACGACTTGCCGTATTCAACCAGCAGCGGCTCTTTGCTCAGCTTCTCGACCACCACCCCGTCCGGCTGGCTGACGCTGCCCTGATAGTTGGCAATGGCGGCACGCCGGCGCGGTGCCAGGAACACCAGGTCGAGCAACGCCAAGAGACCGCAAACGAAGACAGCGATGACCAGCAACAGCGGGAAATTTAGTGACATAGGACCTAACTATCCAACCTGAGCACGGCAAGGAAGGCTTCTTGTGGAATTTCCACGTTGCCCACTTGCTTCATGCGTTTCTTACCGGCCTTCTGCTTTTCCAACAGCTTGCGCTTACGGCTAACGTCGCCGCCGTAGCATTTGGCCAGTACGTTCTTTCTGAGTGCCTTGACGGTTGTCCGCGCCACAATCTGCCCGCCAATGGCGGCCTGGATTGCCACGTCAAACATCTGCCGAGGAATCAGTTCTTTCATCTTTTCGGTCAGCGCACGCCCTTTGTAGTGGGCGTTGTCACGGTGCACGATCAACGCCAGGGCGTCGACCTTCTCACCGTTGATCAGCACATCCAGTTTCACCAGATTAGCCGACTGGTAACGATCGAAATGGTAATCCAGCGAAGCATAGCCGCGGCTGGTGGATTTCAGGCGGTCGAAGAAGTCCAGGACCACTTCGTTCATCGGCAGGTCGTAGGTCACCTGGACCTGGCTGCCGAGGAACAGCATGTCGTGCTGTACGCCGCGCTTCTCGATGCACAGGGTTATGACGTTGCCCAGGTGCTCTTGCGGCACAAGAATATTGGCCCGCACGATCGGCTCGCGCATGTCTTCGATCGCCGACAGATCCGGAAGCTTGGACGGGTTGTCGACGTAGATCGTTTCACCGTTCTTCAGTTGCAGCTCGAAGATTACCGTCGGTGCGGTGGTGATCAGGTCCAGGTCGTACTCGCGCTCCAGGCGCTCCTGGATGATCTCCATGTGCAGCATGCCGAGGAACCCGCAGCGGAAGCCGAAGCCCAGGGCGTCGGAGCTTTCCGGGGTGTACTGCAAGGAAGAGTCGTTGAGGGTGAGCTTCTGCAGGGCTTCGCGGAAATCCTCGAAGTCGTCGGAGCTGACCGGGAACAGGCCGGCGTAGACCTGGGGCTGGATGCGCTTGAAACCCGGCAGCACTTCAACGTCCGGGGTCGAGCTCAGGGTCAGGGTGTCACCCACGGGCGCGCCGTGAATGTCCTTGATGCCCGCGATGATGAAGCCCACTTCACCGGCCTTGAGGTCGGTGGTGGCGGTGTGTTTCGGGTTGAATACACCAACGCTGTCCACCAGGTGGATCTTGCCGGTGGACTTGACCAGGATCTTGTCGCCCTTCTTCACCCGGCCATGACGTACACGTACCAGGGACACGACGCCCAGGTAGTTGTCGAACCAGGAGTCGATGATCAGGGCTTGCAGCGGGTCTTCGATGTTGCCGGTCGGTGCCGGAATGGTGGTCACCAGGCGCTCGAGCACCTCGTCCACGCCCAGGCCGGTCTTGGCGCTGCAGGTCACGGCGTCGGTGGCATCGATACCGATGATCTTCTCGATCTCTTCCTTGACCCGCTCCGGATCGGCCTGTGGCAGGTCGATCTTGTTCAGCACCGGCATCACTTCCAGGCCTTGCTCGATGGCGGTGTAGCAGTTGGCAACCGACTGGGCTTCGACGCCCTGGCCGGCGTCCACCACCAGCAATGCACCTTCACAGGCCGCCAGGGAACGGCTGACTTCGTAGGTGAAGTCCACGTGGCCCGGGGTGTCAATGAAGTTCAGCTGGTAGGTAATGCCGTCGCGGGCCTTGTAATAGAGGGTGACGCTGTGGGCCTTGATGGTGATCCCGCGCTCACGCTCAAGGTCCATGGAGTCCAGAACCTGGGCTTCCATTTCGCGCTCGGCCAGGCCGCCGCACATCTGGATGAAGCGATCGGCCAGAGTCGACTTGCCATGGTCAATGTGGGCGATGATGGAGAAATTGCGGATATGACTCAAATCACTCACGGATGAACACTCAAAAAGGCTGCAGGCATGGCCCGCCGAAAAATAGCCGGGAATTGTACCTGATACTCGGCACAAGCGTCACGCTCGCCTGTCAGCGTTTGTCAAATGCAAAAACGCCCCGATCCAAGGACCGGGGCGTTACGTCAAGACCCTGGCAAAGCCGCGGAATCAGCCGGCCCGGCGCAACAGCCAGACGCCCGCCACCGCGCAGATACCCGCAGGCACCAGCACCGCGAACAGCGGCGAAAAGCCAAATACCAGGCTCGAAGGGCCCAGCAGATCCTGGGCGATGCGGAAGGTGAAACCCACCAGTACGCCGGTGAATACCCGCTGACCCAGGGTCACCGAACGCAGCGGACCGAAAATGAAGGAAATGGCCATCAATACCAGCGCCGCCGTCACCAGCGGCTGCAGGACCTTGACCCAGAACGCCAGCCAGTAGCGACCGTTGTTCAGGCCCTGGTCGGCCAGGTAGTGGATGTAGCCCCACAGGCCGCTGATGGACAGGGATTCCGGCGCCATCACCACAGTGCTCAGCAGTTGCGGGCTCAAGGCCACATCCCAACGTTCGCCGGGCACGCTGATGACTTCGGTATGACCGTCGCGGAAGTAGGTGGTGGTGACATCCGTCAGCTGCCAGTAGTCCTCGTGGAAACGGGCCTGGCGGGCAAAGCTCGACGACAGCATGTGGCGCTGGTCATCGAAGTGGTAGCGGGTCACGCCATAGAGCAGGCCATTGGGCTGCACTGCGTTGATATGGATGAATTCATCGCCCTGGCGGTGCCACAGGCCGTGCTTGGAACTCTGGGCATCGCCGGAACCCTGGGCCAGGGCCCGACTGGCCTGGGCCTGGGTCTCGGTGGCCGGCGCTACGTATTCGCCCACCAGCACGCCCACCAGCATCAGCACCAGCATGGGTTTCATGACCGCCCAGACAATACGGCCCACCGATACACCGGCCGCGCGCATGATGGTCAACTCGCTGTTACTGGCCAGGCTGCCAAGGCCGATCAGGCAGCCGATCAGGCCTGCCATCGGCAGCATTTCATAGACCCGACGCGGCGCAGTGAGGGCCACGTAGCTCATTACATCCACCACGGTATACGTTTCGTTGACAGCCCCCATCTCATCGATGAAGGCAAACAGCGAGGCCAGCCCGAGGATGATCCCCAGGACCGCCAGGATAGCCATGAACACACTGCTACCGATGTAGCGATCGAGCTTAACCACGAGCCATCTCCTTCACGCTGCGACGACTCGCCATTTTCAAGCGCATCGGCTCCCAATACATCAGGCCGAGGCCGATCAACAGAAACAGTAGGTGCACCCACCACAGCCCCAGGGCCGGGGAAATCTTGCCCTTCTCCAGTGCACCGCGCACGGCGATCAGGATGGTCAGGTAAGCCATGTACAGCAGGATCGCCGGAATCAGCTTGAGGAAGCGGCCCTGGCGCGGGTTGACCCGGGACAACGGCACCGCCATCAAGGTCACGATAAACACCAGCAATGGCAGGGACAGGCGCCATTGCAGCTCGGCACGGGCTCGCAGGTCATCCTTGCCGATCAGGTCGGCGGTGGGCATGGCATCGCGATCGGTGACTTCGTCGCTGACGTCCGGACGCTCCAGCAAAACACCGTAGGTGTCGTACTTGATCACCCGGTAGTTGGCCTCGCCCGGGTTGCCGTCATAGCGATAGCCGTTTTCCAGGATCAGGTAGCGATTGCCGTCGGGGCGAATGTCCTGATGGCCCTTCTCGGCCACCAGCACCGAAATGCCCTCGTCCTTTTTCTGCTGGCCCAGGCGCTTCTCGGAAATGAACACGCCGCCCAGGTTGGTTCGGTCTTCGGACAACTGCTCGGTGTAGGTGACCCGGGTACCGTCGTTGAGCGCCTGGAAGCGCCCCGCCACCAGCGTGTCGAACTCGGTCAGGGCATCCTGCTTGTTCAGCAACAGCTGGAACTGGTTGGCACCCTGGGGCGCCAGGCTCAGGCTCAGCCAGGCCACCAGCAGGGCCACCAGGGCCGCGGGGATCATGGTTATGCCCAACAGGCGCTGCTGGCTCATGCCGGTGGCCGACAGCACGGTCATCTCGCTTTCGAGATAGAGCCGGCCGTAAGCCAGGAGAATGCCGAGGAACAGCCCCAGAGGGAGGATCAGTTGCAAGAAGCCCGGCAGGCGAAACCCCATGATCAGGAACAGCGAGCCCGGATCCAGGGCCCCCGAGGCGGCTTGCGCGAGGAACTTGACGAAGCGCCCGCTCATGATGATGACCAGCAATACCGCGCTCACGGCACTCAGGGTCAGCAGGATTTCGCGGGACAGATAACGAAAGACGATCAAACCAGACACTCCAGGGTTGTCAGGCTAAGGCGGCCGAACAAGCAAACGTATCGAGCCGGCCCCAGACGCAGGGCCGCCGAAAAAAGATGGCGCATTATCCTGTGATTGCGTGCGCCTGTCACGGAGGATGCTCACCCAGCGCTCTAATGCGCCGAAACTGGCCCATGCGAGGGTTGTCAGCCGCGACCGGCGAGGTTCAAACTGGCGGCTTTGTCGTCGGCAGCATGCGGCGTCTTCTTCTATATAGATAAGCTCGGCGCAGGACAGCCTCCTGCGCTCTTTGACCATTTATTCAGGGACCCAGACATGGAACTGGTTGTAAAAAGCGTTAGCCCGGAAACGTTGAAGACCGCCACCCTGGTGGTCGCCGTCGGCGAAGGCCGCAAACTCGGCAGCGTTGCCAAGCAACTCGACGAACTCAGCGGCGGCGCCATCAGCGCCGTACTCAAGCGCGGCGACCTGGCCGGCAAGGTCGGCCAGAGCCTGCTTCTGCACGGCGTGGCCAAGCTCAAGGCCGAGCGGGTGCTGCTGGTAGGCACCGGCAAGGACGGCGAACTGGGCGACCGCCCGTTCCGCAAGATCATCAGCGGCGTGCTCACCACCCTCAAGGGCCTGGGCGGCAGCGACGCCGTGCTGGCGCTGGATGAAGTCGTGGTCAAGGGCCGCGACAGCTACGGCAAGACCCGCCTGCTGGCAGAAACCCTGGTGGACGGTGGTTATGTCTTCGACCGCTACAAGAGCCAGAAGGCAGAGCCCCGCGCCCTGAAGAAAATCACCCTGCTGACCATCAAGGCCGCCGAAGCCGAAGTCCAGCGCGGCGTGACCCATGCCCAGGCCATCGCCAACGGCATGGCCTTTACCCGCGACCTGGGCAACCTGCCGCCGAACGTCTGCCATCCGACCTTCCTCGGCGAACAGGCCAAGGCCCTGGGCAAGGAGTTCAAGGGCCTGAAGGTCGAGGTCCTCGACGAGAAGAAGATCAAGGAACTGGGCATGGGCTCGTTCTATGCCGTGGGCCAGGGCAGCGACCAGCCGCCACGCCTGATCGTCATGCAGTACAACGGCGGCAAGAAGTCCGAGAAGCCGTTCGCCCTGGTGGGCAAGGGCATCACTTTCGACACCGGCGGCATCAGCCTCAAGCCGGGCGCCGGCATGGATGAAATGAAGTACGACATGGGCGGCGCCGCCAGCGTATTCGGCACCCTGCGCGCCGTGCTGGAGCTGAAGCTGCCGATCAACCTGGTGTGCATCCTGGCCTGCGCCGAGAACATGCCCAGCGGTGGCGCCGCGCGCCCTGGCGACATCGTCACCACCATGAGCGGGCAGACCGTGGAGATCCTCAACACCGACGCCGAAGGCCGCCTGGTGCTGTGCGATGCCCTGACCTACTCCGAGCGCTTCAAGCCACAGGCCGTGATCGATATTGCCACCCTCACCGGTGCCTGCGTGGTCGCCCTGGGCGCCCATACTTCGGGCCTGCTGGGCAACAACGACGAACTGATCGGCCAACTGCTCAGCGCCGGCCAGCAAGCCGACGACCGCGCCTGGCAACTGCCGTTGTTCGACGAGTACCAGGAGCAACTGGACAGCCCGTTCGCCGACATCGCCAACATCGGCGGGCCAAAGGCCGGCACCATCACCGCCGCCTGCTTCCTCTCGCGCTTCACCAAGAACCTCAACTGGGCGCACCTGGACATCGCCGGCACTGCCTGGACCAGCGGTGGCAAGGACAAAGGCGCCACTGGCCGTCCGGTCCCCCTGCTGACCCAATACCTGCTGGACCGCGCCAAAGCCTGAAAACCATGACCGCAGGGGGCGCCGCATGAAGGCGGCGCCCTCCTCGGCTCAGGAAGCCCAATGACCAAAGTCGACTTCTATATTCTTCCCAGCGCGGACCCTGCGGCGCGCCTGGATTTTGCCTGCAAGCTCACCGACAAGGCCTGGCGCATGGGCCACCGCATCTACCTGCATTGCAGCGATGCAGAGCAACGGGACGAGCTCGATGCCCGCCTGTGGCGCTTCAAGGGCGAAACCTTCGTCCCCCACGGCCCGGCGGAAAGCGAACCCGAAAGCCTGATCGTCCTCGGCCTCGGCCAGGACCCCGGCCCCCACAATGACCTGCTGGTGAACCTGGACCTGAAAGTGCCGGCCTTCGCCCCGCGTTTTGCCCGGATTGCCGAGGTGGTGGTGGAAGACCCCGCTATTCGTCAGGCGGCCCGCGAGAGTTTCCGTTTCTATCGCGAACAGGGCTATCCTCTGCAAGATCACCGTTTACAGCGACTCTGAGCACCCGATGGACACTCCCAATCCGCTGCAAAAGCCCGCGCACCTGCTGGATGACCTCGAGTCGATCCGTAAACTGCTCGGCGATGAAAACCTGCAACCGCCACTGCTGACCGAGACCGTCAGCAGCGAAGTACAGATTCCCCTGCTGTTCGATATGGTGGGCAACCAGCAGCCGGCCGCTGCCCAAGCCGCTCCTGCCGCACCCGCCAAGGCGCAACCCGCGCCAGCCCCGGCGCAAGCCGCCGCACCCGCACCGGCTCAAGCGGCAACACCCGCTCCAGCACCTGCTGAGGCGGCCCCCGTCGCCAAGCCTGCCCCCGCCAGCAACAACGCCGATGCCTTGCTGCACCTGGACAGCGAACTGCGCGCCGCCGCACAACTGATCATGCAGGACGTGATCGACGACTTCGCGCCGCATATCGAAACCGAAATCAAGCGTCGCCTCGACGCCCGCCTGGAACGCCTGCTCGCAGCGACCACCAGCGGCAAACCATAAGCCACACGCAAAAGCCGGGCCGGGCCATCTTGTCGCTTGCCGCTGGTGGCTTGCTGCCGCCCCCCTCCGCTATACTTCCCGGCTTTTCCTGAATAAATGCCAATAGGGTCCCGCCGCGCATGGATAAGACCTACCAGCCGCACGCCATTGAAACTTCCTGGTACCAGACCTGGGAGTCCGAGAACTACTTCGCCCCGCAAGGCGCGGGCGACTCCTACACCATCATGATCCCGCCGCCGAACGTCACCGGCAGCCTGCACATGGGCCACGGCTTCAACAACGCGATCATGGACGCCCTGATCCGTTTCCGCCGCATGCAGGGTCGCAACACCCTGTGGCAGCCGGGCACCGACCACGCCGGTATCGCCACGCAAATGCTGGTGGAGCGCCAGATCGAAGCCCAGGGCCAGAATCGCCATGACCTGGGCCGGGAAAAATTCCTCGAGAAAGTCTGGGAATGGAAGGATCAGTCCGGGGGCAACATCAGCCGCCAGATCCGCCGCCTGGGCTCCTCCGTGGACTGGAGCCGCGAGCGCTTCACCATGGACGACGGCCTCTCGGAAGCGGTGAAGGAAGCCTTCGTGCGCTTGCACGAAGACGGCCTGATCTACCGCGGCAAGCGCCTGGTCAACTGGGACACCAAGCTGCACACGGCGATTTCCGACCTCGAAGTGGAAAACCACGACGAGAAGGGTTTCCTGTGGAACCTCAAGTACCCGCTGGCCGACGGCGCCAAGACAGCCGAAGGCAACGACTACCTGATCGTCGCCACCACCCGTCCGGAAACCATGCTCGGTGACTCCGCCGTCGCGGTGAACCCTGAAGACGAGCGCTACAAGGCCCTGATCGGCAAATTCGTCGAGCTACCCCTGGTGGGCCGCCGCATCCCGATCATCGCCGACGATTACTGCGACCCCGAGTTCGGCACCGGCTGCGTGAAGATCACCCCGGCCCACGACTTCAACGACTATGAAGTCGGCAAGCGCCACAACCTGCCGCTGCTCAACATCTTCGACAAGAACGCCGCCGTACTGCCGGCCTGCCAGGTGTTCAACCTGGACGGCAGCCTGAACGACAGCATCGACGGCAAGATCCCGGCCGAGTACGTGGGCCTGGACCGCTTCGAAGCACGCAAGCAGATCGTGGCCGCGTTCGACGCCGCCGGCCTGCTGGTGAGCGTCGACGACCACGCGCTGAAAGTGCCGAAGGGCGACCGTTCCGGCACCATCATCGAGCCGTGGCTGACCGACCAGTGGTATGTCTCCACCAAGCCGCTGGCAGAACCTGCCATCGCCGCTGTGGAAGACGGCCGCATCGCCTTCGTGCCCAAGCAGTACGAGAACATGTATTTCTCCTGGATGCGCGACATCCAGGACTGGTGCATCAGCCGCCAGCTGTGGTGGGGCCACCGTATTCCGGCCTGGTACGACGAGTCGGGCAAGGTCTATGTCGGCCGCGACGAAGCCGAAGTGCGCGCCAAGCACAACCTCGGTCCGGACGTTGCCCTGCAACAGGACAACGACGTGCTCGACACCTGGTTCAGTTCGGGGCTGTGGACCTTCTCCACCCTGGGCTGGCCGGAGCAGACCGACTTCCTCAAGACCTTCCACCCCACCGACGTGCTGGTCACCGGCTTCGACATCATTTTCTTCTGGGTCGCCCGGATGATCATGCTCACCATGCACCTGGTGAAGAACGAGGACGGCACGCCGCAGGTTCCGTTCAAGACCGTGTACGTGCACGGCCTGGTCCGCGATGGCCAGGGCCAGAAGATGTCCAAGTCCAAAGGCAACGTCCTCGACCCGCTGGACATCATCGACGGTATTGACCTGGAAACCCTGGTGCAGAAGCGCACCACCGGCCTGATGCAGCCCAAACTGCAGAAAGCCATCGAGAAGCAGACCCGCGCCGAATTCGCCGACGGCATCGCCAGCTACGGCACCGACGCCCTGCGCTTCACCTTCTGCTCCCTGGCCACCACTGGTCGCGACATCAAGTTCGACATGGGCCGCGTCGAGGGTTACCGCAACTTCTGCAACAAGATCTGGAACGCCGCGCGCTACGTGCTGGACAAGGGCGAGGACTGCGGCCAGAACGGCGAAGCTTACGAGCTGTCCCTGGCGGACCGCTGGATCATCTCGCAGCTGCAGCGCACTGAAGCCGAAGTCACCCGCCAACTCGACCAGTTCCGTTTCGACCTGGCCGCCCAGGCCCTGTACGAGTTCATCTGGAACCAGTACTGCGACTGGTACCTGGAGCTGTCCAAGCCCGTGCTGTGGGACGAGAACTCGCCGGTTGAACGCCAGCGCGGCACCCGTCGCACCCTGGTGCGCGTGCTGGAAGTGGCGCTGCGCCTGGCGCATCCGTTCATGCCGTTCATCACCGAGGAAATCTGGCAGCGCCTGGCGCCGTTGGCAGGCAGCACCGGCAAGACCATCATGCTGCAACCTTGGCCGGTGGCTAACGAAACCCGCATCGACCAAGGCGCCGAGGACGACATCGAATGGCTCAAGGGCCTGATGCTCGGCACGCGCAACATTCGCGCGGAAATGAACATCGGCCCGGGCAAGCCCCTGGCCCTGTTCCTGAAGAACGTCAGCGCCGAAGACCAGCGTCGCCTGACCGAGAACGAAGCCTTGCTGAAGAAGCTGGCCCGACTCGAATCCATCACTGTGTTGGCTGCCGGCGACGAAGCGCCGCTGTCCGCCACGGCGCTGGTGGGCGAGATGGAAGTGCTCGTGCCCATGGCCGGCCTGATCGACAAGGACGCCGAACTGGCGCGCCTGGACAAGGAAATCCAGCGCCTGCAAGGCGAAGTGCAACGCGTGGGCGGCAAGCTGTCCAACGCCTCCTTCGTCGACAAGGCCCCGGCCGAAGTGATCGAGAAGGAACGCGCCAAACTGGCCGAGGCCGAACAGGCCCTGGGCAAGCTGGCGGAGCAGCACGCACGGATCTCCAGCCTGTAACGGCGATTCGCGCAGTGTGAAAGAGGGAGGCCCGCAGAGGCCTCCCTTTTTTATTGGCGGCAGATCGCTTTCGCTGGCAAGCCAGCTCCTACCAGTAGACGGTGCTTTGGCAGGGGCCGGCTGCCGACGGCGAAGCCTCACGCCCCAACGCCGCAAGATATGGGACAATGCCCGCCACTTTGAACCACCCCCGAATCGATCCCCCATGACCGCCCCCAGCACCCCCAAGCCTCCGCGCAAGAAGCCCAAGCCAACCGCCCCGGTGAAAGCCGCCGCCCCCCGGGAAAAGGCCAGCCTGCATCCGCGCAATCGTCACCAGGGGCGTTACGACTTCCCGCAACTGATCAAGAGCACCCCGGAGCTGGGGCAATTCGTGATCCTCAATCCCTATGGCAAGGAAAGCATCGATTTTGCCGACCCGGCCGCCGTGCGGGTATTCAACCGGGCCCTGCTCAAGGCCTTCTACGGCATCGCCCACTGGGATATTCCGACGGACTTCCTCTGCCCGCCAGTGCCCGGTCGCGCTGACTATGTGCACTTCCTCGCCGATCTGCTGGCCAGCCACAACCAGGGTGAAATCCCTCGTGGCGCGGCCGTGCGGGTCCTGGATGTCGGCGTCGGCGCCAACTGCATCTACCCCCTGATCGGCTACAGCGACTACCGCTGGCAGTTCCTCGGCTCGGACATCGACAGCACCGCCCTGGCGGCGGCCAAGGCAATTGTCCAGGCCAACGGCTTGAACAAGGCCATCAGCCTGCGCCAGCAGGGCAATCCCAAGCAGATCCTCACCGGCCTGCTGGACAGCACCGAGCGTTTCGACCTGACAATGTGCAACCCGCCCTTCCATGCCTCCCTGGACGAAGCCACCCGCGGCAGCCAGCGTAAATGGCGGGCCCTGGGCAAGGCCGACCCCAAGCGCAAATTGCCGGTGCTGAATTTCGGCGGGCAGGCCCGGGAGCTCTGGTGCGAAGGCGGCGAGATCCGCTTTGTCAGCCAGTTGATCAGTGAAAGCGCCAGCGTCGGCCAACAGGTACTGTGGTTCAGCACCCTGGTGTCGAAGGCCTCTAACCTGCCGGCGATTGAAAGCGCGCTGAAAAAGGCCGGAGCCCTGGAAAGCCAGGTGGTGGAAATGTCCCAGGGGCAGAAACAGAGCCGCTTCGTCGCCTGGACCTTCAAGGACAAGGCACAGCAACAGGCCTGGAGCCAGGAACGCTGGATGAGGAAGAACTAGAGAGGCGGGGGATTCAAGGACGATTCACCTTGCGTGAATCGGTGTTACACAAACCGTGCCCGGAAAACTTCTGAGCACGGTTTCACTGCAAGTATTACTTGTTAACAGCGTCGGTCAGGCCTTTAGCCACAACCAGCTTGATAACTTTCTTGGCAGCGATTTCGATGGCAGCGCCAGTCGATGGGTTACGGCCAGTACGGGCAGGACGCTCGGTCACTTTCAGTTTGCCGATACCTGGCAGAGTGATTTCGCCGCCATTTTCCAATTGATCAGCAACGATCTGAGCCAGTTGGTCCAGGGCGTTACGCGCGGTGGTTTTCGGCGCGTCGATAGCTTCAGCGATATCAGCGATCAGTTGGTCTTTAGTAATAGCCATTGTGGTGTTCCTTCCCTATCAAATTCATTTGGATTGCAGAGTGCAGTGTCAGCCATCGAGCCAGATCTTGTGAATCTGGCACCCCGGTTACAACCACGACAGATCGGGGTTATAGATACCGAAATCAGGGTTTGGTTCGACCCGACAAATGCTGAATGCACGCTTAACGCTGAGACATCGCGTAAGACGGGGCAAAACTAGCACACAGACGGGGAAATATCCGCCTCTACCTAGCCATTTGGTCAGCTTTATTGCTCTAAATCGGTAAAAAAATGCATAAGCCTTACCGACGAGCCGTTCATCACCCGGCAAACCGCGCCAAAACCAGCGGGTGCGGTACACTGGGCACTTTTTCGGGGAGCCCGCCCTCCCCCTTCAATCAGCCGAGAAGCCCATGCCGATCCGTCATTGCATCGTCCACCTGATCGACAAAAAACCCGACGGCAGCCCAGCAGTCCTGCACGCCCGCGATTCCGAACTGGCAGAGTCCGCGGCCATCGAGAACATGCTCGCCGACCTCAATGAAAGCTATAACGCCAAACAGGGCAAAGCCTGGGGCCTGTTCCACCCCGAGTCCGGTGCGTTCCCCTTCAGCGGCTGGCTGAAGGAGTACCTGGAAGGCGGCCAGGACTTCACCGCGTTCAGCCGGGTGGCGGTGGAGCATCTGCAGAAGCTGATGGAAGAGTCCAACCTGTCGGTGGGCGGCCACGTACTGTTCGCCCACTACCAGCAAGGCATGACCGACTACCTGGCGATCGCCCTGCTGCACCACAGTGAGGGCGTGGCGGTGACCGACCAGCTGGACGTGACGCCGTCCCGTCACCTGGACCTGGGCCAGCTGCATCTGGCGGCGCGGATCAACATCTCCGAATGGCAGAACAACAAGCAGTCCAAGCAGTACATCTCCTTTATCAAGGGCAAGAACGGCAAGAAGGTCTCGGAGTATTTCCGCGACTTCATCGGCTGCCAGGAAGGCGTCGACGGCCCGGGCGAGACCCGCACCCTGCTCAAGGCCTTCAGCGACTTCGTGGAAAGCGAGGACCTGCCGGAAGACTCGGCCCGGGAGAAGACCAAGACCCTGGTGGACTACGCCAGCAGCCAGGCCAAGCTCGGCGAACCCATGGGCCTGGAAGAACTCTCGGAACTGATCGACGAGGATCGCCCCAAGGCGTTCTACGATCACATCCGCAACAAGGACTACGGTCTGTCGCCGGAGATCCCGGCGGACAAGCGCACCCTGAACCAGTTCCGCCGCTTCACCGGTCGCGCCGAGGGCCTGTCCATCAGTTTCGAGGCCCATCTGCTGGGTTCGAAGATCGAGTACGACGAAGAAGCCGGGACCCTGATCATCAAGGGCCTGCCAACCCAGCTGACCGACCAGCTCAAGCGCCGTAACTGATGCTCCAGGGGGTATTGAAGAAGTTCCTGCTGATCCTGCTGGTGGTGGTGGCCTACCAGCACTGGGGCAAGATCGAACGGCTGTTCAACCCTTCGGCAATGGTCAGCGAAGAGACCCGCGAGCATGCCCGGGTGGTGCTGTACGCCACCGACTGGTGCGGCTACTGCAAGGCCACCCGGCGCTTTCTCGATCAGAAGGGCATTCCCTTCCGGGAATTCGACATCGAGAAAGACGCCGCGGCACGCCAGGCCTACACCGCCCTGGGCGGTGCCGGGATTCCGATCCTGGACGTGAATGGCACCCTAATCCGCACCTACGACCCCGACGCAATCATGGCCGCGCTGAAGCCCTAGGAGCCGTTTCGCTTGCCGGCGAAGGGGGCGGCCGCTCTGGGAACGCCTTCGCAGGCAAGCCAGCTCCTGCAGATATGCATCACTGGGCCTGGATGCGAAAGCCCAGCCGTGGGAAGTGCACGTGGACCACTCCGGCACGTGGGTCTTCACGGCGCAGGATCAGCTCTTCAGTACCGGCGAACAGCAACTCGCCCGCCACCGGGTCGACACCGTAGTCAGTCGCGGCAATCACCACCTGCTGGCCCGCCTTGAAGCCGTTGGGGTCGACGAACTGTTCATCCGGCAGCGCCGTCGGGCTGGCACTGCGCGAGACCTCGAGGGCCTCTTCGGCGCTCATTTCGGTGAAGGAGCCATGCCCAAAACCCAGGACCCGCGCCAGCCAGCCAGCAACCGCCGGGTAGTCGTCCACCAGCGGCGCGGTCACCGGCGTGCCCTTGAGGAACCACAGCGGGTGAGCCAGGGCAATATCGGCAATCGACGGTTGGCCAAACAGGAAGTCCCCGGGCTCGCGCTGCAACTGCTGCTCCAGGCGCGCCATGAGGGTCGGCCACTGATGCTTGGCCACCTCCAGAGGCAGCCGGCTGGCGCTGCCGCCACTGAACAGCCCGGCACGGTCGGCCATGAAGGCCTTGACCGCTTCCGGCGGCAGCTTGCCGAAACGCACGGCTGCGGATTCAGGCTGGAATACCAGGGTCACCGCGTGCTGGAACACTACCGAATCGACCCAGGCGGCGAAGGCCGCACTGATCATTTCCTGGCCTTCGGGAAACAGCGCAGGCGAGGATTTTTCCTGCTCCAGGCGGCGCGCGATCAAGGCCGTGTCGCAATAGATATCCGCGCCGACCTGCAACACCGGGGTCTTGCGATAGCCACCGGTCAGGGCGGTCAGGTCGGGCTTGGGCATCACCGGGGAAATCTTCACCGAGCGCCAGGACAGCCCCTTGAAACCCAGCAGCAAGCGGGCTTTTTCCGCAAAGGGAGAGGTCGGGTAATGGTGGAGAATCAACTCTGACATGCTGGGGTCCGCCGGAAGAGGGAGAGCGCTGAGCTTAGCGCGCAATCCGTGGACGGCCTACAGATCCGGCTGATGAGAACCTATCAGTCAGATTGATGCCGCGGCGGTGGCCGAAGCCACCAGGCATTCCTTGGCACTCTTCCTGAGCTTCTTGATCAGCCGCTCCTGGCGCAAGGCTTCGCCCTTGTCCCGGCAAGCCTCGGTATAGACCAGCGCCACCGCCGGGCTGGAGAGAAAGAAACGCGCGCCCTTGCCGCTCTGGTGCTTGGCAAAGCGCTTCACCGGGTCGTCGCTGATACCGCAGTACAGGGCACCGTTGGCCGCCCGCACCAGATACACGAACCAGGGCTTGACGTCAGTGGCAGGCTGCGCCGTTTCGGCACTGGAGGATGAAAGAGGGCTGGTCACAAAAGGTATCGAGGCCTGTGGATAACAAGCCGCGATCTTAGCAGAGGATGGCTTTCAGCGACCGCTCTGGAAGGCCTTGAGCCCCTTGCGCGCCTGGGCTCGAACAGCATTCTTGAGCAGCGGCGTCCAGCCCAGCAGCAGGCCCTTGGTGCCCAGGGCCTGGCGCGCCCAACGCCACATGTCGAACTGATCGTGATGCTCGCAGATCTTGCCGTCGCGAAACACGAACCGGGCCTGGATATCGTTGATCACCGTATTGCCGGTCTGGCTGAACAGGTAGGTGGCAACCCAGTGCGCGCCGCCGGAATTCGAGTCGGCACGCACCTGATCGAAAGTCAGGGAAAAGTCCTTGGCACGGGAGGTGAGCATGCGCCACATATCGCCGGCATCACGCCCGCGCAACTCGCCGAACGCCGGGTCACTGAACAGCACATCCTCGGTGTAGCAGGCGCTCATGGCCTCGGCATCCAGGCGCTGGAAAGCCTGATAGAACTCGGTGATCAGGGCGCGATGGGCATCACTCATGAACGGACTCCGAAAGGGCAAGGGGGATGCAGCACAATAATCCGCAACCCCGGCGAACACTATCGGCATTTACCGGGCAAATAGCGCAAGCAAGGCCCGTCAGATTCTCTCGCTCTGCACCTGCACATGCAGCGAACGACCGGCGCCCAGCCCGGCAATGATCGCACCGCAGCCCAACACCGCGAAAATCCAGCCCACAGCGTTCCAGCCCCCGGTCCAGTCGTGCACCAGGCCCACCGCAAACGGCCCCATGGAAGCCAGGGTGTAGCCGATGCCCTGGGCCATGCTCGACAGGTTGGCCGCCACATGGGGGTCCCGGGAGCGCAGCACGATCAGGGTCAGGGCCAGGCTGAAGGTGCCGCCCTGCCCCAGGCCCAGCAGGACCGCCCAGCCCCACAGGCCCTCGATGGGCGCGTACAGGCAACCGAACAGGCCGCCCAGGGTCATCAGCATGACAATCACGATGGCCAGGCGCTGGTCCTTGCCCCGGGTCGCCAGCCAGGGCGCCGCCAGAGAACTGGCCAATTGCACGATCACCGAACCGGACAGCACCAGCCCGGCCTGGGTCGGGGTCAGCCCACGGCCGATCAGGATCGACGGCAACCAGCCAAACACGATGTACGCCAGGGAGGATTGCAGGCCCATGTACAGGGTTACCTGCCAGGCCAGGCGGTCCCGCAACAGGCCGCGCACGCGAAAGGCCACATGGTGAGCACCGTGCTTGTGCCCCACCTGAGGCAACCAGAACAGGGCCGCCACCAGCGCCGGCACCATCCAGAAGCCCAGCCCCATGGCCCAACTGCCCCCGAAATGCTGGCTCAGAGGCACCGTGGCCCCCGCCGCCATCGCCGCGCCCAGGCACAGGGCCATGGTGTAGACCCCGGTCATGGTGCCCGCGTGCCGGGCGAAGTCGCGCTTGACGATACCCGGCAGCAGCACCCCGATCACGCCGATGCTGGCGCCGGCCAGGATGCTCCCGGCAAACACTCCGACCTCACCGAAGGAACTGCGCAGCACAATGCCCAGGGCCAGGGTCATGAGGATGCCCAGCACCACCCGCTCGGCGCCGAAGCGCCGGGCCAGCAGCGGCGCCAAAGGCGCGAACAGCCCCAGGCACAGCACCGGCAAGGTAGTCAGCAGCCCGGCCTTGGCGGCCGATAGCCCCAGGTGCTGCGACACATCACTGAGCAGTGGCGCCATGCTCGACAGCGCCGGACGCAGGTTCAGCGCCACCAGGATCAGCCCCAGCAGCAACAGCCAGGGGCGCTGCAGAGGCGGTGGAGCCTGCTGCACCTCCTCATCATCAGCCTCGGCGTCGATCAGCAGCTCTTCGAGCTCGGCGGAACGCCGAGGCGAGGACGGGGTATTCGCAGGTACCGTTTGATTGGACATGGAGGTCTCGGACTCAGGATTCGTTGATCAGCTGGCGGGAAATGTTCTTGGCTCGTTCGGGGTCGCGTTGCTCGATGGCATCCAGCAGGTGCTGGTGCCGATCGAAGACTTCCTGACGCCTGGGGGTCACGGTCAGGGTCTGGCGCAACTGGGCGCCGACCACGCTGGAGAAATAGCGATACAGCTGGCTGAGGGTCGGGTTGTGGGCGGCGTCCACCAGGCGCTGGTGAAACACCAGGTCGCAGGCGATGTAGCTTTCCAGGTCGCCATGAAAGTGCCCGCCGCTGACGGCCAGCGCATCGCTCAGGGCGTGCAGGTCCTCGTCGGTGCGGCGCAGGGCGGCCAGGCCGACGGCCTCAACTTCCAGAATGTGGCGGGTTTCCCGGGCCTGCTCCAGGGAGCACTGGGACAGTGCCTGGAGCATGTCCAAGGGATCGGCCACCGCCCGCAGGTAACTGCCGTCACCCTGGCGGATCTCGATCAGCCCGGAAAACGCCAGTACCCGCAGGGCCTCGCGCACCGTGTTGCGGCTGATGCCCAGCTCACTGGCCAGTTCCGGTTCGGTGGGCAGGCGCTGGCCCACGACCCAGGCGCCATTGGTGATGCGCAGGCGCAGTTGCTCCAGGGCCTGGTCGACCAGGGAACGTTTGATCAGGGGGGATATTTCGCTCATTGAACTCACTCTTTCATCCAATCATCGGACGAATTGCCTGGCATGGTATTCAGACCTTTCCCAGAGTTCAACGTTTTAGGCTGGAGCAGGCACTTTCGCCATTTCAGCCAGGCCTTGACAAAAAACCCTATAAGGGTAATTTCAATCAAGCCTCAAGGGTGTCTCATGGAAAAGAAAACACCTCATTACGACCTGTCGCTGATCAAGGCACAGGTCGTTCGGCAAGGGGCACAAGCCTTCACTCGAAGCGCGTTGCTCTGCGGCAAGGAACTCGGATTGTCCTTGGCGGCCATGCAACGAGTGATAGCCGGACTCCAGGGCAGCATGTTCTACAAATCGATGACCACCTATCACGATCACCGAGTGTGGCAGGACGTGTATTACACCGGCATCGATAACCGGACGCTCTACATCAAGATCACCCAGCGCCCCGGCATAGGGCCTCCAGTGATCTCCTTCAAGGAGGCACAAGCATGAAACGACAACAGTGCTACAGCTGCGGCGCTCCCACCGGCATGCTGGCGTTCGAGCAGCGCAGCGAGCTCATCGACTACCGGCACCTGCAGCGTCACCTCCATGGCCTGGCGGGTTGGGAATGCCAGGAATGCGGTGAAATCGAATTCGACGCACCGAGCGCAGAACGTTACGCCGCCGCGGGCGACCAATTGCTGGAGGAGTACCGGCAGAGCGTCGCCGCCGACATGAAGCGCATCCGCCGCAAGCTGCACCTTTCCCAGAAAGAAGCGGTCAGGCTGCTGTCGGGTGGCGGGCACAATGCCTTTTCCCGTTACGAGCGCGGCGAAGTCGGCGCGCCCCAGCCGCTGTACATGCTGATGCGCCTGCTGGATCGCCACCCGCAGTTGATGAAGGACGTACTGGAGCTCAGCGAACCGCAACTGGCGCCCTCAGCCTTGAGCGACCAACCCGAACCACAGCTCGGCGCTGCCGGCCGTTGAACGCCGGGCAAAAATAAACCCGGAGCCAGTCCGGGTTTATCGTCAGCGCAGGCCCCGCTGCAGCATCAATGCAGGATCTGGCTCAGGAACAGCTTGGTACGGTCGTTCTGCGGGTTGTCGAAGAAATCGTTGGGCGCCGCCTGCTCGACGATCTCGCCCTTGTCCATGAAGATCACCCGGTTGGCCACGGTGCGGGCAAAGCCCATTTCGTGGGTCACGCAGAGCATGGTCATGCCGTCTTCGGCCAGGCCGATCATGGTGTCCAGCACCTCCTTGACCATCTCCGGGTCGAGGGCCGAGGTGGGCTCGTCAAAGAGCATGATCTTGGGCTTCATGCACAACGCCCGGGCAATCGCCACCCGTTGCTGCTGGCCACCGGAGAGCTGGCCAGGGTACTTGTTGGCCTGCTCCGGAATGCGCACTCGCTCCAGGTAATGCATGGCGATTTCCTCGGCCTTGCGCTTGGGCATCTTGCGTACCCACATCGGCGCCAACGTGCAGTTCTGCAAAATGGTCAGGTGCGGGAACAGGTTGAAGTGCTGGAACACCATGCCCACTTCCCGGCGAATGGCCTCGATCTGCTTGAGGTCGTTGGTCAGCTCCACGCCGTCCACCACGATGCGCCCCTGCTGGTGCTCTTCCAGGCGGTTGAGGCAACGGATGGTGGTGGATTTGCCCGAACCCGAAGGCCCGCACAGGACAATGCGCTCGCCTTGGCGGACGTTGAGGTTGATGTCCTTCAACACGTGGAACTGGCCGTACCACTTGTTCACACCCTGCATCTGAATAATGCCTTCAGGGCCCACAGGCTTTTTGCTCGCTTGACTCATGGAGATACTCCTAACGCTTGTGGCCTGTGTCCAACTTACGCTCCAGGTGCATGGAGTAGCGGGACATACCAAAACAGAAAATCCAGAACACCAGGGCCGCGAAGACATAGCCTTCGGTGGCCATGCCCAGCCATTTGGGGTCGGCGGCGGCTTGCTTGACGCTGTTGAGCAGGTCGAACAGGCCGATGATGATCACCAGGCTGGTGTCCTTGAACAGGGCGATGAAGGTGTTGACGATGCCGGGAATCACCAGCTTCAGGGCCTGCGGCAGAATCACCAGCCCCATGGCGCGCCAGTAGCCCAGGCCCATGGCCGCAGCCGCTTCGTACTGGCCCTTGGGAATGGCCTGCAAGCCGCCCCGCACCACCTCGGCCACATAGGCCGACTGGAACAGGATCACCCCGATCAGCGCACGCAACAGCTTGTCGAAGTTCATGCCTTCGGGCAGGAACAGCGGCAGCATCACCGAGGACATGAACAGCACGGTGATCAGCGGCACGCCGCGCCAGAACTCGATGAAGGTCACGCAGACCACGCGGATCGCCGGCAGGTTGGAGCGCCTTCCCAATGCCAGCAGGATTCCCAGCGGCAGTGCCCCGGCGATGCCCACGGTGGCAATCACCAGGGTCAGCATCAGGCCACCCCACTGGCTGGTGGCCACCGTGCTCAGGCCCAGGTAACCGCCGTGCAACAGGCTGTAGGCAATGATCGGGTAACCCACCAGGAAGCACAGCCCGTAGATCGCCTTGCGCGGGAAGCGCGAGATGAACAACGGTGCGGCACCGATCACCGCCAGCCACACGCTCAGGTCCACTCGCCAGCGCAGTTCCACCGGGTAGTAGCCGTACATGAACTGGCCGAAGCGCTGCTGGATGAACACCCAGCAGGCGCCGCCCCTGGTGCAGTCGGCGCGAGAGGTACCGACCCAGTTGGCGTCGAGAATCGCCCAATGCAGCAGCGGCGGCACCACCAGGTAGATCAGGTAGAAGGCAAACAGGGTCAACAGGGTATTGAGCCAGTTGGAGAACATGTTGGCGCGCATCCACGCCAGCACGCCGATACTGCGGCTGGGCGGCGGCATATCGGGCTTGAAGGTATGAGTCGTCATGGGCGCTTCCTCACCGCTCGATCAGCGCAATGCGCTTGTTGTACCAGTTCATCAGCAGGGAAATGCTGATGCTGATCGCCAGGTATACGCTCATGGTGATGGCAATGACTTCAATGGCCTGGCCGGTCTGGTTGAGCACCGTGCCGGCGAACAGCGAAACCATTTCCGGGTAGCCGATACCCGCGGCCAGGGAAGAGTTCTTCGCCAGGTTCAGGTATTGGCTGGTCAGCGGCGGAATGATCACCCGCAGGGCCTGGGGAATGATCACCTTGCGCAGGGTCGGGCCGTTGCGCAGCCCCAGGGAGCGGGCCGCCTCGGTCTGGCCGTGGCTCACCGACTTGATCCCGGACCGCACGATCTCGGCGATGAACGCCGCGGTGTAGACAGTCAGGGCCAGGGTCAGGGCCAGCAGCTCGGGAATCAGTACCCAGCCGCCGACGAAATTGAACCCCGCCAGCTTCGGCATCTCCCAGTGCACCGGCGAGCCGAAGATCAGCGTGCACAACGCGGGAATCACCAACAGCAGGCCCAGGCCGCTCCAGAACTTGTGAAAAGGCACGCCGGTGGCCTCAAAGCGCCGGTTGGCCCAGCGGCACATCAGCGCGATGGCGCCGATGGCCAGGACCAGGCTTGCGACAAACGCCCAGAAACCGGGGGCCATCTGCGCCGCCGGCATGTTTAGGCCGCGGCTGCTGACAAAGAACATATCGCCAAAGTTGTGGCTGTTGCGCGGCCCCGGCATGGTCAGGAATACCGCGAAGTACCAGAACAGGATCTGCAGCAGCGGCGGAATGTTGCGGAACACTTCCACATACACCGTCGCCAGCTTGCTGATGATCCAGTTCGGCGATAGCCGCGCCACACCGATGATGAACCCCAGCAGGGTCGCGAGGATCACCCCGATAAAGGTCACCAGCAGGGTGTTGAGCAGGCCGATGACGAACACCCGGGCATAACTGTCCGCTTCGGTGTAGGCAATCAGGTGTTGCGCGATGCCGAACCCGGCGCTGCGCTCGAGAAAGTCGAAACCCGAGGTGATCCCTCGGTGCTGGAGGTTGGTTTGCGTGTTGTCGAACAGAAACCAGCCCAGCGAAACCACCGCCACCAGGGTGATGATCTGGAACAGCCAGGCGCGCACACGGGGATCGCTGAGGCTGAGCCTCTGCTTGGGTGCGCCGATTGTATTTTGCATGAAGTGCCCCAGGAATAATGGAACAGAACATCACCCGGCGGTTGGCCCGCCGGGTGATAGAACCATCAGCGCACAGGTGGTGCGTATTGGATGCCGCCGTTGTTCCACAGCGCGTTCAGGCCGCGGTCGATGGCCAGTGGCGTGCTCTTGCCGAGGTTTTTCTCGAACACTTCACCGTAGTTACCTACTTGCTTGACGATCTGCACCACCCAGTCCTTCGGCAGTTTCAGGTCTTTGCCGTATTCACCGTCCGCGCCCAGCAGACGTGCAACATCAGGGTTCTTGGTGGATTTGGCTTCAGCCTCGACGTTCTTCGAGGTGACGCCCGCCTCTTCGGCGTTGAGCATGGCGAACAGGGTCCACTTGACGATGCTGAACCACTCTTCGTCGCCCTTGCGCACCACCGGGCCCAGGGGCTCCTTGGAGATGGTTTCCGGCAGAACGACATAGTCGGTAGGGGTTGCCAGCTTACTGCGCTGTGCGTAGAGCTGGGATTTGTCGGAGGTCAGTACGTCGCAACGCCCGGACTCCAGGGACTTGGCGCTTTCGTCAGAGGTATCGAAAGTGATCGGGGTGTATTTCAGACCATTGCCGCGGAAGTAGTCCGACACGTTCAGTTCGGTAGTAGTACCGGCTTGAATACAGATAGTCGCACCGTCCAGCTCTTTGGCACTTTTTACGCCCAGCTTTTTGTTCACCAGGAAACCGATGCCGTCGTAATAGGTGACGCCGGCGAACACCAGGCCCATGCCCGCATCGCGGGAACTGGTCCAGGTGGTGTTGCGCGACAGCACGTCGATCTCGCCGGACTGCAGCGCAGTGAAGCGCTCCTTGGCGTTCAACTGGCTGAACTTGACCTTGGTCGCATCGCCGAACACCGCAGCCGCCACCGCGCGGCAGACGTCGGCATCGATGCCGAGGATCTTGCCGGTGGCATCCGGTACCGAGAAGCCCGGCAAACCGTCACTGACGCCGCATTGCACGAATCCTTTCTTCTGTACTGCATCGAGGGTTGCACCCGCCTGTGCGAAACCGCTCATACCCAGCACCGTTGCTGCCGTGACGGCAGCCAGGGTGGATTTCAACATCTTCATTCAAACCTCCAATTTTGCTCTTGTTGTGTCGGAGCTTGAGTCCTGCCGCACCCTCATGAGGCGCTGTTGACCCGTGTCGGCTTTTTTATGGGGTCAAGCGGCGTAAGACCTTAGCTATGAGTCTAGTAGGAGAAATCCACGTAATAGGGGGCCTACATCTCACCAATCGGCCGAACGGGCTGTAGCCCTTCGCAGTTCGCAAAGCCCGTAGCGGCCAGTGGCGAACCTTCATCAGAGGAGGCTGGCTATCCCATCGCCTGCGGTAGCCTGTTAGTGTTACCGCCGGCGGACAGGGCTTTCACCTGGACTCCTCTTTCTGAGCCATAGCAAAGCCCGTACCACAGTCCCGGCTAAAGCGTTTCAGCCAGTGGTCAACAGTAAAACGTTCAACCGTGCGACATCTTCTTCACCGATCAACCGGGCGCGCCCTTCACTCACGCACTCAATCAGCGCGCACGCACACAAATGGAGCAGCCATGACCGAGCCCTTGATTCTTCAGCCCAGCAAGCCCGCAGATGCCTGTGTGATCTGGCTTCACGGCCTGGGAGCGGACCGTTACGACTTCCTGCCGGTAGCCGAGATGCTGCAGGAAACCCTGCTGAGCACGCGCTTCGTATTGCCCCAGGCGCCGACCCGGGCAGTGACCATCAATGGCGGATATGCCATGCCCAGCTGGTACGACATTCTGGCCATGAACCCGGCCCGCGCCATCAGCCGTGAACAGCTCGAGGAATCGTCTGACGAGGTCATCAGACTGATCGAAGAACAACGCACCAGCGGAATAGACGCATCGCGAATTTTCCTCGCCGGTTTCTCCCAGGGTGGCGCCGTTGTACTGCACACCGCCTTCCTCAAATGGCAGGGTCCATTGGGTGGCGTACTTGCCCTGTCCACCTATGCCCCGACCTTCAGCGATGAACTGCAACTATCGGCCAGCCAACAGCGGATTCCGGTGCTTTGCCTGCACGGCCAGTACGACGAAGTGGTGCAGAACGCCATGGGCCGTACCGCTTATGAGTACCTGAAGCAGCATGGTGTCACCGTGACATGGCAGGAATACCCAATGGAACACGAGGTGTTACCAGAGGAAATCCGCGACATCGGCACCTGGCTGAGCGAGCGCTTGCGCTAGAAAATCCGCGCGCCGTGCCCCCGGCGAGCAACAGACTACGCCGCGCCCGCTTCTTGCATTACACTGGCCGGCGTACATTCCTTAACCAATTGATGAGATGACCGTGCTCAAAGCACTCAAGAAAATCTTCGGTAAAAGCGAGGCTGAGCCGCTCGCGCCAAGCCCCAGTGCTCCCTCCCCCAGTTCCAGCAGCCGTCATGACGGCCGTCAGCCGGAACGGAGCGCACCCGCTACCGCAGCTAAAAAAGAACCGGTGAACACACCGGCCACCCCTTCCGCTCCCAAAGCCCCACGCCAAGAGAAGCCCAAGGCCGAGCAACCCAAAGCTGAGCAGCCGCGTCGCCCGCGCGCGCCGAAACCGCCGGTCAGCACCTGGAAACTCGAAGACTTCGTGGTCGAACCCCAGGAAGGCAAGACCCGCTTCCACGACTTCAAGCTCGCTCCGGAACTGATGCACGCCATCCAGGACCTGGGCTTTCCCTATTGCACGCCAATCCAGGCCCAGGTGCTGGGCTATACCCTGGCGGGCAAGGACGCCATCGGCCGGGCCCAGACCGGTACCGGCAAGACCGCCGCATTCCTGGTGTCAATCATCACCCAGCTGCTGCAGACCCCGCCGCCCAAGGAGCGCTACATGGGCGAACCACGGGCGCTGATCATCGCTCCGACCCGGGAGCTGGTGGTACAGATCGCCAAGGACGCCGCGGCGCTGACCAAGTACACCGGCCTCAACGTCATGACCTTCGTTGGCGGCATGGATTTCGACAAGCAGCTCAAGCACCTGGAAGCGCGCCACTGCGACATCCTGGTCGCCACCCCGGGCCGCCTGCTGGACTTCAACCAGCGCGGCGACGTGCACCTGGACATGGTCGAAGTCATGGTGCTGGACGAAGCCGACCGCATGCTCGACATGGGCTTCATCCCGCAGGTACGGCAGATCATTCGCCAGACGCCTCCCAAGAGCGAGCGCCAGACCCTGCTGTTCTCCGCCACCTTCACCGAAGACGTGATGAACCTGGCCAAGCAATGGACCACCGACCCGGCCATCGTCGAGATCGAAGCCGAGAACGTCGCCAACGCCAACGTCGAACAGCACATCTATGCCGTGGCCGGCGCCGACAAGTACAAACTGCTGTACAACCTGGTCACCGACAACGGCTGGGAACGGGTGATGGTCTTCGCCAACCGCAAGGATGAAGTGCGACGCATCGAGGAACGCCTGGTACGCGATGGGGTGAACGCCGCCCAGCTGTCCGGCGACGTGCCGCAGCACAAGCGGATCAAGACCCTGGAAGGCTTCCGCGAAGGCAAGATCCGGGTCCTGGTGGCCACCGACGTGGCCGGCCGCGGCATCCACATCGACGGCATCAGCCACGTGATCAACTTCACCCTGCCGGAAGTGCCGGACGACTACGTGCACCGCATCGGCCGGACCGGTCGCGCCGGTGCCGACGGCGTATCCATCAGCTTCGCCGGCGAAGACGACTCCTACCAGCTGCCATCGATCGAAGCCCTGCTGGGCCGCAAGATCAGCTGCGAGATGCCGCCCGCCGAACTGCTGCGCCCGGTGGAGCGCAAGCGCCCGCAAGCCTGACGGCCGGCGCTCCCGCGGCGCCCCGGCAACCTGGAGAAACGCAGCCCGACCACAGGCTGCGTTTTTTTTCGCCTGGATATTGCCCATCAAAACTAAAAGTCCATAATAGACAAATTAGTTTAAATCCAGGAAGCCCTTGCATGTCCAGCACGCCTTACGTGATTGCCCGCCCCGAGGCCCGTCAATTGCTCGAACGCATCGACGTGCCGCAGATCCTGCGCAAACTGTTCCGCGACCTGGCTGCCGGGCTCGCCGTGCAACCGGCGCAGCAACTGGTGGAGTTTCCCCAGGGGGCCGGCGACTTCATCAATTACCTGGGGGTGCTGGCCGAAGACCGGGTGTACGGGGTCAAGACCTCGCCCTACATCGTCCGTACCGAAGGTGCGCTGGTTACCGCCTGGACGTTACTGATGTCCATGGACAGCGGCCAGCCGTTACTGCTGTGCGACGCCGCCGAACTGACCACCGCCCGTACCGCGGCCACCACAGCGGTCGCGGTCGACGCCCTGGCGCCCCCCACAACCCGGCACCTGGCGATCATCGGTAGCGGCGCGGTGGCCCAGGCGCACTTGCGCTATGTGCAGAACCTGCGCCCCTGGCAGAGCATCCGCCTCTACTCCCCGAGCCTGGCGAACAAGCCCGCCGCAGAGCTTGCCCGCCTGCAAGCCCTCGACCCGCGCTTGCAACTGGTGGCCCGGCTTGAGGACGCCACCGAGGGCGCCGACGTGATCATGCTCTGCACCTCGTCCGCCGGACCCGTGCTGGATCCGAGCAGCCTCGGCAAGCCGGCGCTGATCACCTCCATCAGCACCAATGCGCCACGGGCCCACGAAGTGCCGCCCGCGGCCCTGGCACAGATGCAGGTCTACTGCGACTACCGGCGCACCACGCCGGGCTGCGCCGGTGAAATGCTGATCGCCGGCGAACAGCACGGCTGGGACAGTGCGGCGATTCTCGGCGACCTGCCGGAGCTGCTCAGCGAACAGGCCCCGCTCCCGGATGCCGAACGCCCGGTGTTCTTCCGTTCCATCGGCCTGGGCCTGGAAGACATCGCCCTGGCCAATGCCCTGTACCACCTGCGGCGCCCGCAGTAACCACTGCTGCTCGCCCCTATTGCGGAGCTTCGAATGATCCAGGCAGATTTCATCATCATTGGCGGCGGTATCGCCGGAGCGTCCACCGGCTACTGGCTGTCGCCCCATGGCCGGGTGGTTGTGCTGGAGCGTGAATCCCATCCCGCCTATCACTCCACCGGCCGCTCCGCGGCGCTCTATACCGCCGCCTACGGCACCGCCCAGGTGCGCGCCCTGACCCTGGCCAGCCGGGCCTTCTTCGACCACCCGCCGCAGGGTTTCTGCGAGCACCCGCTGCTGACCCCGCGGGGTGAAATGACCGTGGACTTCAACGGTGATCCGGCCGAGCTGAACAACCAGTACCTGAGCGCCAGGGCCACGGTGCCGGAGATGCAACTGCTGAGCGCCGACGAAGCCTGCGCGCGCCTGCCGATCCTGCGCCGGGAAAAGGTCCATGGCGCGCTCTACGACCCCAGCGCCAGCGATATCGACACCGACGCCCTGCACCAGGGCTACCTGCGGGGCATCCGCCGCAACCAGGGCCAGGTCTGCACCGACCATGAAGTGCTGGGGATCGAGCGCGACAGCCAAGGGCAGTGGCAGGTGCGAACGGCCGCTCAGGCGTTCAGTGCGCCGGTGTTGATCAATGCCGCCGGGGCCTGGGCCGACCACATCGGCACAATGGCCGGAGCCCGCGCCCTGGGCCTGCAGCCCAAGCGCCGCGCGGCTTTCATCTTCGCCGCCGCCGAAGGCCTGGACTTTCACCACTGGCCAATGCTGGTGAGCCTGGATGAATCCTTCTACATGAAGCCCGACGCCGGCATGTTCCTCGGCTCACCGGCCAATGCCGATCCGGTTGAACCCCACGATGTGCAACCCGAAGAACTGGACATTGCCCTGGGTATCCACCAGATCGAAGAAGCCACCACCCTGAGCATCCGTCGTCCGACCCGGACCTGGGCCGGGCTGCGCAGCTTTGTCAGCGACGGCGATCTGCTGGCCGGTTTCGACCTGCAGGTTCCGGGGCTGTTCTGGGTTGCAGGCCAGGGCGGCTACGGTATCCAGACCTCGCCGGCCATGGGCCAGGCCAGCGCCGCCCTGGTGCGAGGTGCCCCCTTGCCGGAACACCTGACCCGCTTCGGCCTCACGCCTGCCATGCTCTCCCCGGCCCGCCTCGACCGAACCACCGGTTGAGGCGCCCCCAACGATTGCGGCACACTCCCAGCGCCCGCTGCCGGCGGGCGCTGAAGCTGCCTGGAGTACGACCATGACCTCACCTGCAAAGGACCCTGCCCTGGACAATTTCCGGGCGATTGCCGATGCCATTGCCACCCTGTTCTTCCCCCATGCCGAGGTGGTGCTCCACGACCTGCGTACACAGAAGATCGACTACATCGCCAACAACCTGTCCAAACGCGAAGTGGGCGACGACGCAGCCCTGGAAGACCTGCTCAGCGGCGACCGCGACGAACGCAACATCGGCCCCTATGAAAAACTCAACTGGGACGGACAGAAGATCCGCAGCCTCAGCAGCGTGCTGCGCGACAGCCAAGGCCAGCCCCAGGCGGTGCTGTGCATCAACCTGAACATCTCGCTGTTCGAAAACGCCAAGGCGGCGCTGGACCTGTTTCTGTCGCCGAGCAAACTGATTCCCCAGCCCGACTCGCTGTTTCGCGATGACTGGCAGGAGCGGATCAACACCTTCCTGCACAACTGGCTGCGCGAGCGCCAGCTGGGGCTGAACCTGCTGACCCGCGATCACAAGCGCGAACTGGTGCTGGCGCTGCACGCCGAGGGCGCCTTCAAGGGCAAGAGCGCCTCCAACTACGTGGCCAACGTGCTGAACATGGGCCGGGCGACGGTGTACAAGCACCTGAAGGAATTGAAGGGACAATAAAGGTTCACGAGCAAGCTCGCTCCTACGCGGAATTGCACAACACCTGTAGGAGCGAGCTCGCTCGCGAAGGCGTCCTCAAGAACGCCACAATGTCTCAATCCCCATAGATATCCGACTTGAAGTACTTGGCCTGGATCTTCTGATATTCACCATTGGCCCGAATATCATCGATGGCCCTGTTCAACTCGCCCACCAGTTCACTGTTGCCCTTGCGCACGGCAATCCCGGCGCCCTCGCCGACGTACTTCGGATCTTTGAGCTCAGGCCCGACAAAGGCGTAGTCGGCCCCCCGGGGCATCGACAGAAAGTCGGCCAGCGGAATGCTGTCGGCAAAGATCGCGTCCAGGCGCCCGGCCGCCAGGTCCATGTAGATCTCCTCGTTGTTGCTGTAGCGCACCACCTTGATGCCCTTGGGCTCGAACACCTCCGTGGCATAGCGGTCGGTGGTGGTGGAGCGCTGCACGCCCACGGTCTTGCCCTTGAGGCTGGCGTACTGGTCGTCCACCTCGGCGCCCTTCTTCATCACCAGGCGCGACGACGTGAAGTAGTACTTGTGGGTGAAATCCACGGATTTGCGGCGCTCGGCGGTAATGGTCATGGAGGACAGCGCAGCGTCGATCTTCTTCACCTTCAGCGAAGGAATCAGGCCGTCGAACTCGCCCTCGATCCACTCGCACTTGACCTGCATCTGCGCGCACAGGGCATTGCCGATGTCGTAGTCGAAACCACCGATCTTGCCCTCGGCGGTCTTGAAGGCAAATGGCGGGTACGCCGCCTCGATGCCCAGGCGCAGGGTCTTTTCGGCCGCGAACAGGCTGCTGCACGCCAACAGGCTCAAGGCCAGGCCACTGATCAGGGGGAGTTTTTTCATGTTCGTTCTCTCGCGGGTTGTTGTTGGTTTGGCAAGACAGAAAGAAGAGGAGAAACAGGCGACGCTTTATTTGTACTTGTTAATCCATACTGGACTTTTACGTACATATCGTCAACGGCGCGCGCAACGACTTATCCCCAGCGGTCGGCGGGAACAGTCGCAGTCGATTGCAGGTTGGATTGCGGCGGGCTCAGGCGCCGCCGGCAAGTATCAGGGGATCAGTCTTTCCAGCGCGCGGCCGCCGCATGGTCGCTGTCGCGACCTTCCACCCAGCGCGGGCCGTCGGCGGTGTTTTCCTTTTTCCAGAACGGCGCCCGGGTCTTGAGGTAATCCATGACAAAGGCACAGGCATCGAACGCAGCCTGGCGATGGGCACTGGCCGCACCGACAAACACAATGGGCTCGCCCGGCTCCAGGGCGCCGATGCGGTGCAGCACTTCCAGTTGCAACAGCGGCCAGCGCTGCTCGGCTTCGGCGGCGATCTTGCCCAGGGCCTTTTCGGTCATGCCCGGGTAGTGCTCAAGAAACATGCCGTGGACATCCTGCCCATCATTGAAATCGCGCACGTAGCCGACAAAGCTGACCACCGCACCCACCCCGGTATCCGCGGCGTGCATGGCGTTGACTTCAGCCCCGGGATCGAACGCTGCTGACTGCACTCGAATCACCATCTCAACCTCCGGTCACCGTGGGGAAAAACGCCACTTCGTCGCCGTCTTCCAGGGGTTCGTCCAGCTGGCACAGCTCTTCATTGCGGGCGCACATCAGGTTCTGCTCGGCCAATACCTCGGCCCCGTCCCGGGGCAGCAACGCCTGGCGCACATCCTCGACCTGCTGGAACACGCCTTCGATCTCCAGCCCGTCAATGCCCAGAGCCTCGCGGTAGCGAGCGAAAAACTTCACCGAGATCTTCATGCCTGATCCGCCTGGTAATGGCCGCTCTTGCCGCCGAGCTTCTCCAGCACCCGAACGCTGTCGATGGTCATGCCCCGGTCCACCGCCTTGCACATGTCATAGATGGTCAGCGCGGCGACGCTGGCGGCGGTCAGCGCCTCCATTTCCACCCCGGTCTGCCCCGATAGTTTGCAACGCGCAACGATGTGCACGCAGTCCTCGCCTTCGGCACTGAGCTCGACCTTGACACTGGTGAGCATCAACGGATGGCACAAGGGAATCAGGTCACTGGTTTTCTTTGCCGCCTGGATCCCGGCGATGCGCGCCACGGCGAATACATCGCCCTTGGGGTGACCGCCGCTGACGATCATATGCAGGGTTTGCGGGAGCATGCGTACCCGCGCTTCGGCCACCGCCTCGCGAAAGGTCACGGCCTTGTCGGTGACGTCGACCATATTGGCGCGCCCCTGGGAATCGAGATGAGTCAGCACGGCGTTACTCCTGATCTGGTGGCGGCGATTGTAAACCCGCGAGTCAGTTTTCCGCACCCTGCAGCCCCGCCCCCCGGGGGGAAACATTCCTGCCCGAGATGGTCAGCCGGCCTGTCTGGCCCAGGGTCCCAGAGGACGATCAGCGTGGCGAATACCCAGCATAAGAACAAAGAATTGGCGCCATTATATTAATAAAAGTACAACTTCCCGGAAAAAGGAAACGAAAAAACATGGCATTTCTAATATCAATCCTCCTAAGCCTCCTGGCCGGTTTCGCAGTACCACTACAAGCAGGAACCAATTCAAGACTTGGACACTTATTAGGCCATCCACTATGGGCCACCGGGGTATCACTACTTGTCAGCCTACTGGCACTTATTGCTGTAATAATCTTTATTAAAGTTCCTCGCCCCAACTTCGCAGCCGCTCAGGAAGGCCCCTGGTGGATCTGGATGGGCGGGATTGCCGGTGTGTTCTACATCACCGTCGCCCTGCTGATGGCGCCACGCCTAGGGGCCCTCAACTTCATCATGACAGTGATTGTCGGACAACTGATCATTTCCTTGCTCATCGACTATTTCGGTTTGGTCGGTCTTCCACGCCAAACAATAAGCATGCAAAAACTCATTGGCGTACTAGTCGTCATTGGTGGATTCATCATTACCACTCGCGGCTAGCCATAAGAACAACGCAACAACCGATAACAACCAGAAACAACCTGCCCAACTATTTCCTCATCGGAAAGTTAATAACACTCAGCCGACCATATAGGTGAACAATGACCAGTCAAGCTGCAACTTATGACTCCATCGGTGAACGCTTTGAAGACTTTACCGACACCGCCTCGCAACGCTCGGTAGAAACCGAAACCTTCTTCCATATGGTGGGAGCCATACAAGGCAAATCCGTCCTGGACCTGGCCTGCGGCTTCGGCTACTTCGGCCGCGAGCTTTACCACCAGGGCGCCAGCAAGGTGGTCGGGGTGGATATTTCCTCATCGATGATCGAACTGGCACGCAAGGAATCGGCACGCAACCAGGAGGCCATCGAGTATCACGTCGCCAACGTCTGCGACATGGGCGTACTGGGGCACTTCGACCGCGTCACTGCGGCCTGGCTGTTCAATTACGCGCAATCACCACAAGAGCTGGAAAAGATGTTCAAGGTGGTGGCCAGGAACATGGTCCCCGGCGGCAAACTCATCGCCTACACCGTGGACCCGGGCTTCGAGTTGCAACGCGGCAACTTCACCAAGTACGGCGTCCACGTACTCAGCGAAGAAGCCCATGCCGGTGGCTTCCGCCATCACGCCGAGTTCGTTACCCAACCGCCCAGCGCCTTCACCTTCCACCGCTGGAGCCGCGACACCTACGAGCACGCCATCCTCAAGGCCGGCTTCTCCAAGCTGCAGTGGCAGAAGCCAATCATCTCCGTCGCCAATCGTGCCAAGCATCCCGTCGGCTACTGGGACGATTTCGAGCGCAACTGCCTGCAAACCGGGCTGATCTGCACCCTGTGACCGCCCCTCTCCCCTCAACCAGATGCAGGACAAGAAGTACTATGAATTCCAAGGGTTTTGCTCACTGGCCAGTGTTCGACGGCCCCCTGACAGCCGAAATGACCGACAGGCAATTGATGGGCCTCGCGGAACACTTTCAGCCAGGCATCGAGCTTTCGCTGCCCCTGGCAGTCTGGCGGCAGTTGTCCGACAAATCGGCGGAGCAGTTGGCCCTGGGGGTGGAAAACCCTGACGCTCCCCTGTCATGGCGTCTGGCCTCGGCACGGCTGCTGGCACAGACCATGGACCCACGCCTGGATGTACTCAACCCGCCGATGATCACCATCGAAGGCGGCCAGGTCGAGATCGGCCTGGAGGAGTCGGCCATCGACCAGGTGCTGCAGCGCATGCAGGGCCTGGGGCTGGACCGCAGCTGGATCGAGAAGGAGGCCCCGCGCCACCGGGTGGAGCTCAAGCCCTACGCCATTGGCAAGTACCCGGTAACCAACCTGGAATACCGGGCATTCCTGGAGGATTCGCAGTACCCCGCCATCCCCGGCAACTGGCTTTTCGGCCAGTTCCCCAGCGAACGCGCCAACCATCCGGTCTATGGCCTGAGCGCCGGCGATGCCGACGTCTACTGCCAGTGGCTGGCGGCCCGTACCGGTCGCTCGTTCCGCCTGCCCAGCGAAGCGGAATGGGAGTTTGCCGCCGCCGGCCATGAAAACCTCGAATACCCCTGGGGCGACCAGTTTCTGCCCCTGCACGCCAACACCGCGGAAATGGGCCTGTTCGCCACCACCCCGGTAGGCGCCCTGCCCGAGGGCGCATCGCCCTTCGGCTGCATGGACATGGCCGGAAACGTCGAAGAATACGTGGCCGATGACTACGCCCCCTACCCCGGCGGCAACGCCGTCATCGACGACCTGGTGACCGTGGTCGGCACCCACCGGATTGCCCGCGGCGGCAGCTTCACGCGCTTTCGCGACTTGACCCGCAACTGCCGTCGACACGGCAAATACCCCAGGGAGATCTACGTGATGGGCTTCAGGCTCGCCGAGAGCCTCTGACCCGGCATTTCTACTTTTGCAACCAAACAATTACACGTTCAACGTCAAAGAACGGAAGGGATTTCCATGAACACACTCAGTATCAGAAACCAGGTCGACATCCCCCTGAACGACTCGCCCACCCCCGGCACTTTCTACAGTTTCAGCGGCCTGGAAGCGGCCCATGAACACATCCTGATCAAGCTGGGCCCCGCCAGCGAACACAGCCCCCTGGTGCGCATTCATTCCGAATGCCTGACCGGCGATGTCTTCAACTCCCAGCGCTGCGATTGCGGCCCGCAACTGAGCGAGTCCATCTCGCGCATGCAGGAAGAAGGCGGCTACCTCATCTACCTGCGCCAGGAAGGCCGGGGCATCGGCCTGTACGCCAAGCTGGATGCCTACCGCCTGCAAGACGGCGGCATGGACACCTTCGAAGCCAACAGCCACTTGAACTTCCCCGAGGACGGCCGGGACTTCTCCATGGCCGCCAGGATGCTCAAGGCCCTGGGCGTGCAGCACTGCCGCCTGATCACCAACAACCCGGACAAGGTCCAGGCCCTGAAGGACAACGGCATCATCGTGGACAGCACCATCCCCACCGGGGTCTTCCTCACCCGGCACAACAGCCACTACCTGCAAGCCAAGAAAGACAAGAAGCACCACCTCATCGATCTCATCAAATAGAAGAGCCTGCCTCCCCCGGAGCCCGCGGGCCGGGGGACGGCTGCCCGTCATCCGCCAACGCATTATTAAGGACAATAATCATGAGACATTTCGGGCCCATCAGCGGCATCGCCACGTTCAAGGACACCTACGTCGCCACCGCCGGCTACGACAACCAGGTGATCCTCTGGGATGCCAGGACCCGGACCCCGATCCAGCGGGTCCTTCACGATCACCTGGCCAACCAGTGCGCATTCAACGCCGCCGGCACGCTGCTGGTAAGCGCCAGCAGCGACTACACCGCGCGGGTCTGGGAAGTGCCGTCCCTGCGCCTGAAGACCGTGCTCATCGGCCATGACGACGACATCGAGATGGCCGCCTTCTCCCCGGACGGCCAGACCATCGCCACCTGCTCCCGGGACCACAGCATCCGCCTGTTCAACCTCAGCGGCCAGACCCTGCGGATCCTCCACGGCCACACCGCCGACGTGATCTCGGTGTGCTGGTCGGCCGATGGCCAGACCCTGGTGTCGAGCAGCGATGACGGTTCGATCCGGCGCTGGGATGCCAATACCGGGCAACAGCTGGAAACCATCGACCTGGGCGGCGTGGAAACCGACACCGTGGCCCTGTCCCGCGAGGGCATCATTTTCGCCGGCGACGACGAAGGCAAGATCTCCATCATCAGCCCCCGCGGCACCCTGCTGCAGCCCGCCCACAGCGCCGGGATCAAGCGCATCATCTGGGACGACAGCCAGCGCCTGCTGATCAGCCTCAGCTACGACCGCTCGGTCATGCTCTGGCACCTCAAGCAGGACGGCACCCTGGTCAAGACCGCGGAAACCTCCCTGCCGAGCATCATCTGGCCACGCAGTTGCGCGCTGCTGGGCAGCCATCGCATCGCCTTCGTCACCTTCGGCTCGCGCTATGCCACCTGGGATTTCGCCACCCAGACCTGGGACCTCAGCGGCATCGAACCGGCGGTCAGCCTCAACGCAGTGGCGGTGGTCGGCGAAGACGTCTACAGCATCGGCGACGCCGGCATCCTGCACATCAACGGCCAACCCAGCATCAAGGCCGGCAGCCTGTGCAACTTCCTCCTGCCCTTTGGCGACAGTGTGTTGACCGGCGGCCAGATGGGCACGGTGTTCGACGCCCGCACCGGCGCCACCCTGTACCAGCACCGCTCGCCCCTGAACTGCGGCACCACCTTCATCAAGGACGGTGCCTTGCACGCAGCCATCGGCACCTACACCGGCGAAGCGCTGATCTTCTGCCTGGACCAGCAGCAGCCGCGCTTCGTCACCCAGGTGCGCATGCATGAGAACGCCATCAAAGGCATCGCCGCCGATGAAACCTACATTTTCAGCGTGTGCGCCACCGCAGCCGCGGCCTTCTTCCGGATTGCCGACTTCGGCCTGGAAACCTACCTGGACAAGGCCCACGAGCGGATCTCCAACGGCTGCACGCAGATCCAGGGCGGCTTCGCCAGCATCGGTCGCGACCTGAAACTGCGCCTGTGGCGCGATGGCGCCAGCGAGGTGTTCGACACGCCCCACAGCCACTCGATCAAGTGCATCGCCATCTCCCGGGACCGCTCGATGATCGCCACCGGCAGCTACGGCGGCACCGTGGCCGTCTTCGATCTGAAAAAGCGCGTCTGGGCCAGCGTGGAGAAACCCACCGCCAGCGGCATTTCCTGCCTGATCCATGACGCCAGCGGCGAAGGTTTCCTGGCCAGCGCCTACGACGGCCGGATCTACCCGATCACGCCCCCGGCCGCTGTCCAGTCGGCGCGCCCATGACCTACTTCAGCGAAGTCGACTTCCAGCACATGCAGCACGCCCTGTCCCTGGCAGAACGGGGCAGCCACTCCACCTGGCCCAATCCGCGGGTGGGTTGCGTGATCGCCCATGGCTCGCAAGTGGTCGGCGAAGGCTGGCATCGGCGGGCCGGCGGGCCCCACGCCGAGGTGTTCGCCCTGCGCCAGGCCGGTGGCCTGGCGCGGGGGGCCACCGCCTACGTGACCATGGAACCCTGCAGCCATGTCGGACGCACCGGTGCCTGCCATCAGGCCCTGATCGACAGCGGCGTGCACAGCGTGGTGGTGGCCCATCAGGACCCGTTCGAACAGGTCAACGGCCAGGGCATCGCCCAACTGCGCAACGCCGGAATCGAGGTGCGGGTCGGCCTGCTGGAATCGGCGGCCCAGGAGTTGAACCGGGGCTTTCTGTCCACAGTGCGGCGCCAGCGGCCCTGGGTGCAACTGAAAATGGGCATGAGCCTGGACGGGCGCACGGCCCTGGACAATGGGCGCTCGAAGTGGATCACCAGCACCCGGGCCCGGGCCGACGTGCAGTATTGGCGGGCCCGCAGCTCGGCGATCCTCACCGGCAGCGGTACCGTCCTGGCGGACGACCCACTGCTCACGGTACGCCAGCTGTCCTCCCCGGAGGCCCTGGCGCCAGTACGTGTGGTGCTCGACAGCCAGGGCCGGGTGCCCGCCACGGCGCGGGTGTTCAACGACCAGGCGCCGAGCCTGCACGTGGTGCACCGGGAGTGCCCGCTGGCCAGCAGCGACAGCGAGCAGGTCATGGCGCTGCCCGGGGACGACCAGGGCCTGCACCTTGAGCAGTTGCTGCACAACCTCAGCCAGCGCGGCCTGCACGACCTGCTGGTGGAAGCCGGCCCGACACTGGCCGGCAACCTGCTCAAGGCGCATCTGGTGGATGAGTTGCTGTTGTACGTGGCTCCGCGCCTGCTGGGGGATCTGGCCCGGCCGCTGGTGCACCTGCCGTGCTTCGACCGCCTGGAGGAGGCCCTGGACTTTGCCCTGTATGACGTCAGCCAGCTGGGGCCGGACCTGCGTCTGCGCCTGCGGCCGGCTCAGCCGCCGAGCGCGCTATGAGCGACCACCTGCTTGACCTGTTCGCGCAACCAGACATGGGCCGGTTCATTGTCGAAACGCTGATGCCAGATCTGCACGAAGGGAAACGGCGGAATCGGCAACGGCGGTCGCAGCTGGATCAGGTCCTGGTTAAGCAGCGCTTCGTCCAGGGTGCGAGTGGCCACCGTGAGAATCAGGTCGGTGTTGTGAATCATGCTGGGGGCAGTGCGCCAATGGGGCACGCTCACGGCTATCCGCCGCTGCAGCCCTTCGTCGCGCAGCAGGCTGTCCACCTCGCCGTTGGCGCTGCCATCCATCGACACCAGGATGTGTGGCCGGGCCAGGTAGCTGTCCAGGTCCAGCGTGCCGTCGGCCGGCAACGTGCGTCGGTCGAGGAGGCAGGAGAAGGTTTCCTCGAACAGTACCTCGGTGGAAATGTCGCCGGACAGGTTGGGAAACACCCCCAGGGCCAGGTCGATCTTGCCCTGGGAAACCTGCTCGAACATTCCGTGCCGGGTGTCCTGGGTCACCACCAAGGTGGTGTTCGGCGCATCGCGGCGCAAGCGCACCATCAGGTTGGGCAGCACCAGCGCGGCGCCGTAGTCGGACATCGCCAGGGTGAAGATGCGCTGGGAACTGGCCGGGTCGAAGTCGATGGACTTGCCGAACAGGGTTTCGATCTGGCCGAGGATTTCCCGCAGCGGCTGCTGGATGTTCTGGGCCAGGGAACTGAGCACCAGTTCGCTGCCCCGGCGAATCAGGATCGGGTCATCCAGCAACCCGCGCAACTTGCTCAACGAGTGGCTGATGGCCGGCTGGCTCAAGTGCAGGCGCAAGGCCGTGCGGGTGACATGTTTTTCTGTCAGCAGGGCATCAAGCACCACCAGCAGGTTCAAATCGATATTGCGCAGTAAGACCGTGACCATCCTGTCATTTCCAACTCAGGGAGCAAGGTCCCAAAAGGAGCAACACATGCTGCAACTCAAACGAATTATTGAAACAGCCCTTTATGTGAACGATCTCGACATCGCGAAAGAATTCTACGCAAAAACCTTCCAGCTGGAAGTCATGGTCGAGAGTGATGTCCTCGTGGCGCTGAACATCGGCGGCCAGAATACCCTGTTGCTGTTCAAGCGGGGCGCCTCGCTGCACACCAAATACCTCAGCGGCGGCGAGATCCCGCCCCACGATGCCAGCGGGCGGATCCATGTGTGCTTTGCCATCGACAAGCAGGACCTGCCCGGCTGGAAGGAACGCCTGGCCCACTCCGGCATCCCCCTGGAAGGTCGTACCGAATGGCCCAAGGGCGGCTCCAGCATCTATTTCCGCGACCCGGATGAAAACCTCGTCGAGCTGCTCACCCCCGGTTGCTGGCCGATCTACTGAAACTGCAACTGACGTCAAGGAGTGAATGTCATGGTGTCCGTCGGTGTAACCAAGCCCCCCTCCCTGCGCGCATGGCTGGCGCTGATCGCGGCGCTGCTGACCGTCGGCCTGCTGGCCGGGTGGCTGTGGCACGGGGCCCGGCCCGGCCCACAGGCCTATGCACAGGCACCGGTCAAGGTCGCCGTGGCCACGGCCAGTACCCTGCCCTTCCCCAACTACCTGGAAGCCATCGGCGAACTGGAGGCGATCCAGCAAGTCAGCGTGCCGGCGGAAATCGGCGGGCGCATCGTCAACCTGCCGATCCAGTCAGGGCAGCGGGTCGAACGCGGCCAGGTCCTGGTCCAGCTCAACGACGCGCCCCAGCGCGGCAACCTGGTGCGCCTGCAAGGGGAAATGGAAAACGCCCGGATCCGCCTCGAACGCTCGCGGCGCCTGGTGTCGGTCAACGCCACCTCCAGGGAAGCCTTCGACAATGCCCAGACCGAGCTGTCCACCGCCAAGGGCGCCTTGCAGGCGCTGACCGCGGAAATCGAGCAGCGCACCATCCGCGCGCCCTTTGCCGGCACCCTGGGCATTCGCAAGGTGCACCTGGGGCAATACGTGAAGCCTGGGGACGTACTGATCAACCTGATTGGCGACAAGGGCCTGTACGTCAACTTCAGCGTGCCCGAGCAGGCGCTGGCCCAAGTCACGCCAGGGGCGACCCTGGAAGTGCTTCTCGACGCCCTGCCCGGGCAGGTGCTCAGCGCCAAAGTGAGCGCTGTCGATCCGTTTCTCGATCGCACCCGCACCCTGAGCATCCAGGCGCGCCTGCAAGACCCGCCAGCCAGCGCCCTGCCCCATATGTTCGCTCGTGTGCGGCTGGCCCAGCCGCTGCCCAGTGGCACCTTGAGCGTGCCGGAAACCGCGGTGACCTATAACGCCTACGGCGAAGAGTTGTTCGTGGTCCAGCCGGCCAAGGATGCCCAGGGCGCGCCGACGGTGCAGCGGGTATCGGTGAAAACCGGCGCGCGGCATGCCGGCCGGGTGGTGATCGACAGCGGCCTGGCGCCGGGCGCGCAAGTGGTGACGTCCGGGCAGATCAAGCTCAGTGACGGCGCCCCGATCGAACCGCAGCAGCACAGCGTGCTCAGCGATGCCGGCGGCAGTGCGACGACCCTGGCCGCAGGAGAAGAGCCGTGAAGTTCACCGATCTGTTTGTCCGCCGCCCGGTGCTGGCGCTGGTGGTCAGCCTGCTGATCCTGCTAGCGGGGCTCAAGGCCTACAGCAACCTGCCGGTGCGCCAGTACCCGTTGCTGGAAAGCTCGGTGATCAGCGTCACCACCGACTACCCCGGGGCGCCGGCTGAGCTGATGCAGGGCTTTGTCACCCAGCCGATCAACCAGTCCCTGGCCTCGGTGGAGGGGGTGGACTACGTCAGCTCGTCCTCGGTCCAGGGGCGCAGCCTGATCACCCTGCGCATGGCCCTCAACCAGGATTCGTCGAAGACCCTGAGCGAGGTGATCGCCAAGGTCAACCAGGTCAAGTACCGCCTGCCCGAGCAGGCCTACGACCCGGTGATCGAGCGTTCCGCCGGGGACGCCACCGCCGTGGCCTATGTCGGTTTCGCCAGCCGCTCGCTGTCCGCCTCGGCGCTGAGCGACTACCTCAGCCGGGTGGTACAGCCGCTGTTTTCCAGCATCGAGGGCGTGGCCAAGGTCGAGACCTTCGGCGGCCAGCGCCTGGCCATGCGCCTGTGGCTGGACCCGCAGCGCATGGCCGGCCACGGCGTCAGCGCGGCCCAGGTGGAACAGGCGATCCGCGCCAACAACTTCCAGGCCGCCCCCGGGCAGATCAAGGGCCAGTACGTGATCTCGTCGATCCAGGTCAACACCGACCTGAGCAACCTCGACGAGTTTCGCGACATGGTCATCAGCAACCGTGGCGACCACCTCCTGCGCCTGCGGGACATCGCCCGGGTCGAGCTGGGCTCGGCGTCCTATGAAACCAGTGCGCTGATGGACGGCAAGCCGGCGGTGCACCTGGGCCTGTATGCCACGCCCAAGGGCAACCCGCTGCTGATCGTCGCCGACATCAAGCGCCTGCTGCCGGAGATCCAGAAGACCCTGCCGCCGGGAGTGGAGGTGGCCCTGGCGTTCGAGACCGCCCACTTCATCCAGGCCTCGATCATCGAGGTCATCGAAACCCTGATCGAAGCCATCCTGATCGTGGTGGCGATCATCTACCTGTGCCTGGGCTCGGCCCGCAGCGTGCTGATCCCGGTGGTCAGCATTCCGCTGTCGATGGTCGGCGCACTGGCGCTGATGCACCTGTTCGGCTTCAGCATCAACCTCTTGACTCTGCTGGCCATGGTCCTGGCCATCGGCCTGGTGGTGGACGATGCCATCGTGGTCATGGAGAACATCCACCGCCACCTCAAGGAGGGTCGCACGCCGTTGCAGGCGGCCTTTGTCGGGGCCCGCGAAATCGCCTCGCCGGTGATCGCCATGACCATCACCCTGGCTGCGGTGTACATGCCCATCGGCCTGATGAGCGGGCTGACCGGCGCGCTGTTCAAGGAGTTCGCCCTGACCCTGGCCGGCGCGGTGCTGATCTCCGGGGTAGTGGCCCTGACCCTGACCCCGGTGATGTGCGCCAAGCTGCTGCCGGCGGGGCAGCAGGAAGGTCGCATGAGCCGCTGGGCCGAGCAGTTCTTCCACTGGCTGGCACGTCTCTACCAGCACGGCCTGGTGCGTTCCCTGCGCTGGCGCGGCGCGGTCCTGGCGTTTGCCGCCCTGGTGCTGCTCAGCCTGCCGTGGCTCTACGGCCACGCCAGCAAGGAGCTGGCGCCCAACGAAGACCAGGGCAACCTGCTGCTGGCGATCAAGTCGCCGCAGCACGCCAACCTGGACTATGTCGAGCGCTATGCCTACCAGCTGGACGCGATCCTCCAGGGCCTGCCGGAAACCGTCAGCACCTGGATCATCAATGGCAGCGACGGCGTGGCCGCCAGTTTCGCCGGGGTCAACTTCAGCGAGTGGTCGCAACGCCAGCGCAGCGCGGCCAGCATCCAGCAGCAGTTGCAGCAGGAGGTCGATGCGGTCGAGGGCAACTCGATCTTCGTCTTCCAGTTGCCGCCGCTGCCGGCCTCCACCGGCGGCCTGCCGGTGCAACTGGTGATCCGCAGCACCGAGGACTACCGCTCGCTGTTCCAGGCCATGGAGGAGATCAAGCAGCAGGCCCGGGCCAGCGGCCTGTTCGCGGTGGTGGACAGCGACCTGGAGTTCAACAACCCGGTGACCGAGGTGCGCATCGATCGCAGCAAGGCCAACAGCCTGGGCATCCGCATGCAGGACATCGGCACCACCCTGGCGGTGCTGATCGGCGAGAACTACACCAACCGCTTCGCCCTGCAGGGCCGCTCCTACGACGTGATTCCCCAGAGCGCCGCGGCCCAGCGCCTGACGCCCCAGGCCCTCAACGGCTTCTACGTGGAGACCGACAGCGGCACCCAGGTGCCGTTGTCCACCGTGGTCAGCCTGCATGACAGCATCCAACCCAACAAGCTCAAGCAGTTCAACCAGCAGAATGCCGCGACCTTCCAGGGCATCCCCGCCCCGGGGGTCAGCCTGGGCCAGGCGGTGGCCTTCCTGCAGCAGCAAAGCCAGGCCCTGCCCGCCAGTTTCAGCCATGACTGGCAGGCCGATTCGCGGCAGTTCATCCACGAAGGCAATGCCCTGCTGCTGACTTTCCTGTTCGCCCTCATCGTGATCTACATGGTGCTGGCCGCGCAGTACGAAAGCCTGAGCGACCCGCTGATCATCCTGATCACCGTGCCGCTGTCGATCTGTGGCGCGCTGATTCCCCTGGCGCTGGGGCTGGCGACCATCAATATCTACACGCAGATCGGCCTGGTGACCCTGATCGGCCTCATCAGCAAGCACGGCATCCTGATGGTGGAGTTCGCCAATGAACTGCGCGCGGCCCTGGGCTGCACTGCGGCACAGGCGATTATCCGCGCGGCACGGATCCGCCTGCGGCCGATCCTCATGACCACCGCCGCCATGGTGGTGGGGCTGGTACCGCTGCTGTTTTCTTCCGGCGCCGGCGCCAGCAGCCGTTTCGGCCTGGGGCTGGTGATCGTCATCGGCATGCTGGTGGGCACCCTGTTCACCCTGTTCGTGCTGCCGTCGATCTACAGCCTGATGGCACGCGCCCACAGTCGTTCCAGCGAGCTGGAGGAACTGCAGCAACTGGCCTGAGCCTGCGCCAGAAGTGCAACGGGCGGCCCAAGGGCCGCCCGTTGTGTTCCAGGGTGAGGTTACAAGTGGCTTTCGGCGTATTCCGCCAGGATCGAGCGCGGCACCCCTTGCAGGGTGATGTGCACGCCGTTGGGGAAGTCCTTGAAACGTTCGGTGAGGTAGGTCAGGCCAGAACTGGTGGCCGACAGGTAGGGGGTATCGATCTGTGCCAGGTTGCCCAGGCACACCACTTTGGAACCGGCGCCGGCACGGGTGATGATGGTCTTCATCTGGTGCGGGGTGAGGTTCTGGCATTCGTCGATCAGGATCAGGCTCTGCTGGAAGCTGCGGCCGCGGATGTAGTTCAGGGATTTGAACTGCAACGGCACCTTGCTGAGGATGTAGTCGACGCTGCCGTGGGTGTTCTCGTCATCCATGTGCAGGGCTTCGAGGTTGTCGGTGATGGCGCCCAGCCAGGGTTCCATCTTCTCCGCCTCGGTGCCGGGCAGGAAGCCGATCTCCTGGTCCAGCCCCTGCACGCTGCGGGTGGCGATGATGCGCCGGTAGCGCTTGCTGACCATGGTCTGCTCGATAGCGGCGGCCAGGGCCAGGATGGTCTTGCCCGAGCCCGCGGCGCCGGACAGGTTGACCAGGTGGATATCCGGATCGAGCAGCGCGTACAGCGCCAGGCCCTGATAGATGTCCCGCGGTTTCAGGCCCCAGGCTTCCTGGTGCAACAGGGGTTCCTGATGCAGGTCGAGGATCAGCAGCACATCGGCGCGGATTTCCTTGATCCAGCCGACAAAGCCCTGTTCGTCGATGATGAATTCATTGATGTGCACCGCCGGCAGGTTGTCGATCAACTGCACCTGGTGCCAGGTACGGCCATGGTCCTGGCGGGTTTCCACCTTGCTTACGCGGTCCCAGAACGAGCCGCTCATGTTGTGGAAACCATTGGGCAGCAGGGAAACATCGTCCACCAGCTGGTCGGTGCTGTAGTCCTCGGCGGCGATCCCGCAGGCCCGCGCCTTGAGGCGCATGTTGATGTCTTTGGTCACCAGCACCACGGGCAGGTCCTTGTTGCGCGCGTGCAGGTCGATCAGCTGGTTGATGATGATGTTGTCGTTGAGGTTGTCCGGCAACAGGCTGGTGGGCTCGTTGCGCTTGCTCATGAGGATCGACAGCAAGCCCTTGGGCCCGCTCTTGCCACGCTGGATCGGTACGCCCAGCTCGACGTCCTCGGGTGAGGCCTCACCCAGGGTCTTGTCGATCAGGCGGATGGCCTGGCGGCATTCGGCGGCCACGCTGTGATGCCCGCTCTTGAGCTTGTCCAGCTCTTCGAGGACGGTCATAGGGATGGCGACGTGGTGTTCTTCGAAATTCAGTAAGGCGTTTGGATCGTGAATCAATACATTGGTATCGAGTACATAAAGGATTGGCTGGTTGGAAGAAGAGCTACGTCCGTGGTCATCCATACTCGGTCACCTTATGTGGGAGCCAGTCGACGCAATACCATGGGGTATCGCGCCTCGAAGGGCCACCGAATTCACCCGCGGGGGTTCAGGTGACCTGCACACACAAGGAGTCTTGGGAGACGCCACCTGTGTCGCAGGTTTCGGCGGTCTGAGTTCGTAATACTCCAAAAGCCGTGACAGGAAAAAGCACTTTGACGCTTTTTTGATGTTTATTTTGCAGAGTGACGAATAGCCCTTGGCGAGTGGCCCGGGCACCGTTAAAGTCGGAAGTCCGCCTGCCTCGAAATCCCGCTATTTTTCCCCTCTTCAACCGCCATTTCTCCCTGTTTGCGCAGGCTGTTTCGTTTCAGCGAAATGCATCCTGGCAGTCTTCCCAACCGATGCCGCTCTGCGCGGTCTGGGCCAGCAACCAGGGCAGGCTGCTCTTGACCCCATCCTGCTTGGCATTGAAGGCGATCACCCCGCGTCGCCACAGCAGCATCAAGGTCAACACTCTCTGCCCGCTGTCCTCGGCCTTGAGCTTGCCGGCGCCATCCTGGGCGTCGATGTCCCATAGCGCCACCTGCATGCCCTGGGCATTGAAGAAGCCCTGGGCGTCGGCGCGACGCTGGCCATAGGGCGGGCGGAACAGCGGCACGTAGTTTTCCGGCAGCTTGCTTTTCACCAGGTCGGCGCTGCGCTGGATCGAGTACTGCCAGTCCTGCCAATGGCTGTGGGAACGGAATTCCCACCCCTGGACCCCAACGCACTGCCGGGAATACAGGGATTGCAGGCTGGCCACCGAAGCCTTGTCGAGACGGTTCTGGATATCGTTGCCAAGAACGAAGAAGGTGCCGCTGAGGTTGGCCTTGCGCAGGTAGTTGGTGAGCCAGGGCGTGTTGTCCGGCGCCAGGTTGGCGGCGCTGTCGAAGGTCAGCAGAAACAGCCGGTCATTGAGCTCGTCGCCATTGCGCTCGTAGTCGCCAAAGCGCAGCACTTCGCTGCTGGTCTGCGGTGACAGCGCGGCCTTGCGCAGCAATTCGTCCAGGTACTGCTCGTGGAAGGTCCGGCTCGGCTCGCCCCAGCGTGCGTAGTAGGAGTCCTGCGCCAGATGGAACTTGCCGGCCTGCTTGCGCAACTGCTGCATGTTTTCCACCAGGTAACAGAAGGACGCGTCCTGGTCGCAGCTCTGCTGGGCGAAGTTGTAGTTATCCAGCAGGCGCTGCCACAGATGCTCGCGCAGCTCAGAGATCGCCTCCATATTGATCATCCGCAGGCCCAGGCGCTGCTTCATCGAGGCCTCGTCCCAGGCTTCGCTGATCAGCAAGGCGCGAGCGAAGGTGAGGATCTCGGCCCGCGAGGCGACGTCGAACAGGGTCGGATTGTCGAGCTTTTCCGGCCAGGTGCTGCGGTCCAGGGTCGCCACATCATTGGGCGCTGCCAGCACGCTGAAACTCAGAAGCCAGGCCGAGAAGAGAAACGCGATACGCAAAAGGGATGCCTCCAGAACAAAACCCGCGCCGCACTATAGCCGATCTGTGCCAGGAATCAGGGCCCCTTCGCCGGCAAGCCGGCTCCTACAGGCTCTGTTTCTTCTCCAC
>NZ_JBXAMM010000002.1:0-333535 GCF_058800645.1 Pseudomonas sp. GW822-FHT04H02 | reverse complement strand
GGCTCCTACAGGCTCGTGCGGGAGCCGGCTTGCCGGCGAACCGCGATCAGCGGTCATGACTATCGCCATCATAGGTGGAGTCCGGGCGCCCGAGCCCCTAGAATCCCCCGACGCCAAAAGGAGACGACCCCATGCTGATGGTGATTTCACCCGCCAAGACCCTCGATTACGAAACACCGCCGGTTACCCAGCGCTTCACCCAGCCGCAATACCTCGACCACTCCCAGGAACTGATCCAGCAACTGCGGGAACTGACCCCGGCGCAGATCAGCGAGCTGATGCACGTATCCGACAAGATCGGCGGGCTCAACGCCGCGCGCTTCGGTAGCTGGACCCCGGCCTTCACCCCAGACAACGCCAAGCAGGCGCTGCTGGCGTTCAAGGGCGACGTCTATACCGGGCTCAACGCCGAAACCCTCAGCGAGGCGGATTTCGACTACGCCCAGCAACACCTGCGCATGCTTTCCGGCCTGTACGGCCTGCTGCGCCCTCTGGACCTGATGCAGCCCTATCGCCTGGAAATGGGCACCAAGCTGGCCAACGCCCGGGGCAAGGATCTGTATGCCTTCTGGGGCACCCGTATCAGCGAATGGCTGAACGAGGCCCTGGCCGAGCAAGGTGACGACCTGCTGCTGAACCTGGCTTCCAACGAGTACTTCTCGGCGGTAAAGCGCACGGCCCTGAACGCGCGGATCATCAATACCGAGTTCAAGGACCTGAAGAACGGCCAGTACAAGATCATCAGTTTCTATGCCAAGAAAGCCCGTGGCCTGATGAGCCGCTTCGTCATCCAGGAGCGCATCAACGACCCCGCTCAGCTCAAGCAATTCGACGTCCAGGGCTACCGCTTCAGCGCGGAGCAGTCCAAGGCCGACAACCTGGTATTCCTGCGCGACCACGCACCGGAATAAAGCGTTCCCCTGCCGCGCTCGTTTCCAACCGGCGAGCGCGCCAGAATGTGATCATCCGCACATTCCCCGCCTTTAATAAGCCAATTTTCTGGCGCCATAGAACTTTCAGCGTTTTGCCTAACTTTTATTTCACTCGACAGCGCTGATTTTTTTCAGTAGTGGCACCACTTTTTTTATTCGGTAGTGGCACAAAAATATCCCCCCCCTTCAACTCCCCATAACTAAAGGCTCAAACCGTTAGTGCTATCAGTTTGAGAGCAGTGCCATCTTTCTCAATATTTCAAGAAATTTCGAAAAACAGGATGAGCGGGCAGGAACTATGCCTTCAGACACCGCTCATACCACCGGTAACGATTCTCAACGAGGTTGTAGGAGATGACTTACACGGACTCACGATGAACTAATCAAGTTGCAACATTGATTTGACCAACGAGTCACAAACTTGAACTAAAGGGTAAACAAACGGAGATAAGGCACCTCAACTATCCCCTAACGAGCCAAGGAACAGCTGGCCTTCAAGGCCCCCGAAAACAAATGGAGAGCCCGTACTACGTGGCATCCAGCCATCCACAGGAACGCGGATGGTTTTTCTCGAGGGACCTGCAGCAGGAGCCGCCGGCAACATTCAAGGGCAAGTCAAAACAACATGGATCGGTTGCGCACAACTTGAGTGCATTTATTTAGTCACTCGGAACTTAGTCTGCCTGCACACGGCACTACAGCGTACTTCGCTGGACTTCCGAGTGCACAACAACAGCTGGCAAACATTAACTCCGGCCATCTAATGGCGTGAATAACACAGAGGTAAATGCGATGCGCATCAGCATATTTGGTTTGGGTTACGTCGGTGCAGTATGTGCCGGTTGCCTGTCCGCACGGGGCCATGAAGTGGTTGGCGTAGATATCTCCAAAGACAAGATCGACCTGATCAACGCCGGCAAGTCGCCGATCGTCGAACCGGGCCTGGGCGAACTTCTGGCGCAAGGAATCCAGACCGCTCGTCTGCGTGGCACCACCAACTTCGCCGAGGCCATTCGCGATACCGACCTGTCGATGATCTGCGTCGGTACCCCGAGCAAGAAGAACGGCGACCTGGAACTGGACTACATCGAATCGGTGTGCCGCGAGATCGGTTTCGTCCTGCGCGACAAGGCCACCCGCCACACCATCGTGGTGCGCAGCACCGTGCTGCCGGGCACCGTGAAGAACGTGGTGATCCCGATCCTCGAAGACTGCTCGGGCAAGAAGGCCGGGGTGGATTTCGGCGTCGCGGTGAACCCCGAGTTCCTGCGTGAAAGCACCGCGATCAAGGACTACGACTTCCCGCCCATGACCGTGATCGGCCAGTTCGACCAGGCCTCCGGTGATGTGCTGCAAGCGCTGTACGAAGAGCTCGATGCACCGATCATCCGCAAGGACATCGAAGTCGCCGAGATGATCAAGTACACCTGCAACGTCTGGCACGCCACCAAGGTCACCTTTGCCAACGAGATCGGCAACATCGCCAAGGCGGTGGGCGTGGACGGCCGTGAAGTGATGGACGTGGTCTGCCAGGACAAGACCCTCAACCTGTCCCAGTACTACATGCGCCCGGGCTTCGCCTTCGGCGGCTCGTGCCTGCCCAAGGACGTGCGCGCCCTGACCTACCGCGCCGGCTCCCTGGACATTGAGGCGCCCCTGCTCAACTCGCTGATGCGCAGCAACGAATCCCAGGTGCAGAACGCCTTCGACATCGTTTCCAGCCATGACAAGCGCAAGGTCGCCCTGCTGGGCCTGAGCTTCAAGGCCGGCACCGACGATCTGCGCGAGAGCCCGCTGGTGGAACTGGCGGAAATGCTCATCGGCAAGGGCTTCGACCTGAGCATCTACGACAGCAACGTCGAGTACGCCCGGGTTCACGGCGCCAACAAGGACTACATCGAGTCGAAGATCCCCCACGTTTCGTCCCTGCTCAACTCGGACTTCGACGCGGTAATCGGCAACTCCGACGTGATCATTCTCGGCAACCGCGACGAGAAGTTCCGCGCCCTGGCCGAAGACGTGCCCCACGGCAAGCAGGTCATCGACCTGGTGGGCTTCATGTCCAAGGCTACCTGCAGCAAAGGCCGTACCGAAGGGATCTGCTGGTAAGGGTTCGCCAGCCAGCCGGCTCCTACCCCATCCCCGTAGGAGCTGGCTGGCCAGCGATCTGGCCCTCCCAGATCTCCATGCCTGCCTTAACCCCCCTCGGGCCACCCCACAGGCTCGCCCGAGACCTTGATGGACGCAGATTATGCACAGGCTAAAGCACGGCCTGCTTCAGGCCGCCGGTTGGCTGTTCTACTTGAGTTTGCTGATGGGCATGGCCTTGTTGCTGCCCGCCTCGACCTTCGACTCACAGTCCAAGGACTTCATTTTCCTGATTGGCGCCGTGGGCATCTGGCGCTACTCGATGGGTGCCACGCACTTCGTGCGCGGCATGCTGTTTCTCTACGTGGTCTACCCGCACCTGCGGCGCAAGGTGCGCAAGCTCGGCAGCGCGGCGGACCCGTCCCATGTGTACCTGATGGTCACCAGCTTCCGGATCGACGCGCTGACCACCGCCCAGGTCTACGGCTCGGTCATCCGTGAAGCCATCGACTGCGGCTTCCCCACTACCGTGGTCTGCTCGATCGTGGAAATGTCCGACGAGCTGCTGGTGAAAAGCCTGTGGGCGCGGATGAACCCGCCGGAGCGGGTCAAGCTGGACTTCGTGCGCATCCCCGGCACCGGCAAGCGTGATGGCCTGGCCTTCGGCTTTCGTGCCATCTCCCGCCACCTGCCGGACAGCCGCGCCGTGGTAGCGGTGATCGACGGTGACACCGTGCTCGGCGAAGGCGTGGTACGCAAGACCGTGCCCTGGTTCCAGCTGTTCGGCAATGTCGGCGGCCTGACCACCAACGAATTCTGCGAAGTGCGCGGCGGCTACATCATGAGCGAATGGCACAAGCTGCGCTTCGCCCAGCGCCACATCAACATGTGCTCCATGGCCCTGTCCAAGCGCGTGCTGACCATGACCGGGCGCATGTCGGTGTTTCGCGCCACCGTGGTCACCGACCCGGACTTCATCGCCGACGTGGAAAGCGACTCCCTGCAGCACTGGCGCCTGGGCCGCTTCAAGTTCCTTACCGGCGACGACAAGTCCAGCTGGTTCAGCCTGATGCGCCTGGGCTACGACACCTTCTACGTGCCTGACGCGGCAATCAACACCGTGGAGCACCCGCCGGAGAAGAGCTTCATCAAGGCCAGCCGCAAGCTGATGTTCCGCTGGTACGGCAACAACCTGCGGCAAAACTCCCGGGCCCTCGGCCTGGGCATGAAACGCCTGGGGCTGTTCACCAGCGTGGTGCTGTTCGACCAGCGCGTATCGATGTGGACCTCGCTGCTGGGCCTGACCGTGGCGATCATCGCCAGCTTCAAGTACGGCACTGCCTTCATCCTGGCCTACCTGCTGTGGATCGGCATTACCCGCCTGATCCTGACCCTGCTGCTGTCCTGCTCGGGGCACCGCATCGGCCCGGCCTACCCCTTGATTCTCTATTACAACCAGATCGTCGGCGCGCTGGTGAAGATCTACGTGTTCTTCCGCCTCGACCAGCAATCCTGGACCCGCCAGGACACCAAGCTGACCCGCGACCTGGCCAGTTTTCAACGTTGGTTCAACACCTGGTCGTCTCGGACCATGACCTTCTCGGCCGGCAGCGTGTTCGTCGCTGTCCTGCTGCTGATGGTCTGAACCGCCTTGCCTGAATTAACTAGGAAATCGACTCTATGAACACCGCCGTGAACGTCAATGTAGTGCATGAATCCGAAGCCCAACGCCAGCACGCCCGGGTCAAGATCCCGGCCAAGCTGCGCTTCTTCGGAACCGAGGCCAAGCCTCTTGAAGTGCGGGTCCACGACCTCTCCGCCGGCGGCCTGAGCTTCAACGCCGGGCAGCAGATGCTGACCGTGGGCGAAGTGCACAAGGGCCGCCTGCAATTTGTCATCGACAACCTCGGCCTGGCCATGGACGTCGAGTTGCAGGTCCGCTCCTTCGATCGCCAGAGCGGCCGGGTCGGTTGCCAGTTCCAGAACCTCGAACCCCAGGACATCTCCACCCTGCGCCACCTGATCACCTCGCACCTGGCCGGCGACATCGTCAGCATGGGCGACGTGCTCGCCACCCTGCAGCGCGACAACTTCACCAAGGCGCGCAAGAACAAGGACAGCGGCAGCGGCATGACTCCGCTGGGGCGCCTGCGGGCGGTGACCTTCAGCGCCGGGATCTTCATCGTCGGCCTTGCCGCCTTCGGTTTCATCCTCAAGTCGGTGTACGGCATGTACTTCGTCAGCCACGCCGAGGCCGGCCTGGTCAACGTTCCGGGGATGAACGTCACGATGCCGCGCGACGGCACCGTGCAGAGCCTGGTGCAGACCGATGGCAGCGTCGCCAAAGGCGCGCCCCTGGCCAGCTTCAGCACCAGCATGCTGGACGTGCTCAAGGGCCACCTGGACGAAAACCAGCTGCAACCGGCCAAGGTCGAGGAACTGTTCGGCAAGCAGATGACCGGCACCCTGACCTCCCCCTGCGACTGCACCGTGGCCCAGCAACTGGTGGCCGACGGGCAGTACGCCAGCAAGGGCGACGTGATCTTCCAGCTGGTGCCGCGCAATAGCCTGGCCAATGTCGAGGCGCGGTTCTCCTACCGCCAGTTCGGCGACGTGCGCCCGGGCACCAAGGTCAACTTCCAGATCGCCGGCGAGGATGAAGTGCGCACCGGCACCATCGTCAGCAGCGCCAGCCTCAACAGCAACGACCTGTCCTCCGACATCCGCGTACAGATCAAGCCCGACGCGCCCCTGAGCAGCGCCTTCGCCGGCCGCCCGGTGGAAGTCAGCAGCGACCGCGGCCCGTCGATGAACTGGCTGATCGACAAAGCCATGGCTGCGGGTCTGTAACCATGAGAGTGCCTACCCAGCTCCCTGTAGCCGCTGCCGCAGGCTGCGCCCGGCCGCGCAGCGGACGCCATCCGGCCGACTCGATGCTCCCCGACAACCAGCACGAGCGCTTCGCGCTCGATCGCAGCCTGCGGCAGCGGCTACAGGGTTCGGTGTTGCCTTTGGTCGCGGCGCTGGCCCTGGCCGGTTGCGCCGGCCTGCCGGACCAGCGCCTGGCCAACGAGGCCCTGAAGCGCGGCGACACCGCCCTGGCCCAGCAGAACTACCGCCAACTGGCAGACCTGGGCTACAGCGAAGCGCAAGTGGGCCTGGCCGACATTCAGGTGGAAAGCCGCGACCCGGCGCAGATCAAGCAGGCCGAGGCCACCTACCGCGCCGCGGCCGACACCTCGCCCCGTGCCCAGGCGCGCCTGGGGCGCCTGCTGGTGGCCAAGCCCGGTTCCACCGAGGCCGAGCAGCACGAAGCCGAAGGCCTGCTGAAGAAAGCCTTTGCCAATGGCGAAGGCAACACCCTGATCCCCCTGGCGATGCTGTACCTGCAATACCCCCACAGCTTCCCCAACGTCGACGCCCAGCAGCAGATCAGCCAATGGCGCGCCGCCGGCTATCCGGAAGCCGGTCTGGCCCAGGTCCTGCTGTACCGCACCCAGGGCACCTACGACCAGCACCTGGACCAGGTGGAAAGCATCTGCAAGGCCGCCCTCGACAGCACCGACATCTGCTACGTCGAGCTGGCCACCGTCTACCAGAAACGCGGCCAGCCAGAACAGCAGGCCGAGCTGATCAAGCGACTGCAGGCCGGCTACAGCCGTGGCAGCGTCAGTGCCCAGCGAGTCGACAGCGTGGCCCGGGTACTGGGCGATGCCAGTCTTGGCAAGCCGGATGAAAAGACCGCCCAGGCCCTGCTGGAACAGGTCGCCCCCGGCTACCCGGCCTCCTGGGTCAGCCTGGCGCAACTGCTCTACGACTTCCCCGAGCTGGGTGACGTCGACAAGATGATGGAATACCTGGAGAACGGCCGCGCCGCCGACCAGCCCCGGGCCGAACTGCTGCTGGGCAAGCTCTACTACGAAGGCAAGTGGGTGCCGGCGGACGCCAAGGTGGCCGAGGCGCACTTCCAGAAAGCCGTGGGCCGCGAAGTCGCCGCCGACTACTACCTGGGGCAGATCTACCGCCGTGGCTATCTGGGCCAGGTGTACCCGCAAAAAGCCCTGGACCACCTGCTGACGGCTGCCCGCAACGGCCAGAACAGCGCCGACTTCGCCATTGCCCAGCTGTTTTCCCAGGGCCGCGGCACCGCGCCCAACCCGGTCAACGCCTACGTCTTCAGCCAGTTGGCCAAGGCCCAGGACACCCCACAGGCCAACGAACTGGCCCAGCAGCTGGATCAACAACTGCCCCCCGGCCAGCGCGCCGAAGCCCAGCGCCTGCTGCAACAGGAGCAGGCGGCGCGCGGTGCCCTGACCCAGAACACGCTGCAACTGCACGCGCTGCAGGAAGAAGACGGCGAGGAATCCCTATGAAGTCCATCCCATTCAACACCACCCCTGTAGCCGCTGCCGCAGGCTGCGACCAAGCGCGAAGCGCTCGCCACGCCTGCCCTCGCGAATCGCGGCCGCTGCGCGAACGGGCACACCCCGCCTTCACCACCACAGGCAAGCGCTTGTGCCTGTCGAAACTGGGCATGGCCCTGGGTTTTGCCATGATCTGGTCCAACCCGACCCTGGCGGCCATCACCGACACCAAGAACTTCGGCCTGGAAGTGAAGATCACCGGCCAGTCAGAGGACGATCGCGACCTGGGCACCCAGGGCGGTGGCGACGTCAACGGCATCGGCCTCGACCTGCGGCCCTGGGTCTATGGCGAAAGCGGCAACTGGAGCGCCTACGCCATGGGCCAGGCAGTGACCGCAAGCGACGTGATCGAAACCGACACCCTGCAACAGTCCGGCGACGACGCCAGCCAGCAGTCCAGCAACGATGACCGCAAGACCAAGAAGAACTACCTGGCCATGCGCGAGTTCTGGGTCGGCTACAGCGGCTTCACCGCCTACCCCGGCGAGCAGTTGAAGTTCGGCCGCCAGCGCCTGCGCAACGATGACGGGCAATGGCGCGACACCAACATCGAGGCGCTGAACTGGACCTTCGACACCACCCTGCTGCGGGCCAACCTGGGGGCCGCCGAGCGCTTCAGTGAATACCGCACCGACCTCAAGGAGCTGGCGCCCAAGGACAAGGACCGCCTGCACCTGTACGCCGACGCCGCCTACCAGTGGACGCCCGGCCAGTGGGTGGGCATCCGCGCCCACCATACCCACGACGACGGCAAGCTCGACTATGCCCAGCCCGGCGTGGCCAGCGACCCGCTGGACAAGAAGGAAAACGGCGACCTGACCTGGCTCGGCCTGGAAGCCAACAGCGACGCCTTTAACTGGCGCAACACCAATACCGTCAACTACTGGGCCAGTCTCACCGGCATGCGCGGCGACCGCGATACGGTCAACCCGCTGAACGCCGATGGCAGCCGCCCGACCCAAGCCAAGCGCGGGGACAACCTCAACGGCTGGGCCACCGACCTGGGCGTGCGCCTGCGCCTTGACCCGAACTGGCAAGTGGGCGCGGCCTATGCCCGGGCCAGCGCCGAGTACGAACAGAACGGCCTGCAAAGCAACCGCTCCAACTACACCGGTACTCGCTCCCGGGTGCACCGCTTCGGCGAAGCCTTCCGGGGCGAAATGAACAACACCCAGAGCGCCACCCTGTTCGGTTCCTGGCAACTGCGCGAGGACTACGACGCCAGCCTGGTCTACCACAAGTTCTGGCGTGTGGACGGCAACAAACCGGTGGGCAGCAACGGCATCAACGCAGTGGACAACAACTACGACGACACCACCGGCGCCCTGCTCAGCAGCACCTCGCTGCCGCTCATGGATGGCAAGAAGGACCTCGGCCAGGAGATGGACCTGGTGGTCACCAAGTACTTCAAGCAAGGCCTGTTGCCCGCGGCCCTGAGCCAGTCGATCGATGAACCTTCGGCCCTGGTGCGTTTGCGCGGTGGCGTGTTCAAGCCCGGCGACGCCTACGGCAAAGAGGTCGACTCCTACATGCACCGCGCCTTTATCGACGTGATCTGGCGCTTCTGATGCAAGCCGCTAAAGGAGTGCCCGACATGCCTACTCAAACTCTCCAGAGCCCGTTGTCCAGAGGCTCCCTGAGCCTCCTGGCCGGCGCCCTGCTGCTGGCCAGCAGCAGCGCCTTCGCCACTGCCGAGACGGCCAAGGCGCCGATCATCGCCAAGGAGCTGCAACAGGCCAAGACCTACACCGTCAGCAGTGCTCCCACCGAGCCCCTGGCCCTGGCCAAGCCGACCCTGCCCGACCTCTCCGGCTACACCGCCGAGGCGGCCGCGGCGAAGATCGTGCGCAGCAAGCCGGGCAAGATCAGCGTGCGCCGGATGATGCAGGAAGACGCCCTGAAGGACTTTATCGGCGGTGACAACAAGATGGCCGAATGGGTGGTGCGCCAGCACGGCATACCCCAGGCGATCTTCATCGACGACGGCTACGTCAACCTCAAGGAACTGGTGGGCAAGCTGCCCAAGCAGTACATCAGCGAAACCGCGCCCGGGGTCTACCTCGCCCGCCTGCCCATCGTCGTCGGCCGCCACGGCATCCTGGAAATCGACAAACAGACCCAGGAGCTGCGCCTGTCCCAGGAAAGCGGCTCGTTCCTGGTCAACGATGGCCAGCTGTTCGTGCGTGACACCAAGGTCACGGGCTGGCGCGAAAAGGACAACGGCCCGGCGACCTTCCGCTCGCCCAAGGAATTCCGCCCGTTCCTGCTGGCCTGGGGCGGCACCGAGACTTACATCGTCAACAGCACGATGGCCAGCTTCGGCTACGCCAACTCCAAGTCCTACGGGGTGAGTATTTCCCAGTACACGCCGAACATGGCCAAGGTGCTCAAGCGCCCCGAGCCCACCGGCTGGATCGTCGGCTCGACGTTCTCGGACATGTGGTACGGCTTCTACTGCTACGAGACCCGGGACTTCGTGCTCAAGGGCAACACCTACAAGGACAACATCGTCTACGGCATCGACCCCCACGACCGTTCCCATGGCCTGATCATTGCCGACAACACCGTCCACGGCACCAAGAAGAAGCACGGCATCATCATTTCCCGGGAAGTGAACGACAGCTTCATCTTCAACAACCGCAGCTACGACAACCACCTCTCCGGGCTGGTGATCGACCGTAACAGCGTCAACAACCTGATCGCCTACAACGAGATCTACCGCAACCACACCGACGGCATCACCCTCTACGAGAGTGCCGACAACCTGATCTACGGCAACAAGGTGATCAGCAACCGCCGCCACGGCATCCGCATTCGCAACAGCGTGAACATCCGCCTGTACGAAAACATCGCCATGGCCAACGGCCTGACCGGGGTCTACGGCCACATCAAGGACCTTTCCGACACCGACCGCGACATCAAGCTCGACCCGTTCGACGCCCAGGTCTCGCTGATCGTGGTCGGCGGCGAGCTGGCCGCCAACGGCAGCGGGCCGATGTCCATCGACTCCCCCTTGAGCGTGGAGCTGTACCGGGTCTCCATGCTGGCGCCGACCAAAAGCAGCGGCATCAGCTTCTCCGGGGTCCTGGGCGACCGCCAGGATGAAATTCTCGACCTGCTGGTGCGCCAGCAGAAAGCCGTGTTGATCGACCCCGTCGAACGCCAGACCGAATTGCGGGATTGAGGATGACTTTCATGCACCCACACTGGATCAAACTCCTGGGCCTGTCGGCCCTGACCGCGGGGATTCTCGCCGCCAGCGCCGGCGCCCGTGCCGACGAAACCAGCGCCACGAGCGCCGCGCCGAACTTCAAGGCCGAGCCGTGCTGCAACCTGTGCCCGGCCGCCCACGACGCAAAGAACTACGTGACCCGCTACCAGCAGAACTTCACCACCCTGGTGCAAGCCCAGGGCGACTGGCTGTTCCGTACCCAGGAAGATTTGCGCACCGAGTTCAACACCACTCCCGAAGGCTACCGCCGCCTCAAGCAGTTGCACGAAGCCTTCAAGAGCAAGGGCGTGGAACTGGTGGTGGTCTATCAGCCGACCCGCGGCCTGGTGAACCGCAACAAGCTCAACCCGGCGGAGAAAGCCCGTTTCGACTATGACAAGGCGCTGAGCAACTACAAGGCCATGCTCGGGCGCTTCGCGCAGATGGGCTACGTGGTGCCGGACCTCTCGCCGCTGACCAACGAACAACTGCCCGATACCCTGCCGGCCCACGACTTCTACTTCCGCGGCGACCAGCACTGGACCCCTTATGGCGCCCAGCGCACGGCGAAGATCGTCGCCGACAAGGTCAAGCAGTTGCCGGCCTTTGCCGACATTCCACGGCGTGAATTCGAAACCCACAAGTCCGGGCGCATGGGCAAGACCGGCACCCTGCACAACATGGCCGGCCAGTTGTGCGGCACCAGCTACGCCATCCAGTACATGGACCAGTTCACCACCGAGCCCAAGGGCGAGGCTGGCGACGGCGACCTGTTCGGCGACTCCGGCAACCCGCAGATCACCCTCGTGGGCACCAGCCACAGTGGCAAGAACTACAACTTCGCCGGTTTCCTGGAAGAGGCCATCGGTGCCGACATCCTCAACGTCGCCTTCCCCGGCGGCGGCCTGGAAGGCTCGATGCTGCAGTACCTGGGCAGCGACGAGTTCCAGAAGAGCCCGCCGAAAATCCTCATCTGGGAATTCTCGCCGCTGTACCGCCTGGACCAGGAAACCATCTACCGGCAGATGATGGCCCTGCTGGACAACGGCTGCGAGGGCAAGGACGCGCAGATGACCGGCAGCACCACCCTCAAGCCCGGCAAGAACGAATTGCTGGTCAACAGCAAGAACATGGACCTGCGCAACAGCGGTCATCAGGTCGACATCCGCTTCGCCGACACCTCGGTGAAAACCCTGCAAGCCACCCTCTGGTACATGAACGGGCGCCACGAGGACATCAAGATCGAAAAACCGGAAACGTCCGACACCGACGGGCGCTTCGCCTTCGAACTGCGCACCGACGAAGACTGGGCCTCGCAGAACCTGCTGGCGGTCGAGATCCAGGGCCCGGAAGCGGGCACCGCAGGGCAGAAGGTCGAAGCGAAAATTTGCAAACGCAACGTATTCCCGAGCGCCGAGCAACGCACCGCGCAGATCGGGCAATGAGGTTACCTATGCAAAGCACAGACTTGAAACGCTTGTTGATACCCAGCCTGCTGGGGCTGGCCATCGTCACCGGCAGCGCCCAGGCCGCCGCGCCGCTGCGCCCGCCCCAGGGCTATTACGCCCCGGTGGACAAGTTCAAGAGCGGCGACAACAGCGAGGGCTGCGACGCCATGCCGGCGCCCTACACCGGCGCCCTGCAGTTTCGCAGCAAGTACGAAGGCTCGGACAAGGCCCGGGCGACCCTCAACGTGCAGTCCGAACAGGCCTTTCGCGACACCACCGCGGACATCACCAAGATCGAGCGCGGTACCAGCAAGCGGGTCATGCAGTTCATGCGCGACGGCCGCCCTGAACAGCTGGACTGCACCCTCGCCTGGCTCAGCGCCTGGGCCCAGGCCGATGCGCTGATGTCCAAGGACTTCAACCACACCGGCAAGTCCATGCGCAAATGGGCCCTGGGCAGCATGGCCTCGGCCTACCTGCGGCTGAAGTTCTCCGACTCCCACCCCCTGGCCACCCACCAGGAACAGGCACAGAAGATCGAGGCCTGGTTCAGCAAGATGGCCGACCAGGTGGTCAGCGACTGGGACAACCTGCCCCTGGACAAGACCAACAACCACTCCTACTGGGCCGCCTGGTCGGTGATGGCCACCGCCGTGGCCACCAACCGCCGCGACCTGTTCGACTGGGCGGTCAAGGAATACAAGGTCGGCGCCAACCAGGTCGATGCCGACGGCTTCTTGCCCAACGAACTCAAGCGCCAGCAGCGGGCCCTGGCCTACCACAACTACGCCCTGCCGCCGCTGGCAATGATCGCCAGCTTCGCCCAGGTCAACGGCGTGGACCTGCGCCAGGAGAACAACAGCGCCCTCAAGCGCCTGGGCGAGCGGGTGCTGGCCGGGGTCAAGGACCCGGACACCTTCGAAAAGAAGAACGGCAAGCAGCAGGACATGACCGACCTCAAGGTCGACTCGAAATTCGCCTGGCTGGAACCCTACTGCAGCCTCTACACCTGCGCCCCGGAGACATTGGAGCGCAAGCACAAGATGCAGCCGTTCAAGACTTTCCGCCTGGGTGGCGACCTGACCAAGGTCTACGACCCGGCCCATGAAAAGGGCTCCTGATTCGAATCGTTGGAACGTCCCCCTGTAGGCGCTGGCTTGCCAGCGAAGAGGCCCTCAAGAGCGCCTTCGCCGGCAAGCCAGCTCCTACAGGGGGCGCGCTGCACGCAGTACCGCTTCCCCGGTTTTTCACGGGGGGGGGTTTGGGGGGGCTCCGGCCTCTGACTATTGGTTAAACATGGAGAGATCGGGATGGTTTTCTCATCCAATGTGTTCCTGTTCCTGTTCCTGCCGATCTTTCTCGGCTTGTACTACTTGAGCGGGCAACGCTATCGCAACTTGCTGCTGCTGATCGCCAGCTATGTGTTCTATGCCTGGTGGCGCGTGGACTTCCTGGCGCTGTTCGCCGGGGTCACCCTGTGGAACTACTGGATCGGCCTGAAAGTCGGCGCCGCCGGCGTCAGGACCAAACCCGCCCAGCGCTGGCTGCTGCTGGGGGTGGCGGTGGACCTGTGCATCCTCGGCTACTTCAAGTACGCCAACTTCGGCGTCGACAGCATCAACGCCATCATGACCTCCATGGGGCTTGAGCCGTTCATCCTGACCCACGTGCTGCTGCCGATCGGCATCTCGTTCTACATCTTCGAGTCCATCAGCTACATCATCGACGTCTACCGCGGCGACACCCCGGCCACCCGCAACCTGATCGACTTCGCGGCGTTCGTGGCGATCTTCCCGCACCTGATCGCCGGCCCCGTGCTGCGCTTTCGTGACCTGGCGGACCAGTTCAACAACCGCACCCACACCCTGGACAAGTTCTCCGAAGGCTGCACCCGCTTCATGCAGGGCTTCATCAAAAAAGTGTTCATCGCCGACACCCTGGCGGTGGTCGCCGACCATTGCTTCGCCCTGCACAACCCCACCACGGGCGATGCCTGGCTCGGCGCCCTGGCCTACACCGCGCAGCTGTACTTCGACTTCTCCGGCTACAGCGACATGGCCATCGGCCTGGGCTTGATGATGGGTTTTCGCTTCATGGAAAACTTCAAGCAGCCCTACATCAGCCAGTCGATCACCGAGTTCTGGCGGCGCTGGCACATCAGCCTCTCTACCTGGCTGCGCGACTACCTGTACATCACCCTGGGCGGCAACCGCAAAGGCACCCTGATCACCTACCGCAACCTGTTCCTGACCATGCTCCTGGGCGGCCTGTGGCACGGCGCCAACTTCACCTACATCGTCTGGGGCGCCTGGCACGGCATGTGGCTGGCCATCGAAAAGGCCCTGGGCATCAACACCACGCCGCGCAGCCTGAACCCGGTGCGCTGGGCCCTGACCTTCCTGCTGGTGGTGATGGGCTGGGTGATCTTCCGCGCCGAGAACCTGCACGTAGCAGGCCGCATGTACGGCGCGATGTTCAGCTTTGGCGACTGGTCGCTGTCGGAACTCAACCGCGCCAGCCTCACCGGCCTGCAAGTGGCGACCCTGATCCTGGCCTACGCCACCCTGGCTTTCTTCGGCCTGCGTGACCTGTACCGCAACCCGGCGCCGGTCAAGGCCAAGCCCGAGGTCACTACCGCCGCCGACGGCCCGGCCAGCGCCCAGCCCGGCCTGATCAAGGCGGTGCCCGGGGACAACCCCGGCAGCATTCACCAGCCGGGCTACATCGTCGGCACCGAGGCCCAGGTACAGCCGGCCTACTGGACTGCCGACTGGTCGCGCTACGCCATGCGCGCCCTGGTGCTGCTGCTGTTCATTGCCTCGATTCTCAAACTCTCGGCGCAAAGCTTCTCGCCGTTCCTTTACTTCCAGTTCTGAGGGATCTGCCCATGACCCGCTCATTACGTGTGTTCTACATCGCCCTGTTCCTGCTGACCCTGCTGGTGCTGGGGTTGTGGTCGGCGCGCAGCTTCTTCGGTTTCAGTACCAACAACGATGCCACCGTGCTCAACGGGCGCTGGGCCAAGGCGGTGGAAACCCACTACGACGACCAGTTTCCGATCAAGCGCCTGGGCACCAACCTCTGGGCCGCCCTGGACTTCAAGCTGTTCAACGAAGGGCGCCCGGGAGTGGTGCTGGGCCGTGACCAGTGGCTGTACAGCGATGAAGAGTTCAACCCGGTGGTCAACGAGGAGCTCAATCTGCAGGGCAATTACGCCCTGGTGGAAGGCGTGCGCCAGACCCTCAAGGAGCACGGGGTGAAACTGGTGATGGCGATCGTTCCGGCCAAGGTGCGCCTGTACCCGGAACACATGGACGAAGTGCGCCCGGCGCGCATCCACGCCAACCTCTACCAGGACTTCCACGCCCGGGTCGCTGCCGACAAGATCCTTGCCCCCGACCTGCTTGGCCCCCTGCAACAGGCCAAGCAACAGGGCCAGCAAGTGTTCCTGCGCACCGACACCCACTGGACCCCGGCCGGCGCCGAAGTCGTCGCCCGCCAGTTAGCCCAGGCCATCGCCGCCAAGACCCCGCTCAGCGGTCAGCCACAACGCTTCGTCACCGAAACCCAGGAGACCGTGGAACACAAGGGCGACCTGCGCCGCTTCCTGCCCCTGGACCCGCTGTTCGAAAACCTGATGCCGGCCGAAGAGCCCCTGCAAAAGCGCGTGACCCGGGCCAGCGATGAACAGCCGGCCGCCGACGACGCGCTGTTCGCCGACCGCGAAGTGCCGGTGACCCTGGTGGGCACCAGCTACAGCGCCAACCCCAGCTGGAACTTCGTCGGCGCCCTGAAACAGGCCCTGCACAGCGACGTGCTGAGCTACGCCGAAGACGGCCACGGCCCGATCCTGCCGATGCTCAGCTACCTGAAAAGCGACGACTTCAAGAACAACCCGCCCCAGGTGCTGATCTGGGAATTCCCTGAACGCTATCTGCCTGTGAACAACGAAATCGGCGACGCCGACCCGCAGTGGGTCGCAGAGCTCAAGCAAGCCGGTGCTCGCCAACAGAACGTAGCTGCACTCAACAAATCCGAGACGCCCGATCGGGCGCAAAACTGAAAAGAGGTAACACTCATGACTTTCACTACTACTCCTCGTCGTCTCGCTGCCAAATCCCTGAAAGCTGCCGTATTGGCCGCGGGCCTGGGCCTGCTATCAGCTCCGGTATTCGCCGGTGGCGATGCCGCCCTGTACGGCCCCACCGCGCCCAAGGGCTCGACCTTCGTGCGCCTGTACAACGCCAGCAACAGCGAAGTCAGCGCCACGGTGGGCAGCACCAACGTCAATGACGTCGCGCCCCTGGCCAGCAGCGACTTCAGCTTCATGCCCGGCGGCGACTACACCGCCAAGGTGGGCAGCCAGAGCGTGCCGGTGAAACTGGCCGCCGATCACTATTACACCCTGGTCAACAACGCCAGCGGCCAGCCGCAACTGATCGAAGAACCGCCGTTCAAGAACAAGCAGAAATCCCTGGTGCGGGTGCAGAACCTCAGCGACCAGGCCCTGACCCTGAAGACCGCCGACGGCAAGACCGATGTGGTCAAGGCCGTGGCCGCCAAGGGCCGCGGCGAGCGCGAAATCAACCCGGTGAAGGTCAGCTTCGCCCTGTATGACGGCGAGAAAAAGGTCAGCGACCTCAAGCCCGTGGCCCTGGAGCGCGGCGAAGCAGCGGTGCTCTACGTCACCGGCAACGGCAGCAACCTGTCGCCGGTCTGGGTCAAGCGCCCGGTTTCCACCCGCTAATGAATTTCCGGAAGGCTGCTCCCCGCCTCTCGTAGGAGCTGGCTTGCCAGCGAAGGCGTCCTCACGGGCCCCTTCGCCGGCAAGCCGGCTCCTACAGAAGGTGGGCAGCGCATCCGGGCACGCAACAAAAACAAGAGTGAAACGACAGAACGCAGTAGCTCTAACCCATACGATGTTTGAAGGAGTAACAACATGATTCCGGTGATCTTGTCAGGTGGTAGCGGCTCACGTCTTTGGCCGCTTTCGCGCAAGCAATTCCCCAAGCAGTTCCTCGCCCTGACCGGCGAACACACTTTGTTCCAGCAGACCCTGGAGCGCCTGGTGTTCGAAGGCATGGATACCCCCATCGTGGTCTGCAACAAGGACCACCGCTTTATCGTCAACGAGCAACTGGCGGCCCGTAAGCTCGAATCCCAGCGCATCCTCATGGAGCCCTTCGGCCGCAACACCGCCCCGGCCGTGGCCCTGACCGCGATGATGCTGGTCAACGAAGGCCGCGACGAGCTGATGCTGGTACTGCCCGCCGACCACGTCCTGGACGACCAGAAAGCCCTGCAACGAGCCCTGGCCCTGGCCACCGTGGCCGCCGAGCGTGGCGAAATGGTGCTGTTCGGGGTCCCGGCCACCAAGCCGGAAACCGGCTACGGCTACATCAAGTCCACCAACGATGCGCTGCTCCCGGAGGGGGTCAGCCGGGTCTCGCACTTCGTCGAAAAGCCCGACGAAAAACGCGCCACCGAGTTTGTCCAGGCCGGCGGCTATTTCTGGAACAGCGGCATGTTCCTGTTCCGCGCCAGCCGCTTCCTCGAAGAGCTGAAGAAACACGACCCGGACATCTACGACACCTGCCTCTTGACCCTGGAGCGCAGCCAGCAGGACCCGGACACCGTGACCATCGACGAAGCCACCTTCGCCTGCTGCCCGGACAACTCCATCGACTACGCAGTGATGGAGAAGACCCAGCGCGCCTGCGTGGTGCCCCTGAGCGCTGGCTGGAGCGATGTCGGCTGCTGGTCGTCGCTGTGGGACGTGCATGAAAAAGACGCCAACGGCAACGTCAGCAAAGGCGATGTGGTGATCCAGGACAGCCGCAACTGCATGATCCACGGCAACGGCAAGCTGGTATCGGTGATCGGCCTTGAAAACATCGTCGTTGTGGAAACCAAGGACGCCATGATGATCGCCCACAAGGACAAGGTCCAAGGGGTGAAACAGATGGTCAACACCCTCAACGAACAGGGCCGCAGCGAAACCCAGAACCACTGCGAGGTCTACCGTCCGTGGGGCTCCTACGACTCGGTGGACATGGGCGGGCGTTTCCAGGTCAAGCACATCTCGGTCAAGCCGGGGGCTTGCCTGTCCCTGCAGATGCACCACCACCGCGCCGAACACTGGATCGTGGTCAGCGGCACCGCCGAAGTCACCTGTGACGAGAACGTGTTCCTGCTCACCGAGAACCAGTCCACCTACATCCCGATCGCCTCGGTGCACCGCCTGCGCAACCCGGGCAAGATCCCGCTGGAGATCATCGAAGTGCAATCGGGCAGTTATTTGGGCGAGGACGATATTGAGCGGTTTGAGGATATCTACGGCCGCTCCACCCCGGTGGAACGTGGCGTCTCGGTGAAGACCATCGCCCAGTAACAGCGACAGGCTTCAAGCGGCAAGCTGCGAGCAAAAGCAGAAAGCCGTGGTCAGCGAGTCCTTTCACCCCCCTTCCAGGCGCCTGCGTCCCCTATCCGCAGGCGCTTGGACAGGGGGATTTTTTTTGTAGCCGCTGCCGCAGGCTGCGAAAAGGGCCGAAGGACCTTCAGCGGTCTTGAGCCCCCTGCGCCCGCTGCGCGGTCGTTCGCAGCCTGCGGCAGCGGCTACAAGAAGCAGCGATCAGTAGAGGCAGCCGTAAGCTTCAAGCGGCAAGCCAGATCAACAGCCATCTGTGGATACAAAAGGTCGTTTAAGGCTACACATCTCGGGTTGACCACCCTCTTCTCGCTCCCTATCCTCGCGCCTGTCACGACTCATTCGTGATCGGGTTTGACGGCTCGGTAACACTTTCAGGACGCATAGTTCCTCGACTCTGCTTGCGCTCTTCTGCGCTCGCAAAAATGTCTTATGGCGACTGTGCGTGGGGCATCTTCGGATGCGCCGGGTTCCTGAAACCGGTCCGTCAACCTGCGTACAGTTGCCACCCAACTCGTTTGACGGCGATCAAGTGGCAGCTCTATTTATTTCAGGAGCAACACACCATGACGGACCGTATCGCGCTAACCAGCAACGAATCCTCCACTCCGACCCTGTTTATCGACACCCGCGCGCCTTTGGACGAACTGCATGCCAGCGCCGCCTACCGCATCCTCGCGGTGACTCAACTGATGGAAAGCATCGTGCACATGGACAGCCGCCACGCCGATGCCACCGATCTGACACAGATCGCCCACGCCAGCGCCATTCTGTTGCGCGATGGTTGTGATCTGCTGGACGTGTTGGGACGGCGGATTCGTGGCAGTCAGTACCTGAACTAAAACGCCCCGTAATCGTTCCCCTTCAAACGCGGGGGAACGATCGGCACGCCTGTCCCCTCTCCTTCATCTAGAACCCGCCTCATCGATCACTGCCGTACCCATCTTCGTCAGAAGATGCGCAGCCCTGTTGTGGGTGGCAGCCGTGCGCGGATTGGTCGACCGGAGATACAGGAACCCGGCAGGGACGCCCCCTCCCACGCACAGCTGCCATTGCACAAGTGAAATGCGGCGCTGTTGCGCCTGTATCAGAACGAGTTACCAAGCCCGGTCGCTGAATGTGCTGCGACGCTCAAAGGCTAGTCCGGGTTCGACACACAGCAACGACGAAGGCGTCGCAGTTTATGTCCAGGCCAAGAGAGTTTAGGAATGTTCAGGATGGCGGCACGCCGAGGAGGCGGGGTAGCAGTAATGATCATGAGAGGCGTCGTATTTATCCATTCAACGGTCTTCCATGCTTGGCCAGGATTTTTTCCAACGAGGCTTTTTCGTCGAAGACCGGTATGTCTATGCCTTCCAGTCTTGAACTGCTGACAAAGTTTTTAAGCTTGTTCTTTTCGAAACGCTCATAAGGATCAAACGCAGGACGAGCAGCGCATTTCGACAACAGGGACAAAGCGCCTCTAAGTTCTGCAACATTCCTGGCGCACATCCTGAAGCCGATTCTTTTTGAAACTTCATTGCGCACAACCGGATAGGGCAACGCATCACTGAGTGCACGTGCGCATTCACGCCCCTCTTCTGCCTGGGCACTCAGGCGCTTTAACTTCAAAGATAAGGAGCTCCAGCCATTTGCCCCTAACTTCAAATGAAGCTGAGTTTCGACAAAGCGTTTGACCTCAAGAAACGTTCCCAGCTTCTTCAGATCGCTGACCTGTGCAGTTTGCAAGATCTGCTGCAGTGATACGTCCATCATCGCCCCATGATTGATGCCAAAGCCCGGAGATTATACACCTCATAGATCGCCACCACGGGCACGTCTCGTCCTTGGCACCAGCACGCTTCACAGTCGAAAGCGGAGCCCACCCCTTCAGCTAGCATTCGCCTCGTTCGATGTTTGCAGCCCTGAGAACCTGAGCATTTTCCAGTCCCGGTAAAGGTGTTCCAGAAATGGATAGATGACCCCGGAGCATGCCAGCCACCTGCTCGGGCGGGCACCAGAGTGGACCACATGATGCCCACTATCGGCATAAATCCGCTTTAACAGACCTTCTGTTGTCCCTAACGCCCCCATCAAAACCTGGCCTGTGGATAACGTCACAACAGCCATCCTCCATCGCCAACCCCACCTACGCTTAGGTAGGATGTCCCCTCCTTTTCCCCGAGGCTCGCGTCATGTTCATCGGCGTTCTGCTGGTCATTACCTGGCTGATCCTGCTTCTGCGCTACCCCGCCAAAGCCCTCCCCGTGTCCCTGGCTGCCGCGTTCGGCCTGGCCCTGGTGGCCTGCTGGGTGGTCTGGCTGGACAACCGCGAAGCCCAGCAACTGGCGCGCCTGGAGCTGCGCCTGAGCTACGCCCCGGAGCACTGCCCCGCCGACCGTCCATTGCAGGTCAAGCTGAACAACGGCAACAAGGTGCCCCTGGTGGAATTGCGCTGGCGGGTCGCCGCCTATGCCCCGGGGGATACGGTCAACCTCGCCGACAACCAGTACAGTGCCCCGCGCTACCGTGGCCCCGGCGAGTTGCAGGCCGGCGCCAACTGGCAGGACTGCTTGCCCCTGCCGCCGCTGCGCCCCGGCTATCGCCCGCAAACCCTGGAGTTTCGCGCCGAGCGTTTACAGGGTAGTTTCTCCGACTGATTCACCCCCTCCCTCACCCAGCACAAGGACCGCGCCATGCCCGTAGCGTTGATCACCGGTTGTTCCAGCGGCATCGGCCGCGCCCTGGCGGACACCTTCAAGGGCGCCGGTTTCACCGTGCTCGCCACCGCCCGCAAGGCCGAGGACGTCTCTGCCCTGCAAGCGGCCGGTTTCAAGGCCGTGCAACTGGACGTCAATGACGGCCCGGCCCTGGGCGCCCTGGGCGAGGAGATCAACCAGCAGTACGGCGGCCTGGATGTGCTGATCAACAACGCCGGCTACGGCGCCATGGGCCCGCTGCTCGATGGCGGCGTGGAAGCGATGCAACGCCAGTTCGAAACCAATGTGTTCTCGGTGGTCGGGGTGACTCGGGCGATGTTCCCGGTGCTGCGCCGCAGCCGCGGCCTGGTGGTGAACATCGGCAGTGTGTCCGGGGTGCTGGTGACGCCGTTTGCCGGTGCCTACTGCGCCTCGAAAGCCGCAGTGCACGCCTTGAGCGATGCCCTGCGCATGGAACTGTCGCCGTTCGGCATCCGCGTCATGGAAGTGCAGCCCGGGGCCATTGCTTCGAGCTTCGCCAAGAATGCCGGGCATGAAGCCGAACAGCTGCTCAACGAACAATCGCCCTGGTGGCCGCTGCGCGAGGGCATCCGCTCCCGGGCCAAGGCCTCCCAGGACAAGCCGACCCCGGCCAGCGAATTCGCCGCCGGCTTGCTCAAGGCGGTGCAGCAGGACAATCCGCCACGCCTGGTACGGCTGGGCAATGGCAGCCGCGCCCTGCCGCTGCTGGCCAACCTGCTGCCCAAGGGTCTGCTGGAGAAGGGACTGATGAAGCGCTTCGGCCTGAGCGCCAGGCTCTGACCCCCACGCACGCAAGCCATCCAGGGTGTACCGCGTGCCTCCCGTAGGAGCCGGCTTGCCGGCGAAGAGGCCCGCGAGCCGAGTGCAAATCTTGCGACCACCTTCGCTGGCAAGCCAGCTCCTACAGCGGTGGCGCAGTGCGCCTTTGTTCATTCGCCAATCAAGGATCTGCCCCATTGAAATATCGTAGTGCGCTGACGTTGACCCTGTTCGCCTTGCTGCTGGGCTGCCATGCCTCGTCACCGGACGAAAAACTCAATGCCACCCTGCCGGAGCTGAGCCTGGAACAGATCCTGCCCAAGGTCGAGGCCAACCCGTACTGCTCGCCGGAGATGGACAGCGAACGGCTGGTCGGCCTCGGCATCCGCCTGATGAATGAGGACGCGGTGCTGCATGGCGCAAGCCGTACCTTGCTGGCGAGCAAGGCCATACAAATGGCCCGCGGCTGCCTGATCATGGCCGCCCCCCGCGACACCATGAGCCTGTGCATCCTGGGCGGGATTGTCGGCTCCAGGCAGAAGGACTATGACAAAAGCGAAGCCTTCAACTACATCGCCTACGCCGCCCAGCACAATGAATCCTGCGCGGAAGCGGGCCTGTACGACATCTACAACCTTGGCAAGCTGGACCAGCCGGCGAACAAGGCATTGGCCATGGCCTGGCTGGAACGCGCCGCTCGGCACGGCGACGAGGACTCGCAACAGGAGATGCTGCGCAGCAGCGAACAGGACAATTTCCCGCTGGCCTACGCCTGGGCCCGAACCCTCGATGACGCCCAAGCGCTCGAAGCGCTGAAACGCAAGATGAGCCCTCAGCAGATGGCCGAAGGCGAGCAGCACTACACCCGGCTGCTCAGCCAGCTCCCCTCCAAACAGGATCTTGAGCAGGCGCTGCGCCAGAACGTCATCCTCCTGGGCACAGGGGATATCTACTACGACTACCCGGAGGTGTTCGCGGGCATGTCGCCTGAGCAACAGCATGCTTTCGTCGCCCAGTTGGTGGACATGCAGGACCGCTACCCGAAGTTCCACACCCGCGGCCAGCTGGTGGCCTACGCCTTGATTTCCCGCCTGGTGCAAAGCACCGGGCCGGCCGTGGACCTGTGGCAAGACCCGGCGCTGCAGGCCGTGCTGGAGGACGATGACCTGAGCGTGGAAGACAGCGTGGCCAAGGCCAAAACCCTCCTGGCCAAGCGCACGCCATAACTGGAGCGGCAGGCGCAACTGCTTTTGCAGCCGCAGCCAGACAGCTGCTGCGGTTTCGGTTGTGCGTCCTCTCAAACCCAGTAGAATCCGCGGTCTTGAGCGCCCGCGCTCAAGCAGCATGGAATCGCTGGCGCCGACACCCAAGCACGGAACTGCTCACGCTCCCCTCCTTTGCCGTCCCTGCCTGATTTCATGCGCGTCTTTTTTCATTCGCCGATCAGGGAATATCCATTGAAATTGTTCAACGCGCTGCCACTGGCATTGGCTGTCTTGCTGGCGGCTTGCGCCTCCACGCCTGCGCAAAACACCGAACCGAAACGCCCCGAACTCAATGACACCCTGCCCAAGCTGACGCTGGACAGCGTCTTGCCCAAGGTCAGCGCCAACGAGTACTGCAACCCGGCCATGGACGCGGATGTGCTGTACGGCGCCGGTTACAAGCTGAACGAGATCGAGGACTACGCGAACGCCAAGAGCTGCTTCGCCATGGCCGCGCCGCACTACACCCGGGCCTTCTGCTATCTGTCCACCACCACCGATCAGGAAACGGACAAGCCCAAGGCTGAGCGCGACCGCGAGTCCTTCAACTACATCGCCTACTCGGCGTCACAGAACGATTGGTGCGCCGAGTACGGCATGTACGCCACCTACTGGTTCGGCGACAAGGACATCCCCAAGGACCGGGACCTGGCCCTGCGCTGGCTGGAGCGCTCGGCGCTGCACGGCAACCCGGAACCGCAGCAGAGCCTGGCCGACGCCGCCGAAGAGTCCGGCGACCTGGTAAAGGCCTACGCCTGGTTGAAGGTTATCGACAACACCGAAGACACCAGCCAGTTGGATGCCCTGAAAGGCAAGATGAGCCCAGAGCAACTGGCCGCAGGCGAACAGCGCTTTGGCGAGCTGAAGGCGCGGGTGACCAGCAAGCAGGTGATGTACGACGAGGCGCGGGATGAAGAAGTGGCGATTTTCTCGGCCGAGATCCATTTCGATCTCCCCGACCTGTTCCAGGGAATGACCACGGCCGAGCGCCAGGCCTTTGTCAAAGCGGCCATCGCCAAGGCCCGGGACAGCGGCCAGTTCAAGCTGCATTACGCGGTGACCCAGTACATCATCGTCTCGCGCCTGGCCCAGCAGCGTTACCCCGGTGTCGACGTGCTGCAGAACCCGAAGCTGGTGGCCACCATCAACAACGTCAACGACGGCCTGGAAGCTGCGGCGAAGAAGTCCCAGGCGATCATGGACAAAAGCTACAAATAACCGCCCCCTGTAGGAGCCGGCTTGCCGGCGAAGAGGCCCGCGAGCCTTGCATCGACCATGCCGGCGCTTTCGCTGGCAAGCCAGCTCCTACAAAGGCTCGGGGTTGACGATGACGGTGCAGGTGATGCCGGCCGCCAGCAGGACGCCTTCAGGCACTTCATCGATGTGGATGCGCACCGGTACGCGCTGGGCCAGGCGCACCCAGTTGAAGGTCGGGTTGACGTCGGCGATCAGTTCGCGGCTTTCCGGGTTGTCGCGGTCGTAGATGCCCCGGGAAATGCTTTCCACATGGCCCTTGAGCACTTCGCCGCTCATCAGTTGCATGTCGGCCTTATCCCCGACGCGCACGTGGGGCAGCTTGGTTTCCTCGAAGAAGCCGTAGACCCAGAACGAGTTCATGTCGACCACCGCCATCTTCGCCTCGCCGATGCGTGCGTAGTCGCCACGGTGCACGTTGAGGTTGGTGACGTAGCCATCCACCGCCGCCCGCACCTGGGTGCGTGCAAGGTTGAGTTGCGCCGCTTCCAGCTGGGCCTGGGCGTGCTGGTAGTCGGCCAGGGCCGAGTCGGCGATGTTGCCGGCGTCGTCGCGGTTTTCCTTGGAGATCACCAGGTTGTCCATGTCGGCGCGGCGCCGGGCATTGACCTTGCGCATCTCCCAGGTGGCCTTCTTCGACGCCACCAGCGCTTGCGCCTGCTTGACCGCGATCTGGTAGTGCTCGGGGTCGATCTGCATCAGCAGATCGCCCTTGCGCACCAGCTGGTTGTCCTTGACCGGCACGTCCACCACTTCGCCGGTGACATCGGCGGCGACGTTGATGATGTCCGCGCGCACCCGGCCGTCACGGGTCCAGGGGGTGTACATGTAGTGCTCCCACAGGGTACGGCCGATCCACAGGGCCAGGGCCAGCACGAGCAGGGTGGCGAGCAGGCTGAAAAACTTTTTCATTGCGGGGGTCTCAACGGTAGACAGTGAGCGCCATGGCGCCGAACAGACAGCAGAACAGGCTCAGGCGCAGCAGCGCCGGGTGCCAGAAGAAGCGATACAGGTCATAGCCGGAAATGAACCGGTCCAGGGCCCAGGCCAGGGCCGCGGCGATGAAGAACATCAGGGTCATGGTGGGCATGTAAACGCCGTGGAAGGCGATTTCACGAGGCATGGTCAAGTCCTTGGGGTGCAGGCGCCGTTGGCTTGGCCACGGCATAGGCCGCCAGCGGCGATTGCGGGTCGAGCAATGAAGTACGGATGAAGTGCAGGTAGCTCTTGACCCGGCGCAGGGCCGAGGTGTCGAAGTGCGGGGCAAAGGGCTCGTCGGTGGCCTGGACCCGGCTGATGGCGTGGTCCACGGCGATCAGGCCGCGCTCCAGGTTGCTCTGGCTGGGCTGCAGGAACAGCCGCACCAGGGAGCGGCCCATGACCCGGATCGCCTGGCGCCAGGGCTGGGATTCGGCATAGGCCGGGTGCACCGGGAGGATCGCCTGCTCCTTGCGCAGCTCGATGATGGCGTGGCCGACTTCCAGCACCACGAACATCCAGCGCAGCAGCTCGCTCTGCACCTTGGGCTGGCCCACCGCCAGGCCATAGGCCTGGTGCAGCAGGTCGCGGGTACGGCTCTCGAAGCTCGACGCCAGGCCCTTGAGCTTGCCGCTGATGGCGTACACCACCTGGCCGCGCAGGTCCTGCTCCAGGCGCCGCCACAGCCAGCGGCTGTTGGGCGGCAGGATGATCGCCCCGGCCGCCGCGCAGACCAGCATGCCCATGACCATGGCGATGTAGTCATTGATGAAGGTGTAGGGGTTGTAGATGGTCAGGTTGTCCGGCACCGAACCGGTGCTGAAGAAGATCAGCAAACCCAGGCCGACCCCGGCGTACTTGGGCCTGGACGCAAGGAACGAACCGAGCACGATCACCGGCGCCAGCATCAGGCACAGCAGCGGGAAGCCGTCGATCCAGGGGAACACGAAGAACATTTCCACGAAGCCCACCAGGGCGCCGATGAAAGTCCCGCAGGCCATCTGGAACGCCATGCGCTTGGGGTTCGGCGTGGCGGCCGAGAGGCCGATGGTGGCGGCGGCGATCAGGGTCATGGTGGCGCCGCTGGGCCAGGCCGTGGCCACCCAGTAGCTGCCCAGCACCACCAGCACGAAGGCCGCGCGGATGCCCGAGGCGGCGCAGGCCAGCCAGTTGGTCTGCGGGGTGTAGGGCTCGTCCCAGCGCTCGCGCTCGTGGCTGTGGTCGGCCAGGGACGCGTGGGTCTGGGCGTAGCTGTGCATCTCGTCGACAAAGCGGTAGAGCAGTTCGTAGGCGGTGTGGAAATCCAGCTGCTCGGCGTCGCTCGGGCCGCTCTCCTGGAAGGCCGTGCGCAGGCTGCGCACCCGCGCCGGCAGCTCGGCCTTGTAGGCCGCCAGGGCCGTGGCCAGGCGCGCCGCATCGGGGCTGGTCAGGGCACGGCCGGAGAAGCCGTCCAGCAGTTCCGCCAGGTCCTGCAGGCCGGGCTTGATCGCCGCCACCACGTGATCGGCGCCGCTGCTGCGCAGGCGTTCGAGCAACTGGTGCAGGGCGTTGAAGCGCGTGGTGATGCCCATGAACTCGCTGTTCAGGCGGCTCAGGCGGCCGTTGCGCCGACGCATGTGCGGGTCTTCGAACACGGTGACGCTGCGCAGCCCTTCCAGGCCCACGGCCTCGGCGATAAAGCGCACGTTGCTGCTTTCGAAGCTGTCGCGCTGGCTGCGCCCGCGCAGGCCGTCGGTGACGAACAGGGCGAACACCCCGAAGCGCTGGTACAAGGCGTTGCGCATGGCGGCGCTGGCGGTCTGGGGCAGGATCGCGGCGCTGACCAGGGTCGAGCAGAGAATCCCCAGGGAGATCTCCAGTACCCGCCACACCGCGGCCATGAAGGCCCCTTCCGGATGGGCCAGGGCCGGCAGGCCGACCATGGCCGCGGTGTAGCCGGCGAGGACGAAACCGTAGGCGCGAAAGTTGCGGTAGCGCGCCGCGCCGGCCGAGCAGATGCCGACCCAGATCGCCAGCGAGCCGAGGAACAGCTCGGTGTTCTGGGCGAACAGGGCGATCAGCGCCACCATCACCGCCGAGCCCGCCAGGGTACCGAGAAAGCGGTAGAAGCTCTTGGCGAACACCTGGCCGCTCTGCGGCTGCATGACGATGAACACGGTGATCATCGCCGTGCGCGGTTGCGGCAACTCCAGGCGCATGGCCAGCCACAGGGTGAGGAACGCGGCGGCCAGGACCTTGAAGATATAGACCCAGGTCACGCCGTCGCTGCGCGCCCAGTCGAAGAAACCCCGGCGCCATTCAAGGGAGTACAGCCAGCGCAAAGGTGCGGGCAAGGAAGTCATGGGTGCCTGCTTCAATGGTCGAACACGGCCAGGGCCGCGGGGGTCTTGGGTGCCTCAAGGCGGTCTTGCGCGGGGACGTCGCGGCCGGCTTCAAGCCCGCCGCCCAGGGCCGTGACCAGGTCCGCCTGGACCGTCAGGCGTGCGGCCTGCACCTGCTGCTGCACCTGCTGCTGATGGAACAGCAGGCTCTGGGCGTTGAGCACATTCAGGTAGTCGGTCAGGCCGCGCTGGAAGGCCACGGTGGCGATGTCGTAGGTCTTCTGCGCAGCGGCCACCGACTCGGCGGCGAAGGCTTGCTGCTTGTCCATGGACTCGCGGCGGATCAACTGGTCGGAGATGCTTTTCAGTGCATCCACCAGGGTCTGGTTGTACCTGGCCACGGCCATGTCGTAGCCGGCCGAGGCTTCACCCAGTTCCGAGCGCAGGCGCCCGCCGTCGAAGATCGGCAGGCTGATGGCCGGGCCGACGTTGTAGTTGAGCTTCTTGCCGGTGAGGAACTCCAGGGCCCCACCGCCGGTGGCCATGAAGCCGATGCTGCCCACCAGGTCGACGTTGGGGTAGAAGCCGGCGTGAGCCACATCGATACCGCGAGCCTGGGCCGCCACTTGCCAGCGGCTGGCGACCACGTCCGGGCGCTGCCCCAGCAGTTCGGCGGGCAGGACCGAGGGCAGTTTCAGCGCGGCGCCCAGGGACAGGCTTGGCCGCTGCAACTGCGCGCCCTCCCCCGGGCCCTTGCCGGCCAGGGCCGCCAATTGGTTGCGGGTCAGGGCGATTTCTTCGTCCAGGGCGTCCAGTTGGCGATGGGTTTCCGGCAACGGCGCCTCGGCCTGGCTGACTTCGAAATGGGTGCCGATGCCGCCGTCCAGGCGCCGTTGCGCCAGTTCGAGGATCTGTTGCTGCTGCTTGAGGGTGGCCGCGACGATATCGCGCTGGGCGAAGTGCAGGGACAGCTGGATATAGCTGCGCACCACATTGTTCACCAGTTCCAGCTGGGCCTGACGGGCTTCGGCCACGCTCATGTGGGCCAGGTCCACGGCACGCTCGGTGCTGTTGCTTTCCCGGCCCCAGAGGTCCAGGGCATAACTCAAGCCCAGGGCGGCGTTGTTGTCCCAGGTGGTGCTGTTGGACAGGGCGCCGGGGCCGTAGAACTGATCGGTGGGCCAGTTGTGGCGCTTGAGGGTGGCGTCACCCTTGATCTGCAGCGACTCGGCCGACTCGGCGATGCCGGCCAGGGCCTTGGCCTGGCGCACCCGGGCGGCGGCCATGGCCAGGCTCGGGCTGCCTTGCAGCGCAAGGCTGATCCAGCGGTCCAGTTGCGGGTCGCCATAGGCCTGCCACCACTGGGCGCTGGGCCAGTGGGCGTCCTGCGCGGCGCTCTTTATCGCCTCATCCGTGGCCAATGTATTAGCGGGAAGTGTCTTGCCCTGTGGGGCAATGCCTCCGGTTCCGATGCAGCCGCTGATTGCTAACGATAAAGCCCAAACACTGAGGGTCTTGAACCCTCTGCTGATGCGACGCGGCACTGCTGCGAATTCCTGAGATCGGGGGGGGGAGTATTTCTCTCGTAGGAGCTGGCTTGCCGGCGCAGCGATACGCCTGCTACACCGCGTTGCGCGGATCGCCGGCCTGCCGGCTCCTAGGGATCGGCGCAATTCTAGGGGGCGGTCGTTGTGGCGATAAGCTGGGATTCCTGTGAATCTTTGTTACCGTAAACGCGATAATCCCTTGGTCGTATCCCTGTACGCCTGTAAAAACAGAAACTTCGTGTCACAATTTGCAATCTCCCTTGAGAGCACCCCATGGACACCTTGCAAAACATGCGCGCCTTCAGTTGTGTTGCCGAAGCCGGTAGTTTCACGGCCGCCGCGGTGCAGCTGGACACCACCACCGCCAACGTCTCGCGCGCCGTCTCCAATCTAGAGGCGCACCTGCAAACCCGCCTGCTCAACCGCACGACTCGCCGCATCGCCCTGACCGAGGCCGGCAAGCGCTACCTGCTGCGCTGCGAGCAGATCCTGGCCTATGTCGAAGAAGCCGAGGCCGAGGCCAGCGACGCCCACGCCCGCCCCGCCGGGCAGTTGAAAGTGCACACCATGACCGGCATCGGCCAGCACTTCGTGATCGACGCCATCGCCCGCTACCGCAAGACCCACCCGGACGTGACCTTCGACCTGACCATGGCCAACCGTGTGCCGGACCTCCTGGACGAGGGCTACGACGTGTCCATCGTCCTGGCCCGAGAGCTGCCGGATTCGGGGTTCGTCTCCCAGCGCCTGGGGATGACCTACAGCATCGTCTGCGCCTCGCCGGCCTATGTGAAAGCCAACGGCTGCCCGCAAAAGCCCAGCGATCTGCTGAACCATGCCTGCCTGCGCCTGGTGAGCCCGGTGATTCCCCTGGAGAAGTGGACCTTCGACGGCCCGGAAGGCCAGGAAATGGTCACCATCAACAGCTCGCCGTTCCTGGTGAACTCCGCCGATGCCATGAAGACTGCGATCATCAGCGGCATGGGGGTCGGGGTGTTGCCGGTATACGCGGCTATAGAGGGTTTGCGCACCGGCACCCTGGTACGGGTGATGCCCAAGTACCGCTCCCAGGAGCTGAACCTGTACGCCATCTACCCGTCGCGCCAGTACCTGGACGCCAAGATCAAGACCTGGGTCGAATACCTGCGCGGCTCTCTGCCGGAGATCCTCACCGCGCACCAGACGGAACTGGCGGCCTATGAACTGAGCGGCAGCCTGACCGGCGCACGCCTGGCCACCTGACCACGGGGCTCCCCGCCCAGACCACCGTCCCACCTGTAGGAGCCGGCTTGCCGGCGAAGAAGCCCGCACGTCCTGTGCAAACCTGGATGCCGCCTTCGCTGGCAAGCCAGCTCCTACACATGCAGGCTCGTGGCGGGGTGCTTTGGTGGCGGCGGCAAAAATGTTAGCTTGCTTGGCATTCTCCCCGCCTGACGAGCCTTCGCGCGATGAAAAAGACTGTACTTGCCTTCAGCCGCATCACCCCCGAGATGACCGAACGCCTGCAACAGGATTTCGAGGTCATAGTGCCCAACCCCAAGCACGGGGACGTCGCCGCGCAATTCAATGAAGCCCTGCCCCAGGCCCACGGCCTGATCGGTGTCGGCCGCAAGCTGGGCCGTGCGCAGTTGGAAAACGCCGCGCGCCTGGAAGTGGTGTCGAGCATCTCGGTGGGCTACGACAACTACGACCTGGCCTACTTCAACGAACGCGGGCTGATGCTCACCAACACCCCGGACGTGCTCACCGAAAGCACCGCCGACCTGGCCTTCGCCCTGCTCATGAGCAGCGCCCGCCGAGTGGCCGAGCTGGATGCCTGGACCAAGGCCGGGCAATGGCAGGCCAGCGTCGGCCCGGCGCTGTTCGGCTGCGACGTGCACGGCAAGACCCTGGGCATCGTCGGCATGGGCAACATTGGCGCGGCCATCGCCCGCCGTGGGCGCCTGGGCTTCGGCATGCCGATCCTCTACAGCGGCAACAGCCGCAAGGCGGCCCTGGAGCAGGAGCTGGGGGCGCAGTTTCGCAGCCTGGAGCAACTGCTGGCGGAGGCGGATTTCGTCTGCCTGGTGGTGCCGTTGAGCGAAAAGACCAAGCACCTGATCAGCCACCGCGAACTGGCGCTGATGAAGCCCAGTGCAATCCTGGTGAACATTTCCCGCGGGCCGGTGGTGGATGAACCGGCGCTGATCGAAGCCTTGCAGAAGGGCCAGATCCGTGGCGCCGGCCTGGATGTGTACGAGAAGGAACCGCTGGCGGAGTCGCCGCTGTTCCAGCTGAAGAACGCAGTGACCTTGCCGCACATTGGCTCGGCCACCCATGAAACCCGCGACGCCATGGCCGCGCGCGCCATGAGCAACCTGCGCAGTGCCCTGCTGGGTGAGCGGCCGCAGGACCTGGTCAACCCGCAGGTGTGGAAGGGCTGACCACCCACGGCCTATCCCCCCTGTAGCCGCTGCCAAGCCTGCGAGGCTGCGAAAAGGTCCGCAGGACCTTCAGCGATAGCCCGGCAGAATCAGGTCGCCCGGTTTTGCGACGGCTGCGCCGCCGTTCGCAGCCTCGCAAGCTCGGCAGCGGCTACAGAGGCAGGCACAGCCTTGGGTTTGCGGAACACCAGGACGTTGCCCAGCATCACCAGCACCAGCCCGGCCAGGGCCGGGGCGGTCCATTGGTAGCCTTCGACAAAGGCCGACACGTTCAACGCCACTACCGGGAACAGCACGGTGCAGTAAGCCGCGCGCTCCGGGCCCATGCGCCCCACCAGGGTCAGGTAGGCGGTAAAGCCGATGACCGAGCCCGGAATCACCAGGTACAGCAGTGAGCCGATGTAGCGGGTGCTCCATTCCACATCGAAGGCGATGCCCTGGAACAGGCAATACACCGCCAGCATCGTCGCGCCGTAGGCCATGCCCCAGGCATTGGTGGTCAACGGCTTGAGCCCGGCTTTTTGCTGCAGGCTGGACAGCATGTTGCCCGCCGAGAAGCACAAGGTGCCCAGCAGGGCCAAGCCCAGGCCCAGCAGGGTTTGCGGGCTGGCACTGTGGCCCACCAGCTCCGGCCAGAACAGCAGCCCCAGCCCCAGCAGCCCCAGGCCGCCGCCCAGCAGCACGTTGCGAGCGATCTTCTGGCCGAAGAACACCCGCGCATTCAGGGCGTTCCACAGGGTCGCGGTGGAAAACACCACCGCTACCAGGCCACTGGGAATCCACTGGCTGGCGTGCAAAAAGCACATGAAGTTGATGCAGAACAGGCACAGGCCCTGGGCCACGCAGATCAGGTGACCACGACGGTTCATCGGCTGCAGCTTGCGGCTGAGCAGCAACAGGACGAACAGCACCAGGGCCGCCAGGGCGAAGCGATAGACGATGGACACCGGAATCGCCACCACCCCCAGTTGCAGTTTCAGGGCGATCCAGGTGGTGCCCCAGATCAGCACGGTCAACAGGTACAGCGATAGGTTCATGGCGCGACTCCTTTGTCAGGAGTGCAGTGTCACGCCCCGCCGGCCTTGCGCGCTTGCACAAACTTGCGCTTTTTATCCGCCCGGGGCTGGCAGCACACGGGCTACGGAGTAGCATGCAGAACACCGGCAGCCGCACCCATGTTGAAGCCCCACCATGCACGCACTGGATACCCTGCAAGTCTTCCAAGCCCTGAACCGCTCGCCCAATGCTCGCCTGGAGCACAGCGCCGAGCTCGGTGACGGCTTGTCCGCAGCCTTGTGGAGCAACCATCACGACGCCCAGGAGTACGAGGCCCCCAGCCATCACACCCTGTCCTGCTACCTGGCCGGCGGCACCGGGACCTTCCGCCGCGACCAGCCGGGCAGCAAGGGCGGCCCGGGCAAGTTGTGCATCCTGCCCGCCGAGCACCAGTCGGCCTGGGTGATCAACGGTGATATTCGCCTGGCCCATCTGTACTTCAGCCCGGAGCAGTTCGCCCTGGGCTGCGTCACCCTGCTGGATCGCGAGCCCCGGGAACTGCAACTGCGCGAAAGCACCTTTCTCGACGACCCCGAGCAGACCCAGCGCTTTGCGCAGTTGGTCCGCCTGAACTGGGACGAACCCGGCGAGCGCCTGCTGACCAGCAGCCTGGCCCACGAGATGCTCAGCCATGCCCTGCTCAATCAAGTGGGCCAGCGCCAGGGGGCCCGGCTCAAGGGCGGGCTGGCCGCACACCAGCGACGGCTGCTGGTGGACTACATCGACAGCCAGTTGGACGCGCCCCTGAGCCTGGGCCAGCTGGCGGGGTTGTGCGCCCTCTCCGAATACCACTTCGCCCGCATGTTCCGTGCAAGCTTCGGCCTGCCGCCCCACCAATACCTGCTAGCCCGACGCCTGAGCCGGGCCCGGCACCTGCTGCGCACCACCGCCCAGCCCCTGGGCGAGATTGCACTGGCCTGTGGTTTTGCCAGTGCCAGCCACTTCAGCAATCGCTTCCGGCACGCCCTGGGGGGCACACCGGGAGACTACCGCCTGGCGTTCCTGCGCTGAGGCCAGGGTTACCCAAAACCCGCCTCTGCATGCTCCATCTTATGCCAAAGCCCAGGCTGACACGCCTGAGTCAGTGAACGGTTAAAGTTCCTTACTTAAATAAGACAATTCTTACAAGCCAATTAAAAACCCCCTACATATCTCTCTCAGAAAGATCACGCCCGGCAAGTTCTTATATGACACTCAAGAACATAACCAGGTAATTATTTTAATATTTTATTTATCACTTCATTCATGGAGCTGATGATTATTGTTTAAGCCCAGTTTCAACTTAGTCTTCGAACCTTGAGTGCCAGGCATTCCATAAATACCCACCCCCTTACAGGAGCCAATTACCTGAAATACCCGACAGACTCTTGCCCACAACAATTGACACACAACATTCACCACCCCCCCTGAGGCAATCCAACCTTCAACCATTGGGTCCTTGAACAAACCAGCAACAACTAAGCCGTTAATCGCCTTACTCCAAAACAACAAAAACAGAGGACGATGAAATGCTTTCACAAAGTTTGCCACGGCAATGGGTCAGACACTCGCCCCTGCTGTGTGCCTCGATACTGGCCATTCCGGTAAAAGCCGAACTGCTCGAGGACAGCAGCGCACGCCTGGAACTGCGCAACTACTACTTCACTCGGGACTACCGCGAAGGCACTGCCCCTACCCGTGAAGAATGGGCGCAAGGTTTCCTCTTGCGCCTGGATTCGGGGTTCACCGAAGGCCGCCTCGGCGTCGGTGCCGACGCCATCGGCATGCTCGGGATCAAGCTGGATTCCGCTCCTGGCCGGACCGGCACCGGGCTGTTGAAGGTGGCACGCAATGGCCGGGCAGAGGATGACTATTCGAAACTGGCCCTGGCCGGCAAGCTCAAGACCAGCAAGACCCTGTTCAAGTTCGGAACCCTGGTACCGCCGGTACTGCCGACACTCAGACCCAATGACGGCCGCCTGTTTGCGCAGATGTTCGAAGGCGGGCTGCTGACCTCCAATGAAATCGAAGACCTGGAGTTTACCGCCGGGCGTCTGAGCCGGGTCCTGCAGCGCAACGCCACGCAGTACACACCGCTGACCCTGAGCCCCTTGAACCGGCGCTTCGAGAAGCTGGGGGCCACCGCGGAACACTTCGACATGGCGGGCCTCGACTATCGGTTCCACAAGCAATGGCTGGCTCGCGTGCATGTCGCCCAGCTGCAGGATATCTACCGCCAGCAGGTCTTCACCCTGGTCAACAAGAGCCCCTGGGGAGCGGGGACGTTCAGCAGCGATCTGCGCTTGAGCCTGATGAACGACTATGGCAATGCCAAAGGCGGCAAGATCGACAACCGCGCCCTGCAGGGGTTGCTCGGCTATGCCTATAAAGGCCACAGCCTTGGCCTGACTTATCAGCGAATGTTGGGGGACACCGGTTATGCCAACATCCTGGGTACCGATGCCAACTTGATCAACTTGTCCGTACTGGGTGACTTCGCCAATGCCAAGGAGCGCTCCTGGGCACTTCGTTATGGCTATGACTTTGCCAACCTGGGCTTGCCGGGCCTGACCATCAATAGCCGCTATATATCCGGCAGCCATGCCGAGATAACCGGCAGCCAAAGAATTGGCAAGTCATGGGAGCTGGATAATGAATTGCGTTATGTCGTGCAACAAGGCCCGCTGAAGAACTTAAGTGTACGCCTGCGCAGTGCGCTCTATCGCTCCAACTACGCCAAGAACTTCATTCGCGACACTGATGATACGCGACTGATGTTCAACTACACCTGGAATATCAAGTAAGCAGACCACCAGAACCGATGTAACGGATCAAATGCCTAGAGGACTATCTCCATGCAACGTCTATTATCGAAAAGTTTGGCCAGCCTGTTGTTTTTAAGCCTGTTCAACCCGGTCGCGGCGAAACAGCCCCTGCAAGCGCAAAGCGTCCCGGAGTTCCGACCGGGTTACTTGATCGGTTATCTGAAACAGCAGGATCTGCCCGACAGTCTGTCGCTGTTGCCGCCCCCTCCTGCGGTGGGGACCCCAGCCTTCGCTCTGGACCAGAGCATGGCCGAGAAAAACCAGGCCTTGCGGGGCAGCAAACGCTGGGAGTTGGCCGTCAGCGATGCCAACCTGAAGTTCCCTGCCGCCGCGCAGACATTCTCCTGTGCCCTGAATGCCCCGATCAGCGAACAGCTGACACCTACGCTGTACAGAGTCCTGCGGCGGACCCTGGCCGACGCCGGGCTGGCCACCTACAGCGCAAAGAAGCGCTACCAGCGCACCCGGCCCTTCGTCTACAGCCAGCAACCCAGCTGCACCCCGGAAGACGAGGCGAAACTGGCCGCAGATGGTTCCTACCCATCGGGCCACAGCGCAATCGGCTGGGCCTGGGCGCTGTTGCTGAGCGAACTGTCCCCCGAGCACGGCAATGCGCTCTGGGCCCGCGGCCGGGCCTACTCGCAAAGCCGCATGGTGTGCAACGTGCACTGGTACAGCGATATCCGTGAAGGCCGTGAAATAGGCGCGACCACCGTGGCACGCTTGCACGCCGACCCGACCTTCCAGGCCGATTTCGCCGTCGCCCGGCAAGAGTTGCTGGCCGTTCGGGCCCAGGGCCTGACCGCCGGCGCTGACTGTGCAGCGCAAGCGCAGGCCCTGGCACTTGACGCCGACTAGGGTGCCAGGGTGAGGACCTTGAAGGTATTGGCATGAAACAGCGGGTCCGGCTTGGGTTCGGCCGGGCTCGCCGCCGGTTGGGTGAAGTCCATTGCCGCCAGGTAGACCCGCCGGGTACGCGGGTCGAACGCCATGTTGTAGGCCATGGGCTGGGTGCTGACGCTACCCAGGAGCTGGTAGCGGTCGGCATCGAGCTGGGCGACAACGCTGAGGTTGGCGTCCACCCCGCTGGCGATCAGCAAGCGCTGGGCCTGCGGGTCGTAGGCCAGGGCGTTGACGTCCCGGGTGATCGGCAGGCTGGCCTTCAGCGCACCGTTGTCGCGGTCGAGCACCAGCAGCACTGGCCGCTCACCACGGCAAGCGACGAACAACCGCCCCCGTTGTTCATCCTGGGCCAGGGCACTGGGCCGCGGGCAGTCGGGATACTGCCAGCGGTCCAGGACCTTGAAACTGCTGGAGGACAACCGCGCGACGATGCCCTCATCGCGCATCGGCAGGAAGAAACTGCCATCGCCCTTGAGCAGCAACGGGTCGATCTTCTTCACCGCCAGCTCATGGGCGGCGGTGATGCGCTCTTCTTTGGGATCGAAGACGAACAGGGTGGAACGATCGGCCCGGCGCCCGCTGACAATGATCACCTGCCCGGTGCGCGGTTCGTACACCGCGCTGTTGAGGTTGCTCTGGGTCACGGTGATGCGCTTGAGCGGCTTGAATGTGGATAACTCCACCACCCCCAGGCTGCCGTCGGTGTTGAGCACCAGCAGGCGGTCCAGCTCCGGTACCAACACCACACCATTGGCGCCCCGGGACTGTTCGAGGGTGCGCACCGGGCGCTGCTTGTCCACATCGAACACGCTCAGGCCGTTTTCCCGGCGGGCCAGGAACAGGTAGGGCCGCGTCGGGTCCAGGGCGATGAAGCCCCAACTGCTGCCGGAACCCGGCAGCTGCACTTGCTGTTCGCGGTGGTACAGGCGCTCATCCGCCGGCGCGGCCGCCTGGGCCATGCCACAGAACGCCAGGAGCACACTCAGGGCCAGGGCTTTCATCAGAACTCCAGGGTGCTGGAGAGCGACACTTGGCGAGCGTCCCCCAGGGACACGAAGTACTTGCTCACCGAGGAGGTGTAGTAGGTCTTGTCGAACAGGTTCTTCACGTTGAGCTGAAACTTGACCTTCTGCCCTTCGACCTTGGTGTCGTAGGTGGCGAAGGCATCGGCCACGGTGTAGCCCGGCAGGTCGAAGCTGTTGGGCGCATCCCCAGCGCGCTCACCGACATAACGGGCACCGGCGCCGACCCGCAGGCGGTCACCGCCGATCAGGCTGCCGAAGTCGTAGACCGCCGACAGCGAGCCGGTGTTCTTGGCCACGTTCTGCAGTTGCTTGCCCTTGTACTGGGTGTCCTTGGTCACTTCGGCGTCGGTGTAGGCGTAGCTGCCGATCAGACTCCACTGGTCGGTAAGCTGCCCGGTCAGGTCCAGCTCCAGGCCCTGGGAATGCACTTCACCGGCCACGCTGGTGACAGTCTCGGAGGCCGTGGCGGTGGTCACCAGCACGTTGCGCTTGGTGATGTCGAACAACGCCGCACTGGCGGTGATGCGCCCTGGAATGTCGAGCTTGGCCCCCAGTTCCCAGGACTTGGCTTCTTCCGGTGCGATGGAGCCGTCCAGCACCACGCTGCCGCCGGCCAGCTGGGCAATGCTGGAGTTGGGTTTGAACGACTCGGTGTAGCTGCCGTAGAACGACAGCTGGTCGGTGTAGCGGTACACCAGGCCGGCGCGGGGCACGAACTTCTGCCCGTTGCTGTCGGTATTGGCGTGGAACGGCCGGCCCTTGCCCGCGTACTGGTCGTATTCCTGGAAACGCCCGCCGCCCACCAGGATCCACTGGTCGGTGAGGTGGATGGCATCCTGGAAGAACAGCGAGTCACTGCGCAGCAGGTCGGTCTGGTCGCTGTCCGGGGCGCTGACGTTGGTCCCCGCCACTTGCTGGCCGTACACCGGGTTGAGGTAGTTGAAACTGGTGTTCTTGCCGCGGATCAGGTCGGCGCGGTAGATCTTGCGGTACTCGTCGTCCAGGCCGAACACCAGGTCGTGCTGCATGCCGCCCAGTTGCACCTTGCCTTCCAGGCTGACGGTGGCATAGCGGTCGGTGGTCAGGGCATTCTTGGTGCCGTCCATGGTCCGGGTCAGGGTGCCGTTGGCGTTCACCGCGGTCAGGCGCACCTGGCTGGCGTCGTAGGTTTCACGGTTCCAGCTGTAGCCGAAGTGGGCCTTCCAGTCGTCGCTGAGCTCGTGATCGACCTCGAAACGATACAGGTCCGAACGCCCTTCCATGTTGTTGAACGGCTCGTCCAGGCGCCGGGTGGCCGGGATGTCCAGCGGGTGGTTGGTCTTGGGGTCGATGGCCGTGCCGCGGTCGAACGGGGTCAGGAATTCGCGATGCTCATAGGCCAGCAGCACCTTGGTGCGCTCGCCGTACCAGGCCAGGGACGGCGCCACCAGGGATTCGCGGTGGGTGCCGAAGTTGCGCCAGTAGTCTTCGTCTTCGTGGTCCACGACCAGCCGGTAGGCCAGCCCGGAATCCCCCAGCGGCCCGGTGGTGTCCAGGCTGCCGCCGCTGCCGTTCTTGCCCGAGCCGTAGGTCGAACCGCGCACGGTCAGGGCCGTGGACTGCTGCAACTCGGGTTTCTTGCTGACGATATTGATCACCCCGCCCGGGTCCTGGATGCCATAGAGCAGGGACGACGGGCCCTTGATCACTTCCACGCGCTCGGCCGTGGCGTTCAGGGCACGGCCCTGCACCACCGGCATGCTGTCGCGCATGATCGAGCCGTTGCGGTTGTCGCCGAAGCCGCGCAGCAGCACCGCGTCCTGAGTGCCGCCCAGGGTGTTGGTCTGGGTGATGCCACTGACGTTCTTCAGGGCGTCATCCAGGTTGCGCGGGGTCTGGTCGCGCAGCACCTGGGCCGGGATCACGTTGATGATCTGCGGGATTTCCTGGTTCAGCGCCTGGGAGCGGGCCACCGAGGTGGTGGCCGGCGGCTGGTAGCTGGTGCTTTCGTCGACGCCCTGGGTGGTGATGCTGGAAGTCCCCAGGTTCAGCCCGGCACCTTGGGGCAGGGGTTCGAGAACCAGGGTATGGGCGTCGCTGCGGCGATAGGTGAAACCGGAATTGCCCAAGAGACGCTGCAAGGCCTGCTCGGCACTGAGCTGGCCGGTGACGGCCGGGGCCTTGAGGTTGTAGGGCGCCTCGTCGGTGTAGACCACGCTGATCCCGGTGACCCGGGTGAAATCGCTCAGGGCCTGGGGTAGCGGCTTGGCCGCGATGGCGAAGTTGAACAGCGCACTGTGCTGCTCGCTGCCGGCCTGGGCCGCCAATGCCACGCTCAGGGGCAGCAGGGCCAACCCCGAAACCACCAGCGCCGAAGCGCCGAACCACCGTTTGACCGAACCGTTTACCGCCGAATTTGCCCTGGACTTCATGCTGGAGACTCGTGTGTAAAAGCACCGTGAATGCGAATTAGTCGCACTTTCAAGCACTACACGTATGTCGCAGGCAAAGACCTCAGCATTTTTTTGAAAATATTTTCAGGGCGGCGAAAACGCCCCCCGCCCGATGCATCCCCTGTAGCCGCCGCCGCAGGCTGCAATCGAGCTGGGCCGCACTCTGACGAAGCGATCGAGGCGCTCGTGAGGCCGCAGGAGGCTTGACGGGAGACCGTCAAGCAAGGTCCTGCGGACCTTTTCGCAGCCTCGCAGGCTCGGCAGCGGCTACAGCGCTCGTTACAGGGATCGCTGGATGCGCCCGGCACTGGTGCTGGAACCCACGGGCTTGCCCTGCTGGTCCATGTCCTTGAGGTAGTGCAGCATCGCCTCCAGGTCGCTGACCCCCAGGTCGCTGCGGTTCAGGCCGCTCTTGAACAGGCTGAAGCGGTCGCCGCCATCGGCCAGGAAGCCGTTCATCACCAGCCGGTAGTTCGCGCCGGCCTGCAGCGGCTTGCCGTTGAGGCGCACGCTGCCGGGGACGACACGGCTGTCCGGCGGGCGCTTGGGGTCCCAGCGATAGGTGAAGCCCTGGGACACTTGCAGGATGTTGGCATCGTCCGCGCCCTTCCATTGCTGGTTGAGCACCTGTTCGATCTGCCGGCCCGTGAGGTCGAAAGCGATCAGGTTGTTGTTGAACGGCTGCAACGTCGCCAGTTGCCCGTAGTTGACCCGGGTCTGCCCGGGCTCCAGGGCCAGGTCGCTGCGAATGCCGCCAGTGTTCATGAAGGCGATCTGTGCGCCATTGGCCCGGCCGCCGGCCAGATGCGCGTCGGCAATCAGGTCACCGATGGGCATTTCCCCGGCCGCGTCGGCACGCCGGGCAATCGGCGAGGCGGCAATCGCCCCCACCGGCTTGAGCAGCACCTGGTTGCTACGGGCCTCGACCTCCTGTTGCAACTGCGCCAGGGCCGGGTCCTGTGGATAACGGGCCGGATCGGCCAGCAGGTTGAGGGCCTGGATGCTCGCCACCCGGTGCTGGCCCGGGGTCACTTGCAGGGTCAGGTGAGTCAGCAGGTGGCCGTAGGAATTGCCCTGGGTCACCAGCAGCGGCCCGACCTTGCACAGGTAGCCCTGGTGCGAGTGGGCGCTGATCAGCACGTCCACCGCCGGGTCCAGGCGCTTGGCCACGTCGACGATATCGCCGCCGAGCTGCGAGCAGTCCTGCTTGTCGAACGGCTCCGGGGTCGAGCCGCCCTGGTGCACCACGGCGACGATGGCGTTGACACCCTGGGCATTGAGTTCGGGGATCAGCTTGTTGATGGATTCGGCTTCGTCGGCCACCTGCAAACCGCGCATGCCCTTGGCGCTGACCACCGAGGCCACGTCCCGCAGCACCGCGCCGACAAAGGCCACCTTGACCCCGCGCACCTCTTCGATGCGGTAGGCCGGCAGCAACGGCTTGCCGGTGTCGCTGTCCAGCAGGTTGGCCGCCAGGTAGGGGAAGCCGCTGCCGGGGTAGTTCGGGCGGAACTGGCAGGCCTTGTCCGGCCGCGACGACTGGCAGCCGCCATTGAGCTGGCGCAGGAACTCGGCCTTGCCGTTGTCCAGTTCGTGATTGCCGATGGCGCTGAGTTTCATGCCCATCTGGCGCAGGGCGTCCAGGGTCGGCTCGTCGGCCCACATGGCCGACAGCGGCGGGCTGCCGCCCACCAGGTCGCCGGCGCCGATGAACAGCAGTTGCGGGTCCTGCTGGCGCAGTTGGGCAAGCATGCCGCCCAGGGTAGCGATGCCGCCGGCCGCAAGCTTGCGCACGCCGCCCGGGGCCTGGGGGTCCTTGTAGCTGAAGGGGTTGGCTTGCAGGTAGCCGTGCAGATCGTTGATGGCGACGATGTTCACCGCCACCGGTTGCGGCGGTTCAGACAGCGAGCTGCAACCGGCCAGGGTGACCAGGGCCAGGGTCAGTGCCCCCAGCATCCGGGGCATGGGACGAAGACGGGACATGAAAGAAATCCTTGGTAGATCAGCGAAAAAAAGCCGCTGGCGCAGGCCGATCAGACAGAGAACAGCGCTGGGAACAGCGCCGGCTTCGCCGTCGATCGCAGCCCGTGCCCGCGGCAGCGGCTACAGGTCAGGTCATCAGGCAGGTTGCAGGCTGCCGTGGACCACCTGGGGTGCTGGCGGGGCCTTCAGCGCGGTGCCCATGCCGGCGCGCAGCAGCAGGATCTTCAGGTGGTCGGTGATGCGCTCGACCCGGTCCTGGAAGTGGTTGTGGAAGATCATGCTGCCCAGGGCAATGGCGATCCCCAGGGCCGTGGCATACAGCGCGGTGCCGATACCCTTGGACACTTCGCCCGGGTCGCTGACGCCGGTCTCGGCCAGGGCCTTGAAGGTGTCGATGATCCCCAGGATGGTGCCCAAGAGGCCCAGCAAGGGCGCAGCGGTAACAACGGTTTCCAGCAGCCACAGGCCATGCATCAGCTTGCTGCGGGTGGCGATGTAGATCGACTCGCTGAGGTCTTCCAGGTCCTTGTGGCTGGCCAGCCCCTGCTTGTGGGCAAACAGCTCGGCGACCATTTCCAGGGGCAGGCTGTTGCGCTCGCGCAGCGGGGCGGGCAGATCGTCGACGCTGTGCATCTTCGGGTTGAGCACGGTCTCCAGTTTCTTCGCCTGGCGCAGGCTGAAGCTGAAGTAGATGCCCCGCTCCACCGCGATGAAGGCGGCAATCGCGGCAGCGCCGTACATGGTGTAGAAGGTGATGTCGTGCAGCAGATTCATGTCCATCGTCATTTCCTCTTGTGCCTGAATCGAATCAGAACGCAGCTTCCAGGGAGACCATCGCGGTGCGTTCTTCACCCACGTTGTAATAGGCGGTGCTTGGCGCCAGGCCATTGGTCCTTACCGAGTTGAAAGACACGGTGCGTACCGACGCCAGGTATTCCTTGTCGAACACGTTGAGCATCGAGAAGCGCAGGGTCGCGGACTTCAGCACCTTCTTGTCCACCGGCAGGTGGATACCGGCATTGAGGTCGAACACGGTGCGTCCGGAGATCTTCTCGTCGTTGGTCAGGTCGCCGTAGAAGGCGCCGACGTACTTGCCCACCACGTTGCCGTAGTAGAGCGAATCGTCGTAGCCCAGGCTCAGGTTGAACATGTTTTCCGGAACGTTGGTCAGCTGTTTGCCGGACGTCGGCAGCAGCACGTTCTTGTTGGTCAGGTCATCCATCTGCTCGGACTTGGTGTAGGTGTACGAGGCGTAGTAGTTGAAGTTGTGTGGCAAGAGGCCGCTCCACTCCAGCTCCAGGCCACGGTTCTTCACTTCGCCGACGTTGGCCACGACGTAGTCGCCATTGAGGTCGGTGGTGGAGATCTGCCGGTCCTTGAAGGTGATGTAGAACAGGGTCGCGCTCAGGGCCATGTTCTCCTCGCTGTAGCGCCAGCCCAGTTCCTGGTTCCAGCTCAGCTCGGGTTTCAGGCTGATGGAATCACCCTTGTTGTAGAGCACGTAGTTGGGCGGCGTGCGCATGTTGCGGGTGACGTTGTAGAACGCCTGGTTGTTCGGGTCCACCTGGTACTTGGCGTTGAAGCTGGGCAGGAACTCGTGGTACTTGGCGTCGCGTTTTTCCGGCTTGTCGGTGAGGCTGCCCAGGTTGTTGCCATCACGCTCCACGTACTGGTAGGCCAGGGCCCCGGTAAGGGTCAGGTCCGGGGTCGCCTGCCAGGTGTCCTGCACCCAGAGTTTCTGCGCCGGGGTCACGGTGTACTGGTGGCGGCCCTGGACCGTCGCGCCATTGCGGTCCACCAGTTGGTCGGAGCCGTTGTAGTCGCCCCAGACGTTTTCCGGAGCGCCGTTGCCCTTGATGCCGATGAAGGGCTGGGTCTGGCGCTGGCGGGCGCGCTCGTACCAGTAGCCGACGTCCAGGCTGTGCTCTTCGTTGAGGTCCCACTTGAGCTTGGTGGTCATGCCGGGGCGCCAGGTCTCGGTCCACGAAGGCCGGTAGTAGGTGCCGCTGGGCAGCCCGCTCAGGTCATAGTTGCCGGCCCGGCTGGAGGTGCTGGACAAGGTGGTGGCGGTCTGGCCGCTGAAGCTGCCGCCGTTGGACCAGACGTAGTACGGGTTGAAGGTCAGGCTCAGGTCGTCGCGCAGCTGGAAGCGCTGGGTCACCGAGGCGGTCACGCTTTCGAAGGGGTTGCGGTTGAGCTTGTAGGACTGGGACACGCTGCCGTTCTTGAACACGGTGCTTTCCGAGTAGTCCAGGCGCCGGCCCTGGGTCTGGAACTGGGACTTGCTGACGCTGTTGTAGTTGTAGTTTTCCTGCAGGTTGTATTTGACGATGGCGTTGGTGGAGTTGCCGTTGCCGTCTTCGAACAGGGTGTTCCACTCGATCTTGTCGGCCCGCAAGGTGCCCTTGCCCTTCCACTTGTCACCTTCGGTATGGGACGCCGAGACCCAGGTCTTGAAGCCCCCCAGCTCGCCGGTGTTGAGGCGGGCAAAGGATTTGCGCAGGTTGTTGGAACCCACAGACTGCTTGACGAACACCCCGAAATCCTTGGTCGGGCGCACGGTCACCAGGCCGATGTTGCCACCGCTGGAACCGATGTGCGGGCCGTCGGCTTCGGACGAACCCTGGGTGACGAAGACTTCACTGAAGTTCTCCGGGTCGCCCATCAGGTTCGGGTAGATGCTGTAGTCCCCCGAGTCGTTGATCGGGAAACCGTCGGCGGAGAGCCCGACCTGGTCGGAGTTCATCCCGCGCATGGTGAAGTTGGTGCCGCTCAGGCCCGAGGCGTCGGTGCTGGAAACGTTGATCCCCGGGGTGTACTTGAGCTTGTCCACGGCGTTGGCGGTGGGGGCCATCTGATCCATGGCCTCCTTGGTCACGGTGGAGCGGCCCTTGGCGCTTTCTTCCTTGATCATGTGGCCGTTGCCCAGGGTCTGTTTACCGGCAACGTTCACCGAACCTACGTCCACGGTATCGTCGGCCAAAACCAGTGGCGCAAAACTGCCCAGGCCCGATGCCAGAAGCAGGGCATAAAGTTTATTGATCTTCACGGGTCAATCCCTTGCTTACAACTTTCGTTAATAGGTGATGGGTTTATTCCACGTTGTAACTAAAGGTCGCGGTAAAACGTTGCTTGTTCTTGCCGGAGAACGCGTCCGAGGGAAACGGCGAAACTTTCTCCACGCGGCGCAAACTGGTTTGCGCCGCGCGATTGAGCAACATGTTCGGCGCCTTGTTTTCGATGCCACTGTCGAGCACGTTGCCGGCCCGATCGACTTCCAGCCAGATCACCACATCGCCCTGGGGACGTTGCAGCGAGGCCTCGCGGCCGCTGGGGTATTGCTTGTGCTTTTCCAGTTCCTTGCGCAAAGCGGCGGTGTACAGACTTTCCTTGATTGCACTGCTGGGCGCCGCGGGCGCGGTGGCCGGAGCAGGTACGGGAGCCGGTGCGGCCACCGGTTTCGGCGCAGCGGCCACTGCGGGCTGCGGCGCGGTGGGGGCGTTCTGGGCCACGGCCGGGGCCGGCTTGGGTGGCGCAGGCTTGGCCACCATGGGCTTGGGCACCGGCGGCTTGGGCTTGACCACCGGCTTGGGTTTCGGCGGCTCGATCACCAGCGGTTCTTCCTCCGGCACCACCTGCGGCGGCTCGGGCTCGATGGGCAACGGCTCAGGCGGTGGCGGTGGTGGCTCGGCCGCCGCCAGCAGTTCGGCGGCATCGACCAGGGCGATTTCCACGGTGCTTTCGTCATACACCGGCTTGATCTGCAACTGCTGCAACTGGCTGGTATAGATCACCAGCAACAACAGGCCAGCCGGCAGCAGGCACGCAAGCAACTTGCGAGTTCTATAGAGACTGAACATGGCGTCAGGACTTGCGTGTAGCGATGGAGACGGAAGAGAAGCCATTGCCCTTGAGCAAGTCCATCACCGAAACCAGGCGTTTAACTTCCACGCCCTGATCGCTGTTGATAATGATCACCAACTTTTCACTGCTGTCGTTCAACACTTTGAGTTGCGCCAGCAATGCACTTTCATCCAGGTCCTGGCCATCGAGTTGCAGGCGCTCTTGCAGGCCCAGGGTAATCACTGCCTTGTTTTGCGGCTTCAACTGTTGCGCGGTACTGGCGACCGGCAACTGCGTCTTGATCCCTACGGCCGGGATCACGTTGAGGCTGATGAGTACGAAGAACACCAGCAGAAACATCATCACATCGATCATCGGAATGATCTCGATATGAGCTTTTTTCTTTTTAGCTACATCCCAGCTGCGCATCGTCTTGCTCCCGCTTCAGCTATCCCTCCCTTGTGAGAGCTGAATCACAACCCTCGCCGATCCTGACCATGTGCTCAGGAATGCGCAGATCATCCCCGTCTGATGTAACGGTTTGGTGACAGAACGGAGTGATAACGATGAATGTTCGGGAGCTCTGGGACGCGGTTCTCAGCGCAGGACGATGAACCTCCCGAGCACCCGATGCTGCTGGAAGCCGAGCACCGCCTGCAGTGAATCGAGGACCGCCTGCGGGTCCTTGCTGGAGAAACTGCCACTGATGCGCCGCGCCGCCAGTTCATCGTTGAGCAGCAGGATACGCCCGGGGAAATAGCGCCGCAGGTCGTCCACCACCTCGGCCAGAGGCGCGTGGTAATAGTTCAGCCAGCCCTGGCGCCAGGCCAGTTGCGCCTCACTGTCGACAGCGTGCAGCGGGGCCGCAACGCCATGTCCGTAGGCCACTTGCTGCCCGGCGCCGAGCACCTGCTGCGCCGCGCCCTTGGCCGGCGTGACCCCCACCCGGCCGGACAGCACCGTGACCTGGGCCCCGCCCGGCTGCAGGCGCACTTCGAACTGGGTGCCCAGCACCCGCGCCTCCCCCTCTTGCGCGTCCACCACAAAGGGCTCGCCGGTGTGGCTGACGCTGAAGAAACCGGCGCCGCGACGCAGCTGCACATGCCGCTCGCCGCGGCTGAAATCCACGGCAATGGCGCTGTCGGCATCCAGGGTCACCTGGCTCTGGTCGGCCAGGATCAGGGTGCGCACCTGGCCCGGCGCGGAAACGTAGTCGGCCCCCAGGTCATCGACCCAGCGCCCGGGCTGCCAGCCGGCGCCCAGGGCCACCGCCAGCAATACACTGGCGGCCAGCGCCAGCCCCGCCGACCAGCGCCGCCGGGCCCGGCCCCTGGCAGCATCCATGGAACGCAGCAGGCCGTGCAGGGCAAAGGCGTCTTCATCGGCCAGGGTGCGCGCCGGCTGCTCGCTCAGCTCCCACACCACCTGGGCCTGGGCATAGGCCTCGATATGCGCGGGGTCGGCCTGCAACCACTGGCTGAAGGTGGCCTGGTCGCCACTGCTGGGCTGATCGTGGAGCAGGCTCAGCCAGGCCAGCGCGGCCTGCTCCTGAGCGGGCGTCGGGCAGATACTCGTGCGGTGGTTCACGGTGCATTCCTTGGCGTGCGCGTGCCCGGGGCTTCCCGCAGGCTGGCCTTGCAGGCTTCGAGGGCGCGCATCATATGTTTTTCCACGGCGCTTTGGGACAAGCCCATGGCCTTGGCGATCTCGGCGTACTTGCGCCCGTGGATGCGGTTGAGCAGGAAGATCTGCCGGGTGCGCTGCGGCAGGCTGCGCAGGGCCGCTTCGACATGCCGCAGGTCGTTGCCGGCTTCCAGCGCCGCCTGGGGCTCGCTGCCCTGGTTGTCCTGCTGCTCTGGCAGCCAGCCTTCATTGACCCGCACTCGCGCGCCCTCGCTGCGCAGGTGGTCGATGGCGATATTGCCGGCGCAACGCAGCAGGTAGGTGCTGAGTTCCTCGACCTGCACCAGGGGCCGGCGCCAGAAGCGCAGGAACAGGTCCTGCACCAGGTCGGCGGCGGTAGCCCGGCAACCGACCCGGCGGCTGACCAGGGCCTCCATCTGCGAACGCTGGGACAGGAACACCTGGAGAAAATGCGCACGGCTGCCCTGCGGATCAGGGTGATCCCCCTCGGCAGGCTCCGGTGGCAGGGTGCTCATCATCGTCGGTCCGCTCAGAAGTGGGCCAGGGCCGCGACCGGGCTGGCCAGCAGGCTGGCCCCCGCCATCGTCAGCACCAGGCGCGGCCGATAGGGCAACAGCAGCACCAGCAGCAAGGCGCTGAACATCAGCACCGCGCACCACTGCACCAGCCCCAGGCTCCAGCCGGTGCCCTGCACTGCTGCTGCCAGCGACAGGCCCAGCAGCATCCAGCCGCCCAGACGCAGGCCGTGGCGGCGCAGGGCCGAAGGCTTGTGCCCGAGCAGCTCGCCGTGATGCCGGTCCAGGGACAGGCACAGGCCGGTAAAACCGGCATAACAGAGCAACAGCACCAGGAGCATTCAATTCACCTCGGTTTCAGGAGCCGGCGGGCGTTGCCGGGGCACCCGGGGCGTGGCTGTGGCGGCGGCCCCCGCGCGATGCAGCTTGCGCGCCGCCCAGGCCAGGAACAGGCCACTGCCCAGGCACGCCAGGTCGAAACTCGCCATGGCCCAGTCGCCCCGGACCATGAAGCCATCCATCAGGCTCGGGCTGGTGAGCACGCTGAGCGCCGGCACCCCGGCGAACAGCAAGGCGCCAAGGCCCAGTTGTTCAACCCAGGCGCGACGGCCGGGGCGGACGCAGGCGTGCAACAGGCTCAGGCCCCAGGCCCAGAAGAAGCTGTTGACCTCCCAGTCGGCGCGTTCGGCGAAGCCTACGGGCAACAGGCGGTTGGCCCAGAAGAACGCCGCCACCGCCAGCAGCAGCCCGGCCATGCTGGCGATGTTCAACACTTCCACCAGGCGCAGTTCGAAAGGCTGGGCGGCACTCTTGGCATGCTTGAGCTGGCGCTTGCCCAGCCAGATCACCAGCCCGGTGCCGATCATCGCGGTGCTGGCCAGCCCACAGAGGAAGTACAGCCAGCGCAACACCGGCCCGGCGAAGCGCCCCATGTGCAAGCCATAGAAGCTGCCGCCGATGGCCAGCGGCAGGGATTGCTCGGCAGAGGCCTGCAACGGCTGGCCGGTCACGCCGTTGAACGCCACTTGGCTGCCGAAATCCCGGGCCACCCGGTCGGCTTCATGGCGAAACACCTGCACCGAGGCATTCAGGTCCCCCGGGTAACTGACTACCAGGCGCTGCGCATGGCCGCCCGACCAACGTTCCCGGGCCTGCTTCAGCATGGGTTCGAGGGGGGCCAGCGGGGCACTCTGCCCGGCGGCCGAGGCAGCGGCAGCAGCGGGCCGCAAGTCCTCGAAGAAGGCATCGGAATCCCCTTTGTAGGCCACCAGGATGCTCGCCGGCATGACCATGTACATGAAGATCACCAGGCTGCTGTAGGTGATCATCAGGTGAAACGGCAGCACCAGCACGCCCACCGCGTTGTGCCCGTCGAGCCAGGTGCGCTGGCCCTTGCGCGGGCGGAAGGTGAAGAAGTCCTTGAAGATTTTCTTGTGGGTGATGATGCCGCTGATCAGCGCCACGAACATCACCATGGCTGCCATCGTCGACAGCCATCGGCCCCAGGGATAGGGCATCTGCAGCTGGAAGTGGAAGCGGTAGAAGAACTCGCCGCCGCGGGTGTCGCGCACATGCACTTCGCTGCCGGTGGCCGGGTCCAGCAGTTTCTCGGTGAAGGCACCGCGCTCGCCGGGTTTGCCGGGCGCCTGCCAGCCCACCGACAGGCTCGGCTGGCGAGCATCGGGCAGGCCGATGAACCAGCGTTGCGCGCCCTGGGCATGGCGTTCCAGGTAGCGTTGGGCCAGCCCCAGGCTGGCATCGGCGTTCAGGACCCGGGCCGGCGCCTCCGGCTGCATCCAGTGGGTGATCTCATCCTTGAAGTAGGACAGGGTCCCGGTGAGGAAGATCGCAAACAGCAACCAGCCGAACAGCAGCCCGCTCCAGGTGTGCAGCCAGGCCATGGACTGGCGAAATCCTTCCTTCATAGCAGGGCCACCCAGTAGGCGCTGCCGGCGACCAGCGCCAGCACCAGGCTCGGCAGCAACAGGCCCAGCCAGGCCTGCCAGGCACTGCGACAGGCAAAGCACCAGAGCACTGCCACCAGATAGAACAGGAAGGACGTCACCATTCCGCTGACCACCGCATCGGCCCTGGGCAGGGGCAGCAGCAAGGTCAGGCAGACACTGCCCAGCGCCGCCAGCAGATAGCCCCCCAGCACCGCGGCGAATACCCGCGAAGCCACCGCCAGACGATAGGAAGCGGAAAGACCGCCAGCCTTGCTTTTCATGTTTCGACCTTGACGCGAGGGGAGGTCCGGCACAGCACACAGGCGGCCGGGGGAAGTAGGCGGGCAAGTTTAATGATAAATATTCTCATATGCAAAAAGCAGCGACGAACCCGATGCAAACCCGTCGGTCCGGCCTGATTGCCGAATGCCATGTCGCCCCACTACAATGCGAACAATTCTTGTTCTCTTATGCGCCATCTCGGTGCAGGAGCGTCCGGCTTGTCCCACACCGCTACCGTCGAAGGCCTCTACCAGGCCCATCACAGCTGGTTGAACACCTGGTTGCGGCGCCGGCTCGGCTGCCCCCACAGCGCCGCAGACCTGGCCCAGGACACCTTCATCCGGGTACTCAGCGCCCGGGAAACACCGGCCCTGATCGAGCCCCGGGCGTTTCTCACCACCATCGCCAAGCGCGTGCTGTTCAACCACTACCGGCGCCAGGACCTGGAGCGGGCCTATCAGGAAACCCTGGCGCAGATGCCTGAACAGGTGGCGCCCTCCGAGGAAGAGCGGGCCATCATCCTGCAAACCCTGATGGATCTGGACAGCCTGCTCGACGGCCTGCCGCGGCCGGTCAAGCGAGCCTTTCTGCTGTGCCAGCTGGACGGCCTGACCTACGGCGAAATCGCCCGGGAGCTGAATATCTCCATCGCCACGGTCAAACGCCACCTGAACAAAGCGGCGATGCGCTGCTACTTCGCCCTGTGAGTGCCTCGATGAACCCACACCTCAATGGCCAGCCCGATTTCAGCAACCAGGTGGCCGAACAGGCTGTGCACTGGCTGATCGAAATGCAGGGCGGGCCCTTGAGCGCGCGCCAGCAACAGGCCTGGCAGCAATGGCACGATGCCCACAGCGAACATCAGCGGGCCTGGGAGCATATCCAGCGCGTCAACCAGCGCCTGCGTGGCCTGTCTTCGCCCCTGGCCCACGCCGCCCTGAACGCGCCGAAATCTGCCAGCCGGCGCCAGGTACTGAAGCTGCTGCTGATTCTCGGCGCCGGCTCGGCCGCCGCCTGGGGCCTGCGCGAGCACAACCCGCTGCCGCCACTGCTGGCGGATTACCGCAGCCCCCTGGGGCAGCGGCGCAAACTGCAACTGAGCGACGGCAGCCAGTTGCAGCTCAATACCAGCAGCGCGGTGGATGTGCGCTTTGATGGCCAGCAACGGCTGATCCGCCTGCTGGAGGGCGAGATCATGCTCACCAGTGCCCAGGATGCCCGGCCGCTGCGGGTGCAGACCGCACAAGGGCAGGTAAGCCCGCAAGGCGCGCGGCTGAACCTGCGCCAATTCAAGGACTACACCCAACTGGCGGTGTTCTCCGGAACCGTCGGCGTGACGCCCCTGGACTACGCCACAACCCCGCCCCAGGTGGCGGCCGGGCAGCAACTGAATTTCACCGGCAACAGCTGGCAAGCTCCCCGGGCCCTGGATGCCGGCAGCGGCGCCTGGAGCGAAGGCATGCTGGTGGCAGCGCACATGCGCCTGGCGGACTTTCTCGACGAACTGGGGCGCTACCGCCGCGGCCAGCTCAACTGTGATGCGCAGGTGGCGGACCTGCTGATTTCCGGCAGCTACCCCCTGGATGACAGCGAGCGGATTCTCGACCTGCTGGAGATCAGCCTGCCGGTCAAGGTACGTCGCTTCACCCGCTATTGGGTCACCGTCCAGGCCCGCGCCTGACGGCACTCTGTCGCCGCTGCCGCGGGCTGCAACCGGCTCCGCAGGGGACGCGCCCTTGACCCGGGCCGCACCCAAGCCCCCGCAAACCAATCGCCGCCCGCCCCGGCACCGAAAAAAAACCACCGCCCATGAGCCGTTTCCCCAGGTTCAAGTGACAGAGGAGGAAAGCCCCCTTGATTCCCCCTTCTCAGGACCCACCTTCATGACCGAGCAACCCACCTGCCTCACGCCTCTGGCCCGTACCCTGCGCCACTTGCTGCTGGGGGCCAGCCTGAGCCTGGCCAGCCTGCCCCTGGTCCAGGCCGCCGAGGCCCAGGCCCAGAGTTATCAAATCGCCCCGACCTCGCTGGAAAACGCCCTGAACCAGTTCGGCCGGCAAGCCGGGGTGCTGATCTCTTTCGGCTCACACGTCACCAGTGGCGTGCAAAGCCGTGGCCTGCAAGGCCAGTACAGCCCGCAGGAAGGCCTGAACGTTCTGCTGCAAGGCACCGGCCTGCAAGCCCGGGCCGAGGGCAGCAATGCCTTCAGCCTGCAACCGGCCAGCCCCGAGGCCGCTGCGCAGCCGCTGCACCTGGGCGCCTCCAGCGTGGTCGGCGACTGGCTCGGCGATGCCCAGCAAAGCGATGTGTTCGAGCACCCAGGGGCCCGGGACGTGATCCGTCGCGAGGAGTTCGAACGCCAGGGCGCCACCCAGGCGCGGGACGTGCTCAATCGGATTCCCGGGGTCAACGCACCGGACAACAACGGCACCGGCAGCCACGACATGGCGCTGAACTTCGGCATCCGCGGCCTCAATCCGCGCCTGGCCTCGCGCTCCACGGTGCTGATGGACGGCATCCCGGTACCCTTCGCCCCCTACGGTCAGCCGCAACTGTCGTTTGCCCCCATCAGCATGGGCAACATGGATGCAGTGGACGTGGTGCGCGGTGGTGGCGCGGTGCGCTATGGCCCGCAGAACGTCGGCGGCATCGTCAACTTCGTGACCCGGGCAATTCCCGACGCGCCGACGGTCAAGGGCGGCTTCCAGACCGAAACCAGCCCCTCCTCCAGCCATGACGGTTTCAAGACCACCGGCAACCTGCTGGCCGGTGGCACCGCCGACAACGGCCTGGGCGGCGCCCTGCTGTACTCCGGCACCCGCGGCGGCGACTGGCGCGAACACAGCGACACGCAGATCGACGACCTGATCCTCAAGGGCAAGTACCAGCTCGATGAAGCCAACAGTTTCAATGCCATGGCCCAGTACTACGAAGGTGAGGCGGACATGCCCGGCGGCCTGAACGTGGCGGACTACAAGGCCGACCCGTACCAGTCGACCCGCCCCTACGACAAGTTCTGGGGCCGGCGCACGATGTTCAACGTCGGCTACCGCTACCAGGAAGATCGCCGCGAATTCACCGTCAACAGCTTCTTCACCAAGACCCTGCGCAGCGGTTACCTGGACCAGGGCAGCTTCCTCTCCCTGTCGCCTCGCGAATACTGGGTACGCGGCCTGGAAACCCGTTTCGCCCAAGGCTTCGACCTGGGGGAGAGCAGCCACGAAGTGGGCGTCGGCTACCGCTACATCAACGAGGCCGGTCATGAACTGCGCTATCGCACGCCGCTGACCGCCAACCAGCAACTGCCCACCAGCAACAGCCGCAATGACCGCGACACCCGTGGCGGCACCGAAGCCCATGCGTTCTTCGTCGATGACCGGATCGATATCGGCAAGTGGACCCTGACCCCGGGCATCCGCTACGAGATGATCGAGTCGCAGCAGAGCAACAACCTCACCCACGTCAAATACAAGGGTGACTACAACACCGCGCTGCCGGCGCTGAATGTGATGTACCACCTCAACGAGAGCTGGAACCTCTACGCCAACACCGAAGGCTCCTTCGGCAGCGTGCAGTACAGCCAGATGCCCAACCGCGTGGCCAGTGGCGAGGTCAAGCCGGAGAAAGCCCGCACCTGGGAACTGGGCACCCGCTATGACGACGGCACCCTGCGGGCGGAGATCGGCGCTTTCCTGATCAACTTCGACAACCAGTACGACAGCAACCAGACCAACGACACGGTGATCGCCCGGGGCGAGACTCGCCACCAGGGTATCGAGAGCAGCGTCAGCTACGCCCTGGATGACCTGGCCCCGGCGCTGGCGGGCTTCGATGTCTACGCCACCTACGCCTATGTCGATGCCACCATTCGTGAAGACGGCCCGAACAAGGGCAACCGCGTGCCCTTCTCTTCCAAGCACAAGGGCACCCTGGGGGTGAGCTACACCGAAGGCCCGTGGAAGCTCAACCTCGACAGCAGCTACCAGAGCAGCCAGTTTGCCGACAATGCCAACACCCGTGCCGAAAGCGCCGATGGCAGCACCGGGCGCATCCCCGGCTACATGCTGTTCAGCACCCGCGCCGGGTATGACTTCGGCCCGCAACTGTCGGACCTGAACGTGGCGGTGGGGGTGAAGAACATCTTCAACCACCAGTACTTCACCCGTTCCTTCGACGACAACAACAAGGGCAAGTACGTAGGCGAGCCCCGCACGCTCTATGTGCAGACCTCCGTGGCGTTCTGATTAATTTTCCCCACAAAGCAAAACGGGCCTGCAATGCAGGCCCGTCCGGTTGGGGGGTGAAACTCGGCCGTCAGCTATTGAGCGCGGCCTGTTGGTTCTCCAGGAATTCTTCTTCGAGCAGGGCATCTGCCTCGCTGCCATCGGCTGTGGGCACCGCTGCCGCACGTTTGCCGCGCAATTTGCCGAACATGTGCTCCAGGGCACTTTCCAACTTGACGGTGGCGCCGTCGAGGGCCTGCTCCAGGGTGTCGGCCTTGTGGGTCACGGAAATCGGTTGGTGACCTTTCGGACGGGCTTCCAGCTGGCAGCGCATATCGTCCGGACCCGACTTGCCGCCGTTCTCGTCCCGCAAGTGGACCACTACCCGGGTCAGGTCTTCTTCGTAGCGTTCGAGCGTGCTTTCAACGGTGCTGCGCACCCACTCCTCCATCCGAAGGCTGCTTTGAATATGGTTATCGCTATGGACTTGGATTTGCATAGTTCTTCCCTTATTTCAGCTTGCTCGTAAGAGGGTCAAGGCAGTGTGTTGGAACCTGCATTTCGTGACCTCTTGATTACACAATTAGGCACGGCGGCGAACATTTCAACCCCTTAAAAAAGATAAATATTCATACGCAAATAAAGCCGGACAAACCGCAAAGGCGCTGTTAAGGTCGGGAGTTAGCCCGCCCCACGCATCAGTCAAAACCGCTCACAGCTGCCCCTCGCCCAAAGGGTGCAAGCCGCGAAAGATCTCCGCTTCCTCCACCAGCCAGTCATGCACCGCGCGTACGCCCGGATGGCTCAGTGCGCCCGGCGCATAGAGCAGCACGTAGCGTTTGTGGTTGGGCACCGCCAGGCCGAAAGGCACGATCAGGGTGCCACGCTCCAGTTCGTCATTGAGCAGGGTGCGCCGGGCAATCGCCACGCCCATGCCGGCAATCGCCGCCTCGATGGTCAGGTGGTTGCGATTGAAGGTATGGCCACGACGCACGTCCGCGCCCTCGAAGCCGATGGCATTGAGGTAGAACTCCCACTCGGCGTATTCATAGCTGCCGCGCCAGGCGGTGATGTCGTGCAACAGCGCAAAGTGCGCCAGGTCCGCCGGACCGTGCAGCGGCGGGCGCCCACGCAGCAGGCTCGGGGCGCACACCGGGAAGATCTGCTCGTCCAGCAACGCGGTGGACTGCAAGCCGGGGTAGCTGCCGTCGTTCAGGTCGATGGCCAGGTCGAAGTCGCCCTCGTGCAGGGCCACGCTGCTGTCTTCGGCCACCAGCCGCAGCTGGATCTCCGGATAACGCTGCTGCAGGCGCGGCAGGCGCGGAGTCAGCCACTTGCCGAGAAACGACGGGATCGAGCGCAAGCGCAAGGTCCCCCCGATCATCCCCGCATCCAGGCGGCGCAGTTCCGCGTCGATGCTGCCGTAGGCCTCGCTCACCGTCAGCGCCAGCCGCTGGCCTTCGGCACTCAGCTCCACCCCCCGGGGCCGCCGGTGAAACAGGCGAAAACCCAGGCGCTCCTCCAACTGGCGGATCTGTTGGCTGACCGCCCCCGGGGTGATGTGCAGCTCTTCTGCACACCGGGTGAAAGACAGGTGCCGCGCGGCACAGGAAAACACATGCAGCCAGACATAGGTCTGGGCATGAAATTGTCGGCTCATCGTTTAGCCCTGCTAAAGGATCTCTTAGGAAGTTTCGTTGGTCAGTGCTGACCGAGGCGGGCAGTATCGCCGACATTGCGCTTGGCCTACAAAAAATGGCAGCGATCCACCTTCCATTGCTTGTAAGGCTTTAGCATGGCTATCAGTGTTTTCGATCTCTTCAAAGTCGGTATCGGTCCCTCCAGCTCCCACACCGTGGGCCCGATGCGCGCCGCCGCGACCTTCGCCCAGGCGCTGTTCGAGCAGGGCCTGCAAGACCAGGTGCAGCGGGTACAGATCCGTCTCTATGGTTCGCTGTCCGCCACCGGCGTCGGCCATGCCACCGACCGCGCCAGTGTCATGGGGCTGATGGGTGAATGGCCCGACAGCATCGACCCCACCAGCATCAACCCGCGCATCCAGCAGTTGCGCGACAGCGGCCAACTGCTGCTGGGCGGGCACAGCCCCATTGCCTTTGACTGGCAGCAGGACCTGCTCCTGCTGGACGAAAGCCTGCCCTACCACCCCAACGCCATGTCCCTGACCGCCTTTGGCGAGCAGGGCACGCTGCTGGAGCAGACCTACTACTCGGTGGGTGGCGGCTTCATCATCGAAGCGGCCCAGGTCGAGGCCGGTGCCGAAACCACCACCGGCGTCCAACTGCCCTACGACTTCAACAGTGCCGCTGAACTGCTGGCCCTGTGCAAGACCCATAAGCTGCGGGTCGGCGAACTGATGCTGGCCAATGAACGGGCCTGGCGCAGCGACGCCGAGATCCGCAGCGGCCTGCTGCACATCTGGTCGGTGATGCGCGAATGCGTGGAACAGGGCCTGCGCCACGAAGGCATCCTGCCCGGCGGCCTCGACGTACCCCGCCGCGCCGCCAAGCTGCACCGCAGCCTGCTGGAAATCGGCAAGCCGAATGTCATCACCTCGACCCTCTCGGCCATGGAGTGGGTCAACCTCTATGCCCTGGCCGTGAACGAGGAAAACGCCGCCGGCGGGCGCATGGTCACCGCGCCCACCAACGGCGCGGCGGGGATCATCCCGGCGGTGCTGCACTACTACATGAAGTTCAACCCGCAGGCCTGTGACGACGACATCCTCAACTTTTTCCTCGGTGCCGCCGCCGTGGGCATCCTGTGCAAGAAGAACGCCTCCATCTCCGGCGCCGAAGTCGGCTGCCAGGGCGAAGTGGGCTCGGCCTGCGCCATGGCTGCCGCCGGGCTGGCGGAGATCCTCGGGGCGACCCCGGAGCAACTGTGCAATGCCGCGGAAATCGGCCTGGAGCACAACCTCGGCCTGACCTGCGACCCCGTAGGCGGGCTGGTGCAGGTGCCCTGCATCGAACGCAACGCGATTGCCGCGGTGAAGGCGATCAACGCCACCCAGATGGCCCTGCGCGGCGACGGCAAGCACTTCATCTCCCTGGACCGGGTGATCCGCACCATGCGCGATACCGGCGCCGACATGCATGACAAATACAAAGAGACTTCACGGGGCGGCCTGGCGGTGAGCTGGGTGGAATGCTGAGGAGCCTTCCCTGACCGTCCGCACTACGTGAGCCCGAGCAAAAATAATAACGAGGCGATAACGATGACCGATGTACCGACACCTGCTGCCCAAAACCCTGCTGTAGCCACACCCCGCGACACCACCAGCGCCCGCCAGGGCTGGAGCAAGCACGACACCACCTGGATGCTCGGCCTGTATGGCACCGCCATCGGCGCCGGCACCCTGTTCCTGCCGATCAACGCCGGGGTTGGCGGCTTCTGGCCGCTGATCGTGCTGGCGCTGCTGGCCTTCCCCATGACCTTCTTCGCCCACCGCGGCCTGACCCGCTTCGTTCTTTCCGGGCGCTCCGGAGACATCACCGAAGTGGTCGAGGAGCATTTCGGGGTCGGCGCCGGCAAGCTGATCACCCTGCTCTACTTCTTTGCCATCTTCCCGATCCTGCTGGTGTACAGCGTGGCGCTGACCAACACCCTGAGCAGTTTCATGGAACACCAGCTGCACATGACTCCACCGCCGCGGGCGCTGCTGTCCCTGCTGCTGATCCTCGGCCTGATGGCCATTGTGCGTTGCGGCCAGGGCGTGATCGTGCGGGCCATGAGCCTGCTGGTCTACCCGTTCGTCGCCGCGTTGCTGCTACTGGCCCTGAGCCTGATCCCCAACTGGAACGGCGCGTTCTTCGCCTCGGCCGGCGAAGGCATGCCCCTGCCGCTGTTCTTCAAGACCCTGTGGCTGGCGATCCCGGTGATGGTGTTTTCCTTCAACCATTCGCCGATCATCTCGGCCTTCGCCCTGGATCAGAAGCGCCATTACGGCCCGCAGGCCGAAGCCAAGAGCAGCGGTATCCTGGCCACGGCCCACGGCATGATGGTGCTGACAGTGATGTTCTTCTGCTTCAGTTGCGTGCTGGCCCTGTCGCCGGCGGACCTGGTAGCGGCCAAGGAACAGAACATCTCGATCCTGTCCTACCTGGCCAACCACTTCCAGACCCCGGTGATTGCCTATGCCGCCCCGCTGATCGCCCTGGTGGCCATTACCAAGTCGTTCCTGGGCCACTACATCGGCGCCAGCGAAGGCTTCCAGGGCCTGATCGTGAAAAACCTGCGGGGGCGCTCGCTGTCCTCCAGCAGCCTGGAAAAGATCACCGCGCTGTTCATGATCCTCACGTGCTGGGCCGTGGCCACCTTCAACCCGAGCATCCTGCGCATCATCGAGACCATGGGCGGACCGGTAATCGCCTGCCTGCTGTTCCTGATGCCGATGTATGCGATCCGGCGGGTGCCTTCACTGCGCCAGTATTCGGGCCAGTTGTCGAACCTGTTCGTGGTGCTGATCGGGCTGGTCGCACTGTCTGCGATCATTTATTCGGTCGTGCCCTGAATCGGGCCGGGATAAAAAAAGCGGACCTCGTGGTCCGCTTTTTTGTCCCCGTATTCATTGCCCGGCGCGTTTCCCGGCATGTCCCTTGCTTTGTCCCGGGGGAGGAATACGGACGTTGGCCACCCTCGGCGAACGACTGGCCAGTGGTCCGGAATCGCGAACTAATTCCGCGCCCTGCCGGTCAATGACTGCACGATCCAATCAGGCGGTGACGCATCATGGACAACCCTTTTCAACTGATTACCGACACCTTCACCCCGCAATACCAGGTCAACCTGAGCATCCAGGGCCTGGACGGCAGCATCATGCTGACCTTGTCCGAAGGTGGCCGGGTGGTGGCCAAGCGCATGATCAGCGCGGCCCAGCGCAATGACCCGCAGCGCATCAAGCGCCTGGTGCAAAGCATTCAGTTTGGTATCGCCATCGAGCAGGGCCACAGTGCCGTGGCCATTCTCGAAGCCATGACCAACGGCGACAGCCTGGGCCTGCCGCCGCCCACCGGCCAGAAGCTGGCGCCGCCGGCCCTGAGGTTCTAGAGCTCGCCCTTCTCCACTTCCGGGTGTTCGCCGGAGCCCGCGCCGATCTTGCGCTGTGGATGCTCGATCTTCACCGAAGGGAACTGCGACGAGGCGTAGCGCACCACCAGGATGGCGAAGGCCAGCAACAGGATGCCGCCGCACAGGTAGATGATGCCCAGGTCCGGCGGGTTGTGGTGCGAGACGTTGGAGATCAGCAACCGGGTCAGCGCGGTGATCGCCACGTAGATCAGGAAACGCACCGGCATGTGGTTGGTCTTGAAGTAGATGCCGACCATCGCCCCCAATTCCAGATAGATGAACAGCAGCAGGATGTCATCGATCTTGATGTGGCCCACCTCGATCATCTGCAAAAATTCCATCACCGCCGCCCAGGCGGTCACCGCACCGATGGCGAAAAGCGCCAGGTAGTGGAACGACTCGACGAACAGGTTGCCCAGGGATTCGGCCAGCTGGTGGACGTTCTGCCGCAGGTTCTCGGCCCAATTGATTTTCACGATGGTTTTTCCTTAGGTCGTTTCGACCGGATGATGCGGATTGGACGTGACGGTTGTTCTGCATGCAGAAAAAAGGCCAGGAGCCTTCAATGAGATGGTGGCCGCCGGCAACGAGGCACGGCCTGGTAACAATCGGCCCGGGAAAAAAATTGCGTCTACATTAAAAAGCCACTATCCAAGGGAAAAGGTTTCGCCTATTCTCTCGACCTGTATATAGATACAGTGTTTATACAGACCCATTATCGTGAAGGCATGTGAGGTGGTGAATGGCCGTCGAAGTGGTATACCGCAGCAGCCGAGATCTGGAGCGCTTGTTCATGGATAAAGCCGAAGCTGACCGTCATGACAAAATGCTCGAACTGGCTGAATTGCTCGCTGAAGTGTTGCACAAAGCCGTGCCGTCGCTGAGCGAACAGCAGGTGGAAGAAGCCGGGATCTACATGGCGAAGAACCGCGATGTGTTCGCCAAGGCGTTCAAGAGCCAGCCGGACGCGTTGTCCGAGTTGCTCAGTGCCCCCGCTCCCGTAGTGGAGGCTGTGGCAGAGCCGCAACCTGTTGAAGCCGAGGCGCCAGCCAAACCGGCGAAAGCGGCCAAGGCCGCAAAATAGGCTTTACGCGAATTGAATAAGCCCTGTGCCCCTGGCACAGGGCTTTTTTCATGCCTGCGAAGGCAAGAGTGGCACTTGTGCGATGGCCGGTTGAAGCGCTCTCGCCCCTGGCGGATCAGGCAATTCGATAGCGTTGCGATGCAGCAGGGAAGTGATCTTGCCCAGGAAGGCCAGGGGCATCTCAGTCGAGTCGCCATACAGGTCAACCATTCCCACCTCAACTGCGCTGTCAACGATGCAGGAGAACGCCTCGACCTCTTCAGGCGCTATCAAGGCGACAAGCTCCTGGGGCCAATCATCTCCGCGACCATTGAGTGCCAGCAGCGCCCCGGCTCTCTCCCACGCCAGTAGATCGCCCTTTGGCGGGTAGCCCTCAAGGTGCTTTATCAACTCATCGATGGACGGGTGAGCAATGCCTTTTCGTTCGCAGTAAACCGCCAGGCATGCCGCTGCGTACAACTGCAGTTGCCTGATGGAGCAGCCAGTCAATGGTGGGACCATATCTGGCGCTGTCATTGCGCGACGTCCCAGACCCTGGAGCCTGCGGAACAAAAACCTGATGCGATATCCATGGCTTCCAGAATTCGGTCCTCCAGCTCTTCTGATGCGCCAGGGCGGAGTGATGCCAGATGCTTGTATACGGCCTCTGCGCAAAAGCCCTTGTCCCGGTATGCCACAAGAACATCACGAACCGCCTGAAAGTCCGCCCCCGCCCGCAACAGGCAGGACAACTGCTCATCCAGCCCGGTCTCCAGCGCTTCACGCATCGTCGATACATTCCTTGTCAGTGGGCACTTCGCAGCCGGATGGTACACAGAGCCTGGCCAAGGGTTAAGGCAAGAATGCCTAGCGGTACAGCACCCGTTCCGCCAGTTCATCGGCCACTCGCGCCGGGGAGCGCTTTTCGGCCTGGGCGTGGGCGAAGATTTCCGTCAGCCGCTGGCTGATCTTCGACAGGTGGGCGGTGATGACCGGCAGTTCCGTGTTGCGGTGCTTGAGGGACACATAGATCAGCCCCCCGGAATTGATCACGTAGTCCGGCGCATAGAGAATCCCGCGGCGCTCCAGTTGATCGGCCACCTGCAGGTTGGTCAGTTGATTGTTGGCCGAACCCGCCACCGCCGAGCAGCGCAGTTGCGCCACGCTGAGGCTGTTGAGCACCGCCCCCAGGCCGCAGGGTGCGAGAATGTCGCAAGGGGTGCTGAGCAGAGAATCGTTGGCGATGGGATGGGCGCCCAGTTGCTCCATGGCCAGTTGCACCTTGCCGGCATCGATATCACTGACCAGCAACTCTGCCCCGGCAGCGTGCAACTGCTCGGCCAGGGCATAGCCGACGTTGCCCAGCCCCTGGATCGCCACCCGCAGGCCTTCCAGGTTGTCGCTGCCCAGGCGCGCCATGGCGGTGCTGCGAATGCCGGCGAACACTCCCATGGCGGCATGGGGGGCCGGGTCGCCCGCGGCACTGGTGCTGGTGACGTAACGGGTCTGCTGGGCGATGCAGTCCATGTCGGCCACCGAGGTGCCGCTGTCGATGGCGGTGATGTAGCGCCCGTCCAGTTGCTCGACGCATCGGCCAAAGGCTTCGAACAGGGCGGCGCGGCTTTCCACATGGGCGGGGCGGATGATCACGGCGGTACCGCCCCCCTGGGGCAGGCCGGCCAGGGCGGCCTTGTAGCTCATGCCCTGGGCCAGGCGCGCGGCATCCGTCACGGCACTGCTGTCGTCGGGGTAGGCGAGGTAACGACAGCCGCCCAGGGCGGGCCCCAGGCGGCTGTCGTGGATGGCGATCACTGCCTTCAACCCGGTACAGGGGTCGACGCTGAGGTGCAGCGATTCAAGGCGGGTGCTGTGCATGAGAGCGAACATCGACGGGCTCCCGAATCACTTCTTGTAGACGCCAGTATAGGCTTGCGCCTGGAATTTGCTGCGCCGCGCAGGAATAAGCCCCGGGGTTTTGCAGGCTTTGGGAAATAACCTGCTACCACGCATTTCAACACTGGACGAAGCTTCGTCACGAGGCTAAAACGAGGCATCCGTCGGAGATCGAGATGAACCCGCGCCAAGCTTTTTTCGCCTGTCTGCACCGCTCGCCACCCGCCCTGCTGGAAGCTGCCCTGTGGATTGCCGCCGAGCATGATCCCCAGGTGGTGCCCGGCCTGTTGCTAGAGGAGTTCAAGCAACTGCAGCAGCAAGTGGGCAGCAGCCTGCCGACGCTGCCGGCGAACGAGCTTGGCCAACCGCTGTTGCGCCGGCTCAACGACCTGGGTTTCCAGCAGGACGAACACCTGCCCCTGCGGCCCCAGGCTGCGCTGATGGACAAGGTCCTGGAGCGTCGGCGCGGCCAGCCCCTGGCCCTGGCCCTGATCGCCCTGGAACTGGCGCAGCGGCTGCAGGTGCCGCTGGCGGGGGTGAACTTTCCCGGGCACTTCCTGCTGCGGGTGCCCGGTGCCGACCACCTGCTGGACCCGTGCGGCGGGCGCCGGCTGTACCCCAACGATTGCCGGGAACTGCTGCAGCGCCAGTACGGCGCCCATATCAAGCTCAGCGCCGAGCATCTGGCCAGCGCCGAACCGCTGCAGATGTTCCAGCGCCTGTCACGCAACCTGCGCCAGTTGCACCTGTCCTACGACGACCACCTGGGGGCCCTGATCAATGCCGAACGGGTCCTGGAAATCGGCAACGGCAGCGCCGCCGACTACCTGGCCCGGGCCAGCCTCTACCAGCGCCTGGAATGCCCGAATGCCGAACGCTTCGACCTGGAGCACGCCCTGCTGCTCAGCGACGACCCGATCCAGCGCCTGCGCCTGACCGAACGCCTGGGGCACCTGCCGCCCAACACCATCGTGCACTGAATCCCCCGCTGTTTCGCGCCTGCCGTGCAACAAGGCCCGCCGCCCTTCTGCCTGCTGCAAGGATGAAAAAGCATGAACAGCGCCGAACGCTTCCTCCAGGATTTCCACCCGCGCCACCCCGGCACCACGCCAACGGCTGGGGGCTGTTGCTGATCCAGGCCAGGGCCGCATGACAGCAGCGCCCGGGCTCTGGCAGGATGGGCGGCTAACCCCAGGGAACGGACACAGCATGCTCATCAGAAAAGCCCACGGCGCCGACGCACAACGGGTCTTCGACATTCGCAACCAGGCCATCAACCAGCAGTGCGCCGGCCACTACCCCGAAGCGGACCTCCAGGTCTGGACGGCTGGCGAACTGAGCGACTACTTCATCGAAGTGGTGGAAAACACCGGCCATGTCGCGGTCATCGACAATCAGGTGACCGCCAGCGGCATGCTCGACCTGGAGACCGGGCAGGTCGACGCGGTGTTCGTCGACCCGGCCTACATGGGACGCGGCATCGGCCGCAAGATGATGGAGTACCTCGAAGAACGGGCGCTGGAAGCCGAGTTGCCCCACCTGATCCTGGATTCCACCCTCAACGCCGCCGACTTCTATCGCCGCTGCGGCTTCGTCGGTGAGCGCATCGCCCAGTACCAGTCGCCCCGGGGCCTGACCCTGGCCTGCGTGCCGATGATCAAGCACCTGGCGCGCTGAACCACTCTGCCCCTCAGGACTTGAGCGGGGCCTGCCGTTGCGCGGCCGGCCCCGCCTCACCCGAGGCCGACGCCAGGGGCGAACGCACCTGGATGATCAACAACGCCGCAAACAGGGCCGGAATCGCACAGAAGAAGAAAATCTGCTGCACCGGAATATGCATCGCCAGCAGCATGCTGCCGAACAGCGGACCGAGGATCGAACCGAAACGCCCCACGCCCAAAGCCCAGCCGGTGCCGGTGGCGCGCACCTGGGCCGGGTAGAAGTTGCTGGCGAAGGCATTCAGGGTCAACTGGCCACCGATAATGCAGAAGCCCGCGGCAAACACGAACACCACCAGGTAGCGCGGGTTGTCGTGGTTCAACCCCAGTAGCACGGTGCACAGTGCGGCGGCGCTGAGCACCGCGGCCAGCAGGCGCACCTTGCGTTTCAGGCGGTCGGCGAACCAGGCCATGCAGACCGCGCCGAGGGTGCCGGCGAAGAGGAACATCGAAGTCACCAGGTTGGCCTGCTTCAAGGCCAGGCCACTCTCCAGCAACAGCGTCGGCAACCAGCTGATCATGAAATACAGCAGGATCAGGCTGACGAAAAAGGTCGCCCAGATCAGCAAGGTCGGCCGTGCATAGCCGTGGCGGAACAGCTCCAGCACCGTGAGCTTGCTGTCCGCCTGCTCACCGCTGTTGAGCACTGCGGCCGGCGGTTGCCAGTCCGGGAGCATCTGTGCGGTGACCTTGCGCAGCCGCGCATAGGGCGGCGCGTCCCGCAGCAGGCGCGGCAGCGATTCGGGCAGGCGCCAGAGCAGGAAAGGAAACAGCAGCAGCGGCGTGATGCCGCCGGCGAGGAACACCGCTTCCCAGCCAAAGCGATCGATGAAGCCGGCGGCAACGAAACCACCCGCCGCGCCGCCAAAGGAGAAACCGCAGGCGGCCAGGGTCACCATCAGGGTGCGCAGGCGCGGCGGCGAATATTCGGACATCAGCGCCATCGCGCTGGGCATCGCCCCGCCCATGCCGATGCCACAGATAAAACGGGCGGCCATCAGGCTTTCAAGGGAATTGGCGAACACCATCAGCACCGTCAGGCTGGCGTAGATCAGCACGCAACAGAGCAGGATCCGGCGCACGCCAAAACGGTCGGCCAGGGGCGTCACCGCCAGAGACCCCAGGGTCAGGCCCAGCAGGTTGGCGCTGAACACCGGGCCGAAGGCGGCCTTCTCCAGCCCCCAGTCCTGGGCCAGGGCCGGCACCACATAGCCCAGGACCTGGGCGTCGTAGCCATCAGTGACCAGCAGCAAGGCGAGAAGCAACAAGAGCAACCACTGGTAGCGGGACACCGGGCGGGCGTCGAGCGCAGCACGAAAGCTGGCAATCTGATTTTGCATCGCAAGGTACCTGTTCGGTTTTTTATGGTTATGGGCAGCAATGTTGCGCAGGTCACAGGCGGTGACCGCTCAGGCCCCGTTGCGGGGCCTGGGTGATGCGGATGCCACGCCGCACCGGATACCGGGCAGCGTGCGGGTTCAGGCTGGCGTATCCGGCTGGTTGGCCGGGTGCGCGGCCTGGAACGCCGGGTGCTCGGCGGCCAGGGCCGCGACCCGGAGGATCCGCGGATAGGCGTCCAGGGACACCTTGAAACGCTCGGCCGCATACAGCTGGGGAATCAGGAACACATCGGCCAGCCCCGGCTCATCGCCAAAACAGAAGCCCTGGTCGCCGATCAGTTGCTCCAGGGCCGCCAGCCCCTGGCTGATCCAGTGGTCGATCCACACCAGCAGTTGCGCTTCCTCATGACCCCATTCCCGTAGCAGGTTCTGGGTGCTGGAGTTGTGCAGCGGATGAATGTCGCAGCCGATGATCGCGGCAACCGCCCGTTCCCGGGCGCGGCTGACCAGGTCCGTGGACAGCAGCGGCACCTGTGGATAACGCTCCTCCAGGTACTCGATGATTGCCAGCGACTGGATCAGCAGGTCGCCTTCATCGGTCCGCAGGGCCGGCACCCGGCCCTGCGGGTTGATCTCCAGGTACTCCGGCTGGCGATTCGCACCGCCCTTGGGCACCAGCAGATTGACCGGTATGGCCTGGAACTCCAGGCCCTTGAGGGCCAGAGCGATGCGCACCCGGTAGGACGCAGTAGAGCGGTAGTAGGTATAGAGCTGCATGAGGGCTCTCCCTTAACGTGCCGGCTGGACCGTGCCGCGGCATTCGCCGAAGCCGATGGAGGCGAAACCCTCACGGCTGCAACGCCCGCGCAGGATGATTTCATCGCCGTCCTCGAGGAACTTGCGCACCTCGCCGGACGCCAGTTCGATGGGTTTCTTGCCGCCTTCGGTGATCTCCAGCAGGCTGCCGAACTGGCCGCTCTCTGGGCCGGACAAGGTGCCCGAACCGAACAGGTCGCCGGCCTGCAACTGGCAGCCGTTGACGCTGTGGTGCGCAACCATCTGCGCCACGGTCCAGTACATGTACCGGGTGTTGCTCAGGGTCAGGCGGTGTGCCGGCAGGCCCTGCTCGCGCATGGTGCGGGTGGTCAGCAGCACTTCCAGTTCGATGTCGAAGCCACCGCCGGCCTGGTCGCGCTTGTCCAGCAGGTACGGCAGCGGTTGCGGGTCGCCTTCAGGGCGCGGGGCTTGGGCCTGGCGGAACGGCTCCAGGGCCTCGGCGGTCACCACCCAGGGCGAAATACTGGTGATGAAGCTTTTCGACAGGAACGGGCCCAGCGGCTGGTATTCCCAGGCCTGGATATCCCGCGCCGACCAGTCGTTGAGCAGGCAGAACCCGGCGATGTGTTCGGCGGCGTCGCCAATGGCGATGGGCTCGCCCATCTCGTTGCCCTGGCCGATCCAGATGCCCAGCTCCAGTTCGTAGTCCAGGCGCGCGCAGGGGCCGAAAGTCGGTTCGGACTGCCCGGCCGGTAGGGTCTGGCCCTTGGGCCGGCGCACGTCGGCACCGGAAGTACGGATAGTGGAGGCGCGACCGTGGTAGCCGATCGGCACGTACTTGTAGTTGGGCAGCAGCGGGTTGTCGGGGCGGAACAGCTTGCCGACGTTCTGCGCGTGTTCGATGCCCACATAGAAGTCGGTGTAATCGTTGATCTTGGCCGGCAGGTGCATCTGGCAGTCCGCGGCCAGGGGCAGCAGTTTCGCCCCCTGGGCCTCGATCTTGCCGCGCAGGCTGCTGCCTTCGCCGAGCAGTTCCAGCAGGCGTTCGCGCAAGGCGACCCGGGCCGGGCGGCCGAGTTCGAAGAACGCATTCAGCTGGCCGCCACGGGACGCCTGCACCGCAGCCTGAGCCTGGCCTTCGAACAGCCCGGCATCCAGCGCCGCTTCCAGGTCGAAAATCTGTTCGCCAATGGCGACCCCGCTGCGGGGCGCCGAACCCTGGGTGCTGAAGACGCCCAGGGGCAGGTTCTGCAACGGGAAGTCGGGGTGACCGTTGGCGGACTCGACCCAGCTACGGGTGATGGTGGGCAAGGTCATGGGTTATCTCCGATTCGGGTTGAAGGTGACGGGCAGCGAGGCCCAGCAAGCATCGTAGTCGTTCTGCAGCTCTGGGCACTCCAGGGCGAACTGGCTCGGGCGCAGCACCTGGCTGGTCTCGAACATGAAGGCCATGGTGTTGTCGATCTTGGCCGGCTGCAACTGGGCGTTGATCGCCTTGGTGCAGGTCTCGCCGTCCGGGCCGTGGGCGCTCATGCAACTGTGCAGCGACGCGCCGCCGGGCAGGAAGCCTTCGGCCTTGGCATCGTAGGCGCCCTGGATCAGGCCCATGAACTCGTTCATCAGGTTGCGGTGGAACCACGGTGGACGGAAGGTGTTCTCGGCCACCATCCAGCGTGGCGGAAAGATCACGAAGTCCAGGTTGGCCAGGCCCGGCACGCTGGTGGGCGAGGTCAATACGGTGAAGATCGACGGGTCCGGGTGGTCGAAGCTGACGGTGCCAATGGTGTTGAAACGACGCAGGTCGTATTTGTACGGCACGTTGTTGCCGTGCCAGGCCACCACGTTCAGTGGCGAGTGGTCGAGCTCGCAGCCCCAGAGCTCGCCGAGGTACTTCTGGACGAGCGTGGTGGGCTGGCGCAGGTCTTCGTAATGAGCCACGGGGGCCAGGAAGTCCCGAGGGTTGGCCAGGCCGTTGCTGCCAATCGGCCCAAGGTCCGGCAGGCGCAGCGGCGCACCGTGGTTCTCGGCGACGTAGCCACGGGCTTGCGGGTCCAGCAGTTCAATGCGGAATTTAAGCCCGCGAGGCAGCACGGCGATTTCCAATGGCTCCAGGTCCAGCATGCCCAGTTCGGTGACGATGCGCAGGCGGCCCAGCTCCGGCACCAGCAGCAGCTCGCCATCGGCATTGAAGAACACCCGCTCCATCGAGCGGTTGGCACGGTAGTGATAGACGCTGATACCCGCCGGCTTCTGCGCAGCCGAGTTGGCCACCATCGCCACCAGGCCGTCGATGAAATCGGTGGGCTCGCTTGGAATCTGCAGGGGGCTCCAGCGCAGGCGGTTGGGGGTGACCTCACCCAGGGGGCCGCCTGCCAGCTGGCGCGCAAGCTTGGCGAAAGCCGGGTGCTTGGCCGAGGGCTGGATGCGGTACATCCAGGTACGCCGGGCTTCGCTGCGGGTCATGGTGAAGGCGGTGCCGGAAAACAGTTCGGCGTACAGGCCATAAGGGGCTTTTTGCGGGGAGTTCTGGCCGACGGGCAGCGCCCCTGGCAGGGCCTCGCTGGCAAATTCGTTGCCGAAGCCCGATTGGTAGCTGAGGGCCGACGCCGAAGAATCGAGGTTCATGGAGCCTCCTGGAAGTTGGAATAGGCAGGGGCCCACCACTCCCTCACAAGAGCTATCGGCACGCCTGGGTTATTTTTATCGTAATCCAATTACGCATAACGTAATTTGATTGCCCAGGAGCGTCAAGCTATAAAGACCGCCACTTGTCACGGGACCCCAATGCCTCCATGGAAAAGCCGCGCAGCATCAGCGACAGCACCGGTAAACAGAAAGTCCGCTCGGCCGAGGTCGGTACCGACATCCTCAAGGCCCTGGCCGAACTGTCGCCGGCCACTTCCCTTTCGCGCCTGGCCGAACATGTGCAGATGCCGGCAAGCAAGGTGCATCGCTACCTGCAGGCCTTGATTGCCAGCGGCTTTGCCGAACAGAACAGCGCCACCAATCACTACGGCCTGGGCCGCGAAGCCCTGCGGGTAGGCCTGGCCGCCCTGGGCAGCATGGACGTACTGAAAGTCGCGACCCTGCCCCTGGCGGAACTGCGGGACGAATTGAACGAAACCTGCTTCCTCGCGGTGTGGGGCAACCAGGGCGCGACGGTGGTGCATATCGAACCGGCGGTGCGGGCGGTGACCGTGGTCACTCAACTGGGCTCGGTGCTGCCATTGCTCAGTTCATCCACCGGGCTGGTGTTCAACGCCTACCTGCCACAGCGCGAAACCCTCGACCTGCGCCAGCAGGAACTGGCAACCGGCAGCCCCCACGCCCTGGCCGACAAGCAGGTGCACGATGCCCTGGCCGAGCAGATTCGCCAGCGCGGGCTGCACCATGTCCACGGTTTGCTGATGCCCGGTGTCGATGCCCTGTCGGCGCCGGTGTTCGATGCCACCGGCAAAATCGCCGCGGTGCTGACCGTGGTAGGGCCGACGTCGCTGTTCCACGCCGATGAACATGGGCCCGCAGCCCAACGTCTGCTGGCGGCCAGCTCTGCAGTGAGCTGGCGCATGGGTTATCAGCCGCAATAACCGCTAGCGCTCAACTCATCAGCCCCAGGGCCTGGGCCTTGGCTACCGCCTGGGTACGCCGCTCCACCCCCAGTTTGCTGTGAATCCGGCGCCCGTGGGTCTTCACGGTATGCAGGGAAATGAACAATTGCTCGGCGATCTGCTGGTTTGAACAGCCCTGGGCGATCAGTTGCAGCACTTGCAATTCCCGCAGGCTGAGCAGGCTTTCGCGGTTTTCCAGGGGGCCTGCCGATGACGGCGTCTGCAGCGTTTCCCCCGCAGCCAGCAAGAGTGGTTGCCGCAGGCGCAGTTCGTGCAGTGCCTGCGGCAGGTTGCATCGCTGCACCAGTGCCTGCCCGGCCTGCAATGCTTCCTGCGCCAGCGCCGGGCTGCCTTGCAGGTGGGCGACCTCGGCCAGGGCCAGTTGCACCTCGGCCTCCAACCCCTGCATGCCGTGGCGTTGGGCCCGGGCCAGCAGCCCCTGCAAGGTAGCGATCGGCGCCTGGGCCCGCCCCAGGTGTACCTCGGCCAGCACCAGCAGGTATTCGATCCCCGGAATCAACTCCAGGGTGGCCGGTGGCGCCTGTAGCGCCTGGGGGCCGCGAAAGTGCCGGAGCAAGCGGCTCAAGGCCTCCTGAGCCAGCTCCGGTCGCCCCTGTTGCAGCCAGAGCTGGCTGCTGACCTGCAACAGCACGCCCCGGTACACCGTGTCGGGAATCTGCCGCTGCTGCATCAGCCGCTCCGCATCCCGCAGGCGTACGAAGGCCTGGGCATAATCACCCTGGTTGGCCGCCAGTTGGGCCTGGCCGAGGAAACCATACAAGGCACGCTTGTCGTGGCTCAGCAGGCAATCCTCGAGGCCGCTGCGAAAGTAGCCGGCCGCCTGCTCTGCATGCCCCTGGCGCAAGGCCAGGCGACCGAGACGCAGGGCGATGCGACCGAGCAGCGGGGTCGCCCGCAGCGCCTGCATCGACAAGCGCTCACAGACCTGCTCCAGCAGGCTCTGGGCCCGATGCGGCGCGCCCCTTTGCTCCAGCAACTGGGCATGGTCCAGTTCCAGCAGGCCTTCGAACAGCTGGGCATCCTGGGCCCGGGCCAGGCACAGGGCTTCACGATTGAGGGCCTGGGCCACATCCAGCTCCGCACCCAGCAGGGCCTGCTGGGTCAGCCCCGACAGGCACAGCAGGCGGGTGGTCCAGGCGCTGTCCGCCAGCTCATCCAGGGCCTCGATAAAATGCTGCCGCGCCGCCGCCATCCGCCCGCTCAGGTGCAGCAGCCAGCCCTGCTGTGCCTGCCAGCGGGCCAGCAACTGACGCTGCTGCGCTGCCGAGGGCTGGGGGGCGAACCGGGCCATCTGCGCCATGCACTGCCCGGCCTGCTCGAAGCGCCCGGCAAACAGCATGGCCGCAACCAGCAGCCCCACCAGGTGCGGCGACACCAGCAAGAGTTCGCCACCGTGGCGCTCATGCAGTTGCAGCAACAGCAGCGCATTGTCCTGCTGGAACAGGAACTCGAAACTGAAATGCTCCAGCAGGCTGACCGCGACTTCATACTCTTGGGCCCGCAGCGCCTGCTCAAAGGCCGACTGCCAATCCTCCTGAGCAATGAACCACTGGCAGGCCCGGCGATGCCAGGAGCGCCCCCCCGGCCAGGCTTCGTCGCGCATCAGCAGGGCCAGCGGCGGAAACACCTGGAGCCAGTCGCCGCCACCGTCCCAGGGTTCGATGAAGCAGGCCATGTCCTGCAGGGTCCGCAGGTACTGGGCACCCTCCCCGACGCCGAACAGATGCTCGCACAGCTCGGCGTTGAAACGTGGCAGGTGCGCCAGTACTTGCCAGACTTGCGCCAGCTCCGCCGGCAGCACGCTGAACAGCTCGTGCTCCAGGTACTCCAGCAAGGTATTGGGGCGCCCCGGCTTGCAGGGCTGAATCGTCAGCTCGCTGCCTTCCAGCAAGGCAATGCGCACCCCGGCGCACCAGCCGCCACTGCGTTGCAGAATGCGACTGGCGGTCTGCGCACACAGGGGTTGCGGCAGCCGTTGCAGCAGTTGCTCGATCTCGATCTGGCTGAATGCCAGTGCCGGGCCGTCCAGCTCGAACAACTGATCGTCCAGCAGCAGGCGTGGCCAGTTGCACAGGGGCCGGCGACGGCAACCCAGCCACCAGGTCAACTGCGGGTTGTCCAGGCTCAGCAGGCGATCGAGCAGCAGGTCCAGGTCCGCAGCCGCGACCCGGCAATAGTCATCGATAAAGATCCAGGCCGGCGCCTGCAGGTGCGCCAGGTGCTGCAGCACCGTGGCTTCGTCATCGCGCTCCAGCCCCAGGGCCTGGGCCAGGGCAGCGCACAGCCCCTGCGGGCTATGCCGCCCGCCGGACAACGGCAACCAGCTCACCCGGTAGGTCTCTGGTGCCTGTTGCAGGCACTCAGCCAGCAGCGCCGTCTTGCCGCTGCCGGCAGGCGCGCAAAGCAGCTTGACCCGCGCACCGGAGGCCAGCAACGGCGCGCTCAGGCGGCTGCGGGAAAAATGATGGGAGGACAAACGGGGCATGAACCCGGGACGCTCTGGACAACGAGTCATGGCGGTCATTGCGGCGTGCCTTTTTATAGTTTTAGCCAGCGTAGCCCCACCCTAGCCCCGACCTCCCGGCCAGTTGAAGAAGTATTCAGCAGGCTGATCAGCCCCCATAAAAAAACCGACCAGGCAGTCGGATAACTGCCAGTCAAGAGGAACGCAGTATTGCCGCGACTGTGGCGAGCAAGCTCGCTTGCCAGGACTGGCCGCCATAAAAAGCCGCACGCCCCAAGAGCGTGCGGCTCGACCATTGCTCCACTGCAACCCAAGAGGCGCCTAGCGCACTCCGCTGGCGCGCAGGGCCGCCGGGGTGTAGTCGGCCGCCTTGGCGGCAAAGCCGAACTCCAGGCTGTGCTTCTCTTCGTTCTTCATGCCCAGGGCCAGGTAACGGCCGGCGTTCAGGTCATACAGGGCCTCCAGGGTGTAGGCCGGTACCTGGTGGTCGTAGTAGTACTGCGCATGACCTTCGGCTACCCGCCACAGTTGGCCGCGTCCGTCATAGTGGTCCACCAGGGCCACCTGCCAGCTGTCCTCGTCGATGTACATGTGCCGAGTGGCGTAGATGTGCCGCTGGTTGGGCTTGACCGTGCCCACCACTTCCCACACCCGGTGCAGTTCATAGCGGGTCAGGTCCTGGTTGATGTGCCCGGCCTTGACGATGTCGTCGTACTTGAGGCTCGGGGAGTCCAGCTTGTAGCTGTTGTAGGGGATGTACATCTCCTTCTTGCCCACCAGCTTCCAGTCGTAACGGTCGGGAGCACCGGAGAACATGTCGAAGTTGTCCGAGGTGCGCAGGCCGTCGGCGGCGGTGCCCGGGCCGTCGTAGGCCACTTGCGGGGCGCGGCGCACGCGACGCTGGCCCGCGTTGTAGATCCATGCCGAACGCGGTTCCTTGACCTGGTCCAGGGTCTCGTGGACCAGCAGCACGTTGCCCGCCAGCCGCGCCGGGGCGGTCACCGACTGCTTGAAGAAGTTCTGCACGTTGGCCGCCTTGGCCGGGTCCAGGTCCGGGATCAGTTGCGGCGCCGCCACCTCTTCCTCGAAACGGATCGAGGTGTAGCTGCCGTTGGTCTGCGGGGTGACCTGGGTGACGATGCGCTTCTGGTTGCCGCCGTGATAACGGGTCAGGTGGTTCCACAGCACCTCGATGCCGTTCTTCGGAATCGGGAAGGCGTAGTAGCGGTTGCCGGTAAAGTTGGCCAGGCCGTTGCCGTCGTTGGTAGTGGTCACGCTCAAGGCGCTGCGCTTGGCCGACTCGTAGATCTCGGGTGGCAGGCCGACGCTGCGGTGAGTGGGGTAGACCGGGATCCGGTAGCTGTCCGGGTAGCGCTTGAACATCGCCACCTGGCCGTCCGAAAGCTTGTCCTTGTATTTGTCCACCGTCGCCGCGGTGATGATGAACAGCGGTTTTTCATTGGCGAACGGGTCGGCGAGAAAGCCCTTGCTGTCCACCGCCCCGGCATTCTTGGGAATGCCTCCGGTCCAGGCCGGGATCGAGCCGTCGGCATTACCGGCTTTTTCCGCACCCACCGGGGTCAGGCTGGTTCCCAGCTTGGCGGCTTCTTCCGGGCTCACGGCGGCCATCAGGTTGGCCGCCCACAACCCCAGTGCCAGGGCGCTGCATTGCAGAATCATCTTGCGCATTCAAATGCTCCTTCTTGTGCCGGTTCAGAAGTTCACGCCAAAGCTCAACGCGAGGAAGTCCCGGTCGGTCAGGGTGTTGTAGCGCCCGCCAAAAAAGTCGGTGTAGCTGAGGCTGGCGGTGTAGGTGTTGCGGTAGTCGGCATCCACTCCAACGCTCAGGGCCTTGGCGCCCTGGTTGAACAGGCCGTTGGGCCCGTAGCCGTTGACGTCATGGGACCAGGAAAGGTTGGGCTTGAAGTTGATGCCGGCGATCACGTTGCTGTAGTCGAGGATGGCCCGGGCGCGATAGCCCCAGGAGGTGGCCGTGACGAAACCGTCGGTGTCGCCCCCGTAGCCGTATTGGCCGTACACCGAGTCCCGGCCGTAGCGCAGCTTGCTCTTGTCTTCCAGGCCTCCGACATGGACCACTGCCGCCTCGCCCACCAGGGTCAGGCGGTCGGCCCCCAGCACCTGATCGAAGAACTGGGTCATGGAACTCTGGATCTGAGTGATTTCCTTGCGCCGGTAGCCGGTGTTGTCAGCCCCCATGGCGGTCTTGATCGGCGACGCCGCGCCCCCGGAAATAGGGTTGAGCAGGGCCAGGGTCAGGTCGTTGGTGTTGACCTGCACCGGCGCGTTGGGCCGATAGCTGATCTCGCCGGTCCAGGCGGTGCCGGTGGGCAGGGTGGTGGAGAAACTGGCGCCATACAGGCGGATGTCTTCCGGGTATTCGAGGTAGTACTGGCCACGGCCAAGCATCACGCTTTGCACCAGGCCACTGCCAGAACCCGGAACGATGCCGTTGGCGACGCCGGCAATGGCGCCCAGGGTCGTCGCGCTGACATTGGCCGTGGTGGTACTCACCACCGGGCTGCGGGAGTGGTAGTTCATGAAGTACAGGCCGTACTCGGTGTCATCGCCGAGCCAGCGCAGGGCGGCGCCCCACTGCCCGGAGTCGCGGGCATCACGATCACCGCCGCGGGGCAGGATCACCCCTTCGCGGGTCACCTGGAAGCCCTGGCCGAAGGCCGCCGCCACCGGTTGCAACGGCGCGATGGCCGGGCTGCCGACGGTGTAGCCGGTGGTGCAGCCATCGGCCACCACGTCGTTGCCGAAGAAGGTGCCGCAGTTGTCCACCACGGTCTGGTCCCACTCCAGCTGATAGAAGCCTTCCACGGTCAGCTGGTTGGTCAGGCCCTGGGAGGCGAACAGCATGTTCACCGGTACCAGGCCTTCCTTGATTTCGGCGCCGGGGCGGCGAAAGGCCGAGACATCCACAGGGTTGATGCTGTTGATGGAGTTGCCGATGAAGGTGCTCTCGCCCCAGCTGACCACCTGCTTGCCGGCACGCACGGTACCCGGCAGGTCGGCAATGGAATAGTTGTGGTAGACGAAGGCATCGAGGATCTGCGCCCCCGAGGACTTGGCGCCCTCCTTGCGGTTGTGGTCGCTGATGGGCTTGAACTCGCGGTCTTCGTCCTTGAGCTCGAAGTCGTACCAGTACTTGCCGCGAACGAAGACCCCGGTGTCGCCGTACTTGAGTTCCAGGTCATGCAGGCCCTTGAAGATCTTCGAGAAGGTTTCGCCCTTCTTGAAGTTCAGGCGGCCATCGTCGCCGGTGGACGACTGGGCGGTACCGCCATTGACCGTTCCGACGAAGGCGCGGTCGGCATTGCGCATGCCCCAGCTGGCACCAACCGATAGCGACGAGTCGAACTGCCCTTCGATTTCCCCGATGTTGAACGACACCGCCTGCGCCTGGGCGCAGCAGCCCAGCGCCACCGCGACGGCCAGCGCCTGCGGTTTGAAGATGGCGCGCATTGTTATTCTTGTCATGCGTCTTCCCCGGTGAGTGACAGGAGGCCTCACCCTACTGCCGGGGTAGCACGGTCGATAAGCGCACCAAGGAGGTATTCGCGCTGTCACTCGAAGGGATTAGTGCCCTTGCCATCAGGGCCGTTCAAGGGGTTATCCAGCGGCTGGATGCAGGCTTATCAGGGGCGTCGATGCAGGGGGATGACCGGGGCGAAAAAACGCTCAGACTGTTGCTCAGGCTGTAACAGTCCTTGTCCTGAATCGCTATTTTTCCGTACCCGGCCAGGGCTTATTCTTCACTCGCAGTCACGGCAAACAACCGCTTGCCACTGACCTTGCAAGTACCGGGCACGAACTGTTCCCGGGAATGATTTCCAGCCGCTTGAAGGCGTGTGATTCAAGCTGCTGCCCCTGGTTCACCGACGTTGATTTTGTAGCTCCTTGATCTAACGTCTTGCTTCGGCCGCTGCTCTTGCAGCGGCCTTTTTTATGCCTGGAACACCAGAGGAAAGTGGCAACTACGCCCCGTCATCCTCGCTCTCGTCGTAATGAAACTTGTGCAGCAGACGGTGCGCCACTGGGGACAGGATCAAGCCCAGGGTGGCAGCGAAGACCAGGTTGGTATAAAGCCCGTAGCTGGCAAAAAACAGTTTGCCACCAGGGGTTTGCGGCATGTTGATGGGGCCGATGCCGCCGAGGATCATGGCCGCGTCATACAAGGCGTCATGGAAGGAAATGTCTTGTTCGAAGTACAGCAGGCCGCTGATACCCAGCAGCACCGAGAAGATGATCAGCGCCAGCACCACCAGCCCATGCATGCATAAACGGCGGATGAACAGCAGCCGCGACAATACCGGCTGATCCTTTGACTCATACATATGCAGCACTCCCTGTTCGTTCGCGGACCGTCGAGCATAGTGACGAACGCTGCAGGAGTAAAACCGCCGGGGCCAGGGCCCGGCGGGGTGATGCATCCAGTGCTGAAAACCCGGCGCACTTAGGGCCAGAAGCCGGCCCCTATCATCCTGGCGCAGGCGATAGGGGATGGACAAAGGGGCGCTTCAGAGGGCGTACTTTTGCAGATTCTGCATCATCTCCTTCAATGCCTCGATATTGTCCTTGGGGTGCGCCGCGCCCTCGAAGTCGCAGATCTGCTGCCAGTGGGCCGCCACGTCTTCCGGGGAAAAGCCCTGGCGAGGATCGAAGCCGGCGCCCAGGCTGCGCTCCCAGCGCACCTTGCCGATCCAGCCGCCGCCCACTTCGAACAGGCCGGAGGTTTCCTGGCACTGCTCGCTGCCCAGGTACACCACCAGCGGGCTGACCAGTTCGGGCTTGAGCTGCTCGAACACCTGGGGCGGAATCAGCCCCTCGGTCATCCGCGTACCGCCGGTGGGCGCGATGGCGTTGACCAGGATGTTGTTCTTGCGCCCTTCGATGGCCAGGGTCCGGGTCAGGCCGTACAGGCCGAGCTTGGCCATGCCGTAGTTGGACTGGCCGAAGTTGCCATAGATGCCCGAGGTGGAAGCGGTGAAGATCACCCGCCCATACCCCTGGTCGCGCAGGTGTGGCCAGGCGGCGCGGGTGACCTTGTAGGCCCCCTCGACATGCACCCGATACACCAGGTCCCAATCGGCGTCCTCCATCTTGTGGAAGGTCTTGTCCCGCAGGATCCCCGCGTTGTTGACCACCACATCGACCCGACCAAACACATCCAGGGCGTTCTGCACGATCTTTTCACCGTCGGTGACCGAGTCATGGCTGGCTTCGGCGATACCGCCGGCCTCGCGGATCTGCGCCACCACGCGGTCGGCGGCCGAAGCGCTGGCGCCTTCGCCCTGGGCCGAGCCGCCGAGGTCGTTGACCAGCACCTTGGCGCCGTGCCGGGCGAACAGCAGTGCATGGGCCCGGCCCAGGCCACCGCCGGCCCCGGTGACGATCACCACTTTATCTTCCAAGCGCACAGACTCACTCATACCGAACTCCAGCAGGGCCAATGGACAATGCTTCGAGTGTCAGGCAGCCAGCCTTTGGTCACAATAAAAACGTTTTGACCTGAATGGTGCGCAATAAGGCAGCGGGATAATCGCCTTGCCCGCTCAAGGCCGCGGGGTTCAGGAACACGCCAACCGTGATGATGGCGACAGCAGATTGTCGCGAAACTCCAGGTAATGCTTGAGCACCGCCAGGGGCGCTTCGATCTGCGGGTAATGCCCGATGCTCGGCAGCAGCACCGTGTCGGCCCGTGGGATCAATTGCCGATAGCGCTCCACCATGTGTGCCCCGGAAATCGGGTCCAGGGCACCATCGATCACCCGCAGGGGCACCTCGCCGCGCTGCATGGCACTGACCCAACGTTCACGCCGGGCCCGGCGCTCAGGGATATAGCCGATCAGCTTGTGCAGGATTCGCGGGCCATCGTTGCTCTGCACCAGGCTCCAGAAATCATCCAGCACCGACTCGCTGGGGCGGTTCTGGGGGCCGAATATCTGCCGGAAACTCTTGGCCAGGCCCTGGCGGCTGAACGTTCGCCCGAGCATCCAGCCCAGCGGGCTGAGCAGCAGCTTCTGGGTCAGCACCGGGCGATGGGTTTCCGGGAACAGGCCGCCGTTGAGAAACACGCAACTGGCGATATCGATCCGCTCTTCGTAGTGCCGGGCCAGCAACTCCTGGGCAACGCTGTCGCCGTAGTCGTGGGCCAGCAGATGCACCGGCTCGGCGATACCCAGATGGGCCAGCAGCGCCTGCTGCAGGTCAGCCTGCTCCAGCAGGCTGTAGACATGCTCCAGGGGCTTGGCCGAATCACCGAAGCCCAGCATGTCGCAGGCGATCACCTGATGATGCCGGGCCAGGGGCTGCCACAGGTAGTGCCAGTCCCAGCTGGCGGTGGGAAAGCCATGGATCAGCAGCAGCGGCTCGCCCTGCCCGGCTACCCAGTAACGGATGCGCTGGCCGCGAAAGAGCAGGTCATGTCCGCGTGTACGCCACACGCACAGCGGGATCTCGGCAATAGGCATCAGAGTGTGTAACCCGGGTCGAGTTGATCGAGTTTGCGCAGCAGGGCCGGCCAGGCCAGAGCGCCGCCCATGCCCTGAGCGCTGCGGGTGACACCAGCGATCATCGCCCTGGCCCCGGCCAGGATCGGCGCAGGGATGGCAATCAGCTCGGCGCCGCCGTTCTGCGCCAGCACCTGGATCTCGCAGGCGCGCTGGAAGGTGAACATCATCAGGAAGGTGTCGGCGATGGTCGCGCCGCAGGTGAGCAGGCCATGGTTGTGCAGCATCAGGAAACTGTTGTCCCCCAGGTCGGCCTGCAGCCGGACCTTCTCCTCGGGGTTCAGGGCCACACCTTCATAGGGGTGGTAACCCAGGCTCGACAACACGAACAGCGACTGCTGGCTGATGGGCAACACGCCCTGCTTCTGCGCCGACACCGCAACCCCGGCCGCGGTATGGGTGTGCAGCACGCAAACCACATCGTGACGCACCGCATGCACCGCGCTGTGAATGGTGTAGCCCGCCGGGTTGATCTCGTAGGGGCTGTCCATCAGCTTGTTGCCGGCCTGGTCGACCTTCACCAGGCTCGACGCGGTGATCTCGTGGAACATCAGGCCAAACGGGTTGATCAGGAAATCTTCGGTGCCCGGCACCTTGGCGGAGATGTGGGTGAAAATCAGGTCGTCCCAGCCATGCATCGCCACCAGGCGATAGCAGGCGGCCAGGTCCACGCGGGTTTGCCACTCGATGGCGCTGACCTGGTTTTTTACACTCGGTGTCGATTGAACGGGGGCTAGGCTCACGGCAAGGACCTCGGTGATGGTTCTTATAGGAAGAGGACCTCCAGAGTCTAGACAGCTCACGCCGCTGGCGGAGTTGCATTGGCAGCCAGCTTGATGGCCGTGCGGGTCAGCCGGGAATCAGGCCCTGGCCCGGGGCTTGCGCGTCAAAGCAACGACGCCAGCAAAGGCGCGGCGAACAGGTTCAGAAGCCCGGTCAGGACCATCACCAGCCCTGCCACCGAACCTTCTTCACCCCCCACTTCATGGGCCCGGCTGACCCCTGCACCATGGGCCCCGACGCCAAACAGGGCGCCGCGGGCCAGGGCGCTGCGCAGCGGCAGCCAGCGCAGCAGCACACCGCCGAGCATGGCCCCGAACACCCCGGTGAACATCACGAATACCGCGGTCAGCTCGGGTACGCCGCCCAGGTCATGGGCCAGGGGCATGGCGAACGGCGTGGTGATGGAGCGCGGCACCAGGGACAGGGTCACCGAGCTGTCCAGGGCCAGGGCCTTGGCCAGGCCGAACGAGCTGCCAATGGAAGCCGCGCTGCCCGCCAGCATGCCCAGCAGCAATGCCGACCAGTGGCGCATCAGCAGTTGCCGCTGCTGCCAGATGGGAATGGCGAAGGCCACGGTCACCGGCCCCAGTACCAGCATCAGCCAGTGGGTGTTGGCGGCGTATTCGGCGTAGGCGGTGTGCAGCGGCACGGCGACCGCCAGCAGCAGGGCCGGCACCAGAATCAGCGGCGACAGCAGGTAGCGCCCGGTGCGCCGGTAGATCCAGCGGCTGAACAGGTAGGCGCCCAGGGTCAGGGCCAGCCAGAACACCGGCATGGCTTCAAGCTTCATGGCGCATCCTCCAGCGGCACACCAGTTCCACGGTCAAGGCTGTCACCAGCATCACCAGCAGGGTGCTGACGCCTATTACCAGCAGTATCCGCCAGCCGTCCTGGCGCAGCAGGCCGCCGTAGTCCAGCAGGCTCATCAGTGCGGGAATGAAGAACAGCAGCATCTCGGCCATCAACAGGCCGGCCCCCAGCTGCAGGGCCGCCGGCTTGACCCAGCCCAGGGCGAAGGCCAGCAGCAACAGCGCAAGGCCCATGACCCCACCGGGAATCGGCCAGGGCAGCCAGCTGGCCAGTTGGCAGCCGAGAAAATAGATGGCCAGCAGCACCGCCAGTTCAAGAATCAGGCGGCCCAGGCGTTTGCAGGTGGAAATGTTCATGGTGGTTCGGTCCTCTCAGGGGCTTATTTTATGAAAAGCCCCATCATTACCGAAGCGAATTGTTAGACTGGAAGCCATTCCAATCTGGAATCAACGCCATGGATTTCAAACAACTGCGCAGCTTTGTCGAGGTGATCCGCCAGGGCGGCTTCACCCAGGCGGCCAGGACCCTGCACATCAGCCAGTCGGCGGTCAGCAAGCAGATCGCCCAGCTGGAACAGAGCCTCGGCACGCCCTTGCTGGAGCGCCAGGGTTCGCATATCCACCTCACCGCCGCCGGCAACGTGGTGCTGCAACGGGCCGAAGGCATGTTGCGCCTGCGCCACGAACTGCTCAGCGAACTGGACGACCTCAGCCAGCTGGCACGGGGGGAACTGCGCCTGGGGCTGCCGCTGCTAGGCAGTGACGCGCTGTTCGCCAGCCGTTTTGCCGAATACCGCCGGCGCTATCCGAATATCCAGGTGCAGTTGCTCGAAGGCGGCAGCCTGAATGTCGAACAGGCGGTGCGCAACGGCGAACTGGAACTGGGGGGCAGCCTGACCCCCAAGGACCCGGCGTTCGCCTACCAGCCCTTCTGCGATGAACCGCTGGATGCCTTACTGCCTGCCGATCACCCCTTGGCGATGAACGCCCAGGTACGCCTGGAAGAACTGGCGGACACGCCGTTCCTCCTGTACCAGCGCAGTTTCGTGCTCAACGACCGGCTGTTGCAGGCCTGCCAGCAGGTGGGCTTCACCCCCAGGGAAGGCGGGCGCAGCGGCCAGGCGGATTTCCTGGCGGCGCTGGTGGCCGCCGGCCAGGGCGTGGTGCTGTTGCCCAGTGTGGTGGCCCGTGGCCTGGTGCGGCCTGGGGTGGTGCGCCTGACCTTGAAGGCGCCGGACTACCTGCGATGGGATATCGCCTTCATCTGGCGCCAGGGCGCTTATCTGTCCAAGGCAGCGCAAGCCTGGCTGGCGCTGCTGCGGGAACAGCCGGTCAGCCCCGCAGGGCGCTGATCAGCTCGGCCAGCCAGGGCTCGGCGTCGGTTTCCGGGGTCACGCTCTCGCTGGCGTCCAGGCGCAGCATGGGCAGCACTTCCTGCACGCCCAGCTCGGCGAACAGCTCGCGCATCTGCTCGCCACCGCCACAGAAGGTATCGCCGTAGCTGGAATCTCCCAGGCCGATGACCGCTCCGGGCAACCCGCGCCAGGCGGCGGGCAACTGATCGCGAATACTCGAATACAGCGGCAGCAGGTTGTCCGGCAACTCGCCCATGCCGGTGGTGGAGGTCACGGCCAGAAACGCCTGCGGGGCGAAGGCCTGAAGCTCGGCCAGAGTGGCGCGCGGGTTGTGCCAGGCCTCGAAACCTGCGGCGTTGAGGAGTTTGGCGGCATGCCGGGCGACTTCTTCAGCCGTGCCGTACACCGAGCCGGAAAGGATGGCGACTTTCATCAATCTGATCCTGAAGCTGACTAAAAGGCTGGGATATTAACAGCTACGGAGTAAAATCCCGCCTGTGCCGCCACCTCTGCTGCAAAGCGCTGGTGGACAGCGGGCCAGCCTCTCTTACACTCCAGCACTTGCTGATCGAAAGCGGAACTTCAGGATGATCAACGCTCATCTGCTGCAACGGATGATCAACGCCTCCAACGACGGGATTGTGGTCGCCGAGCAGGAAGGCGAAGACAACATCGTGATCTATGTGAACCCGGCCTTCGAGCGGCTGACCGGCTACAGCGCCGACGAAGTGCTGTACCAGGATTGCCGCTTCCTGCAATCCGGGGACCGTGACCAGCCAGGCCTGGAAGTGATCCGCCAGGCCCTGCGACAAGGCCGCCCGTGCCGCGAGGTGCTGCGCAACTACCGCAAGGACGGCAGTCACTTCTGGAATGAGCTGTCGATCACCCCGGTATTCAATGACAGTGATCAGCTGACCTATTTCATCGGCGTGCAGAAAGACGTCAGCGTCCAGGTCAAGGCCCAGCAACGCTTGCTCCAGCTGGAGCAGCAACTGGCCGAAGTGCAAGCTGAACTGGCCGCCCTCAAGGCGACCAGCGGCCACTAATAAATCGCGGAATTCGTGGTCGTAGGGATATTCCCCGCCGATTTGTCCTCCACCCTCCGAGCAACATCATGCAGCGTGACGCCCTCCTCACCCAGGATGAACTGGACTTCATCCAGACCATGCAGCACAACCCGCAGCTCAATGTGCGTGATACCACCTCGAGCCTGATGGTCAATGGCGGCGCGCAGATCCGTGACCTGCTGACGCGCCTGGCGGCCAATGAAAAGGTCACCATCCAGGCCCGTTTCGACAACCAGCAGATGACCTTCCCGCTGCAGCTGGTGGAAGACGAATTCCATGCCCTGCACCTGCGGCTGGGGGTGCCGAGCATCTTCGAGGATGGGCCCATGGTACGCCCCTGGCGCCTGGCCCTGGAGCAGCCGGTGGCCCTGGAAAATGCCAGGGGCCAGCCTGGCCGCCTGTGGGTTCGGGAGGTCTCGTTCAAGGGGATATTGGTGGAGATCCGCAACGGTACCCGGCCACCGCGGCAGTTCGCCCAGTGGTTCAGCCCCTCGGGCTATGAACGGATTGCCCTGCACGGGCGCTTCGAGCGCCAGACCGAAGCCGGTTTCTACGCCTACCGCCTGGATCAGAGCGACCAGGAAGAAACCGAGCGCCTGCGCCAGTTCATCCTCCAGCAGCACCGCCACAGCCATCCGGCACTGCACGCCTGAAGGCTAGCGCCTCAAAGAAACCCGCGCAGGCGCTGCTGCATCAAGCGCCCCTCGTTACCCAGGCAAGCCACCGGCGAACCGACCAGGCTGTCCTGGGCCAGGTCCGCCGCGTCCCCGGCCAGCAGCAATGGGCAATCCAGGGTCAGTGCCAGGCGCTTGAGGCGCTTGGGCAACTCGGCCGAGGGTGCGTGATTGGAAAACACCACCAGGGCTACCGGCGCGACCTTTTCGCAGACCAGGGTCAGTTCCTCCAGCGGCACACCCGGGCCTAGAAGGCGCACACCGATCGGGTCCTGCCCGAGCATCAGCGCCGCCACCAACAGCTCCAGTTCGCGGCATTGCTCATTGAGCGCCGTCAGCAGCAGATAGCGGCTCTGGGTGGCGCGTTGCAACAGCAGGCGCTGGGTAATCCGCGCCCGCAGGAAGCCATCCAGGAACAGCCATTCGCTGGTCTGGCCAAAAGCCTCGCGCGCCAGCAGCAACTGCTTCCAGAACGGCAGGAAGATGTCCTGGAACACCACCGGCAAGGCATAGCTGGAGAAGATCTGCCCGTAGAGGCGCTCAAGCTGCTCCTCATCGAACGCGCTGACCGCCAGCTTCAATTGATCGCGCCACTGGCCGTATTCGCCCTGCAAGCCGCCATCCACCGGAGCCTTGAGCTGGGCCTGGGCAGCCCGGCCCTTGGCCAGGATCTTGCCCACTTTGCTCACCGCCACGCCGCGTTCGATCCACCCGAGAATCTCACGCACCGCCTCAACATCGTGCATGGAGTACAGGCGATGCCCACTTTCGGTGCGTGTCGGCTGAATCAGACCGTAGCGTCGTTCCCAGGCCCGCAGGGTCACCGGATTGATTCCGGTCAGGCGCGCCACCTCACGGATCGGAAACAACTCGTCCTGACGAACGGCTTCGGGGGCGTGAGGGGCGGGGGCAAGTTCAGTCATGACGGGCATCTGGGAAGAAAACACCGGGAAACAAAGTGGCGATCATTCTACTCCCCTCAGGTGGCGATGCTTCAAGCACGAGAAAAACCGACCGCCGTCATTGGTGCCTGGGCAGCAATCAGGAATAATCCTTGCTTGCTTCAGGCGCGGCCCGCCACCCCGGTGCCTCGTCAAGCGACTGCCTTACCCAGGCAGCGCATTGGTTTTACGGAGATACATAATGTCTACCTCACCCGTCACCCTGATGGTTGCCCGGCGCGTTGCCGACGGCCGTTACCAGGACCTGATCGCCTGGCTGCGCGAAGGCGAACAACTGGCTACCGACTTTCCCGGCTACCTGGGTTCCGGCGTTCTTGCGCCGCCCCCCAACGATGACGAATTCCAGATCATCTTCCGCTTCGCCGACGAATCCACCCTGCATACCTGGGAACACTCCGCCTCGCGTACGGCCTGGCTGGCCCGGGGCAGCGACCTGTTCGCCCACCCTTCGGAGCACCGGGTCAGCGGTATCGACGGCTGGTTCGGCGCCGCCGGCCATCGCCCGCCGCGCTGGAAGCAGGCCGTGGCCATCTGGCTGGCATTCTTCCCGGTGTCGCTGCTGTTCAACTTTGTCCTGGGCCCGTTGCTCGGCGACCTGAGCCTGCTGCCTCGGGTATTTGTCAGCACCCTGGCCCTGACCCCGCTGATGGTCTATTTCTTCATTCCGCTGTCCACCCGGCTGCTGGCCAACTGGCTCAACAGCACACCGGCCCGACCGCTACCGGCCACCCCCTCGACGCAGAATCCGTGATTCGCCGGCAAGCCGGCTCCTACCACACCTCGCGCAACATTCGTGCCTACCGTAGGAGCTGGCTTGCCAACGAAAAAACCCCGCAAGATCGCATTCGCCGGCAAGCCCGTTGCCTGCAGGCACAGGGCCTTCCCTCGCTGGTATAGTTTTCCCACTACCCGCGACGCGAGCCCTTCATGAACACCTCTCCTGCCCCGATCCTGATCACCGGCGCCAGCCAGCGAGTCGGCCTGCATTGCGCCCTGCGCCTGCTCCAAGACGGGCAGCCGGTGATCGTCACCTACCGCAGCCAGCGCCCGGGCCTTGAGGCCCTGCGGGAAAAGGGCGCGACCCTGCTGTTCGCCGATCTATCCAGCGAAACCGGGATCCTGGCCCTGATCACCGAGCTGAAAAACCGTACCCAGAGCCTGCGGGCCATCGTCCACAACGCCTCGGAATGGCTGGAGGAGAGCCCTGGCGACGAAGCAGCGGCCTTTGCCCGGATGTTCGGCGTGCACATGCTGGCGCCCTACCTGATCAACCTGCATTGCGCCGAGTTGCTGCAGCGCTCGAGCCCGGCAGACATCATCCACATCAGCGACGACGTGACTCGCAAGGGCAGCAGCAAGCACATCGCCTACTGCGCCAGCAAAGCCGGCCTGGACAGCCTGACCCTGTCCTTCGCAGCGAAATACGCCCCGACAATCAAGGTCAACGGCATTGCCCCGGCCCTGCTATTGTTCAACCCCGACGACGACGCGGCGTACCGCGCCAAGACCCTGGCCAAATCCGCGCTGGGCATCGAACCCGGCAGCGAAGTGATTTACCAGAGCCTGCGCTATCTGCTGGACAACCCCTATGTCACCGGCACCACCCTGACCGTCAACGGCGGGCGGCACCTCAAGTAAGCCGGCCCCTGTGAGGACCTTGCATGACCCTTTCCCTGCCCCAGCACTATCGCGAGATCCTCAAGGACCTGGGCGAAGACCCCGAGCGCGAAGGCCTGCTCGATACCCCCAAGCGCGCGGCCAAGGCCATGCAGTACCTGTGTCACGGCTACGGCCAGTCGCTGGAGGACATCGTCAACGGCGCGCTGTTTGCTTCCGACAGCGATGAAATGGTGATAGTCGCCGACATCGAGCTGTATTCCCTGTGCGAACATCACCTGCTGCCCTTCATCGGCAAGGCCCATGTGGCTTATATTCCTACCGGCAAGGTCCTGGGGCTGTCGAAGATCGCGCGGATCGTCGACATGTTCGCCAGGCGCCTGCAGATCCAGGAAAATCTCACTCGGGAAATCGCCGACGCGGTACAGAGCGTGACTCAGGCCGCCGGCGTCGCGGTGGTGATCGAGGCCAAGCACATGTGCATGATGATGCGCGGCGTCGAGAAACAGAATTCCACCATGCACACCTCGGTGATGCTCGGCGCCTTCCGCGATTCGAGCACCACTCGCCAGGAATTCCTGCAATTGATTGGACGGAGCAAGTAGCAATGCCACAACTTCAGCCAGGAATGGCTCGTATCCGAGTCAAGGACCTGCTCCTGCGGACCTACATCGGAATCAACGAGGAAGAGATCCTCAACAAGCAGGATGTGCTGATCAACCTGACCATCCTCTACGCGGCCCAGGACGCGGTGCGGGACAACGACATCGACCACGCACTGAACTACCGCACCATCACCAAGGCGATCATTGCCCATGTCGAGGGCAACCGCTTTGCCCTGCTGGAGCGCCTGACCCAGGAGCTGCTGGACCTGGTGATGAGCAACGCCTCGGTGCAGTACGCCGAAGTCGAAGTCGACAAACCCCACGCCCTGCGTTTTGCCGAGTCGGTGTCGATCACCCTCGCGGCCAGCCGCGCCAGCGCCTAGAAAACTGCCACAAGTGGCAAGCGCCCGCCTGGGCGCTTGCCCCTGTCCCGGAGAAACCCCATGACTGAACAACAACGCCTGGAACTGGAAGCCGCGGCCTTTCGCCGCCTGGTGGCCCACCTGGACAGCCGCAAGGACGTACAGAACATCGACCTGATGAACCTCGCCGGGTTCTGCCGCAACTGCCTGTCCAAGTGGTACAAGGCCGAGGCCGACGAACGCCAGATCGAGGTCAGCCTCGATGACGCTCGTGAAGTGGTGTATGGCATGCCCTACGCCGAATGGAAAAATCTCTACCAGAAAGAAGCCAGCGCCGAGCAGCAAGCGGCGTTCGCCAAAGGAAAACCCCAATGACTGACCTGAACACCCTGCGCGCCAGCCTGAACAGCGGTGAACACGCTTTTGCCGACACCCTGGCCTTTGTCGCCGCCGGCTATGACTACCAGCCCCAAGCCTTCAACAACGGCGGCGTGGAAAACGCCGCCGGGCAGAACGAAGGTTCGTGCAAGACCTTGGGCCTGGCCCTGCTGGAAGGCCTGAGCGACGAAGAGGCCCTGCTGGCCTTCGGCGAACACTACCGCTCGGTACTGGCCACCCCCGAAGGCACTGACCACGGCAATATCCGCGCCCTGATCGTTCACGGCCTGGCCGGGGTCAAGTTCTCCGCCCAGCCGCTGACCCGCCGCTGATCCGCATTCTGTAGGAGCTGGCTCGCCGGCGAAGGCGTCAGCACAGCGGCGCAAGGCTCGAGGGCCTGTTCGCCGGCAAGCCGGCTGCTACCGTGCAACACCCATAAAAAAACCGGCTTGCGCCGGTTTTTTTTATGGGTGGCAAATCAGAACGAAGCGTTCTGCAGGCCGTCCAGGTAACGCTCGGTGTCCAGTGCCGCCATGCAACCGGCGCCGGCCGAGGTGATGGCCTGGCGGTAAACGTGGTCGGCCACGTCGCCGGCAGCAAAGATGCCCTCGACGCTGGTGGCGGTGGCATTGCCGTCACGGCCGCCCTGCACGACCAGGTAACCGTCCTTGAGGGTCAGCTGGCCTTCGAACAGCGAGGTATTCGGGGTGTGGCCGATGGCGATGAACACGCCGTCGACCTTCAGCTCGTCGAAGCTGCCGTCGTTGTTCTTCAGGCGGGCACCGGTCACGCCCATGTTGTCACCCAGGACTTCGTCCAGGTTGGCATTGAGCTTGAGGATGATCTTGCCTTCGGCCACCCGGGCGTTGAGCTTGTCGATCAGGATCTTCTCGGCGCGGAAGGTTTCGCGACGGTGGATCAGGGTCACGGTGCTGGCGATGTTGGCCAGGTACAGCGCTTCTTCAACAGCGGTGTTACCGCCACCGACCACTGCCACCGGCTTGTTGCGATAGAAGAAGCCGTCGCAGGTGGCACAGGCGGAAACACCCTTGCCCATGAACGCTTCTTCCGAAGGCAGGCCCAGGTAGCGAGCGCTGGCACCGGTGGCGATGATCAGGGCGTCGCAGGTGTAGGTCGCGCTGTCACCGGTCAGGGTGTAGGGCTTGGCTGCGAAGTCCACGGCATTGATGTGATCGAAGACGATTTCAGTCTCGAAACGCTCGGCGTGCTCGCGCATCCGCTCCATCAGGGCCGGGCCGGTCAGGCCGTGCACGTCACCGGGCCAGTTGTCGACTTCGGTAGTGGTGGTCAGCTGGCCACCGGCCTGCATGCCGGTGATCAGCAGCGGCTTCAGGTTGGCACGGGCGGCATAGACGGCGGCGCTGTAACCGGCAGGGCCGGAACCGAGAATAATCACACGCGAATGGCGTACTTCAGACATGACTCACTCCTATCGACCGGCCCGGCTAGCCTGGCGCGGAACGCCGGATTGCCGGCTGGAATAAAAAAGGACGGCGAAACCTTGGGGAAGGCTTGAACTCGTCCGTCCAAAAAATAATGGGTGAAGCGTATAGAGGGGGCGAAGATTAAGGAAATACGGTTTAACAATCCAGCTCATAGGCGGTCTCTATCCTCAGGAGGCCTATTTGAAAGGGTCTTTGTTACCGTTGATGTCGACCGCTTCGCCGTGCTTTCGCCCCCAGGACAAAGCCGGTAAGGTCGGCGCGTTTTCATTCTGCTCGGAGCGCTCTATGCCCGCCCCTGTCCTGTCCGGCCCGCAATACCTGCGTGAAGGCCTGAAGCTGGTCCTCAGCCCCGGCCTGCGCCTGTTCGTGCTCCTGCCCCTGGCAATCAACCTGGTGCTGTTCGTCGGATTGATCTATTTCGCCGGCCATCAATTCAGCCTCTGGGTCGATGCGCTGATGCCGTCCCTGCCCAGTTGGCTGAGTTTCCTCAGCTATGTCATCTGGCCGCTGTTCGTGGTGCTGGTGGCCTTCATGGTGTTTTTCAGCTTCACCATGCTGGCCAACATCATCGCCGCACCCTTCAACGGCTTCCTCTCGGAAAAAGTCGAAACCGTGGTGCGCGGCACCGATGATTTCCCGCCCTTCAGCTGGGGTGAGCTGATTGCCATGATCCCCCGCACCCTGGCGCGGGAAATGCGCAAGCTCGGCTACTTCCTGCCCCGGGCCATCGGCCTGTTCATCCTCTCGCTGATTCCGGTGGTCAACCTGATTGCCGCGCCGCTGTGGCTGCTGTTCGGTATCTGGATGATGGCTATCCAGTACATCGACTACCCGGCGGACAACCACAAGATGAGCTGGCAGGACATGCTCGCCTGGCTGCGCCAGAAGCGCTGGCAGAGCCTGGGCTTTGGCGGCATCGTCTACCTGGCGCTGCTGATCCCGCTGGTCAATATCCTGATGATGCCGGCCGCCGTGGCCGGTGCCACGCTGTTCTGGGTGCGTGAACGCGGGGTGGAGAACCTGCCGGCCAAATAAGGCCGGGGCGTCATAAATCCATCATCGCAAGGTCACAATGGCGACATGGCCTCAGCCGACACTGAGGCCATGACGACAGCTCTGCATATCACCCTCATCACTGAAACCTTCCCACCGGAAATCAATGGCGTAGCCAATACCCTTGGCCGCCTCTGCGAGGGCCTGCGCGCCCGTGGGCATCAGGTTGAGCTGGTGCGCCCGCGCCAGGGTTGCGACCAGAGCCGGGCCAGCGACGAAGCCCTGCTGCTGTGCCGGGGCTGGCCGCTGCCGGGCTACCCGGGGCTGCAATGGGGCCAGTCGTCGATGCACAAGCTGCTGCGACGCTGGAAACGCCAGCGCCCGGACGTGCTCTATATCGCCACCGAGGGGCCGCTGGGGCTGTCTGCGCTGCGGGCCGCCAAGCGCCTGGGAATCTCCGTGGTCAGCGGCTTTCACACCAACTTCCAGCAGTACTCCAGCCAATATGGCCTGGGTTTGCTGACCCGCCTGCTGACCCACTATCTGCGCTGGTTCCACAACCGCTCGCAACTGACCCTGGTACCCAGCGCCAGCCAGCACCTGGAGCTGGAGCGCCGGCATTTCGAACGCCTGGCCCTGCTGTCCCGGGGCGTCGACAGCCAACTGTTCCACCCGGCCAAGCGGCTCGATACGCTGCGGGCCGACTGGGGCCTGGGCGCCGATGACCTGGCGGTGATCCACGTTGGGCGCCTGGCGCAGGAGAAGAACCTGGGCCTGCTCAAGCGCTGCTTCGAACGCCTGCAGGCGACTTATCCACAGCGCAGGATGAAGCTGATCGTGGTGGGTGACGGCCCGCAACGTGGGGCTCTGGAAAAAAGCCTGCCCGAGGCCCTGTTCTGTGGCAGCCAGCGGGGCGAAGCCCTGGCCGCCCACTACGCCTGCGGGGATCTGTTCCTGTTTCCCAGCCTCACCGAAACCTTCGGCAACGTGGTGCTGGAGGCTCTGGCCTCGGGGCTCGCGGTGGTGGCCTACGATCAGGCTGCCGCAGCCCAGCATATACGCCATGGCTACAACGGCGTGCTGGCCATGCCCGGCGACGAAAGCGCCTTCTGCGACGCTGCCAGCTGGCTGCTGGAAGAACCGGAAACCTTGCGCCGGGTACGCCTCAACGCCCGCCAGCATGCCAGCCGCCAGGGCTGGGCCGCGGTTATCGAGCAGTTTGAAGATCGCCTGCGCAGTGCCTGCGAGCACGGGCAGGCCGAGGATTACGAAGGGCTTATCGAAGCGACGGTCAAACCCCGCAGCGCCGTGGAGACACTCGGCACGGCAAGGGGGCTGCCCCCCTCGCCGCCCGGAGCAGGCAGTTAAACCAGGGTCGTCAGCGCGTCACGGCTGAACGGCAGGATGTCCTGCTCGCGACCTTCACGGACTTTCTGCGCCCAATCCGGATCCACCAGCAGTGCACGGCCCACGGCCACCAGATCGAACTCGTCGTTGTTCAGACGCTGCAGCAGGTTTTCCAGGCTGGCCGGCTGCGCCACCTTGTCGGTGTTGACCATGAACTGCAGGAACTCGCCGTCCAGGCCGACGCTGCCCACGGTGATGGTGGGCTTGCCGGTGAGTTTGCGGGTCCAGCCCGCCAGGTTGAGGTCGGAACCTTCGAACTCCGGCTCCCAGAAGCGGCGGGTCGAGCAGTGGAAGATATCCACACCGGCATCCGCCAGCGGCTTGAGGAAGGCCTCCAGAGCTTCCGGGGTCTGCACCAGGCGCGCGCTGTAGTCCTGCTGCTTCCACTGGGAAAAACGCAGGATGATCGGGAAATCCGGACCGACGGCAGCCCGCACGGCCTGGATCAGCTCAATGGCGAAGCGCGAGCGCTGGGCCAGGTCGCCACCGTATTCATCGGTACGCTGGTTGGTGCCTTCCCAGAAGAACTGGTCCACCAGGTAACCATGGGCGCCATGGATCTCCACGCCGTCCATGCCGATGCTCTGGGCATCCTTGGCGGCCTGGGCGAAGGCTGCGATCACCTCCTGGATGTCCTGGTGGGTCATGCCGTGCACCAGCACCTTGCCGTCCTTGAGCTTCTCGGTGGGGCCGTAGCCGGGCACGCTGGCGTCCGGCTCGGTGCCCAGGCGCCGCACATTGCCCACATGCCAGAGTTGCGGGACGATCTTGCCGCCTTCGGCGTGGACCGCATCCACCACCTTCTTCCAGCCGGCCAGGGCCGCCTCGCCATGGAACTGCGGCACATTGGGGTAACCATTGGCAGCCTGGTGACCCACCGTGGTGCCCTCGGTAATGATCAGGCCGACACCCGCAGCAGCGCGGCGGCGGTAATACTCGATGACCTTGGAGTTGGGCACGCCACCGGGGGAAAACGACCGGGTCATTGGTGCCATCACCACGCGGGTCGGCAGTTCCAGCGCGCCGAGTTGAAAGGGTTTGAACAAGGCTTGAACAGGCATGCTGCGCTCCGAGAAAAAGGCTTGAGTCGATATTCGACGCACAAGACTGCGCCGGGTACCGGCCCCGGCGCACTTATGATGAGGATAATATTCCCCCCTCAATGCGCTGCACAGCATTATTGATTTGAGTGATTTAGATGCAAAAACGCCGCATTGAAGCGGCGTTAAACAAGGGCCCGGCGCGGGTTCAGCTCAAGGCTTTTTCAATCGCCTGGATCACTGTCGGATCATCGGGAGCGGTACGCGGCGAGAAACGCGCCAGTACCCGGCCGTCCTTGCCCAATAGGAATTTCTCGAAGTTCCAGGTGATGTCCCCGGGAAACTCGGCGCCTTCGCCCGCCAGCAGGCGGTACAGCTGATGGCGCTCGGGACCGTTCACGTCCAGTTTGCTGCTCAAGGGAAAGGTCACCCCGTAGTTGAGGCTGCAAAATTCCTGGATCTCCTGCTCGGTGCCCGGTTCCTGCCCGGCGAACTGGTTGCAAGGCAACCCCAGCACGCTGAATCCCTGGGCCTTGTATTGCTGGTAGAGATTCTCCAGCGCCGCATATTGTGGTGTCAGACCACATTTGGAGGCGACGTTGACCACCAGCACGACGTGCCCCTTGAAGGGCGCGAGCGGCAGCTCCTGACCATCCAGGGCTTTCAATTTAAGGTCGTGAAAAGCACTCATGACGAACTCCAAATTCCTGTGTTCTTACAGAAAACAGCCTCTCGACAGTACAGCCAAAAGCCGCGGACTAAAAAGGCGCCCTCGGGCGCCTCTCCAGTAAGCTTGAGCTTAGCGCAGAAAATCAGTGGTGATGGCCACCTTCGCCATGGACGTGACCATGAGCGATTTCTTCCTGGCTGGCGTCACGGATGGCAACGATCTTGACCTGGAAATTCAGGCGCTGACCGGCCAGCGGGTGGTTGCCGTCGACGGTAACGTCGTCGCCGTCCAGGTCACGGATGGTCACGATCTGCATCTGGCCGTCCGGAGCGGAAGCGTGGAACTGCATGCCCACTTCCAGTTCGTCGACGCCTTCGAACATGCTGCGGCTCAGGGTGCTGACCAATTCGGCAGCGTATTCGCCGTAGGCATCTTCAGGTTCTACGGAGACTTTCAGTTCGTCACCAACTTGCTTGCCTTCCAGGGCCTTTTCCAGACCAGGAATGATGTTACCTGCGCCTTGCAGGTAAACCAGCGGGGCGCCGCCGGCAGAGCTGTCGATGACCTCACCAGCGTCGTTGGTGAGGGTATAGTCGATGGAGACAGCCTTATTGGCGGCGATCAGCATGGGGCGGGACCTTTTGCATAAGAATGAAGAACGTCCAAGTTTAGCGAAGCAATCGCTCGAAAGCGAACGGAACCCGGACCAACGGAACGTGAAAAATCACTCGACAATCTGCGGTTTTCATCAGGATGAAGAAGGCCATTGGGTGGCTGAACTGTCCTGCGGGCATACCCAGCACCTGCGCCACCAACCGCCCTGGCAGTCCCGGGCCTGGGTCCTGGAGCCGCAGTTGCGAGCCAAAAAAATAGGCCAGCGCTTTGCCTGCGGCTGGTGTGCTCAAGCCCCGGATAACGATAACCTTAGCGCCTGACTTCAGGCAGACGGCCAAAGACCGTCGCCTTTGCCATGCACCTTCTGAGAATTCGCATGCAAACTTTTTTCATCGCGCCCACCGATTTTGGAGTGGGTCTGACCTCCATCAGCCTCGGGCTGGTGCGTACCCTGGAACGGGCTGGCCTCAAGGTCGGCTTCTTCAAACCCATAGCCCAACCTCACCCCGGTGACACCGGCCCCGAGCGTTCCACCGAACTGGTGGCGCGCACCCATGGCCTGAAACCGCCACAACCCCTGGGCCTGGCCCATGTGGAGCGGATGCTCGGCGACGGCCAGCTGGATGAGTTGCTGGAAGAAATCATCACCCTCTACCAGCAGGCGGCCATCGGCAAGGATGTATTGATCGTCGAAGGCATGGTGCCGACCCGCAGCGCCAGCTATGCCGCCCGGGTCAACCTGCACCTGGCAAAAAGCCTGGATGCCGAGGTGATCCTGGTATCCGCCCCGGAAAACGAAGTGCTCACCGAGCTGTCCGGACGGGTCGAGTTGCAAGCCCAGCTGTTCGGCGGCCCGCGGGACCCGAAAGTGCTGGGGGTGATCCTCAACAAGGTGCGCACCGACGAAAGCATGGAGGCGTTTTCCGCGCGCTTGAAGGAACATTCGCCCTTGCTGCGCAGCGGCGACTTCCGCCTGCTGGGGTGCATCCCCTTCCAGCCGGAGCTCAATGCCCCGCGTACCCGGGACGTGGCCGACCTGATGGGCGCCCAGGTGCTCAACGCCGGCGACTACGAAAGCCGGCGCATGACCAAGATCATCATTTGCGCCCGCACCATGCGCAATACCGTGGAACTGCTCAAGCCCGGCGTGCTGGTGGTGACCCCGGGCGACCGTGACGACATCATCCTCGCCGTGAGCCTGGCGGCCATCAACGGTGTGCCCCTGGCCGGCCTGCTGCTGACCAGCGACACCCTGCCCGACCCGCGGATCATGGAGCTCTGCCGGGGCGCCCTGAACGCCGGCCTGCCAGTGCTTTCGGTGAGCACCGGATCCTACGACACCGCCAACCAGCTCAATGGCCTGAACAAGGAAATTCCCATCGATGACCGCGAGCGCGCGGAAATCATCACCGACTTCGTCGCCAGTCACCTGGACGCCAACTGGCTGCACCAGCGCTGCGGCACCCCACGGGAAATGCGCCTGTCACCTGCGGTGTTCCGCTACCAGTTGATCCAGCGCGCCCAGCAGGCCAACAAGCGTATCGTCCTGCCCGAAGGCAGCGAGCCGCTGACCGTGCAGGCCGCCGCCATCTGCCAGGCCCGAGGCATCGCCCGCTGCGTGCTGCTGGCCAAGCCCGAGGACGTGCACGCGGTGGCCCGGGCCCAGGGCATCGAACTGCCCGAAGGCCTGGAGATTCTCGACCCGGACCTGATTCGCCAACGCTACGTGGAGCCCATGGTGGCCCTGCGCAAGAGCAAGAGCCTCAACGCTCCCATGGCCGAGCAGCAGCTGGAAGATCCGGTGGTGATCGGCACGGTGATGCTGGCCCTGGATGAAGTCGATGGCCTGGTTTCCGGGGTCATCCACTCCACCGCCAACACCATCCGCCCGGCCCTGCAGTTGATCAAGACCGCGCCGGGCTGCAGCCTGGTGTCCTCGGTGTTCTTCATGCTGTTCCCCGAGGAAGTGCTGGTGTATGGCGACTGCGTGATGAACCCGCACCCCAGCGCCAGCGAGCTGGCGGAAATCGCCCTGCAGAGCGCCGACTCGGCAGCCGCCTTCGGTATCACCCCGCGCGTGGCGATGATCAGCTACTCCAGCGGCGACTCGGCCAGCGGCGAGGAAGTGGAGAAAGTTCGCGAAGCCACTCTGCTGGCCCACGAAGCCCAGCGTTCGCTGCTGATCGACGGGCCGTTGCAATACGACGCCGCGGCCAACGAAAACGTCGCCCGGCAACTGGCCCCCAACAGCCAGGTCGCGGGCAAGGCCACGGTCTTCGTGTTCCCTGACCTCAACACCGGCAACACCACCCACAAGGCGGTGCAACGCAGCGCCGATTGCGTGAGCCTGGGGCCGATGCTGCAAGGCCTGCGCAAACCGGTGAACGACCTGCCCCGGGGCGCCCAGGTGGACGACATCGTCTACACCATCGCCCTTACCGCGATTCAAGCCGCCAACCGACCTATGGATGTCTAAATGCTGGAATTCCTACCTGCCGTGGTGCGCGGAATCATCGCCTCGCTCCTGTTGGCGCTGAACACCATCCTGCTGTGCTCGTTCCTGTTCTGCGTGGCGTTGGTCAAGGCCCTGCCGTTCGCCCTCACCCAGCGCTTGAGCCTGTGGCTGATGAACCACACCCACGAAGCCTGGATCAGCAACAACAAGGCCTGGATGCAGTTGGTATGCCGTACCCGTTGGCACGTGCAGGGCCTGGAAGGCCTTGATTACCAGCACTCCTACCTGGTCACCAGCAACCACCAGAGCTGGGTCGACATCATGGTCCTGCAGTACGTGCTCAACCGGCGTATCCGCCCCCTGAAGTTCTTCCTCAAGCAGGAGCTGATCTGGGTGCCGGTGATTGGTCTGGCCTGGTGGGCCCTGGGCTTTCCGTTCATGAAGCGCTACTCCAAGGCGTACCTGGAGAAGCACCCGGAAAAGAAAGGCAAGGACCTGGAAACCACGCGCAAGACCTGTGCGAAGTTTCGCAACAACCCGGTGGGCATCTTCAACTTCGTCGAGGGCACGCGCTTTACCGACGCCAAGCACGCCCAGCAGCAATCGCCGTTCCGCTACCTGCTCAAGCCCAAGGCCGGCGGCATCGCCTTTGTCCTGGATGCAATGGGCGAGCAACTGCAGTCGATCATCGATGTGACCATCCACTACCCGGCGGGCCGCCCCGGTTTCTGGGACCTGCTGTGCGGCAGGGTCAAGGATGTGGTGGTGCGTTTCGAAGAGGTGCAGATCCCGGCGCAGTTCCTTGGCAAGAACTACGAGCAGGACACGGCCTATCGCCAGGAATTCCAGGGCTGGATCAACCAGCAGTGGCTGGACAAGGATGCGCTGCTCGAAACGCTGCATCGGGAGTATCCGGCAAGACCCTGAGGGCCTTTTCGCTGGCAAGCCAGCTCCTGCAGTCCTGCACCCTACTTACCGGCGAACGCTATCTGAAGCGCACAAAAAAGCCCGCAGCCGATCACTCGGCTGCGGGCTTTTTGCTATGGCTTAGATCGCGCCGCGGCTGCGCAACAGGTCCAGCACCTGCTTGACGCTTTCTTCCAGCGACAGCGACTGGGTGTCGATCACCAGATCGGCATTCAGCGGCACGTCATAGGGGAAGGACTCGCCCGGGATGTTATCCCCGCCGGCCGCGTACAGGCCCTGCGGATCACGCTCGGCGCACACCGCAGGCGATGCCTGGACGTAGACCGTCAGCAGACGCTCCTTGCCGATCAGGTCCTTGGCCTGCTCGCGCCCTTCGGCACTCGGTGCCACGAACGCCGCCAGGGTCAGCAGCCCGGCTTCGTTGAACTGACGGGCCACATGGGCCGCGCGCCGCCAGTTCTCGGTACGCCCGGCACGGTCCTGGGGCAGGCCCTTGTTCAGGTCATGTCGCAGGTTCTGGCCATCGAGCACATACACCGCGCGCCCCATGTCGAACAGCTTGCGCTCGACCGCGTAGGCCAGGGTGCTCTTGCCCGCACCCGACAGGCCGCTGAACAGCACGGTAGCCGGTTGCTGGCCGAAACGCTGGGCACGCTCTTCGGTGGCTACATGAGCCAGCTTGCCGTGTTGGGTGACGCTGCCATGGGCCACCGGCTGGGCGATGATCATGCCGGCGCCGACGGTGCCGTTGGTCAAGCGGTCGATGACGATGAAAGCACCGGTGGTGCGATTGCTTTCGTAACCATCCAGGGCAATCGGCGCGTCGAGGCTGATCTTGACCTTGCCGATCTCGTTCAGTTGCAGCGCGCTGGCCGCGCCCTCTTCCAGGGTGTTCACATCGACCTTGTGATGGATGCTGGCAATCGAGCCCGGCACATAGCTGGTGGCGCGCTTGATGTCGTACTTCTTGCCCGGCAGCATCGGCTCTTCGGCCATCCATACCAGCATGGCTTCGAAGCTGTCGGTGACCGGCGGCACGTTGTCGGCATGCACCAGCAGGTCGCCGCGGGAGATATCGATTTCATCTTCCATGGTCAGGGTCACGGCCTGGCCCGGGCCGGCCTGCTCCAGTTCACCTTCGAAGGTGACAATGGACTTGACCCGGCTGCTCTTGCCCGACGGCAATACGACGATCTCGTCGCCCTTGTGCACGATGCCGCTGGCCAGGGTGCCGGCAAAACCACGGAAGTTCAGGTTCGGACGGTTGACATACTGCACCGGGAAACGCAGGTCGGTGAAGTTGCGGTCGCCGGCCACTTCCACGGTCTCGAGGATTTCCATCAGCGACTGGCCGGTGTACCAGGGCGAGCGCTCGCTCTTGTTCACCACGTTGTCGCCCTTGAGCGCCGACATTGGCACGAAGTGCAGGCTGGTGGGCTGCAGCTTCAGGCCCTTGGCGAACTTCAGGTAGTCGGCCTTGATCGATTCGAACACGCCTTCATCGAAGTCCTTGAGGTCCATCTTGTTGATGGCCACGACGATGTGCTTGATGCCCAGCAGGGAAGCGATGAAGCTGTGGCGACGGGTCTGGGTCTGCACGCCGTAGCGGGCGTCCACCAGGATGATCGCCAGGTCACAGGTGGATGCACCGGTGGCCATGTTGCGGGTGTACTGCTCATGGCCGGGAGTGTCGGCGATGATGAACTTGCGCTTGGCGGTGGAGAAATAGCGGTAGGCGACATCGATGGTGATGCCCTGCTCACGCTCGGCCTGCAGGCCGTCGACCAGCAACGCCAGGTCGATGTCGTCACCGGTGGTGCCGACCTTCTTCGAGTCCCGGGTGATGGCTTCCAGATGGTCTTCGTAGATCATCTTCGAGTCGTGCAGCAGGCGCCCGATCAGGGTGCTCTTGCCGTCGTCGACGTTACCGCAGGTCAAAAAGCGCAGCAGCTCCTTGCGTTCGTGCTGGCCCAGGTACGCGAGGATGTCCTCGCTGATCAAATCAGATTGATGCGACATGACAGCCCCTTAGAAATAACCTTGACGTTTCTTGTCTTCCATTGAGCCGGCGCCATCGTGGTCGATGACCCGGCCCTGGCGCTCGGAAGTTCGCGTCAGGAGCATTTCCTGGATGATGTCCGTCAGGCTCTCGGCCTCGGACTCCACCGCGCCCGTCAACGGGTAGCAGCCAAGGGTACGGAAACGTACTTTCTTTTTGACGATGCGGGCTTTCTCTTCATCGGACAGATGCTCGAGGATGCGCTCGTCATCGATCATGATCAGGGTGCCGTTCTTCTCGATCACTTCACGCTCGGCGGCGAAGTACAGCGGCACGATCGGGATGCCTTCGAGGTAGATGTACTGCCAGATGTCCAGCTCGGTCCAGTTGGACAGCGGGAACACACGGATCGACTCGCCCTTGTTGACCTTGCCGTTGTAGACGTTCCACAGCTCGGGGCGCTGGTTCTTCGGGTCCCAGCGGTGCTTGCTGTCGCGGAACGAGTAGACGCGCTCCTTGGCGCGGGACTTCTCTTCATCGCGGCGGGCACCGCCGAACGCGGCGTCGAAACCATGTTTGTCCAGAGCCTGCTTGAGGCCCTCGGTCTTCATGATGTCGGTGTGCTTGGCACTGCCGTGGGTGAAAGGGTTGATGCCCTGGGCCACGCCATCCGGGTTGACGTGGGTGATCAGGTCCAGGCCCAGCTCTTCGACCATACGGTCGCGGAACTTGTACATTTCCTGGAATTTCCACTGGGTATCGACGTGCATCACCGGGAACGGCAGCTTGCCGGGGAAGAACGCCTTGCGAGCCAGATGCAACATCACGGCGGAGTCTTTACCGATGGAGTACAGCATCACCGGGTTGTCGAACTCGGCGGCCACCTCGCGGATGATGTGGATGCTTTCCGCCTCCAGCTGTTTCAGATGCGTCAGTTTGTCGACCATGGCTACTCACGAAAGCTTTCTTATGGACGGCCATCGGGCCGTGTTCGAGCGGGGCATGCTAGCACAGCGGCCTGCTTCTAATCAGGGAGCCAACTAGAACGAAACGGTATATGAATATACCGCTCCGTTAAGCCCCAGGCGCCGCTCTGCAGGAGCTGGCTTGCCAGCGAAGGCGCTTTCAAGCGCACCTTCGGGCTGACCGGCAAGCCGGCTCCTGCCGGGGGTCAGATGGGGTTGGGGCAGTCGATGAACAGGTGCTCCAGGGCAAAGCGCCGGGCCAGGTAGTCACCCAGGGCCTGGACGCCATAACGCTCGGTGGCGTGATGGCCGGCGGCAATGAAGCTGATGTCGTTTTCCCGGGCACTGTGGAAGGTCTGCTCCGAGGCTTCGCCACTGAGGTACAGGTCGACGCCGGCCTGCACCGCCTGGTCGATGTAGCCCTGGCCGCCACCGGTGCACCAGCCGACCCGACGGATCATCTCGCTGCCTTCGATCAGCAGCGGCTCTCGCCCCATTGCCTCTTGCACCCGGCGGGCAAAGTCCCGCGCGGTCATCGGCTCGCCGAGGGAACCCACCAGGCCGACGACCTTGGGGTTTTCCGGGTCCAGCGGGCCTTCCACGGTGATGTCCAGCTGACGGGCCAGTTGCACGTTGTTGCCCACTTCCGGGTGCAGGTCCAGGGGCAGGTGATAGGCCAGCAGGCTGATGTCGTGCTTGAGCAGGGTTTTCAGCCTACGCTGCTTCATGCCGGTGATGCAGGGGTTCTCGCCCTTCCAGAAGTAGCCGTGATGCACCAGCACCAGGTCGGCCTTGGCCTCCACCGCAGCGTCCAGCAACGCCTGGCTGGCGGTCACGCCACTGACGATGCGCATCACCTGCGGGCGCCCTTCGACCTGCAGGCCATTGGGGCAGTAATCGGCAATACGTGAACTGCCCAGGTAGCGGTCCGCTTCTTCCACCAGTGTGCTCAGGGCAACGGCCATAAAAGACTCCTAAATATCCCGTTCAGAGGCACGCGCGGCCTCGTATAATGCGCGACATTATGGGCCGTGCGCAGCCCTTCGTAACCACCCAGGACTTGCTCAATGCTCAAGGCTCTGCGTTTTTTTGGCTGGCCGCTACTGGCCGGCGTGCTTATCGCGTTGTTGATTATCCAGCGCTACCCGCAATGGGTGGGCCTGCCCAGCCTCGACGTCAATCTGCAGCAAGCCCCGCAAACCACCAGCACGCAACAGGGGCCGGTGTCCTACGCCGACGCCGTGGTGATCGCCGCGCCCGCGGTGGTCAACCTGTACACCACCAAGGTCATCAACAAGCCGGCTCACCCGCTCTTTGAAGACCCGCAGTTCAGGCGCTTCTTCGGCGACAACCTGCCCAAGCAGCAGCGCATGGAATCGAGCCTGGGCTCGGGGGTGATCATGAGCCCCGAGGGCTACCTGCTGACCAACAACCATGTGACCTCCGGTGCCGAGCAGATCGTGGTGGCACTCAAGGACGGCCGCGAGACCCTGGCCCGGGTGATCGGCAGCGATCCGGAAACCGACCTGGCGGTGCTCAAGATCGACTTGAAGAACCTGCCTTCGATCACCGTCGGCCGTTCGGAAAACGTCCGCGTCGGCGACGTCGCGCTGGCCATCGGCAACCCGTTCGGGGTCGGCCAGACCGTGACCATGGGCATCATCAGTGCCACCGGGCGCAACCAGCTGGGCCTGAACAACTACGAAGACTTCATCCAGACCGACGCCGCGATTAACCCGGGCAACTCCGGTGGCGCCCTGGTGGACGCCAACGGCAACCTGACCGGGATCAACACTGCGATCTTCTCCAAGTCCGGTGGCTCACAGGGCATCGGTTTTGCGATCCCGATCAAGCTGGCCATGGAAGTGATGAAGTCGATCATCGAGCACGGCCAGGTCATCCGCGGCTGGCTGGGGATCGAAGTGCAACCCTTGACCCAGGAGCTGGCAGAGTCCTTCGGCCTGGCCGGGCGCCCGGGAATCGTGGTGGCGGGGATCTTCCGCGACGGCCCGGCGCAGAAAGCCGGGATGCAACTGGGTGACGTGATCCTCAGTATCGATGGCGAACCTGCCGGCGACGGCCGGCGTTCGATGAACCAGGTGGCGCGGATCAAACCGACGGACAAAGTCTCGATCCTGGTCATGCGCAACGGCAAGGAACTCAAGCTGACGGCAGAAATCGGCCTGCGACCACCGCCCGCGCCCGTCAAAGAAGAAGAGTGAAGCTGGGCCCGGCCATGCCGGGCTAACAGCATACATTCTCATCAGTCATGTTATATTGTTTCAATATCGCTATTGGAACAGCCCCATGACGTCCCGAAGAATCCTCCCCTTGGCAGGCCTGACCCTGGGCCTGCTGGCAGATCCGCTGCTGGCCAAAGAACCTGAGCCGCTGGAACTTGAAACCACCCGTATCAGCACCGAATACGAATCCGCCACGGGCCCGGTCAAGGGCTACCGGGCCACACGCTCGGCCAGCGCGACGAAGACCGATACGGCGATCCGCGACATTCCCCAATCCATCAGCGTGATCCCCGCCAGCGTGCTCAAGGACCTGGGCAGCAACAACGTCGAACGCGCCCTGGAGTTTGCCGGCGGGGTTTCCAAGCAGAACAACTTCGGCGGGCTGACCCTGTATGAATACAGCGTGCGCGGCTTCACCACCTCGGAGTTCTACAAGGACGGCTTCAGCGCCAACCGCGGCTATCCCAGTACCCCGGACGCCGCCACTGTCGAGCGCATCGAAGTGCTCAAGGGGCCGGCCGCCAGCCTCTACGGCCGTGGCGACCCCGGCGGCACGGTGAATATCGTCACCAAGAAACCCCAGCCCGAAGCCTTCGCGACCTTGCAGACCAGTGCTGGCAGCTGGGACCGCTACCGCACCGCCCTGGACCTCAACACCCCGCTGGATGCCCAGGGTAACCTGCTGTCCCGGGTCAACCTGGCCGTGGAGGACAACCACAGCTTTCGCGACCACGTGGACAGCCGCCGGGTGTTCGTCGCGCCTTCCTTCAGCTGGCAGTTGAACCCGGACACCAGCCTGCTGCTGGAAAGCGAATGGGTGCGCCACAGCTCGACCTTCGACCGCGGCATCGTGGCCCCGAACAATCGCTGGAGCGGCGTCTCCCGCTCGACCTTCCTCGGCGAACCCGATGACGGCAACATCGACAACCACAACAACATGCTTCAGGCCACCCTGGAACACCACCTCAATGACAGCTGGAAACTGCGTCTGGCCAGCCACTACAAGGAAGGCAAGCTCTGGGGCTTCGCCTCCGAAACCCGACCGCTGAACGCCGACCGGCACACGGTCAACCGGCGCTACCGCGAGCGGGACAACAACTGGCATGACAGCATCACCCAGCTGGAACTGCGCGGCCTGTTCGACCTCGGCAGTTGGCAGCATGAACTGCTGATCGGCAGCGAATACGAGAACTACCGCAAGAACGAGCGGGTCACCAGCATTGCCGGCGGCGCCTATGCCATCGATATCTACGACCCGATCTACGGTCAGGCCAAGCCCAACGGCAAACGCTCTGGCACGGACTTTTTCGAGCATGTCGAAAGCCAGGCCCTCAACCTGCAGGACCAGATCATCTTCACTGACCGCCTGCGAGGCATGGTCGGCGCCCGCTTTGAACACTTCGAGCAAAAGATCGACGACCACACCACCGGCAAGCGCAGCCGCCAGAACCACGATGCCCTGACCCAGCGCGCCGGCCTGCTCTACCAACTGACCCCGCAGGTGGGGCTGTTCGCCAACGCCTCCACCTCGTTCAAGCCCAACAATGGGCTGGATGCGGGCGGCAAGACCTTCAAGCCCGAGGAAGGCGTCGGCTATGAAGTGGGGATCAAGAGCGAGCTGTTCGACGAACGCTTGAGCGCCACCCTCGCCGCCTTCCATATCGACAAGGAAAACGTCCTGGCCCTGGACCCCGGCACCGACGCCAGCCGCGCCGTGGGCAAGGCCCGCAGCCAGGGCTTCGACCTGCAGTTCAGCGGCCAGTTGACCGACGCGGTGCGCGTGATAGGCGCCTATGCGCTGATTGATGCGCAAGTCACCAAGGGCGACCCGGCAATCCCCGCCGGCAGCCGCATTCTCGGCGTGGCCAAGCACAGCGCCAGCCTGCTGGGGGTCTATGAATTCCAGGACGGCCGGCTCAAGGGCTCGGACATCGGCGCAGCCCTGACCTATGTCGGCGACCGCTCGGGCGAGGCCGGAGGCCGCTTCGAGCTGCCCGCCTACCGCACCCTGGACCTGCTGGCCCACTACAAGGCCAGCGACAACCTGACCCTGGGCCTGAACCTGAACAACCTGTTCGACGAGAAGTACTACGAACGCTCCTACAGCAACTACTGGGTCAATCCCGGCGAACCGCGCAATTTCACCCTCAGCCTCACACTCAACCTGTAGAAGAGAGCCGCCATGCACAGCCTCAAATCCATTGCCCTGCTGGGCCTGCTCGCCACACTGGGCGCCACCCAGGCCTCGGCCCACGGCCTGTGGACCGAACAACGACGCGGCAATATCGAAGTGATCTACGGCCACGGCGCCGAAGACGACGCCTTCAAGGCCAAGAAAATCAGCGGTGCCTGGGCCTATGACGGCGCGGCCAGAATGATTCCGGTGACCGTGCAACGCCTGGCGGACCACGCACGCCTGCAACCGCTCAAGCCGCCGGCGGTGCTGGCCGTGGCACTGGACAACGGCCCCTGGTCGCAAACCGCGGACAAGCGCTGGGTCAACCAGGGTCGCAGCAAGGTCCCGGGGGCCATCGCCTCGACTCACACCTACAAGTACAGCCTGGCGATCTATCAACCGGGAGCGAAGCTGCCCAAGCTGGAACAGCTCAAGCTGGTGATCCTGCCGGAAGTCGACCCGCTGACCGTCGGCCCGGGCAAGAACCTGCCGGTGCGGGTGCTGCTGGATGGGCAGCCCGTGGCCGGGGTGAAGTTGATTGGCGATTACCGCAATGCACCGAGCACCCTGAGCACCGAGACCGATGCCCAGGGACGTGCCCAAGTGCTGGTGAGGAACGAAGGCCTGAACGTGATTGCCGCAGAGCTGGAGGTAGCGCTCAAGGACAACCCGGATGTGGCGTCACGCGGCCTGTTCAGCTCCCTGACCTTCCTCGGCGAGCCGCACCACGAATAAAGGTACGGCCGCCTCGGAAGCCAGGCGCCTGGACTACAGCTCGCCCAGGCCGTCGATCAGCGCCTGGTTCTGTTCCTGTGTGCCGATGCTGATCCGCAGGAACTGAGCGATCCGCTGCTGCTTGAAGTGGCGCACTATCACCCCTTGCTCGCGCAGCTTGGCCGCCAGGCCGGCTGCGTCGTGCCGCGGGTGGCGGGCAAAGATGAAGTTGGCCGCCGACGGCAGCACTTCGAAGCCCTTGGCCTGCAACTGCGCCACCACCCATTCGCGACTGTCGATCACTTGCTGGCAGGTCTTGGCAAAGTACTCGCGGTCCTCGAAGGCCGCCGCCGCTCCGACGATCGCCAGGCGATCCAGCGGGTAGGAGTTGAAGCTGTTCTTGACCCGCTCCAGGGCCTCGATCAGATCCGGGTGCCCTACCGCCAGGCCCACTCGCAAGCCGGCCAGGGAGCGCGACTTGGACAGGGTCTGGGTCACCAGCAGGTTCGGGTAGCGATCCACCAGGCTGATGGCGGTCTGGCCGCCGAAGTCGATGTAGGCCTCATCCACCACCACCACGGAATCCGGGCTGGCCTTGAGGATCTGCTCCACCGCATCCAGGGCCAACAGGCAGCCGGTGGGCGCATTCGGGTTGGGGAAGATGATCCCGCCGTTGGGCCTGGCGTAGTCGGCCACGCGGATCTGGAACTGCTCGTCCAGCGGCACCGCTTCGTGCTCGATGCCGTACAGGCCGCAATACACCGGGTAGAAGCTGTAGCTGATGTCCGGGAACAGCAGCGGTTTTTCCTGCTGCAGCAGGCCGTGAAAAATGTGCGCCAGGACTTCGTCGGAACCGTTGCCGAGGAACACCTGGTTACCCTGCACCCCGTAGTAACTGGCTACCGCCTGCTTGAGCAGGTCACTGTTGGGGTCCGGGTACAGACGCAGGTTGTCGTTGAGTTCGGCCTGCATCGCCGCCAGGGCCCTGGGCGACGGGCCATAGGGGTTTTCATTGGTGTTGAGCTTGACCAGCTTGGTCAGCTTGGGTTGTTCGCCCGGCACGTAGGGCACCAGGTTCTTGACGAACGGACTCCAGAATTTGCTCATGTTCATTGCCCCTGATCTTGGTCGTCGACGATGCGGTATTCGGCGCTGCGGGCGTGGGCGGTCAGCGACTCGCCACGGGCCAGCACCGAGGCGGTGCGGCCCAGTTCAGAGGCGCCCTGCTCGGAGCAGAAGATGATCGACGAACGTTTCTGGAAGTCATACACCCCCAGCGGCGACGAGAAACGCGCGGTGCCGGAAGTCGGCAGCACGTGGTTCGGCCCGGCGCAGTAATCCCCCAGCGCTTCGCTGGTGTGGCGGCCCATGAAGATCGCCCCGGCGTGGCGGATCTGCGGCAGCCAGGCTTGCGGGTCGGCCACGGACAGCTCCAGGTGCTCGGGGGCAATGCGGTTGGCCACTTCAATGGCTTGCTGCATGTCACGGACCTTGATCAGGGCTCCACGGCCATTGATCGAGGTGTTGATGATTTCCGCGCGCTCCATCGTTGGCAGCAGCTTGGCGATGCTTGCCGCGACTTTATCCAGGAACTCGGCATCCGGGCTGACCAGGATCGCCTGGGCGTCTTCGTCGTGCTCGGCCTGGGAGAACAGGTCCATGGCGATCCAGTCCGGGTCGGTCTGACCGTCGCAGACCACCAGGATCTCCGACGGGCCGGCGATCATGTCGATGCCGACCTGGCCGAACACGTGGCGCTTGGCGGTGGCCACATAGATGTTGCCCGGGCCGACAACCTTGTCCACCTGGGGCACGCTTTCGGTGCCGTAGGCCAGCGCGGCCACGGCCTGGGCGCCGCCGATGGTGAACACCCGATCGACCCCGGCGATGCAGGCGGCAGCCAGCACCAGTTCGTTGACCTCGCCACGCGGGGTCGGCACCACCATCACCACCTCGGTAACGCCCGCCACCTTGGCCGGAATCGCGTTCATCAGCACCGACGACGGGTAGGACGCCTTGCCCCCCGGTACGTACAGCCCGGCGCGGTCCAGCGGCGTGACCTTCTGGCCCAGCACCGTGCCGTCGGCCTCGGTGTAGGTCCAGGAGTCCTGTTTCTGCTTCTCGTGGTAGCTGCGCACCCGCGCCGCGGCCTTTTCCAGGGCTTCGCGCTGGGCCACGGTGATCCGGGTCAGGGCCAGCTCCAGGCGCTCGCGCGGCAGGATCAGGTCTGCCATGGAGGCCACTTGCAAGCCGTCAAAACGCTGGGTGAACTCCACCAGCGCCGCATCGCCGCGCTCGCGCACGGCCTTGATGATGTCCAGCACCCGCTGATTGACCGAATCGTCAGAGACACTTTCCCAGCTCAGCAGATGATCCAGATGACGGGCGAAATCCGGGTCGGCAGCGTTGAGTCGGCGAATTGCAGTCGGAGCGGTCATAGCGAAGGCCTCAATGATTGGCGAATGCACAAAAGGGCAAGCTTGGATTTGCAAAGCTCAGGCGCCGCAAGACTACCAAGCCATCCGCGTGGGCACCTGAGCATTCTGGCTATGACGCGGATAGATGGGCGCGGCTCAAGGCCACGCATGTGAATCAGCCGCGGTGTCGCGATTCCACTGCCTTGCGCAGGGTATCGATCAACGCCTGGATACGGGCGTGCTGCATCTTCATCGATGCCTTGTTGACCACCAGGCGGGAGCTGATCGTAGCAATCAGTTCCTGGGGTTCCAGGCCGTTGGCCCGCAGGGTATTGCCAGTGTCGACCACGTCGATGATCTTGTCGGCCAGGCCGATCAGCGGCGCCAGCTCCATGGAACCGTAGAGCTTGATGATGTCCACCTGACGACCCTGCTCGGCGTAGTAGCGCTTGGCTACGTTGACGAACTTGGTGGCCACGCGCAGGCGGCCCTTGGGTTCTGCGGCGCCAATGGCACCGGCAGTCATCAGCTTGCACTGGGCAATCTGCAGGTCCAGTGGCTCATACAGGCCTTGGCCGGTGTATTCCATCAGGACGTCCTTGCCGGCCACCCCGAGGTCGGCAGCGCCATGCTCGACATAGGTCGGCACGTCAGTGGCACGCACGATCAACAGGCGGACATCGTCCTGGGTCGTGGGGATGATCAGTTTGCGGCTCTTGTCCGGATTCTCGGTTGGCACGATGCCCGCTTCAGCCAGAAGCGGCAGCGTGTCGTCGAGGATACGGCCCTTGGACAGTGCGATGGTCAACATGAGTAACGTAAGTCCTTATGCGGCGACTGATGCCCGGACGCAAACGGCGCCAGACATGCGTCGAGCCTGAAGACAGGCTCGACGTGGAACAGATTCGGCAGTGGGCACCTCCCTGTGCCCGTCATGCAACTAGCCCGGTACGCGGCGGATCTTGGCGCCGAGCATCTGCAGCTTCTCTTCGATGCACTCGTAACCACGGTCGATGTGGTAGATGCGATCGATCAGGGTGTCGCCTTCGGCCATCAGGGCCGAGATCACCAGGCTGGCCGAAGCCCGCAGGTCGGTAGCCATGACAGGCGCGCCCTTGAGGATTTCGGTACCGGTAACGATGGCGGTGTTGCCTTCGACCTGGATCTTGGCGCCCATGCGGTGCAGCTCATAGACGTGCATGAAGCGGTTTTCGAAGATGGTCTCGATCACCGCGCCAGTACCTTCGGCAATCGCGTTCAGGGAAATGAACTGCGCCTGCATGTCGGTGGGGAACGCCGGGTACGGAGCGGTACGCACGTTGACCGCCTTGGGGCGCTTGCCGTGCATGTTGAGCTCGATCCAGTCGCTGCCGGTGGTGACTTCAGCGCCGGCTTCCTTGAGCTTTTCCAGAACGGCTTCAAGGATGGTTGGATCGGTGTCCTTGACCTTGACGCGGCCGCCGGTGACCGCTGCGGCCACCAGGTAGGTGCCGGTTTCGATACGGTCAGGCATGACCTTGTAGATCGCCGAATGCAGACGCTCGACGCCATCGATGGTGATGGTGTCGGTGCCGGCGCCGGAAATCTTCGCGCCCATGGCGATCAGGAAGTTCGCCAGGTCCACGACTTCTGGTTCGCGAGCGGCGTTCTGCAGCACGCTGCGGCCACGGGCCAGGGCTGCAGCCATCATGATGTTCTCGGTACCGGTCACGCTCACGGTATCGAAGAAGAAATTCGCGCCGCGCAGGCCACCCTCAGGCGCCTTGGCCTTGATGTAGCCGCCTTCGACGTCGATCACCGCGCCCATGGCTTCCAGGCCGCGGATGTGCAGGTCCACCGGACGCGAGCCGATGGCACAACCGCCAGGCAGGGCCACTTCGGCTTCGCCGAAACGGGCAACCATCGGGCCCAGTACCAGGATCGAGGCGCGCATGGTTTTCACCAGCTCGTAGGGTGCTACCAGGGTCTTGATGGTACGCGGGTCGATTTCGACGCTGAGTTTCTCGTCGATCACCGGCTCGATACCCATGCGACCGAACAGCTCGATCATGGTGGTAATGTCGTGCAGGTGCGGCAGGTTGGCCACGGTGACCGGGCCATCGCACAGCAGGGTTGCCGCCAGAATCGGCAGCGCGGAGTTCTTGGCCCCGGAAATGCGGATCTCGCCATCAAGGCGAACGCCGCCGGTAATAATCAATTTATCCATAACAGTCTCGACGCCCTTGGGCTCAGGTGCGCTCGGCCCAGGCCGCGCGGCTGAAAAATTTCATGGTGATCGCGTGGATGCTGCCATCGGCAATCCATGGATTCAAATGGGCATAGATGCTCTGCTGACGCTTCACCGGGCTCAAGGCCGACAGTTCGTCGCTAATCACGTTCAGCTGAAAGTTGCAGCCTTCGCCCTCAACTTCTACCTGAGCTCCGGGCAGCTTTCCCTCAAGAAAGCTCTTCACTTCGTTGGCCTGCATGCTCAACCTCAATCGGCGCCCTGTGCGCGCGGGTCGGACATCATACAAAAAAGCCCCGCGCCTGCGAACCCCGCATAGCAGGACTCTGACGGGGGGCTTCTATATAGAGATGTGGGTTATTGGGGATGGGCGAAGATTTCGGTGACTCCGGAGACCTCGGCGATCTCGCGCATGTCCTCGGGCAGCGCACGAACGCTCACCGCCTTGCCCAGTGCCTGGCCATCACGCATGAAGGCCAGCAGCAGCGCGAGTCCGACGCTGGAGGACTTCTCCACCGCCGAGCAATCGAGCACCAGCGCCGGTGCCTGGCTCGACTTGATCAGCGCCTGGCCCTGCTTGCGCAGGCCCGGGCCGCTGCGGTAATCCAGCACGCCGCTGATCAACAGTTCCCCGGCATCACCGAGGCGCACGGCCGATTCACTCATTGCGCAGCCTTTTGTGCAGCGTCTTCGGTCACTTCCTTGGCCTTGGCCACCTCACCGGCCCAGCCGTCGATGGTCTTGTCCAGGTTGTTGCCATTGCGCTGCATCGCGTCGGCGAACTGATCACGGAACAGCTTGCCGATATTGATGCCGTTGATGATCACGTTACGCACTTTCCACTCACCATTGATCTTTTCCAGGGTATAGGACACTGGGTAGATCGCGCCGTTGTTGCCCTTGACCTGCATATCGACGCTGGTGCGGGTGCCGCTTTCATCCTTGGCCGGAGAAACCGTGATGCCCTGGTTGTTGTACTCCAGCAAGGCATTGCCATAGAACTGCATCAGGCTGCGCTTGAAGTTTTCCTGGAAGCGCACCATCTGCTCCGGCGTGGCCTTGCGCGAATACTTGACGGTCATGATGCTGCGGGAAATACCGTCGGCATCCACCACAGGACCGACGATGCTGTTCAAGGCATTGTAGAAGTCGTTCGGGCTTTGCTTGTACTTCTCTTTATTAGCCGCCAGGTCAGCGAGCAGACGGGTGGTCGTGTCCTGCACCAGATCATGCGCGGAAGGCGTGCTTGCCGCGTTGGCCAGCAACGGCAGAGCCGCCAGCAGCACCAACAGGCCACGTCGCAAGATAGAGATCATCGAAAAACTCCTCATTTGGCGTCTTTGCTAACGGTATTGAGCAGGAATTTACCGATCAGGTCCTCCAGTACCAGCGACGACTGGGTGTCGTGGATGGTTCCACCATCCTTGAGCAAGGCTTCTTCCCCGCCCACGCTGATACCGATGTATTTCTCACCCAACAGGCCAGCAGTCAGGATAGATGCAGTGGAGTCAGTCGGCAGATTATCCACGCGCTTTTCCAATTGCATCGTTACCCGGCCAGTGAAGCTGTCACGGTCCAGATCGATCGCCGTGACCTTGCCGATGGTCACGCCGGCCATGGTCACTTTGGCTCTGACCGTCAAACCGGCGATATTGTCGAAGTAGGCGTAAAGTTTATAAGTATCGGTGCTCGCGGTTGGAGACAAGCCACTGACTCGCAGGGCAAGCAACAGCAAAGCCAGGATGCCGGCCAGCAGGAAAAGGCCGACACCGATTTCCAGGGTGCGGTTTTGCATCAGAAATCTCCAAACATCAAGGCGGTCAGAATAAAGTCCAAGCCGAGTACGGCCAACGAGGCATACACCACGGTCTTGGTAGTGGCACGGCTGATCCCCTCTGAAGTGGGCTCACAGTCATAGCCTTGGAAAACGGCGATCCAGGTCACTACAAACGCAAAAACAATACTTTTGATCACACCGTTGAGCACGTCACCACTGAAGGTCACGCTGTTCTGCATGTTCGCCCAGTAGGAGCCGTCGTAGACTCCCAGCCAGTCGACAGCGACCCACGAACCGCCCCAGATGCCCACCACGCTGAAAATCATCGCCAGCAATGGCAGGGAAATGAAGCCGGCCCACAGGCGCGGCGCAATGATGTACTTGAGCGGGTCGACACCGATCATCTCCAGGCTGGAGAGCTGCTCGGTGGACTTCATGTTGCCAATTTCCGCGGTCAGCGCCGAACCGGCACGCCCGGCGAACAGCAGCGCAGTCACTACCGGCCCCAGCTCCCGCAACAGGGTCAGGGCCACCATCTGCCCCACCGCCTGCTCCGAACCGTAGCTGGAAAGGATATTGAAGCCCTGTAGCGCCAGCACCATGCCGATGAAGATCCCGGACACGACAATGATCACCAGGGACATCACGCCCACTGAGTGCAGTTGCTTGACCAGCAGGCCAAAGCTGCCGCCGATGCCACCGCGGCCCAGCAGCGCATGGAACAGGAACAGCGTGGAACGCCCCAGTACCGCCAGGACATCGATGCCTGAGCGACCGAAGAGGCGAACCCTCTCGATTAGCGATATTTTGCGCATCAGCGCTTCCCCAGAAGATCTGCGCGGTAGTCCGTCGCTGGAAAGTGAAACGGCACCGGGCCGTCGGGATCGCCCTTCATGAACTGACGGATACGCGGATTATCGGAGTCCATCAGCTCTTCGGGAGTTCCCTGGCCCAACACCTGGCCATCGCCCACTACATAGAGGTAGTCGGCAATGCTCGCGGTTTCCGCCAGGTCGTGGGAAACCAGGATGCTGGTGATGCCCAGGGCATCGTTGAGCAGCCGGATCAGGCGCACCAGAACGCCCATGGCAATGGGGTCCTGGCCCACGAAAGGCTCGTCGTACATGAGGATCTGCGGATCCAGGGCAATCGCCCGGGCCAGGGCGACCCGGCGCTTCATGCCGCCGGACAGCTCGTCGGGCATCAGGTCGACCGCGCCGCGCAAGCCCACCGCCTGCAACTTGAGCAGGACGATGTCACGAATCATTTCGTCCGGCAGTTGGGTGTGCACCCGCAGCGGAAAGGCCACGTTCTCGAACACGTCCAGGTCGGTGAACAGTGCGCCGCTCTGGAACAGCACGCCCATCTGCTTGCGCGCGTCGAACAGATCGCTGCGCGAAAGACTCGGCAGATTCTGGCCATTGACCCACACTTCGCCGCTGCTGGGCCGCAACTGCATGCCCATCAAGCGCAACAGGGTGGTCTTCCCACAGCCGGAAGGCCCCATGATGCCGGTGACCTTGCCCCGCGGAATACGGATATCCACGTTATTGAAAATGCTGCGCGTACCGCGCTTGAAGGACAGTCCCTTCAGCTCGACCGCGTAGGCGTTATCGGCACTCATCTAAACTCCTTGCGATGCAGCCTATCACTCGGACGCTTGGCTCCCTGCCGGGAGTACATGCCCCTGGGCAGGCCGAACTGGCGGCGAACTATATCACTGCTGATACGGAGCCCCCAAGGCCGACGCCACCCCCGTTCAGGTCGACGACAGGCAAAAACCAGGCTTTCCTCACGCCCGGTAGACAAAGCCTGACGAACTTGCGTGAGGGATTTGTTCATTACCGCTATAATCGCCGCCTTTTCATCGGGCTATACGATTTCAGACATGAGCCAATCCAGCGACCTGATTCAATCAGCACAACGCACCATCCGCCTCGAACTACAGGCAGTAGAAGGCTTGCTGCCCCATATCGACGCAGATTTCGTACGCGCTTGCGAGATGATTCTGGCCAGCAAAGGCCGCGTAGTGGTGGTCGGCATGGGCAAGTCCGGGCACGTCGGCAACAAGATTGCCGCTACCCTGGCCAGCACCGGGACCACGGCCTTCTTCGTCCATCCTGCCGAAGCCAGCCATGGCGACATGGGCATGATCACTCGCGATGACGTGATCCTGGCCCTCTCCAACTCCGGCTCCACCAACGAAATCGTCACCCTGCTGCCCCTGATCAAGCGTCTGGGCATCCAGTTGATCAGCCTCACCGGCAACCCCGAGTCGCCGCTGGCCAAGGCGGCTGATGTCAACCTCAACGTCCACGTCGAGCACGAAGCCTGCCCGCTGAACCTGGCACCGACCTCCTCGACCACCGCCGCCCTGGTCATGGGCGACGCCCTGGCCGTGGCGCTGCTGGAAGCCCGGGGCTTCACTGCCGAGGACTTTGCCTTCTCCCACCCGGGTGGTGCCCTGGGCCGTCGCCTGCTGCTCAAGGTGGAGAACGTCATGCACGAAGGCAGCGATCTGCCCCAGGTGCAACGCGGCACCCTGCTCAAGGACGCGCTCATGGAAATGACCCGCAAGGGCCTGGGCATGACCGTGATCCTGGAGGCCGACGGCCGCCTGGCCGGGATCTTCACCGACGGCGACCTGCGTCGCACCCTGGATCGGGCCATCGATATACACCATGCCACCATCGATTCGGTGATGACCCCTCATGGCAAGACCGCACGTGCCGACATGCTGGCCGCCGAAGCCCTGAAAATCATGGAAGACCACAAGATCAGCGCCCTGGTGGTGGTGGACAAGGAAGACCGGCCGATCGGCGCCTTGAACATGCACGATCTGCTGCGCGCGGGAGTGATGTGATGAGTGCCGACCTGCTGCAACGCGGTAAAAACATCAAGCTGGCGGTATTCGATGTCGACGGCGTGCTGACTGACGGGCGCCTGTACTTCCTCGAAGACGGCAGCGAGTTCAAGACCTTCAACACCCTGGACGGCCAGGGCATCAAGATGCTCATGGCAGCCGGCGTACAGACGGCGATCATCAGCGGGCGCAAGACCCCGGTGGTAGAGCGCCGGGCCAAGAACCTGGGGATTCCCCACCTGTACCAGGGCCGCGAAGACAAGCTGGTGGTATTGGACGAGCTTCTTGGCCAACTGGGCCTAAGCTATGAACAGGTCGCCTATCTGGGCGACGATTTGCCCGACCTGCCGGTGATCCGCCGCGTGGGGCTGGGCATGGCGGTGGCCAATGCCGCAGCGTTTGTCCGCGAACACGCCCACGGCGTCACGGTGGCCCGCGGCGGCGAAGGTGCCGCCCGCGAGTTCTGCGAACTGATCCTGCGTGCCCAGGACCGCCTTGAAGCAGCCAATGCCGCTTACTTATAGAGCCTTCCCATGCTGAGCAAAAAGATTCGCAACATCCTGATCTTCGGGACCATCGCCCTGCTGTTCGCAGCGGTCGGTTACTGGAACATCAGCCCGGAACGCTTCCTCGACAAGCCGGTGGCCCAGGTCGACGAAAGCGCCATTGACTACTACGTGATCAACGCCCGCAGCGTGCAGTACCTGCCCGACGGCAAACTGCAGTACGAAATGACCTCGGACAAGGTCGAGCACGTCAAGGCCAGCGAAGTGACCCTGCTGACCAAGCCGGACCTGCAGATGTACCGTGGCACCACGTTCCCCTGGCATGTCCAGAGCGAACGCGGCGAGGTCAACCCGGACGGCACCGAGGTCGAGCTGATCGATTCGGTACGGGTTTCCCGCACCGACGAGCACAACCGCAACCTGCTGATCACCACAACCCGCATGACAGTATTCCCGCAGAAGCAATATGCGCAGACCGAGCAAGCCGTTAGAATCGACGGCGCCGGCGGCGTGACTACGGCCAAGGGAATGAAAGCGTATTTGAAAGACGGCAGGATGAACCTGCTATCGAACGTAAGAGGACAGTATGAGGCTCGTTAAAACCCTCCCTATTTTGCTCAGTCTGGGCGCAGCACTGGGAAGCGTGAGCGCCTGGGCTCTGCCGAACGATAGCCAACAGCCGATCCGCATCCAGGCCGACGACGCCCAGCTGGACGACAAGAACGGCGTGGCCACCTACAAGGGCGATGTCATCATCACCCAGGGCTCGATGAAGATCACCGGTAACACCGTGACCATCACCCGGTCCAAGACCGGTGAAATCGACGTGGTGACCTCGGTGGGCAACCTCGCCTACTTCGAGCAACTGCAGAAGCAGACCGACCCGAAACCGGTCCAGGCCTACGCCGTGACCATCCAGTACCATGCCCAGCAGAACCGCATCGTGCTGATCGACAAGGCCAAGGTCATCAACGACGGTAATACCACCGAAGGCGAGAAGATCGTCTACGACACCGTCAAGCAGGTTGCCAACGCCGGTCGCGCCAATGGCAGCTCGGTTACCGCGCCGCGTCCGCGGATCGACATGGTCATCCAGCCGAAAAAGAAAACCGACGAGCAAAAGGCCCAGTAATGGCAACTCTGAAAGCTCAGCATCTGGCCAAGAGCTACAAGAGCCGCCAGGTCGTGCGTGATGTCAGCCTGTCCATCGACAGCGGTCAGATCGTCGGCCTGCTCGGCCCCAACGGCGCCGGCAAGACCACCTGCTTCTACATGATCGTCGGCCTGGTCCAGGCCGATCAGGGCCGCGTCCTGATCGACGACCTGGATGTCAGCCACCAACCGATGCACGGCCGCGCACGCGCCGGTATCGGCTACCTGCCCCAGGAAGCCTCGATCTTTCGCAAGCTGTCGGTGGCCGACAACATCATGGCCATCCTCGAGACCCGCAAGGAGCTCGACAAGGCCGGCCGTCGCCAGGAACTGGAAAGCCTGCTGCAGGAATTCCACATCAACCACATCCGCGACAACCTCGGCATGAGCCTGTCCGGTGGTGAGCGGCGCCGCGTGGAGATCGCCCGGGCCCTGGCCACCGCGCCCAAGTTCATCCTGCTGGACGAACCCTTCGCCGGTGTCGACCCGATCTCGGTGGGCGATATCAAGCAGATCATCCACCACCTCAAGGCCAAGGGCATCGGGGTGCTGATTACCGACCACAACGTCCGGGAAACCCTGGACATCTGCGAGACCGCCTACATCGTCAACGACGGGCAACTGATCGCCGAAGGCGACTCCGAGACCATCCTGGCCAACGAACTGGTCAAGGAAGTCTATCTGGGCCATGAGTTCCGCCTGTAAGGGCTGATGTGTTGGGCTGGACGCCAGGGCGCCGGGAACAATAAAACCCTACAAACTTTATTGTTACAGCGCTCTAGGCAAACACTTCAGTTTCAGGCATATAATTTGCTTATGTTTGGCGCTCCGGCGCCCTGTAGTGGATGGCGCATGTGCGCCGGCAAATAAGGTGTTAAGCCCCTGCCATGAAACCATCGCTAGTCCTTAGAATGGGCCAGCAGCTGACGATGACACCGCAGCTGCAACAGGCCATCCGCCTGCTCCAATTGTCGACCCTGGACCTGCAACAGGAAATCCAGGAAGCCCTGGAGTCCAACCCGATGCTCGAGCGCCAGGAAGAAGGCGACGACTTCGACAACAGCGACCCCCTGGCCGACAACACCGAGTCCAAACCCAATACCGAGATCCAGGAGCCCTCCTACCAGGAAACCGCCCCCACGGTGGACAACCTCGAGGACGGTGAGTGGAACGAGCGCATCCCCAACGAACTGCCGGTCGACACCGCCTGGGAAGACGTCTACCAGACCAGCGCCAGCAGCCTGCCCAGCAGCGATGACGACGAGTGGGACTTCACCACCCGCACTTCGGCGGGCGAAAGCCTGCAGAGCCACCTGCTCTGGCAACTGAACCTGGCGCCGATGTCGGACACCGACCGCCTGATTGCCGTGACCCTGATCGACTGCATCAACAATCAGGGCTACCTGGACGAAACCCTCGAGGAGATCCTCGAAGCCTTCGATCCGGAACTGGACATCGAACTGGACGAGATAGAAGCCGTCCTGCACCGCATCCAGCAATTCGAACCTGCGGGCATCGGCGCCCGCAACCTGGGCGAGTGCCTGTTGCTGCAACTGCGCCAGCTGCCGGCGAAAACGCCCTGGCTGGGCGAGGCCCAGCGCCTGGTCAGTGACTACATCGACCTCCTGGGCAGCCGCGACTACAGCCAGCTGATGCGGCGCATGAAGCTCAAGGAAGATGAGCTGCGCCAGGTCATCGAGCTGGTGCAGAGCCTCAACCCCCGCCCCGGATCGCAGATCGAATCCAGCGAAGCCGAATACGTGGTCCCGGACGTCATAGTGCGCAAGGACAACGAACGCTGGCTGGTGGAACTGAACCAGGAATCCGTGCCGCGCCTGCGGGTCAACGCCCAGTACGCCGGTTTTGTACGCCGCGCCGACACCAGCGCCGACAACACCTTCATGCGCAACCAGTTGCAGGAAGCCCGCTGGTTCATCAAGAGCCTGCAAAGCCGCAATGAAACCCTGATGAAGGTCGCCACCCAGATCGTCGAGCACCAGCGCGGCTTTCTCGAATATGGCGATGAAGCGATGAAGCCGCTGGTTCTGCACGATATCGCCGAGGCGGTGGGCATGCACGAATCGACGATTTCCCGGGTGACCACGCAAAAATTCATGCATACCCCACGGGGCATATATGAGCTGAAATACTTTTTCTCCAGCCACGTCAGCACTTCGGAAGGCGGTGAATGCTCGTCCACGGCGATCCGCGCGATCATCAAAAAATTGGTGGCCGCGGAAAATCAGAAAAAGCCGTTGAGTGACAGCAAGATCGCTGGTTTACTGGAGGCACAAGGCATTCAGGTAGCCCGTCGTACCGTCGCCAAGTACCGCGAATCCCTTGGGATCGCGCCTTCCAGCGAACGTAAGCGGTTGATGTAGCCGCAGGGCTGGCCACAGCGTTTCAGAGTGTGTTTGAAAAGGGCCCGGTGTCGTTTTCAAACGTAGTCTAGGTGGCAGGCAACCCAGCCTGCCGCGTTATGCACTGGCAACGAAGGAGAAGCTGTATGCAAGTCAACATCAGTGGACACCAACTCGAAGTGACTGAACCCCTGCGCGTCTACATCGGCGAAAAACTCGACCGGCTGGAGAGGCACTTCGACAAGATTACCAATGTGCAGGTCACCATGGCTGTCGAGAAGCTGAAGCAGAAAATCGAAGCCACCCTGCACATCCACGGTGGGGAGGTCGTTGCCAACGCAGAACATGACGATATGTATGCCGCAATCGACCTGCTCACGGACAAGCTTGACCGCCAACTGAAAAAGCATAAGGAAAAGCAACTCCACCTTCTCCAAGGCACGGGTCGCTAACACTCCCCTCCCATGATCCGACTTGAAAGCATCCTGACCCCCGGCCGTTCCCTGGTGAACGTGCCGGGCGGCAGTAAAAAACGCGCCCTCGAACAAATTGCCAACCTGATCAGCCGTGAAGTGCCTGATCTGGAGATGCAGGATGTCTTCGAGAGCCTGATTGCCCGTGAAAAACTCGGTTCCACCGGTTTTGGCAACGGCATCGCCATTCCCCACTGCCGCCTCAAAGGCTGCGAGTCGCCCATCAGTGCGCTGATGCACCTGGACGCTCCGATCGATTTCGACGCCATCGATGGCGCACCGGTCGACCTGCTGTTCGTCCTGCTGGTTCCGGAAGCCGCGACCGATGCACACCTGGAACTGCTCCGGCAGATCGCCAGCATGCTCGATCGCAAGGAAGTCCGTGACCGGCTGCGCAGTGCCACCAGCAACGAAGCCTTGTATCAGGTCGTTCTGGACGAGCAAAACGGTCAGTAATCATGCGTTTGATCATCGTCAGCGGCCGCTCCGGCTCAGGTAAAAGCACCGCCCTCGATGTTCTCGAGGACCACGGCTACTACTGCATCGACAACCTGCCAGCCGGCTTGCTGCCGGAACTGGCTGAACGTGCGTTGATCCACACCGAACTGGCGCAACCGCTGGTGGCGGTGTCCATCGATGCCCGCAACCTGCCCAGTCATCTGTCGCGCTTCCCCGAATTGCTGGAAGAAGTGCGCAGCCGGCATATCCAGTGCGACGTGCTGTACCTGGATGCCGACGAAGAGACCCTGCTCAAGCGCTTCTCCGAGACCCGTCGGCGCCACCCGCTGAGCAGCGCCAACCGCTCCCTGGCCGAAGCCATCCACGATGAAACCCAACTGCTGGGGCCGATCGTCGACCTGGCCGATCTCAAGGTCAACACCACCAACCTGAACCTTTACCAGCTGCGCGACACCATCAAGCTGCGACTGTTGAACCAGCCGGAACCCGGTACCGCGTTCCTGGTGGAGTCCTTCGGCTTCAAGCGCGGCATGCCGGTAGATGCAGACCTGGTGTTCGACGTGCGCTGCCTGCCCAACCCGTATTGGAAGCCCGAGTTGCGCGCCCAATCAGGCCTGGATGCGCCCGTGGCCGAGTATCTGGCGGCGCAACCCGATGTCGAGGAAATGTTCCAGGACATCTCCAGCTACCTGCTCAAATGGCTGCCACGCTTTGCCGCCAGCAACCGCGCCTATGTGACCATCGCCATCGGCTGCACCGGCGGGCACCACCGCTCCGTGTACCTGACCGAGCGCCTGGGCCAGGTCCTGCAAAAATCCCTGAAGAACGTCCAGGTTCGCCACCGCGACCTTAGCTGAAAGGATCTACCCCGCGATGCCAGCTCTGGAAATCGAGATCATCAATAAACTGGGCCTGCATGCCCGTGCCTCGGCCAAGTTCGTCGGCGTGGCCGGGCAGTTTCCCTGCCAGATCCGCGCCGGCAGGACCCCGGATTCCATGGTCGATGGCAAAAGCATCATGGCCATGATGATGCTGGCCGCCGGCAAGGGCACCAGGATCCACCTGAAGACCGAAGGCGAGCAGGAACAGGAAGCGATGGATGCGCTGGTGGCACTGATCAACAACTTCTTCGACGAAGGCGAGTAGGCCCGGGCGGGCCCCTCACCATACGGCTCTCAGGCGAGTGCCGTATCCATGACCATCATCAGGCAGAAACCGATACACAGGCCAAGACTGGCAAGCTTGTCATGACCATTGCGACGCGACTCCGGAATCACTTCATGAGTGACCACCAGCAGCATCGCCCCCGCCGCCAGGGCCAGGCCCAGGGGCAGCAATACCTGCGCCAGGCTCACCAGCCAGGCGCAGAGCAAGGCAAAGACCGGTTCCACCAGACCTGAAGCCGCACCAATCAGGAATGCCTTGACCCGCGACATCCCCGCCCCCGCCAATACCAGGGCAATCACCAGGCCTTCCGGTACATCCTGCAGGGCAATGCCCATGGCCAGGCTGTCCGCATCCGGCATGCCGCCTCCGGCCGACACCCCCACCGCCATCCCTTCAGGAATGTTGTGGGCAATGATGGCGAAGACGAACAGCCAGATACGCGGGGCAATCACCGGATGCTCTGGCGTGCCCACCAGCACCTCCGGGCTGCCCCCCGAGACCTTGAGATCCACCAGGAACAGGCCAAAGGCCCCGAGCATGATGCCGGCGCAGATCAGACCGCTGGAGCCCCAGGCAGACAAGCCCAGGTCCTGGGCCGCAGCGATGCCGGGGACGATCAGCGAAAATGCCGTGGCCGCCAGCATCACTCCGGCACCAAAGCCCAGCAGGGTGTCGCTCACCGCCACCGGCATCCGCCGGATCACCAGCACCGGGACCGCCCCCAGCGCCGTGCCCAGCGCGCAGATCGAACCGCCCTGCAAGGCGCGCAGCAAGCGCGGCTCCAGGTTCAGCCAGCTCAGCCCTTGAGCCACCAGCAACGCCGTGCCCGCCAACAGCAACAGCGAACCGAAGGCATAACGAAACATTCGCCCGCTGCTGATTGCCAGTGTTTCAGTGCCCATAGTCGGCCTTAGATCTTGTTTTGATGGAAAGGTATCAAGCCATCGCGGCCTGGTAGCGCTGAGCGACTTCCGGCCAGTTGATGACGTTGTAGAAGGCGTTGATGTATTCCGGGCGGCGGTTCTGGTAGCGCAGGTAGTAGGCGTGCTCCCACACATCCAGACCGAGGATCGGCGTATTGCCGTTCATCAGCGGGCTGTCCTGGTTACCGCTGCTTTCCACCACCAGTTTCTTCTCCGGTGTCACGCTGAGCCAGGCCCAGCCACTGCCGAAACGGGTGAGTGCGGCCTTGGTGAACGCTTCCTTGAAGCTCTCGAAACCACCCAGTTGCTGCTCGATGGCTTGCCCCAGGGCGCCTTGGGGATGACCGCCACCGGCGGGTGTCATCACCGCCCAGAACAGCGAATGGTTGGCATGCCCGCCACCCTGGTTGATCACCGCAGCACGCAGCTTTTCCGGCAGTTGCTGAACGCTGGCTACCAGCTTTTCCACCTCCCACCCTGCCCATTCGGTCCCCTCGACGGCGGCGTTGAGGTTGTTGATGTAGGTCTGGTGATGCTTGGTGTAGTGGATTTCCATGGTTTGCGCATCGATGTGCGGTTCCAGGGCGTCGTAGGCGTAAGGCAGTGCAGGCAAGGTAAAGGACATATCAATGGGCTCCGTAAGAGGGGCTGTCTGGTTGCGGGCTGTCGGCTGACAGGCCCGCGACGTTGCTGTCCAGCAAACGATGAGTGCGCGGGTATTCGCCGTGATCACCGATGAAATTCAGCAGTTCGACGTAGGTCTTGCTGCTTTGGCGCAAGGCCGCTTCCCGCAGGGCTGTGGGCAAGCGGCTGTCCTGCATGGTCTGCAACAACCGCTGATGGATGGCGCAGAGGTATTCCGCGCTCTCCTCCGGCTGATTGAGGCGCAGGTGCAGGTCTGCCAGGTTGTGATGGGAAATCACACAGGCCGCCACCGCTTCGTCGGCATCCGACCAGCGCTCGAACAGCACCTGGGCCAGGGCCAGCGCCTGCAGGTAGAACTCGCGAGCATCCACCAGTTCGCCCTGCATAAAGAGGCGATTGGCCCTTTCGATCGTGCGTTTCCAGTGCTCCATGGTGAGCCTCCAAAGCGGTGTCGGTGGGTTACACGCCGCCGGCAGTGAGCTTTTCCGGGTCCAGCAGGACCTCCAGCTGGCTGCGTGGCAGATCGGTATGTTCAAGGGCCACGTCGATCACCGGGCGCCCCTGCTTGTAGGCGGTCTTGGCGATCTGCGCAGCCTTCTGATAGCCGATGATCGGGTTCAGCGCCGTGACCAGGATCGGGTTGCGCGACAGCGCTTCCTTGAGCTTGGGCTCGTTGACCTTGAAGCTGGCGATGGCCTTGTCTGCCAGCAGGCGGCTGGAGTTGGCCAGCAACTCGATGCTGCTCAGCAGGTTCTGGGCAATGATCGGCAGCATCACGTTGAGCTCGAAATTGCCCGATTGCCCGGCCACAGTGATGGTGCTGTCGTTGCCGATGACCTGGGCGGCGACCATCGCGGTGGCTTCAGGAATCACCGGGTTGACCTTGCCGGGCATGATCGACGAACCGGGCTGCAAACCTTCCAGCTCGATCTCGCCGAGCCCGGCCAGCGGGCCGGAGTTCATCCAGCGCAGGTCGTTGGCGATCTTCATCAACGACACCGCGGTAGCCTTGAGCTGGCCGGATACCGTCACCGCAGTGTCCTGGGAGCCGATCAGGGCGAAGAGGTTCTTGCCCGGGGTGAATTGCACCTGGGTCAGCTTGCTCAACTGCTGGCTGAAACGCGCAGCGAACTCGGGATGCGCATTGACCCCGGTGCCCACAGCGGTGCCGCCCTGAGCCAGGGATTGCAGGCTCGGCAGCAGATCCTGCAGGTGGCTGATATTGGCCTTGAGTTGCTGCGCCCAGCCCTCCAGCACCTGGCTCATGCGCACCGGCATCGCGTCCATCAGGTGAGTGCGGCCGGTCTTGATGAAGGGGTGCACCTGTACCGCCTTGCGCTCGATGACCTCCACCAGATGCACCAGGGCCGGCAGCAGTTGCTCATGCAGGGTCAGCGCGGCGCTGACATGAATGGTGGTAGGGATGATGTCGTTGCTGCTCTGGCCGCAGTTGACATGGTCATTGGGGTTGACCGGTTCACCCAGCAGGCGGCTGGCCAGGGTTGCCAGTACTTCATTGGCGTTCATGTTGGAACTGGTGCCAGAGCCGGTCTGGAAAATGTCCACCGGGAAGTGCGGCATGAAATCACCTTCCAGCAGCCCCTGGGCGGCATCGACGATGGCCTTGCCCTGGGCTTCGCTGATCTGCCCCAGTTCGACGTTGGCCTTGGCCGCAGCCGCCTTGGCCAGGATCAGCGCACGGATGAAGGCTGCCGGCATGCGTTGCCCGCTGATGGGGAAGTTGTCCACCGCACGCTGGGTCTGTGCGCCGTACAGGGCCAGTTCCGGTACCTGCAGTTCGCCCATGCTGTCGCGTTCGATACGGGTATTACTCATCGGGAAATCCTTGCACCAGTTCTATCAGGGGAATGGAAGGCAGCAGCGAGCAGGTCGCCAACTGCCAGGCGTGGCTCTGCCAGCGCTTGAGCCGGCAATTGCACAAAGACAACCGCTCCATGTCGCGCAACGGCCGCCAGGCCTGGTCCAGGCACTGGCTGCGCCAATGCCAGGGCAGCGCTGTATCGGTTGCGGTATCGATCAATAAACGGAAGGAAGTTTCAGCGACGGTCCAGGCCGACATCGCGGTACAGCAGGCCAGGTAGCGGCCTTCGGCGAGGTAATGCTCGATCAGACGGGGTTCGTCTGGTTCCAGTGCGCAACGGATCTGGCGGCTCATCCAGCGCCAGCTTTCGAGGTAAGGCTGCTCGTGCAAGGCAGAACTCATGACCTGGGCTCATCGAATAATGATTTTCATTATTAAATGATATTGAGAATCAAATCAATCTGGCTTGTATGATTTTTGTCCAACTCTTATAGGGCCCGCCTTGCCGGCGAATGAGCCCTTGAGCCTGGTGCCGGATGTCAGGACGCTTTCGCTGGCAAGCCAGCTCCTACAAAAATGGCGGCCATAAAAAACGCGCCACCTCGGGGAGGTGGCGCGTTGGGGGTGAAGCTGGGCGCGGTCAGCTGCCGGCGACGGTCATGCGTTCGATCAGCACCGAGCCGGTGCGGATGTTGCTACGCAGCTCCAGGTCGTTACCCACTGCGAGGATCTGCTTGAACATGTCCCGCAGGTTGCCGGCAATGGTCACTTCCTGCACCGCGAACTGAATCTCGCCGTTCTCGACCCAGAAACCCGCCGCACCGCGGGAGTAGTCCCCGGTGACCATGTTCAGGCCATGGCCCATCAGCTCGGTCACCAGCAGGCCACGGCCCATGCGCCGCAGCAGCGCGGCCTGGTCTTCGTCGCCATGGGTGACGAACAGGTTGTGCACGCCACCGGCGTTGGCGGTGCTCGGCATGCCCAGCTTGCGTCCGGAATAGGTGCCCAGTACATAGGACACCAGCTCACCGTCCTGAATGAACGGCTTGGCGTAGGTGGCCAGGCCATCGCCGTCGAAAGCCGAACTGCCCATGGCGCGCATCAGGTGCGGGCGCTCATCGATGGTCATCCACTGCGGAAACAGTTGTTGACCCAGGGCGCCTTCGAGGAAGGACGACTTGCGGTACAGGTTGCCACCGGAAATCGCCCCGAGAAAACTGCCGAACAGGCCACCGGCCAGTTCTGCGGAAAACAGCACCGGCACCTCACAGGTCGGCACTGGACGGGCACCTAGCCGGCTGGCCGCGCGCTGGGCGGCACGCTGGCCAATGCTCACCGGGTCAGCCAGCAACTGGCCCTGGCGATTGACGTCGTACCAGTAGTCGCGCTGCATCTGGCCATCCGCCTCGGCAATCATCACGCAGCTCAGGCTATGGCGGGTGGACGCATAACCACCAATGAAGCCGTGGCTGTTGCCATACACCCGACAGCCCTGGTGGGTGCTGAGGGTGGTGCCGTCGGCATTCTTGATCCGGCTGTCGGCAGCAAAGGCCGCAGCCTCACAGGTCAGAGCCTGCTCGATGGCTTGTTCGGGAGTGATGTCCCAGGCGTGGAACAGGTCGAAGTCCTGCAGGTCCTTGGCCATCAGGGCCGCGTCGGCAAGGCCCGAGGCTTCGTCTTCGGAGGTGTGCTTGGCAATCGCCAGGGCCGCCGCCACGGTTTCGCGAATGGCCTCGGGGCCGCTGGCAGACGTACTGGCCGAACCCTTGCGCTGGCCCAGGTAGAGGGTGATGCCAAAGCCCTGGTCGCGGTTGAACTCGACGGTTTCCACTTCCCGCTGGCGCACCGAAGTCGACAGCCCCTGCTCCAGGGACACCGCCACTTCACAGGCGCTGGCCCCCTGGCGCTTGGCCTCGGCGATGATCTGCTCGACTTGCTCCTGCAGGGCCGGCAAAGCCTGTGGGCCGACGCTTTGTGCTGCACTCATGCTGTTCTCCACTCAAATTCTGCTTTCGATTAAGGCCGGCGAGCGACCGGGCCGGACAAGCGGCCCTCGACTGGTTATCATGGCGGCGTTTCTTTGCGGACTGCCACCATGGTTGATTCTTACGACGACTCCCTCGATGGGGAGAAAAGCAAATCCCAGGTCAAACGCGAGCTGCATGCTCTGGTTGATCTCGGCGAGCGCCTTACCACTCTCAAGCCCGACTTGCTGAACAAACTGCCCCTGACCGACGCCTTGCGCCGGGCCCTGGCGGATGCACCCAAGCACGTCGCCCATATCGCCCGAAAGCGCCACCTGCAGTTCATCGGCAAGCTGATGCGGGACCAGGACACCGACGCGATTCTGCAACTGCTTGACCAACTCGATGCCTCCACCCGGCAGTACAACGAACGCTTCCATAACCTGGAGCGTTGGCGCGACCGCCTGATCGGCGGCGGCGATGACGTGCTGGAAAAATTCGTCGGCGAGTACCCGGACGCCGATCGCCAGCAACTGCGCTCCCTGATCCGTCAGGCCCAGCATGAGCTGGCGCATAACAAGGCACCGGCCTCAAGCCGTAAAATCTTCAAGTACATCCGCGAGCTGGACGAGACTCAACGCGGCCTGCGCTGAGCCTTGCCACGGGTGAGCTGCCCTGCAGCTCACCCGACGCCCTCCCTCCTTATGCCCCAGTGCCACCCACGGTGATCGCATCGATCTTCAGGGTCGGCTGGCCGACGCCCACTGGCACCGATTGCCCATCCTTGCCGCAGGTGCCGACGCCACTGTCCAGGGACAGGTCATTACCCACCATCGATACCCGGCTCATGGCTTCCGGACCGTTGCCGATCAAGGTCGCGCCCTTGACCGGGGCGGTGATCTTGCCGTCCTCGATCAGGTAGGCCTCACTGGTGGAGAACACGAACTTGCCGCTGGTGATATCCACCTGGCCGCCGCCGAGGTTGGCGCAATAGATGCCCTTCTTCACCGAAGCGATGATTTCCGCCGGATCGCTTTCGCCACCCAGCATGTAGGTGTTGGTCATGCGCGGCATCGGCAGGTGCGCATAAGACTCGCGGCGACCGTTGCCGGTGCGGGCCACGCCCATCAGCCGGGCATTGAGCTTGTCCTGCATGTAGCCCTTGAGCACTCCGTTCTCGATCAGCGTGGTGCATTCGGTGGGGGTGCCTTCGTCGTCCACGCTCAGGGAACCACGGCGCCCGGCCAGGGTGCCGTCGTCGACGATGGTGCAGAGCTTGGAAGCTACCATTTCGCCCATGCGCCCGCTGTAGGCCGAACTGCCCTTGCGGTTGAAGTCGCCCTCCAGGCCGTGGCCCACGGCTTCGTGCAGCAGCACTCCGGACCAGCCGGAGCCCAGCACCACCGGCAGGGTTCCGGCCGGCGCCGGAATGGCTTCCAGATTGACCAGCGCCTGGCGCAGGGCTTCACGGGCATAGCCCATGGCCCGATCTTCGCTGAGGAAATAGCGGTAATCGGTACGCCCGCCGCCGCCATGGCCACCGCGCTCGCGGCGACCGTTCTGCTCGACGATGACGCTGACGTTGAAACGCACCAGCGGCCGCACGTCCGCCGCCAGGCCGCCATCGGTAGAGGCCACCAGGATCCGCTCCCAGACCCCGGCCATGCTCACGCTGACCTGCTGGATGCGCGGATCCAGGGCGCGGGTTGCGGCGTCAACGCGCTTGAGCAGCTCGACCTTCTCGGCCCGGCTGATGACTTCCAGGGGGTTGTCCGGCGCATACAGCTGCGCCACGTCCTGGGTCGAGAACGCCTGCACGGTGCCGTTTTGCCCGGCCCGGGAAATCGAGCGCGCCGCCCGGGCGGCGAGGCCCAGGGCCTCCAGGGTGATGGCATTGCTGTAGGCGAAGCCGGTCTTCTCACCGGATTGCGCACGCACCCCAACCCCCTGGTCGAGGTTGAAACTGCCTTCCTTGACGATTCCGTCTTCCAGGGACCAGGACTCGGAAATCTGCCCCTGGAAATACAGATCGGCGGCATCGATGCCCGGGCCGGCCAGATCCCCCAGCACGCCTTGCAAGCTTTCGATGGTCACGCCGCCCGGGGCTAGTAGATGTTCACTGACAGAGGACAACAACCCGCTCATATGTTTTGGCCTTAAATTCGTCGTACTTATGCAAGCCGTTGCACGCCTTGCGAGAAAATGCGCCGGTGACTGAACACCGGCATCCGCGCCCGGATGGACGCCTGTTCGCTGCTGTCGCGCTCGGCCAGCAGCACGCCTTGACCTTGATCCTGTTGCGCCACTATCCGCCCCCAGGGGTCGACGATCGCCGCATGGCCGTAGGTTTCCCGCGGGCCGGGATGCACGCCGCCCTGGGCCGCCGCCAGCACATAGCACTGGGTCTCGATGGCACGGGCGCGAATCAGCACCTCCCAATGAGCCGCACCGGTGACCGCGGTAAACGCCGAAGGCGCGGTGATCAACTCGGCGCCAGCGGCGCGCAACTCGCTGTACAGCTCGGGAAAGCGCAGGTCATAACAGACTGTAAGGCCGACCCTTCCCACCGGCGTATCCGCCACCACCACCCGGTCTCCATGAGCATAGTCATCGGATTCACGGTAGCGTCCGCGATTGTCCGCCACATCGACATCGAACAGGTGCAGCTTGTCGTAGCGCGCCACGAACTGCCCCTGGTCATCCACCAGCAACGAACAGGCATTGGACTTGGCCTCGGGCTGATCGACGGGGGGCAACGGTAAGGTGCCGGCCACTATCCATAACCTGAGGTCGCGGGCGGCCTGTTTCAACCATGGCAGGATCGGACCTTCGCCCAGCGCTTCGGCGCGACCAATGGCCGCCATGTCGCGGCGCCCCATGGCGGCGAAGTTTTCCGGCAGGACGGCCAGCTTTGCACCGCCGGCAGCAGCCTGTTCGAGCAGGCTCCGAGCCTGCTGCAGATTGGCCAGGACATCGCTCTGGCTGACCATTTGAATCACCGCAAGAGACATGGCGAACTCCTTGTAGGGTAGGCCGCCATGCTACTCCATAGGCGCGAATCGAGGATTCTCAAAACGGTTTGTCGAAGGTGATTTTCGGCTCTTTCCATGGGCCTTTGACGTTGTATTTGACGCTGGCGAAGCGCGCCACGCGGTCACCGATCAGCTTGTCGATCAGGAACAACGCCCCGCCCACCGCCGGCGCACCGACAATCAGCGCGGCAATCGGCAGGTTGTTGGTCACCGGCAAGGTCACCAGCAGCTTGGCGTCCACCTGGTCGGCCACCATGTCCAGGGTGCCATTGAGCTCCAGGTTGCTCGACGGCCCGGTCAGGGTGATCGGTTCGCGAGTGACGTAAACGCCATTGCTCGCCGCCAGCACGCCCCGGACCCGGTCATAGCTCAGGCCCTTGCCGAACAGGTCGGAGAAGTCCAGGCGCAGGCGACGACCGATGGAGTTGAAGTTGAGCAGGCCGAACACCCGCAAGGCCTGGGCCCCGCCGTCGACTTCGACGAACTGGCCCTTGCGCAGGGTAGCGTCCAGGCTGCCGGAGAAGCGCTTCAAGCCCACCCATGCCGGCGAGCCCGGCCAGCGGCCATCGACGTCCAGGTGAAATTCTTCACTGGTCACGGTCGGGGCGAAGCCCCAGCCCTTGAGCACGTCCGCCAGGTTCTTGCCGCCAATGCGGCCCCGGTACCAACTGTTGCTGGCACCGGCCAGGCCTTCCCAGCCGCCCTCGCCCTGCAACTGCATGCCCTTGAGGCCCAGGTCCAGGCCATTGAAGACCATGCCCCTGGACGTCGGCCGCACCTTGAGCGCCCAGCGGCCGATCAGGTCCTGGCCCTGGAACAGCTGGGCAATGGAAATATCCAGGGGCGGAACGCTCTTGGGATCCACCGAGGCCAGGGGGTCGGGCGCATTTTCATCGGCCTGCGCTGCCGGATCGGCAGCCGGCAGGCGCACGTACGCCATGTCGATGGCCATCGGCGCCGCCTTGGCATCGGGAATCCCGACCTTGCCTTTGGCCTGCTGGCTGTCGATCTGCAACTCCCAGGCAGCGGGCTTGCGCGCCAGCAACAGGTTGACCTGGTCCAGGGTGGTGCCGAAGGCACTGAGCTTGCCAACCTTGAAGTCCGCACTGCTGAGCAACTGTTTGGCGCTGCCTCCCGGGTCCTGCCCGGCGTAGCGATCCACCAGGGCTTTCCAGGGTTCCACATCCAGCTCGGAGAGAATCCCTCGTATCCGCAGCCCTTTACCCGGCGGCAGCAAGGCCGCGCCATCGCCGAGGAACAGCTCGCCCCGACCCTCGGCGAGCTTGCCGCTGGGCGCCGCAAAGGTGAAGTCGGCCAGTTCGCCGTAGTTGAACCAGTAGCGCCGCTCGGCCCCTTGCAGAGTCATGCGAAATACACTGTTGCGCCCGGTGCTGGCCGCCATGCCGAACGGCGCCGGCAGGTCCACCGCTACGCCCTTGAGACTGGAACTGACCATCAACTGGCTGTCGGCTCCGTCCAGGTTCAGTTGCAACTGGTAGGGCACCTCGCCGGACACCGGCAACGGCTGACCGATTTGCAACCAGTCGGTAAGTTTCTTGACCGCAACCTGGCCCTTGGCAACCACTCGAGTGTTGGGTTTGCCCGGCTTGCCATCGGCGAAGATCTGCGCCGTGACCGGCCGCTCGAACGCCTGGGCACTGATGCCCTCGCCACTCAGGCCCTTGGCACTATCGAAGCGGAAATCACCCTTGAGCTGGGTCAGTTCCAGCTCAGGCTCACTGAGCTTGAGGCGCGCCTTGTCGGTCTTGAACGCCACCACGATCTTCGGCTCCTGGCCCTTGACCAGGGGAATATCCAGATCCAGCTTGCCTTGCAGATCGCCCTCGCCATGCCAGCCGGCAAAGGTCGAGCCGGTGCCGATCGGCGCTTCCTGGAGAATTTTCACGCCATCGCCCAGGCCACCGGCAAAGGCGCCATCGATGTACATGTGGCTGTCCTGCCCGCTGGCAGCATGGGGAATGTTGACGAAGACATCCCGCACCTTGGTGTCCAGCAACTGGCCTTTGCTGGCGACGATGCGCACGCCGCTGTCTTCGATGAACACATCGCCGCTGACCTTGGTCAGGTGCGGCCAGCCCGGCTGGAACGCCAGCTCGGTGTCATGCACCTTGAAGAACAGGCTGATGCTGCGGGCGGCCTCGACGGCGTCATGGTTGAGCGAACCCTGGTACTGGAAGAAGCCCTGGTCCACCGCGCCCTTGAGGATCGCCGTGCGCAGCCATTCATCCACACCGGCGTTGAGCACCTGGGGCAGGTACTTGGCGGTGTAGCGCCCATCGCCGTCCACCAGGCCGACTCGCAGGTCCATGTAGTCTTCCTGGCTGTGGTCGAAATGCAGGCGGATCAGGAAGTCGCCGGCGATCTTGCCCTCTTCGCCCAGCACCTTCAGGTAGGGGGCAATCAGGGTGAAGCCTTCCTTGTCGAGCTTCCAGGTCAGGGTGGCGTTGGCCTGGATGTACTGCCAGGGCTTGGCGAAGATCGGGTACAGGTGCAGGGAGAAATCCTTGCTGTCCATGCGCAGCTCGCCCTTGCCCAGGTCGCCGCTGATGCTGCCGCTGACATTTCGTGCTGCCGGAGCACCGTGATAGGCATCGAAGCCAACCCGGTCGAGGTTCGCGGCGAAGCTCAGGCGCTGGTCGCCACTGTTCTGGGGACGATAGTCGAGCAGCACGTTGCGCAGGCCGCCAGTGACTTTCAGTCGGTCGATGGCCGTGGCCAGGCCTTCCGGCAAGGGGGCCAGGGCATCGAGGATCGGGGTGATCGGCTTCAGGTCCAGGCGGTCGGCCTGCACATGCCAGAGTTCTTCCTGCTGCTCGGTCGCGTTGCGCTGCTGCACCTGCACACGGGATTCCCAGCGGGTCTCGCCGAGGTTCAGCGCCAGGGAGTCAAGCTGCACCTGCAGGCCCTGCTCATCACGCTGGAAGTAGGCATTCAACGCCAGGTTGCTCAGGGACACCGGCGTGCGCTCGGCATAGGCCCCGGTGAATTGCGGGGCATTCAAGCGCAGCGTGGCGTTTTGCACCCCACCCTTGGCCCACTTCAGCCACAGCTCGCCACCCGCTTTGAGCTCGGAGAGTTTCCACTCCCGGGTCAGCCGGGCCGGCACCCAACGCGACCAGTCGCTTTGCGGCAGGCTCAGGTACAAGTCGGCCTGGGCATCGCGCCAGGCCTCGGCCCGCATCCTGGTCCGCAGGTTCATTGCCAGGGGCTGGCCGTCCGGCAGCGTCAGGCGCAGGTCCAGGCGCTGGCGGCTGGTACCGCTGCGCAGATTGAGCCCGACGTAGGTCAGGGCCACGGGCTGGTGGTCCAGAGGCTGCAAGGTGACCTGGCTGTCCAGCAGCGACAGCTCGGCAACCTGTTGCAGGCGGCCCAGCAACTGCTGGGGGTCCATCGGCTGGTCCTGTTGCACCGGCAGGCCTTCAAGCTGCCACTGGCCGTCCGCGCCCTCTTTCAGGCTCAGGCTCAGGCCGCTGAGCTCCAGGCGACCGATCCGCAGGTCACGGGCCAGCAGGCTGCCGAGCATATCCGGCGCCACGCTCACCTGATCCAGGCGCAGCGCATTGGCGCCCTCGCCCACCTGCACGTCGTGGGCCAGCAGGATCGGCGACAAGCCGCTCCAGCGCCCCTCCAGGCTACCGATATGCACCGGCAAGCCCACGGCCTGCTGCACCTTGGCCTCGACCTCGGGCTGGTACTCGGCCACCAGCGGGGTCAGTTCCCGGCCCAGACTGACATACAAGGCAGTCGCCACCAGCGCCAGCGCACAGAAGCCAAGCCCCCAGCGAATCAGCGTGGTGAACAGGCGCATCAGCCGCTCCATTTCAGTTGGCTCCCAGGGTAAAAGTCATGCAAAAAGCTGAAGCCAGCCATTTCCACGGATGTAGAACACGCGGAATCAGAGCAGCACCACGTCGTATTGTTCCTGGGAATACATGGTTTCGACCTGGAACCTGATGGTCCGGCCGATAAAACCCTCCAGCTCCGCCACGTTGCCCGACTCTTCGTCCAGCAGCCGGTCGACCACCTTCTGATTGGCCAGCACCCGATATCCTTCTGCCTGATAAGCCCGGGCCTCGCGGAGGATTTCTCGGAATATTTCGTAACAGACGGTTTCCGGGGTTTTCAACTTGCCCCGCCCCTGGCAACTGCTGCAAGGCTCGCACAGCACCTGCTCCAGGCTCTCGCGGGTACGCTTGCGAGTCATCTGCACCAGGCCCAGCTCGGTGATGCCGATGATGTTGGTCTTGGCGTGGTCACGCTCCAGCTGCTTTTCCAGGGTGCGCAATACCTGGCGCTGGTGCTCTTCATCTTCCATGTCGATGAAATCGATGATGATGATCCCGCCCAGGTTGCGCAGGCGCAGTTGCCGGGCAATAGCGGTGGCCGCCTCGAGGTTGGTCTTGAAGATGGTTTCCTCAAGGTTGCGATGACCGACGAAGGCCCCGGTGTTGACGTCGATGGTGGTCATGGCTTCCGCCGGGTCTACCACCAGGTAGCCTCCGGACTTGAGCGGCACCTTGCGCTCCAGGGCTTTCTGGATTTCGTCCTCGACGCCGTACAGATCGAAGATCGGCCGCTCGCCGGGGTAGTGCTCCAGGCGGTCGGCGATTTCCGGCATCAGTTCGGCCACGAACACCGTGGTCTTCTGGAAGGTTTCCCGGGAGTCGATGCGGATCTTCTCGATCTTCGGGCTCACCAGGTCGCGCAGGGTGCGCAGAGCCAGGCCCAGGTCCTCGTAGATCACATTGGGCGCGCCGATGGTCTTGATCTGCGCGCCGATCTGGTCCCAGAGCCGGCGCAGGTAACGGATGTCCATCATGATCTCATCGGCCCCGGCGCCTTCGGCGGCGGTGCGCAGGATAAAACCACCGGCCTCCTTGATGCCTTCCTGGGCCACGCAATCACTGACGACCTGCTTCAGGCGCTCACGCTCGGCTTCGTCCTCGATCTTCAGCGAGATACCGACATGGGCGGTACGCGGCATGTACACCAGATAGCGGGAAGGGATCGACAACTGAGTGGTCAGGCGCGCGCCCTTGGAACCGATGGGGTCCTTGGTGACTTGCACCACCAGGCTCTGCCCTTCGTGCACCAGAGCGCTGATGCTCTCTACCGCAGTGCCTTCGCGGGTGGAAATTTCCGAGGCGTGGATAAACGCCGCCCGGTCCAGGCCGATGTCGACGAAGGCCGCCTGCATGCCCGGCAAGACCCGCACCACCTTGCCCTTGTAGATGTTGCCGACGATCCCCCGGCGCTGGGTGCGCTCGACGTGAACCTCTTGCAGCACTCCGTTTTCGACCACCGCCACGCGTGATTCCATCGGCGTGATGTTGATCAGAATCTCTTCACTCATGGCAGTGTCTCGTTCAGGCGTGTTCATAGAGGGCCGCAGCAATCGGGTACGGCGCTTTAGCGCACTGGAAGGTTTTGCCAACAGGGTATGCCGAAATGCCCGAGCAGTTCTGCGGTTTCGCACACCGGCAAGCCGACCACCGCGGAATAACTGCCATTGAGGCCGGCGACAAACACCGCTGCCAGTCCCTGGATAGCATAGCCACCGGCTTTGTCGCAGGGCTCGCCGCTGGCCCAGTAGAGCGCGGCCTCTGCAGGCGAGATCGGGCGAAAACGTACCAGGCTGCGCACCACTCGCGACTCGCAGCGTTCACCGTCAAGCAGGGCAATGGCGGTGAACACTTCATGCTCACGCCCCGAAAGCGCCATGAGCATCTGCAACGCATCAGCCTGATCCAGCGGTTTGCCGAGAATCCGCCCATCGAGCACCACCGCGGTGTCGGCCCCCAGCACACAGGCCGGGGCCTGGGATTCACTGCTGGTGATCAGCCCGCGCCCCGCCGCAGCCTTGCCTCGGGCCAGGCGCTCGACGTAGGCAGCAGGTGACTCATCGGCTAGCGGGGTTTCATCGATGTCCGCACTGATGGCGGTGAACGGCACGCCGATCTGCGTCAGCAACTCACGCCGACGAGGCGAACCGGAAGCGAGGTAAAGCGGATTCATCAAGACATCTCCCTGTCGAGGTGCGGGCCAATGCCTGACCGAATTAATTGATTTTGAAACGTCGACGCAAGCCGCGCAGGCCGAAGCTGACCCAGGGCCACAACAAGGCACTGACCAGGGCCGGCAGCACCAGGGCCAGGGTCGGCTGGCGGTTGCCGGTCAGGGCGCTGAGCCAGAGTTGCACCAACTGCGCCAGGCCGAAGATCACCAGGATCACCAGGCTCTGCTGCCACATCGGGAACATCCGCAGGCGCTGTTGCAGAGACAGTACAAGGAAGGTGATCAGCGTCAGGATCAGGGCATTCTGCCCCAGCAGGGTGCCGTAGAGCACATCCTCTGCCAGCCCCAGGCACCAGGCAGTGACCATGCCGACCTTGTGCGGCAGGGCCAAGGCCCAGAACGCCAGCAACAGCGCCAGCCACAGCGGACGCAGGATCTCCATGAACTGCGGCAGGGGCGAGACGCTCAGCAGCAGCCCGATAAGGAAGGTCAACCAGACGATCCAGCCATTTCGCGAATAGGTGCTACCCGCCATTATTCTCTTCCTCCGGTGGTGGCCGGTGCTGCTGCCGGTGGTTTGGCAGCGGCCGGTTTCACCACAGGTTTATGGACCGGCTTGGCCGGAGCGTGAGCCGCGGGTTTGGCCGGGGTCGCCGGCGCAGCAGGAGTCGCAGTGGCGGGAGCAGCCCCGGCGTTTGCCGCCGCGGCCGGCTTGGGCACGGTGGCCGGGACCACTGGCGCGGCGCTGGCGCCCTGCTGGTCCTGGGCTTCCTGGGCCTGAGCGGCGTCGTTGGCACGCTCTTCGGCGGTACGCGGATCGCTGAATACCAGCAGCAGGTAGCGGCTGCGATTCAGCGCAGCGGTGGGTACCGCCCGCACAATGGCGAACGGCTGGCCGGAGTCGTGGATCACTTCCTTGACCGTGGCCACCGGGTAGCCGGCGGGGAAACGCTGGCCCAGACCGGAGCTGACCAACAGATCGCCTTCCTTTATATCCGCGGTGTCGGCCACATGGCGCAACTCCAGGCGCTCCGGATTGCCGGTGCCGCTGGCGATGGCGCGCAGGCCGTTGCGGTTGACCTGCACCGGAATGCTGTGGGTAGTGTCAGTGAGCAGCAGTACGCGGGAGGTGTAGGGCATCAACTCCACCACCTGGCCCATCAGGCCACGGGCATCGAGCACCGGCTGGCCGAGGAACACGCCATCGCGCTCACCCTTGTTGATGATGATGCGGTGGGTAAAGGGGTTCGGGTCCATGCCGATCAACTCGGCCACTTCAACCTTCTCGTTGACCAGTGCCGAGGAATTGAGCAACTCGCGCAGGCGCACGTTCTGCTCGGTCAGGGCCGCGAGCTTTTGCATGCGCCCCTGCAGCAGCAGGTTTTCGGTCTTGAGTTTTTCGTTTTCAGCGACCAGTTCGGTACGGCTGCCGAACTGACTGGCCACGCCTTGCCATAGCCGCTGCGGCAGGTCGGTGATCCAGTAGGACTGCATCAACACCAGCGACATTTGGCTACGCACTGGCTTGAGCAGTGTGAAGCGGGCATCGACCACCATCAGTGCGACCGAGAGAACGACCAGCACCAGGAGGCGCACGCCTAATGAGGGGCCTTTGGCGAAAAGCGGTTTAATAGGCCGCTCCTCCCAGGCAAATGTTGTGTTTATTCATACGGCATCAAACCGGCCTGGATGCAGATTGACAGAAGATAAACGCCACAGGCAGCACTGCAAAGTGCTGCCTGTGAGCGCAACAGCATAGATGCAACCGGCGAAGTTATTCGCTGGAGAGCAGGTCCATGGTGTGTTTGTCCATCATTTCCAATGCACGGCCACCGCCGCGAGCGACACAGGTCAGCGGGTCTTCGGCAACGATCACCGGCAGGCCGGTTTCCTGGGCCAGCAGCTTGTCCAGATCACGCAGCAGCGCGCCACCACCGGTCAGCACCAGGCCGCGCTCGGCGATGTCCGAAGCCAGTTCCGGAGGCGATTGCTCCAGGGCGCTTTTCACCGCCTGAACGATGGTTGCCAGAGACTCTTGCAGAGCCTCCAGCACTTCATTGGAGTTCAAGGTGAAGGCACGTGGCACGCCTTCGGCCAGGTTACGGCCGCGGACGTCGACTTCACGCACTTCGCCGCCCGGGTAGGCGGTGCCGATTTCCTGCTTGATGCGCTCGGCGGTGGACTCACCGATCAGGCTGCCGTAGTTGCGACGCACGTAGGTGATGATCGCTTCGTCGAAACGGTCGCCGCCAACCCGTACGGATTCGGCGTAGACCACACCGTTCAGGGAGATCAGGGCGATTTCAGTGGTACCACCACCGATGTCCACGACCATCGAACCGCGGGCCTCTTCAACCGGCAGGCCGGCACCGATCGCAGCGGCCATCGGCTCTTCGATCAGGAACACTTCACGGGCACCGGCGCCAAGGGCCGACTCACGGATGGCGCGACGCTCAACCTGTGTGGACTTGCATGGAACGCAGATCAGCACACGTGGGCTGGGCTGCAGAAAGCTGTTTTCGTGAACCTTGTTGATGAAGTACTGCAGCATCTTTTCGCAAACGCTGAAGTCGGCGATCACGCCGTCTTTCATCGGACGAATGGCTGCGATGTTGCCCGGGGTACGACCGAGCATGCGCTTGGCCTCAGTACCAACCGCGACAACACTTTTCTGATTACCGTGGGTCCGAATGGCCACAACCGATGGTTCATTCAGGACAATACCGCGCTCGCGCACGTAAATAAGGGTGTTGGCAGTGCCCAGGTCAATGGAAAGATCGCTGGAAAACATGCCACGCAGTTTCTTGAACATGGGAAAGGGACCCTAGGCAACGCGTGGGTAAAAAAGTGCGGCAAACTCTAACAACGACAGGGATTTTGGGCAAGGCGCCAATATGTTAAATTGGCCGCTTTTCTGTGCACCAACCCCCACAATCGCGGCCATAAGACCGTAGAAATGCGGTAGTGTTCCGACAATCTAACACGCGGACGAAATCCGTTTTTGTTTTCCACTGGAGAATCCCATGGCGCTTGAACGCTCCGACGTGGAAAAAATCGCTCATTTGGCCAGCATCAAGCTCAATGAAGGCGATCTTCCACACATCACCTCCGCCCTGAACAGCATTCTCGGGCTGGTGGATGAAATGCAGGCAGTCGATACCGACGGTATCGAGCCCCTGGCCCACCCCCTGGAAGCCAGCCAGCGCCTGCGCGCAGACGTTGTGACCGAGTCCAATCATCGCGAGGCCTATCAGTCCATCGCACCAGCGGTCGAAAGCGGCCTGTACCTGGTTCCGAAAGTCATCGACTAAAGGGAAAGAGCCTGCAATGCATCACATGACTCTGGCCGAGATCGCCCGCGGCCTCGCCGACAAGAAATTCTCTTCTGTAGAACTGACCCAGACCCTGCTGGCGCGCATCGCCCAGCTGGATCCGCAGATCAACAGCTTCATCAGCCTCACCCAGGACCTGGCACTGTCCCAGGCCAAGGCCGCCGACGAGCGTCGCGCCAATGGTGAGAGCGGTGCCCTGCTGGGCGCGCCGATCGCCCACAAGGATCTGTTCTGCACCCAGGGCATCCGCACCAGCTGCGGCTCGAAGATGCTCGACAACTTCAAGGCGCCCTACGACGCCACCGTGGTCGCCAAGCTGGCCGCTGCCGGGGCCGTGACCCTGGGCAAGACCAACATGGACGAATTCGCCATGGGCTCGGCCAACGAGTCGAGCTGGTACGGCGCGGTGAAAAACCCGTGGAACCTGGAACACGTGCCCGGCGGTTCGTCCGGCGGTTCCGCCGCCGCGGTCGCTGCGCGCCTGCTGCCAGCCGCCACGGCTACCGACACCGGCGGCTCGATCCGCCAGCCCGCCGCCTTCACCAACCTCACCGGCCTGAAGCCGACCTATGGTCGCGTTTCCCGTTGGGGCATGATCGCCTACGCTTCCAGCCTCGATCAGGGTGGCCCGCTGGCGCGCACCGCCGAAGACTGCGCGATCCTGCTGCAAGGCATGGCCGGCTTCGACCCGAACGACTCCACCAGCATCGATGAACCGGTGCCGGACTACAGCGCCGGCCTCAACGGCTCGCTGCAGGGCCTGCGCATCGGCGTGCCGAAGGAATACTTCAGCGCCGGCCTGGACCCGCGCATCGCCGAGCTGATCCACAACAGCATCAAGGAGCTGGAAAAGCTCGGTGCGGTGATCAAGGAAATCAGCCTGCCGAACATGCAGCACGCCATCCCCGCGTACTACGTGATCGCCCCGGCGGAAGCCTCTTCCAACCTGTCGCGGTTCGACGGCGTGCGCTTCGGCTACCGTTGCGAGAACCCGGAAAACCTGGAAGACCTGTACAAGCGCTCCCGCGGCGAAGGCTTCGGCAGCGAAGTGCAGCGCCGGATCATGGTCGGTGCCTACGCACTGTCCGCCGGCTACTACGATGCCTACTACCTCAAGGCGCAGAAAATCCGTCGCCTGGTGAAGAACGACTTCATGAGCGCGTTCAACGAAGTCGACATCATCCTCGGCCCGACCACGCCCAACCCGGCCTGGAAGCTCGGCGCCAAGAGCAGCGACCCGGTCGCTGCATACCTGGAAGACGTCTACACCATCACCGCCAACCTCGCGGGCCTGCCGGGCCTGTCGATGCCGGCCGGCTTCGTCGACGGCTTGCCGGTCGGCGTGCAACTGCTCGCTCCGTATTTCCAGGAAGGCCGCTTGCTCAACGTTGCGCACCAGTATCAGTTGAACACTGACTGGCACACCCGCACCCCAACCGGCTTCTGAGGAGACACACATGCAATGGGAAGTCGTGATCGGGCTGGAGATTCATACCCAGCTCACCACTCAATCGAAGATTTTCTCCGGTAGCTCCACCGCCTTCGGTGCCGAGCCCAACACCCAGGCCAGCCTGATCGACCTGGGCATGCCCGGCGTGCTGCCAGTGCTGAACCAGGAAGCGGTGCGCATGGCGGTGATGTTCGGCCTCGCGGTTGACGCCGAGATCGGCCAGCACAACGTGTTCGCCCGCAAGAACTACTTCTACCCGGACCTGCCCAAGGGCTACCAGATCAGCCAGATGGAACTGCCTATTGTCGGCAAGGGCCACCTGGACATCCCCCTGGAAGACGGCACCATGAAACGCGTCGGCATCACCCGCGCGCACCTGGAAGAAGACGCCGGCAAGAGCCTGCACGAAGAATTCAACGGTGCCACCGGCATCGACCTGAACCGTGCCGGCACGCCGCTGCTGGAAATCGTTTCCGAGCCTGACATGCGCAGCGCCAAGGAAGCCGTGGCCTACGTCAAGTCGATCCACGCCCTGGTGCGCTACCTGGGGATCTGCGACGGCAACATGGCCGAGGGCTCCCTGCGTTGCGACTGCAACGTCTCGATCCGTCCCAAGGGCCAGGTCGAGTTCGGCACCCGCTGCGAGATCAAGAACGTCAACTCGTTCCGCTTCATCGAGAAGGCCATCAACTCCGAGATCCGGCGCCAGATCGAGCTGATCGAGGACGGTGGCAAGGTGATCCAGCAGACCCGCCTGTACGACCCGAACAAGGACGAAACCCGTCCGATGCGCAGCAAGGAAGAAGCCAACGACTACCGTTACTTCCCCGATCCGGACCTGCTGCCCGTGGTCATCGAGGATTCCTTCCTCGACCAGGTACGTGCCACCCTGCCGGAACTGCCACCGCAGAAACGCGAGCGCTTCCAGGAGCAGTTCGGCCTGTCGGTCTACGACGCCAGCGTCCTGGCCACCAGCCGTGAGCAGGCGGACTACTTCGAGAAGGTCGCCAGCATCGCCGGTGACGCCAAGCTCGCCGCCAACTGGGTCATGGTCGAGCTGGGCAGCCTGCTGAACAAGCAGGGCCTGGAAATCGACGAAGCCCCGGTCTCGGCCGAACAACTGGGCGGCATGCTGTTGCGGATCAAGGACAACACCATCTCCGGCAAGATCGCCAAGACCGTGTTCGAAGCCATGGCCAATGGCGAGGGCAATGCCGACGAGATCATCGACAAGCGTGGCCTCAAGCAAGTCACCGACAGCGGCGCGATCTCTGCGGTGCTCGATGAGATGCTCGCAGCCAACGCCGAACAGGTCGAACAGTACCGTGCCGCCGATGAGGCCAAGCGCGGCAAGATGTTCGGCTTCTTCGTCGGCCAGGCGATGAAAGCATCCAAAGGCAAGGCCAACCCGCAACAGGTCAACGAGCTGCTGAAGAGCAAGCTCGAGGGCTGATCAGGGTTTAACCGCAAGCGGCCCCGGCCCCGGCCGCTTGCGCGTGACGAGGGAGCGTGCTCCCGCTCGGTCCGACAGCGACTGCAAACCGGCCGGCGCCGCTCCAGCAAGGAACATCGCCGTCGGCTTGCGGTCTGCCAGACAGACCAGCGGGAGTACTCTCCCTCGCCACATCAACCATCGGAGCTCCCGAATGAAGCGTCTGGTTGCCACTAGCGCCCTGCTCGCTCTGCTCACTGGCTGCGCCACCAGCCACGTCATCGACCCCCGGGGTTATGACGCAACCGGCACCGCCTCCTATTACGGCGCTCGGCACCACGGCAATCGCACTGCCAGTGGCGAGCCCTTCGACCAGAACGGCCTGACCGCCGCCCACCGCGAACTGCCATTCGGCACCCGGGTACAGGTCACCAACCTGGGCAACGACAAGAGCGTCGTGGTACGTATCAACGACCGAGGCCCGCACACCCGAGGCCGCCTGATCGACCTGTCCCGCGCCGCCGCCCAACAACTGGACATGCTGCGCAGCGGAACTGCCAAAGTCCGCGTCCAAGCCCTCAGCGACTGACCCCGGGAGCCCACGCCATTACCGCTTTTGCCGAACTGCCCCTGCTCAGCCTGATCCAGCTCATCAGCGGCCTGGTGATGCTGATCGCCGGCGCCGAACTGCTGGTGCGCGCGGCCATCCGCCTGGCTGCACGCCTGCACATGCGCCCACTGATCATCGGCCTGAGCATCGTCGCCTTCAGCAGCAGCGCGCCACAAATGGCCATCAGCCTGCAGGCGACCCTGGCCGACAACACCGACATTGCCGTGGGCAGCGTGATCGGCAGCAGCATTTTCAACATCCTGGTGACCCTCGGCCTGTCCGCGCTGATCATCCCGCTGCGGGTCTCGCGGCAACTGGTGCGCCTGGACATCCCGCTGATGATCGGCGCCAGCCTGCTGGTGTTCGTGCTGGCCTACAACGAACAACTCAGCCCCAGCGACGGCCTGATCCTGCTGGCAGCCCTGGTGCTGTACCTGGGCCTGCTGTTGCGCCAGTCCCGCCATTCGCACCGCCCCCACTCACCCGCACCAGCCGGCCAGCGCAGTTGGGCACCGCGCATCAGCAGCCTGCTGATGGTCCTGCTCGGCCTCGGCCTGCTGGTCTTCGCCGGGCACTTGCTGCTGGGCGCCGCCGTCTCCGTGGCCGACGACCTGGGGCTTTCCGAGCGGGTCATGGGCCTGACCGTGATCGCCGTCAGCACCTCCCTGCCCCAACTCGCCACTTCGCTGCTGGCGGCCCTGCGCGGCCAGCGCGAGATTGCCGTGGGCAACATCATCGGCAGCAACCTGTTCAACCTGCTGGGAGTGCTGGGCTTCACCGCCCTGGTGGCACCGACACCTCTTTCGGTCTCGCCCAATGCCCTGGACTTCGACCTGCCGGTCATGCTCGGCGTGGCCGTGCTGTGCCTGCCGGTGTTCTATTCCGGATACCGCGTGACCCGGGCCGAAGGCCTGCTGTTTCTGGGCTTGTACCTGGCTTACGGGCTGCATGTGGTGTCCTTCACCACCGGCATGCCTCTGGCCGGCAAGCTGGAACACCTGATGCTGTTTTTCGTCCTGCCAGCGCTGGTGGCGTTCCTGCTGTTCAGTTCGCTGCGAGCCTGGCGCCGCCAACACAAGAAGGAAGCACCATGAGCGAGAACAAGAAAAGCGGGTTGCAGATGCGTCGCCAGGTCATGGGCGATGCGTTCGTCGATCGCGCCCTGGGCAACGCCACCGAATTCACCCAGCCCTTGCAGGACTTCGTCAACGAGCATGCCTGGGGCGGTGTATGGAACCGTGAGGGCCTGCCGCTCAAGACCCGCAGCCTGATCACCCTGGCGGCCCTGACCGCACTCAAGTGCCCACAGGAACTCAAGGGCCACGTGCGCGGCGCACTGAACAACGGCTGCAGTGTCGAAGAGATTCGTGAAGCGCTGCTGCATTGCGCGGTGTATGCCGGAGTGCCGGCGGCCATCGATGCGTTTCGCGCGGCCCAGGAAGTGATAGACACCTATCAGCAACCGCAGTGAACCTGCTGCCGGCTCCTACGCAATAGCCGTGCAGGAGCCGGCTCGCGGCAAAGCCTAGATCCACCCACCCCACTGCAACAGGAAAATCCCGATATTGGTGGTCACCGCCGCCATCACCGTGGTGATGACGATGATCGCCGCCGCCAGTTCGTGGTTGCCATTGGCCGCCCGGGCCATGACAAAACTGGCCGCCGCGGTGGGGCTGCCAAAGTACAGGAACAGGATCCCCAACTCCGCCCCGCGAAACCCGCACAGCCAGGCCCCCAGGGTCGCCAGGGCCGGCAGGCTGACCATCTTCAGCAAACTGGAACTCATCGCCAGCTCGCCGCTGTTGCGCAAGGCTGCCAGGGACAAGGTGCCGCCAATGCAGATCAGCGCCAGGGGCAGGGTCATCTGCGCCAGGTAGCGCCCCGAAGTTTCCAGCCAGTTGGGAATGCCGATCTGCCAGTAGGCGAACGGTGCGGCCACCAGCACACTGACAATCAGCGGGTTGCTGACAACGCTCTTGAAGATGCTCCAGGGATCGGACTTGATCACCGGGCTGTAGACCGCCAGGACGATGGTCGAGAGGGTGTTGTAGAACAGGATCACCAGGGCTGCGAGCACTGCGCCCAGGGAAATGCCGTAATCGCCGTACATGCTGGCAGCCAGGGCCAGGCCGATGATCGCGTTATTGCCGCGAAACGCGCCCTGGGTATAGATCCCGCGGTCGGCCTTGGGGCAACGCCAGATCGCCCAGCCCCAGGCCAGCCCAAAGCACGCCAGGGTGGCCAAGGAGAAATAGATCAGCACCCCGGGTTTCAACGATGAATGCAGGTCGGCATGGACAATGCCGAGAAACAGCAGCGCCGGCATGGTGACGTTAAACACCAGGGCCGAGGCCGTATGAATGAAGTTGTCGTCGATCCATTCCACCCGCTTGAGCAACAGGCCGAGCAGCAACATGGCAAAGACCGGCGCCGTGATCGTCAGGGTTTCGAGAAAAATAGCCAGCATGGGCGGGTGGACCTTGAGCCTGTCGTTAGGGCGCTAATGATAATTCAATCCGCACGCTGGCGTCTGGAGCCTCGCTTCCATGGGATCTGCCTGCCCCACGCAGTACCCAGCCTGCGGCTCCATTGCGGGGCGAAAGAAAAAATGCTGCAGCGGTGCATTCGCGTCTTGACGGGAAAACGTTTTCCTCTATGCTCGATTTAACTGTATATGCATACAGTTAAATAAGGAAATATCCCCATGACATATCAAGGAGCTAGAAATGTCAGGACTCTCTGCACAGAAGCAGCAACAGCCACAACACGCGGGCAAGATCGTCGCCGACCTGGACCGCCTGTTCAGTGAACAAGGCATCGCCATTTCCGGCGATGGCGACACCCTGGTACTGGTCGCCGATGGCCACCACACCATCAAGTACCACCGCCCGGAAGACCTGCCTCGTTCTGCACAAAAAACCACCAAGGGCCAGCCACAGCTGCGTTTCGAGGGCGGCGAACACACAGCCATCGGCGACAGCACCCTGCTGCGCTTCGTCAAGGATGCACCGGCCATCCCGGCGTGGCAGGTCGAACTGCACCTGCCTAACGGCCTGGCGCTGACCTACGGCCAGGTGGTGGCCCTGGGAGGCGACTTCTATGGCATTCCCGAGCAGCCGATCTGCGAAGGCGCAACCCCCAGTGATCGAGTACAGCGCTTTATCGCGGCGTTCAACTCCCTTGCGGTACTGCCGGCGGCGAAAGACGAAGCCCGGCAGATCCTTGCGGTGATGCAAAAGGAAATCGTCGCCGCCAACCAGGCGATCCGCGACGGCAAGCAGCCCCATGAAGCCTATGACGCCCTGGGCGACACCCTGTCCGAGGAGTGGAACAAGATAACCGGCGGCGGCAGCGTGGTATCCGCCCTGTTCCCCCTGGGGCGCTACCTGAAGCTGGCGGCCAACAACGCCGATCACTTCGGCGAGTGGGCCCTGGCTGCCTACACCGCAGGGCATACCGCAGCGCTGCAGCAAGCGGTACTGGCGGGCAAGAGCGCGGACGACAAGCAACTGGAACTGGCTTACGCAATGAACGCCTTCGCCGACCATTTCCTCACCGATCTGTTTTCCTCCGGCCACGTACGGGTGCCGCGCAAACAGGTGGCGGCGGTCGTCACCCCCAGCGACCTGGGTTCGCTGATTACCCGCTTCATGCATGACGAGGACAGCAAGTTCGGCCTGAATGTCAGCAACGCCCAGGGCGATCGCTGGCACGCCTATGGCGACAAGCGCTACTTCGACAGCGTCGACCATCGCAATCGCCAGCAAGTGAAGATGGCTGTGCAGAGTTCGGCAGACGAAATCTTCGCCAGCTACCTCAGCGGCAACCTCCCCGCACCCGCCAGCTACGCAGCCCTGAAAACCCTGCCGGACCTGAATGCCGCGAAAACCGGCAACTTCTCGCCACTGTTCGTGATGAGTGGCGACAAGGTCCTGCGCCGCAGCGACGTCAACAACCTCAATGACAGCAAGACCATCGACAACTGGTGGGGCTGGAGCACCTACCTGCTGCTGCAGAACTACAGCCCGAACAAGCCGACCGGCTACCTGGAAACCCCCAGCGCGGTTCCGGTGATCCTCGCCGATGGCTGGCAGAGCCACAGCCCCAGCGAACCCAACTGGCTGCCAGGCCACGCGGTGCGCTACGCCCTCAGCGAAACCAACGGGTTGAACGAGTCCTACATCGGCCCCTGGTCGGCCTATGTGGAACTGAGCGACAGCTTCCAGCCAACCCTGAGCATTCCGGCCGGTACCAGCAACAGCAGCGCCACCGGGCGCAATGTGTTCCGCCAGTTCCGTGGTGGTTCACCGGAGCTGGTCGGCTCCATCGACAAGAACGCCAGCCACTTCATCGACAGCAACGCCTGATAAGGAGATCACCATGGCTATCAACCTGAAACTGCAACTGGCCTCCGGCCAGTCTCTCAAGGATGCACCACTGGAGCTGCTGCTCAACGGCGCCCCGATCGCCCGAGCCAGCGTGGATGAACATGGCAACGTGGCCTTCAACGCGAAGCCGGGCAGCGGCCAGTTGGCCGTACGTGTGGACCGTTCGATCCTGCATCAGGCCTGATCGCTGCCTGTAGGAACGGCTCGCTCGCGAAACGGCCCAGCGCCCTTGCACCGGCGGTGCAAGGGCGCTGGGCTTGAGGCTAGCGCTCGGCCCTCCGTCAGGCCGTGAGAGTCTGCTCTTGCAGATGCCCCTGCTCGATACGAACGAGCCGTGGATGGAAGCGTTTGAGGCTGCTGCGATGGCCGACGCTGACAATGCTCAGGCCCGGCAACTGATCGATCAGCGCCTGATACAAGGTGGCTTCGTCCTCTTCGTCCATGGCCGAAGTGGCCTCATCCATGTACAGCCACTGCGGTGCATAGAGCAGGGCCCGGGCAAAGGCCAGGCGCTGCTGCTCGCCCGGCGACAACATGCGCTGCCAGTGATTGCTCTCGTCCAGGCGCGCCACCAGATGGGGCAAGCGGCAGGTTTCCAGGACCTGTGCATAACGCTCCTGGGGGTAGCTGTCGCCAGACTGTGGATAACTCAAGGCTTCGCGCAGGCTGCCAATGGGCAGATAGGGCTTTTGCGGCAGGAACAGGTAACGCTGGTTCGGCAGCAGGATGCTCCCGTGCCCGGCCGGCCACAACCGACCCATGGCCCGCAGCAAGGTACTCTTGCCGCTGCCGGAACGGCCGCTGAGCATGAGCCGCTCACCTGGGTTCACGGTCATTTCGGCGCCGGCCAGCAGATGCCGGCCATCGGCCAGGTCCAGGCCCAGGTCACGTACGCACAATTGTTCGCCCTGATGCTGCACGTCGATAGCCGGGGTCCGTTCTTCGTTATCACTCATGGCCTGGCGGAAACTCAGCAGACGATCACAGGTGGCGCGCCAGGCCGCCAGGTCCGAATACGCACTGATGAACCAGCTGAAGTTCTCCTGAACGTTCCCGAATGCCGAGTTGATCTGCATCAGCTCACCCAGCTCGATCTTGCCGGAAAAGTACCGCGGGGCAGCCACGATAAAGGGGAAAATGATCGCAATCTGGCCATACCCGGCGGTGAAGAAGGTCAGGCGCTTGGAGACCTTCATGATGTCCCAGAAGTTGTGCCAGACCTTGCCGAAACGGCTGCTCAGACGCTGGTTCTCGTTCTTCTCGCCGTCATACAGGGCAATGCTCTCGGCATTCTCCCGTACCCGCACCATGGAAAAACGCAGGTCGGCTTCGAAGCGCTGTTGCTGGTTGTTGAGGCCGATCAGGCGGCGCCCGATCAAGTGGGTCAGCCAGCTGCCGACAGCGGCATAGACCAGCGCGCACCAGAACATGTAGCCGGGAATGGTGTAGCCGAACACCTCGATACTGCCGGACACCCCCCACAGGATGATCGAGAAGGACACCAGGCTGACAATGTTGCGGATCAGCCCCAGGCCCAGGGACAGCGTATTGCTGGTAAAGCTGTTGAGGTCTTCGGAAATCCGCTGGTCCGGGTTGTCGGTGTAGCCGCCCTGCTCCAACTGGTAGTAGTTCTTGTGGCCCAGCCAGCGGGCAAAGTGCTTCTCGGTGAGCCAGGCCCGCCAGCGGATGGTCAGCATCTGGGTCAGGTACAGGCGGTACACCGCCCCCAGGATCGCCACCGCGGCAATCCCGCAGAAATACAGGATCAAGTGCCAGAACGCCGCTTCGTCCTTTTTCTGCAAGGCGTTGTAGAAGTCCTTGTACCAGCTGTTGATCCATACCGAGATGGCCACGCTGAACAGCGACAGGCCGATCACCGCAACCAGCAACAGCCAGGCCTTGCCCTTTTCCTCACTGCGCCAGTACGGCGTGATCATGGCCCAGACCCGGCGAAAGAATTGCCCGCGCACGGCATCGTTGACCGCGGAGTATTCAGCGTTCTGATTCATCGTTGAGGCTCGATAGGAAGAAGGGCAAGCGTTGAGCCGATCATAGTAGATCGGCTCGCTTTTTCACGACGCCCAGCGGACATTCGTTCAGTCGCGGTTCAGCGACGCACGGGACGCTTCTGCAATTTGCGCTGCAAGGTACGGCGGTGCATGCCCAGGGCCCGGGCAGTGGCGGAGATGTTGCCTTCGTGTTCGGTCAACACGCGCTGAATGTGTTCCCACTGCAAGCGGTCCACCGACATCGGGTTTTCCGGCACCAGGGTGTCGAGATCGGCGTGTTCGGAGAGCAGCGCGGCCAGTACATCGTCGGCATCCGCCGGCTTGCACAGGTAGTTGCAGGCGCCACGCTTGATCGCTTCCACCGCGGTGGCGATGCTCGAATAGCCGGTGAGAATCAGTACCCGCATCTCCGGGTCCAGCTCCAGCAGCTTGGGCAACAGCACCAGCCCGGAGTCGCCATCCATCTTCAAGTCCAGCGCGGCGTAGTCCGGCAGGTCCTGCTGGGCAATGACCAGGCCCTCCTCGGCGGAACCGGCGGTGCTCACGCGAAAACCGCGGCGGCTCATGGCGCGGGCCATCACGCGGGTAAAGGTGGCGTCATCATCCACCAGCAACAGGTGCGGCAGTTCCTCGCCTTCGACTTGGATCTCTTCACTCATGGTCGTCTCCTCGGGCGGCACGGGGCAGGCGCAGCTCGGTGAGCGTTCCGCCTTCCTCATGACTGTAGAGTTTCACTGAGCCTCCAGCGCGGGTCACGCTGGCCTTGCTCAAAAACAGGCCCAGGCCGAAGCCTTTGCCCTTGGTGGTAAAAAACGGTTTGCCGATCTGTTCGGCGATGGCCAAGGGTACTCCGGCACCGTGGTCACGAATACTGATGGTGAGGTTTTCCGCGTCCCAGTCCAGGCGTACTTCCAGACCTTCGGGGCAGGCATCGGCGGCATTGTTCAGCAGGTTGAGCAGGGCCTGGGTCAGGTCCGGCGGCGGCGCCAGGCGCGGCACCGGCCCCTCGCCCAACAGATGGAAACGGTAGCTGGCTTCCGGGCGCATCAGGTGCCAACGGTTCAAGGCTTCGTCCAGCCACTGGGTGACTTCCTGCATGTCCACCGCCAGGCGGCGATTGGCCTCGGCCGCGCGCACCAGTTGCTGCAGGGTTTCCTTGCACAGCTTGACCTGGTCCTGGAGCACGCCGAGGTCATCCTGCAGCAGCGGGTCGGGATGGTCCTGGCGCATTTCCTTGAGCAGCACGCTCATGGTCGCCAGGGGCGTGCCCAATTCGTGGGCGGCGCCGGCGGCCTGGGTCGCCACTGCCAGCAATTGCTGGTCGCGCAGCCCCTCTTCGCGCCGGATCGCCCGCAGTTCTTCCTGGCGGCGCAGCTCTTCTGCCATGCGTGCAGCGAAGAAGGTGATCACCGCCGCAGCCAGGGCAAAGCTCAGCCACATGCCGTAGACCTGGAGGTTCTCCCGGGCGATGGGGAAGGTCTGCAACGGGTAGAAACGCGCCAGCAACAGGGTATAGAGCGTCAGGGCGATACCCGACAGGACCACCGAGTAGCGCCACGGCAAGGTCACCGCGGCGATGGTCAGGGGCACCAGGTAATAGGAGACGAAGGGGTTGGTGGAACCACCGGAGAAGTACAGCAGGACACTGTGGATAAACAGGTCACAGGCCAGTTGCAGGGCGTATTCCAGCTCCGTCACCGGCCACGAGGTGCGCAGGCGGATCGCGGTGAAAGCGCACAACACCATGGAAAACATCAGGGTCACGCCCAGTTGCAACCAGGGCAGCGGCAGCAGGTCCAGCCAGTAGGCGAGCCCCACCGAACCGGCCTGAGCGGCCAGCACCAGGGTACGGATAAAGGTCAGGCGCCAGAGGTTCTGACGGGTTGCGGACAGCAATTTTACGGGGGCGAGCATGAGCTCTCCTGATGAGCGCTCCAGGGCAATCGCCGGGAGTATAACCAAGCAGCCCCCGGCACAGGCAAAACTGCGGCAAAGCGCCACACTGGCTTGAGCGGCCGCGGACGATCCATGGCGATCATGTGTATCAAAGTTGTAATTGGCCGCAACGAGGAATAAAAACCACAGTCTGAAGGTTTCACCCAGGCTCTGACCTTATCCTGCGGACCGCACTCAAGGAGTTTTCATGCAGCATTTCAGTCGCAGCGTCGCCCTTCTCGCACTCAGCGCCGGCACCCTCACCAGCCTGCCCGCCCTGGCCGCCGATGAACTGCACTACAACCAGATTTCCCTGCGCGCCGAAGTCAGCCAGGAAGTGGCTCGGGATCTGATGATCGTGACCCTCTACAGCGAATCGCAGAACACCGACCCGGCCAAGCTCGCCGCAGAAATCACCACCACCATGAACAAGGCCCTGGACCAGGCGCGCCAGGTCAAGGACGTGACCCTGCGCCAGGGCAGCCGCAACAGCTACCCGATCTACGACGGCAAGGGCCAGAAGATCACAGGCTGGCGTGAGCGCGCCGAACTGCGCCTGGAAAGCTCCGACTTCGCCGCGCTGTCCAAGCTCACCGGTGAACTGCTGGGCGACCTGAAGATGGGTGGCATGGACTTCGCCATCGCCGACCCGACCCGCAAGGCCAGCGAAGACGCGTTGCTCAAGGATGCGGTCAAGGCCTTCAAGGCCCGTGCCCAACTGGCCACCGAGGCCCTGGGCGGCAAGGGCTACAAGATCGTCAACCTGAACCTCAACAGCAATGGCTATCCACAGCCTTACATGCGCGCGCCGATGATGATGAAGGCCGCCAGCATGGATTCGGCCCCAGTGACACCAGAAGTCGAGGCCGGCACCAGCCAGGTCAGCATGACCGCCGACGGCGCCATCGAAGTGCTGATGCCCTGACCTTATCCCTGCGTCTTCCAACGGCGATAACCTTCGGCATCAAGGTTATCGCCGTTTTTCGTTACCGGCTATTTCAACCCGGACCCGGGGGAACCCGGCTTTGTGGTGTTAGAGTTATGCCCCCCCCGGTACGCAGCGGCTCAGATGTTGCTGACGTCCGCCGGGTATACTGCTTCTTTCCTATAAGAGTCTCTTCAATGACCGCAGATCGCATCGGCGAACGCCTGCGTCGCTATCGCCGCGCCGCCAAGAAAACCCTGCGCCAGATCGCCAGCGAATCCGGTCTGACCGCCAGCTTCCTCTCCCAGGCAGAGCGTAATCTCACGGGTGTATCGATCTCTTCCCTGGTCAATATCGCCAAGTCTCTGAACGTTCCGCTGAACGCCCTGTTCGACCAGCCGATCCAGGCGCAACCCGACTCCCACGACGGCAAGCGGGTGCGCTACACCATCGAAGGCCAGCCACTGGCCTACGAGCGCCTGTCCAGCTCCTTTCCCGGAAACCTGATCAACGCGGTCAAGATGAACATACCGGTGGGCTACCAGTCCGAGCTGATTTCCCATGACGGCTCGGAGTTCTCCTACGTGCTTTCAGGACAGATCGTCTACACCATCGAGGGCAGTCAATATCCCCTGAGTGCCGGTGACTCGGTGCACTTCGACGCCACCAAGACTCATTGCCTGGCCAACGTCGGCAATGGCCCGGCAGAAGTCCTGACCGTCACCACCATGGGCCTGTTCGACGACCATTCCGCGGCCTGAGCCCAGCGCACGGCCGTCAGTCGAACCCCTGGGACAAACCTGTGCACAAGGAGAAATGTTAGTCACGCTTAATTTTCGTTGACCACGATTTCAGCATGACTTAATTTCGGCATCGGCGAATCGACTATCAACAACACAACAAAGCGATCGCCGTCGCCGCACAGGGTCCATGGGGCTGCATCCACTCCCCATAAGAAGGCGAGTTTCCATGGCCCACAAGGCCAATCCTCAGATATGCCCTAGAAAAAGAAAAAATGAGGTTTGCATGGATAAGACCTTTCCGCTCCAGGTTTGGCAGACAACTGGTCTGATCCGCGGCACTACGCCGTCACAAACCCGCAGCGACCTCCACAGTGACAACCTCACTGCGAGCCCCGAATTCAGCACCTGCGACGATGTGCCGAGCACGCGCCATCGCCAGCAAAATTGCGGGCATCCGTTCTCCACGGCCTCCCTCACCCAGCCGCCCACCTCCATCCGGTCAGACAAGGCCGGGCGCCTGGGCCAAGCATCACCCGGCACACCAGCCAGCACCGCACCAAGAGTGGGCGCGATGGGCTTCGATTGCCCCGTGAAAAGGCAGCGCATGCACCACAAAACACCGGCGCAAACGATCAAATGCGTCAAGATTTATACAAATGCGTCATTCCTGTACGTTCGTTCCACTCTTTGAGACTTGTGGCAGCCCTGCATCTTGCATTGGGTATGAGGGCTGCATAAGTATCGGCGGGTCGACTCACAAGGTCGCCCTCTACACCAAAAATGACAACAAATCATGAGGCCACCATGTTCAAGAAAGCAGTCCTTCCGTTATTAGTCAGCGCCGGCTTGCTCGCCAGCGCACCCTTCGCCCAAGCGGCGACTAACCTGGTGTTCTGCTCTGAAGGGAGCCCGGCCGGTTTCGACCCTGGCCAGTACACCACCGGAACCGACTTCGACGCCTCAGCCGAAACCCTCTACAACCGCCTCAGCCAGTTCGAACGCGGCGGCACCGCGGTCATTCCGGGCCTGGCCACCAGTTGGGACATCTCGGACGACGGTCTGACCTACACCTTCCACCTGCGCGAAGGCGTCAAGTTCCACACCACGCCGTACTTCACCCCGACCCGTACTTTCAACGCCGACGACGTGCTGTTCACCTTCAACCGCATGATCGACAAGGACATGCCGTTCCGTAAGGCCTACCCCACCGAATTCCCGTATTTCACCGACATGGGGATGGACACCAACATCACCAAGGTCGAGAAAGTCGACGACAAGACCGTCAAGTTCACCCTCAAGACCGTGGACGCAGCCTTCATCCAGAACCTGGCCATGAGCTTCGCCTCGATCCAGTCCGCCGAATACGCCGACAAGCTGCTCAAGGAAGGCAAGGCCAGCGACATCAACCAGAAGCCGATCGGCACTGGCCCCTTCGTGTTCAAGAGCTACCAGAAAGACTCGAACATCCGCTACACCGGCAACAAGGACTACTGGAAGCCTGAAGACGTGAAGATCGACAACCTGATCTTCGCCATCACCACCGACCCCTCGGTGCGTATCCAGAAGCTGAAGAAGAACGAATGCCAGGTCACCCTCTTCCCGCGTCCGGCCGACCTCAAGGCCCTCAAGGAAGACAAGACCCTGAAGATGCCTGAGCAGGCAGGCTTCAACCTCGGCTACATCGCCTACAACGTGATGCCGGTCCTCAAGGGCCGTACCGATGCCAACCCGCTGGCCGACCTCAAGGTTCGCCAGGCGCTGGACATGGCGGTGAACAAGCCGCAGATCATCGATTCGGTGTACCAGGGCGCCGGCCAGCTGGCGGTCAACGCCATGCCTCCAACCCAGTGGTCCTATGACACCACCATCAAGGACGCCAAGTACGACCCCGAGAAAGCCAAGGAGCTGCTCAAGGAAGCCGGCATCAAGGAAGGCACCCAGATCACCCTGTGGGCCATGCCGGTACAGCGTCCCTACAACCCCAACGCCAAGCTGATGGCCGAAATGCTGCAGTCGGACTGGGCGAAGATCGGCCTGAAAGTGAACATCGTCAGCTACGAGTGGGGCGAGTACATCAAGCGCTCCAAGGGCGGCGAGAACCAGGCGATGATCATCGGCTGGAGCGGCGACAATGGTGACCCCGACAACTGGCTCGGCACCCTGTTCGGTTGCGATGCAATGAACGGCAACAACTTCTCGAAATGGTGCGACAAGCCTTACGACGCCCTGATCAAGCAAGCCAAGGCTACCTCTGATGTAGCCAAGCGCACCGAGCTGTACAAGCAGGCGCAACACATCCTCAAAGATGCAGTACCGATGACACCTATCGCTCACTCGACGGTGTTCCAACCCATGCGCGCCAACGTGCAGGATTTCAAAATCAGCCCCTTTGGCTTGAACTCCTTCTACGGCGTCAGCATCGGCAAATAAGGTTCTGCAACGGCGACGTCCATGACGTCGCCGTTGCTTTACCAGCCCGGCCCGCTGGAGCTCGGTCTCTACTGCGCAACGACCCGCCACTGGCGCACTGTCTTGCGAATTCAGAGCCGATTCCTACAGGCATTTCAGGTTCGACGCAGTTACCGCCCGGCCCTCGACCCTCAAGGTCGGTGCAAGGCGAAGCTGCGTCTGCCAACGGGCACCTGCCGCACGTAGTGGTTTGGCATCAATGGCCTGTACAGGCTCCAGGAAGGAGTCATGGCCCATTGTTCATCACAACAAAAATGGAGAAGTACGGTCATGCGTCATTCCTGGATTTTCCCGGCCCTGCTGGGCAGCGGCCTGTTGGCCGCCAGTTCGTTCGGCACCGCCGCCGAACGCAGCCTGGTGTTCTGTTCCGAAGGCAGCCCGGCGGGCTTTGACACCGCCCAATACACCACTGCTACCGACAACGATGCCGCCGAGCCTCTGTACAACCGCCTGGTGGAATTCGAAAGAGGCGCCACCAACGTGCTGCCAGCGCTGGCCAAGAGCTGGGACATTTCCGAGGACGGCCTCACCTACAGCTTTCACCTGCGCGAAGGGGTGAAGTTCCATAGCACGCCCTATTTCAAGCCGAGCCGAGACCTCAACGCCGACGACGTACTGTTCACCTTCAACCGCATGCTCGACGCCGAACATCCGTTCCGCAAGGCTTACCCGACGGAGTTTCCCTACTTCAACGGCATGAGCCTGAACAAGAACATCGCCCGGGTCGAAAAGACCGACCCGCTGACCGTAGTCATGACCCTCAATACCGTGGACGCGGCCTTCATCCAGAACCTGGCCATGAGCTTCGCCGCGATCCTTTCCGCCGAATACGCCGAGCAACTGCTCCAGGCCGGCACCCCGAGCCAGATCAACCAGAAACCCATCGGCACCGGGCCCTTCGTGTTCCAGCGTTACCAGAAAGACTCGCAGATCCGCTACAGCGCCAACCCGCACTACTGGGACCCAAGCCGGGTCAAGCTCGACCGGCTGATCTTCGCCATCAACACCGACGCCTCGGTACGGGTACAAAAGCTGCGGGCCGGCGAATGCCAGGTGACCCTGCACCCGCGCCCCGCCGATATCGACACGCTGAAAAACGACCCGAAACTGCAAGTCATCGAAAAGCCCGGGTTCAATCTGGGCTACATCGCCTACAACGTGCAGCACAAACCCTTCGACCAGCTCGAAGTGCGCCAGGCGCTGGACATGGCGGTGAACAAGCCAAGCATCCTCAACGCCGTGTACCAGGGTGCCGGGCAGCTGGCAGTCAACGCCATGCCACCGACCCAGTGGTCCTACGACGAAACCATCAAGGACGCCGCCTACAACCCGGAAAAAGCCCGGGAGCTGCTCAAGGCCGCCGGGGTCAAGGAAGGCACGCAAATCACCCTCTGGGCCATGCCGGTACAACGCCCCTACAACCCCAACGCCAAGCTGATGGCCGAGATGCTGCAGTCCGACTGGGCGAAGATCGGCCTCAAGGTGAAGATCGTCAGCTACGAGTGGGGCGAGTACATCAAGCGCACCAAGAACGGCGAACACGACATCAGCCTGATCGGCTGGACCGGCGACAACGGTGACCCGGACAACTGGCTGGGCACGCTGTACAGCTGCGACGCCATTGGCGGCAACAACTACTCCATGTGGTGCAACCCGCAGTACGACAAGCTGATCAAGCAGGCCAAGGTCGTCACCGACCGTGAACAGCGCAGCCTGCTGTACAAACAGGCCCAGCAACTGCTCAAGCAACAGGTCCCTATCACACCCGTGGCCCACTCGACGATCAACCAGCCGCTGAGCGCGAAAGTCGAAGGTTTCAAGGTCAGTCCTTTCGGCCGCAACGCCTTTTCGGGTGTCAGCCTAGCCCCATAACCGATGAGCCAAAACCCTGGGGGCGATTTTCGCCCTCACGCAGACGCTTTGCCTGAATTCGGCGATCAAGCCACATGCAAACGTTTGCGATGCCTTGAATGAGTTCCAAAAACCAGCCGGCCCAAAAAAACCGGCATTTAAAAAAGAAAACAAAGGAGCTTCACCCATGAAACTGAGCAGCAGCGCATTGTTAGCCTTGGCTATCAGTAGCATCACCGCCTCGGCCTATGCGGAGAACGTCAGCCAGGACTTCGTCCCGACTGAACTGAACGCCACCAGTGCCCAGGCTGAGACCAAGGGTTTTATCGAAGGGCAGAGCCTGTCGGGTACCACGCGCAACTGGTACGCCAACGAGCTGAAACGTCGTAACGACCGTTTTTCGTATAACCACAATGGTGTAGAGACCTCGACCCCGCGCCGTATCAACTGGGTCCAGGGCACCATCCTCAACTACACCTCGGGTTTCACTGAAGGCACCGTTGGCGTCAGCACGGAAGTCGCCGCCTACAACGCTATTGCTCTGGATCGTGACCGCAAGGACATCGCCGGCAAGAACAACCGCACCCTGACCCACTCCGACGGCGACGCCGTGGGCCAGTGGAGCAAGCTGGGCCTGGCCAACGTCAAGTTCCGCGTGTCCAACACCACCCTGACCGCCGGCCGGCAGAACTTCAGCACGCCGATCGTCGACGTCATCGGCAACCGTCCGCTGCCTTCGAGCTTTGAAGGGGTGAGTATCCACAGCGAAGAGTTCAACAACCTGTCGTTCGACGCCGGCAGCTTCGACCGGGTATCGCCACGGACCGAACAGAGCCTGTCCAAGTTCAGCTCCGAGTACAACAGCAACGGTGCCGAGACCGATCGCGTAAGCCTGGTCGGCGCCAACTACCAGCCGCTGAAAAGCCTGAAGACCAGCCTCTACGCCTCCAAGGTGGAAGACTTCTGGAACCAGTACTACTTCGGCGCCACCCACGAGCTGGGCGACAGCTCGGTGCTGAGCCTGACCACCGGCCTGAACTATTACAAGACCGTCGATACCGGCAAGAAGAAGATGGGCGAGATCGACAACGACACCTACTCGCTGTCGCTCGGCCTGACCCACCAGGCCCACAGCCTGACCTTCTCGTACCAGGAAATTAACGGTAACGAGTACTTCGACTACCTGCACGAAACCAACGGCATCTACCTGGCCAACTCCCTGCTCTCGGACTTCAACGGCCCGAACGAGAAATCCTTCCAGATCGCCTACGGCCTGAACATGGCCGAGTACGGCGTGCCCGGCCTCAAGTTCAACATCTACCAGGCCCGTGGCTGGGGCATCGACGGTACCCACTACAACGGCACCGCCTACAGCGGCGTCAAGGCAGACGGTACGGTCTATGGCGTACGCACCATGGACGGCGAGCACCACTACGAATACGGCATCGGTGCTTCCTACGCCGTACAGAGCGGCCCGCTGAAAGCCACCGCGATCCGTGCCACCTACACCACGCACCGCGCCAGCGAGAACCAGGCCGACGGCAACATCAATGAATTCCGACTGGTTACCACCATCCCGTTCAATATTCTCTAACCCACCAGTTGAAGGGCGGATTCATGACGAATCCGCCATTCAAGCTAATCTGGTTCAATCGATTGCAGAGGGTTCCTGATGAAAATGCTTCCCCTGAAAGCGGCCGTTGGCGCCGCCCTGCTGAGCGTCGCCCTGGGCGCCACAGCCAAACCCTTGGTGGTCTGTACCGAAGCCAGCCCGGAAGGCTTCGATATGGTCCAGTACACGACTGCAGTCACGGCCGACGCAGTGGCGGAAACCATCTTCAACCGCCTGGTGGACTTCAAGCCCGGCACCACTGACATCGAGCCGGCCCTGGCCGAATCCTGGGACATCAGCCCCGACGGCCTGCAATACACCTTCCATCTGCGCAAGGGCGTCAAATTCCACAGCACCGACTACTTCACCCCAACGCGCGAGATGAACGCCGACGACGTGCTCTGGAGCTTCCAGCGCCAGCTTGACCCGAAGCACCCCTGGCATGACAAGTCCAGCGTGGGCTTCCCCTATTTCGAAAGCATGGGCTTCAAGGAACTGCTGAAAAGCGTCGAGAAGATCGACGACCACACCGTGGTCTTCACCCTGACCCGCCGCGAAGCCCCTTTCCTCGCCGACGTGGCCATGGCCTTCTCGTCGATCTTCCCGGCCGAATACGCCGACAAGCTGCTCAAGGAAGGCAAGACCTCTGAGCTCAACAGCAAGCCCATCGGCACCGGCCCGTTCATCTTCACCCGCTATGCCAAGGACGCCCAGGTACGCTTCAAGGCCAACCCGGAGTACTTCCGCGGCAAGCCGCCGGCCGACCCGCTGGTGCTGGCGATCACCACCGATAACAACGTGCGCCTGCAGAAACTCAAGGCCAACGAATGCCAGATCGCCCTGTACCCCAAGCCCGATGACATTCCCAGCATCAAGGCCGACGCCAACCTCAAGGTCGACGAGCTGGCCGCCATGACCACCGGCTACATCGCCATGAACACCACGCGCAAGTACATGAGCGACGTGCGAGTGCGCAAGGCCATCGACATCGCCTTCGACAAGGAAGCCTACGTCAACAGCCTGTACGGCAAGGGCAACGCCCTGGTGGCCACCGGCCCGTATCCGCCGACCCTGCTGGGCTTCAACAACAGCCTGAAGAACCCGCCCCGGGATCTGGACAAGGCCCGCGCGCTGCTCAAGGAAGCCGGCGTACCGGAGGGTACGGTTATCACCCTGTTCACCCGCAACGGCGGCGGCCCGACCAACCCCAACCCGATGCTCGGCGCACAGATGATGCAGGCCGACCTGGCCAAGGTGGGCCTCAAGCTCGACATCCGCGTGATGGAGTGGGGCGAGATGCTCAAGCGTGCGAAAAACGGCGAACACGATATGGTGTCGGCGGGCTGGGCCGGGGACAACGGCGATCCGGACAACTTCCTGACCCCGAACCTGAGTTGTGACGCGGCGAAAAACGGCGAAAACTACGCCCGCTGGTGCAACAAGACGTTCCAGGATCTGATCGACGAAGCACGCTCCGACGCTGAACCCGCCAAACGCGCCGAGCTCTATGAAAAGGCCATGCTGGTTTTCGAACAGGATCAACCGTGGATCCCCATGGCCTATCCGAAAATGTTCACCGCCATGCGCAAGAACGTCGAGGGTTATCACATTAGCCCCCTGACCACTAACAACTTCGCTACCACCCAAGTGAAGTAATAAGAAACGCCCGCCGTCCTTGACCCCAAGGATGGCGGGAACGCCTAACCGGCTGATTGAGGTACTTCAGAAGATGTTTAGTTTTATTGCCCGCCGTGTGGGGTTGCTGATACCCACATTCTTCGGCATCACCTTGCTGACCTTCGCCTTGATACGCATGATTCCCGGCGACCCCGTGGAAGTCATGATGGGCGAGCGTCGGGTCGACCCTGAGATGCATGCCCAGGCAATGGAACGCCTTGGATTGAACAAGCCGCTGTACGCCCAGTACCTGGACTACATCGGCAAGCTGGCCCACGGCGACCTGGGCGAGTCCCTGCGCACCCGCACCAGCGTCTGGAGCGAATTCACCTCGCTGTTCCCCGCGACCCTGGAACTGTCCATGGCCGCCCTGCTATTCGCCGGCGTGCTCGGCCTGCTGGCCGGGGTGATCGCCGCCTTGAAGCGAGGGTCGCTGTTCGACCATGGGGTAATGGGGATCTCGCTGGCGGGGTATTCGATGCCGATCTTCTGGTGGGGCCTGATCCTGATCATGTTCTTCTCGGTAAGCCTGGGCTGGACCCCGGTTTCCGGGCGTATCGACCTGCTCTACGACATCGAGCCGAAAACCGGCTTCATGCTCATCGACACCCTGCTGGCCAAAGACACCGACGCCTTCTTCGACGCCCTGCAGCACCTGATCCTGCCCGCCATCGTGCTGGGCACCATTCCGCTGGCGGTGATCGCGCGGATGACCCGCTCCTCGATGCTCGAAGTGCTGCGTGAGGACTACATCCGTACCGCCAAGGCCAAGGGCCTGTCGCCGGCTCGGGTGGTGTTCGTCCACGGCCTGCGCAACGCGCTGATTCCGGTGCTGACCGTGGTCGGCCTGCAAGTCGGCACCCTGCTGGCCGGTGCGGTCCTGACCGAAACCATCTTTTCCTGGCCGGGCATCGGCAAGTGGCTGATCGAGGCCATCGGCGCCCGGGACTATCCCGTGGTGCAGAACGGCATCCTGCTGATCGCCTGCCTGGTGATCATGGTCAACTTCGTGGTGGACATCCTCTACGGCTTTGCCAACCCACGCATCCGTCATCAGCGCTGAGATCAAGACTAATGAGCACTCCAACTTCCTCAGTAGCAGTCGATCAAAGCCTGCTCTATCCGTCCGTCTACAAAGAATTCTGGCAGCACTTCTCCCGCAACAAGGGCGCGGTGGCCGGCCTGCTGTTCATGCTGCTGATCGTGTTCTGCGCACTGTTCGCGCCCTGGGTGGCGCCGCACAACCCCAGCGAGCAGTACCGCGACTTCCTGCTGACCCCTCCGGCCTGGCTCGAAGGCGGCCAGATGCAGTTCCTGCTGGGCACCGATGAACTGGGCCGCGACCTGCTCTCGCGCCTGATCCAGGGTTCGCGCCTGTCGCTGCTGATCGGCCTGTCGTCGGTGGTGATGTCGCTGATCCCGGGGATCCTCCTCGGGCTGTTCGCCGGCTTCTTCCCGCGTTTGCTGGGCCCGACCATCATGCGCCTGATGGACATCATGCTGGCCCTGCCCTCGCTGCTGCTGGCCGTGGCTATCGTCGCCATCCTCGGCCCAGGCCTGATCAATACCGTGATCGCCATTGCCGTGGTGTCCCTGCCGTCCTATGTACGCCTGACCCGCGCCGCAGTGATGGGCGAACTCAACCGCGACTACGTGACCGCCGCGCGCCTGGCCGGTGCCGGCCTGCCACGCCTGATGTTCATCACCGTGCTGCCCAACTGCATGGCACCGCTGATCGTCCAGGCCACCCTGAGCTTCTCCTCGGCGATCCTCGACGCCGCCGCCCTGGGCTTCCTCGGCCTGGGCGTGCAACCGCCGACTCCGGAGTGGGGCACCATGCTGGCCTCGGCCCGGGACTACATCGAACGCGCCTGGTGGGTCGTGAGCCTGCCGGGCCTGACCATTTTGCTCAGCGTGCTGGCAATCAACCTGATGGGCGACGGCCTGCGCGATGCGCTGGATCCGAAACTCAAGAACGCCGCCTGAGGAGATTCCCATGTCACTGCTAGAAATCAAGAATCTCAATGTCCGTTTCGGCGACGCCACGGCGGTGCCGGTGGTCGATGGCCTCGACCTCAAGGTCGACAAGGGCGAAGTGCTGGCCATCGTCGGCGAGTCCGGCTCCGGCAAATCGGTGACCATGATGGCCCTGATGGGCCTGATCGAGCACCCCGGCATCGTCACCGCCGATGCCCTAAGCTTCGACGGCCGCGACATGCTCAAGCTCAGCGCGCGCCAGCGCCGGCAGATCGTCGGCAAGGACCTGGCCATGGTCTTCCAGGACCCGATGACCGCGTTGAACCCCAGCTACACCGTGGGCTTCCAGATCGAGGAAGTGCTGCGCCTGCACCTGAAGATGTCCAGCAAGGCCGCACGCAAGCGCGCCATCGAACTGCTGGAAAAGGTCGAGATCCCCGGCGCCGCCAGCCGCATGGACGCCTACCCGCACCAACTGTCCGGCGGCATGAGCCAGCGGGTGGCAATCGCCATGGCGATCGCCGGCGAGCCCAAGCTGCTGATCGCCGACGAACCCACCACCGCCCTGGACGTGACCATCCAGGCGCAGATCATGGACCTGCTGCTGAACCTGCAGAAAGAGCAGAACATGGGCCTGGTGCTGATCACCCACGACCTCGCCGTGGTCGCCGAAACCGCCCAGCGGGTGTGCGTGATGTACGCCGGCCAGGCGGTTGAGGTGGGCCAGGTACCGGAGCTGTTCGACATTCCCGCGCACCCCTACAGCGAAGCGCTGCTGGCGGCGATTCCCGAGCACAGCCTCGGCGCCACTCGCTTGTCGACCCTGCCGGGCATCGTCCCCGGGCGCTACGACCGGCCTCAAGGCTGCCTGCTGTCGCCGCGCTGCCCCTACGTGCAAGACAACTGCCGCGCCCAGCGCCCCAGCCTCGACCCGAAAGCCGCCAGCCTGGTGCGCTGCTTCTACCCGCTGAATCAGGAGGTGGCGTAATGGCCGTCGTTCTTACCGCCCGCGACCTCACCCGTCACTACGAAGTGTCCCGTGGCCTGTTCAAGGGCCACGCCACCGTGCGCGCACTCAACGGCGTTTCCTTCGAGCTGGAAGCCGGCAAGACCCTGGCAGTGGTGGGTGAATCCGGCTGTGGCAAATCCACCCTGGCGCGGGCCCTGACCCTGATCGAGGAACCGTCTTCCGGCTCGCTGAAGATCGCCGGCCAGGAAGTCGCCGGTGCCGACAAGGCCCAGCGCAAGCAACTGCGCAAAGACGTGCAGATGGTGTTCCAGAGCCCTTATGCCTCGCTCAACCCGCGGCAGAAGATCGGTGACCAGCTGGCCGAGCCGCTGCTGATCAACACCAAGCTGTCGGCCGCCGAACGCCGGGAAAAAGTCCAGGCGATGATGAAGCAGGTAGGCCTGCGCCCCGAACATTACCAGCGCTACCCGCACATGTTCTCCGGGGGGCAGCGCCAGCGTATCGCCCTGGCCCGGGCAATGATGCTGCAGCCCAAGGTTCTGGTGGCGGACGAACCGACCTCGGCCCTGGACGTATCGATCCAGGCCCAGGTATTGAACCTGTTCATGGACCTGCAGCAGGAATTCAACACCGCCTACGTGTTCATTTCCCACAACCTGGCAGTGGTGCGCCACGTGGCCGACCAGGTGCTGGTGATGTACCTCGGCCGGCCGGTGGAAATGGGCCCCAAGGAGGACATCTACACCCGCCCCCTGCACCCCTACACCCAGGCCCTGCTGTCGGCGACACCAACCATCCACCCGGACCCGGACAAGCCGAAGATCAAGATCGTCGGCGAGCTGCCCAACCCGCTGAACCCACCACCGGGCTGCGCCTTCCACAAGCGCTGCCCTTATGCCACCGAGCGTTGCAGCACTGAAGAGCCGGCCCTGCGCCAGCTCGACAGCCGCCAGGTGGCCTGCCACTACGCCGAGCAATTCGTGCTGTAGCGGCCATGAAAAAGGCGCTCCCGGATGCCTCCGGGAGCGCCTGAACCTTGTTCGACCCGCCCCCGGCGACGGATTGCGCATCAGTCCGTCGTCGGGGGTTTCTTTTAGCCCTGGCTGTCGCCGTCATCCTCGTCGGTGGTCTGGTCGTCATCGCCGGAACTGCCACCCTGGCCTTCATCGCCCGGCTCCGATTCGGACTTGGCAAGCATCTGCACCGGTGCGCTCTGGCTCGAGGAGTAACCCGGCTCGCTCACCTGCATCAGGTTGTGGGCCCAGGCCGCCGAGGTTCCGAGCGACAGCATCACCAGCACTTTGATCAACAGCACAACGCGTTGGAAAATTCTCATAGCCGATTCCATCCTTTCATAGGTGAATCATCGATGGCTGCGCGCCAGCCTTGCGGCGGCCACAGCACTGTCTGAAACCTAGTCGTGATATCCCGGCTTTTCCAGATAGCTCCCTATCGATTCCCGAGCCGCCAAAGCCCTTCCGACTAACGGCGCTCCCTTAAGAACACCACACCCCGTAGGAGCCGGCTTGCCGGCGAAGAAACCCGCAAGCCAGGCACAACAGCGTCCGCCGCCTTCGCTGGCAAGCCAGCGCCTACGAGGCGGCGGCAGGCCAGTCCTGCGCGCAAAAAAAAGCCCCGCTGTCTGCACAGCGGGGCTCGGGGGTGGCCGGCGAACTTAGTGGTGTTCGCGGGTGGCGCGGAATTTCACGTCCGGCCAGCGCTCTTCCATCAGCGCCAGGTTGACCCGGGTCGGCGCCAGGTAGGTCAGGTGACCGCCGCCGTCCAGGGCCAGGTTTTCCACCGCCTTGTTGGAAAACTCTTCGAGCTTCTTCTTGTCGCTGCATTCGATCCAGCGGGCGGACCACACGGTGATCGGCTCGTAGGAGCACTCAACCTTGTATTCCTCCTTCAGGCGGCTGGCCACCACGTCGAACTGCAGCACACCCACGGCGCCGAGGATGATGTCGTTGCTGCGCTCGGGGAAGAACACCTGGGTCGCGCCTTCTTCGGCCAGCTGTTGCAGGCCCTGGCGCAGTTGCTTGGACTTGAGCGGGTCCTTCAGACGCACACGGCGGAACAGCTCCGGGGCGAAGTGCGGGATACCGGTGAAGCCCAGCGCCTCGCCTTCGGTGAAGGTGTCGCCGATCTGGATGGTGCCGTGGTTGTGCAGGCCGATGATGTCGCCGGCATAGGCCTCTTCCAGTTGCTCACGCTCGGAGGAGAAGAAGGTCAGGGCGTCGCCGATGCGCACGTCCTTGCCAGTGCGCACGTGGCGCATCTTCATGCCTTTCTCGTACTTGCCCGAACAGATACGCATGAAGGCGATGCGGTCGCGGTGCTTGGGGTCCATGTTCGCCTGGATCTTGAAGATGAAGCCCGAGAACTTCTCTTCCTGGGGTGCCACGCTGCGCTCGTTGGCCACACGTGGCAACGGACGCGGCGCCCAGTCCACCACGGCGTCGAGCACGTGGTCGACACCGAAGTTGCCCAGCGCGGTCCCGAAGAACACCGGCGTCAGCTGGCCGTCGAGGAACTCCTGCTGGTTGAACTCGTGGCAGGCGCCCTGCACCAGTTCCAACTGCTCGATGAAGCGCTCGTACTCGTCACCCAGGTGGGCCCTGGCTTCGGCGGAGTCGAGCTTTTCGATGATCTTGGTTTCGGTGCGCTCGTGGCCGTGGCCCGGGGTGTAGACGATGATGTAGTCGCCGGCCAGGTGGTACACGCCCTTGAAGTCGCGGTAGCAACCGATCGGCCAGGTGATGGGGGCAGCCTTGATCTTCAGGACCGCTTCGATTTCGTCCAGCAGTTCGATCGGGTCGCGAATGTCCCGGTCGAGTTTGTTGATGAAACTGACGATGGGCGTATCGCGCAGGCGGCAGACGTCCATCAGGGCGATGGTCCGTGGCTCTACGCCCTTACCGCCGTCGAGCACCATCAGCGCCGAGTCCACCGCGGTCAGGGTGCGGTAGGTGTCTTCCGAGAAGTCTTCGTGGCCGGGGGTGTCCAGCAGGTTGATCATGTGTTCGCGATAGGGGAACTGCATGACCGACGTGGTAATGGAAATACCCCGCTGCTTCTCCATCTCCATCCAGTCGGAAGTGGCGTGGCGGTCGGACTTGCGCGATTTGACGGTACCCGCCACCGCAATGGCCTTGCCCATCAGCAACAGCTTCTCGGTGATGGTGGTCTTACCCGCATCCGGGTGGGAAATAATGGCGAAAGTGCGCCTGGCGTTGACTTCGTTGACAATTTTACTATCGGACATCGCTTAAGATCTCGATTGTGCACACCGCTGTATACACGACTAAAAGTAGCTTTGGCCGATTGCAAAGGCCAACACAGAAAACCGCGCATGTTAACAAATAGTGCCCGCAAATACCCGGCGCCCTGACATTCCGAACCGGGCTCCAATGTCAGGCATGACCTTCGTATTGGCTAAACACCCCGGGGATTCGCGCCTGAACAGTAAAAGGCATCACTTTTTATCTAGCCTCAACTAGCAATCAAGAAAATCAACTTCACTCAAGAATTAAGATCTTTAATTACCACGTAAAACCTACTACTTAACAACACCACATCCAAGCAACTAACTAACACAATAGAAAATAATAAAATCGGCAGTAACAACAGACACTATCACTCCCCCTCGCGAACCAGCCCCATATCTTTTAAGCCCAAAACCCCCGGCCCAGGGCCTTTAAAAACAAACCCACCCGGACCAGCCAGCCCGACCCCCGAAACTCAACCCACTATAGCCAGCTATCGGCCTAAGCTCTTGCCAAAACAATAACCATACTTATTGCAAGTCAATAAGCTCAAGAAAAATCTTAATCATCATCCGGATATCTCTTAAATAACTTCAAATATTCAAGTGATAGATTAAACCCATCATTTAAATCACTTCCTGCCGCACTTCAGCCCCTCTCGAACACTCCGCAATAGTTTTGCCAGCACGCAGAAGCGAGTGGCTGCATGCCCGACCGTTCGGCGGGGCGCGACGAACAGCGAACGGAACACACCCAAGCCTGGCCTCAGGCGACCGGCGCCACCGAGCACTGCCCAATCTGCTGGGGAAAATCAGCAGCATATGTACAAGAGGACGCATCATGAACAAGAACTATGCATTGGTATGGAACCATGCACTGGGCTGCTGGAACGTGGCCGACGAAGGGGCGCGCCGACGCAGCAAGGCAGGGCGCAGCAAGGCAGTGATCGGCGCCGGACTATCGCTGCTGGGCCTGTTGCTCCAGGCTCCGGCGTTTGCCCTGCCGAGCGGAGGAAACATCGTCTCCGGCAACGCCGACATACAGACGTCCAGCGACGGTCAACACCTGACCATCAACCAGCAAAGCAACAAGCTGATCACCAACTGGAATGACTTCAACGTCAAGGCCGATGAGCGTGTCAGCTTCCAGCAGCCCGGTAGCAACGCGATTGCCCTCAACCGTGTCCTGGGCACCCAGGGCAGCGACATCCAGGGCCGGATCGACGCCAACGGCAAGGTGTTCCTGATCAACCCCAATGGCGTGGTGTTCGGCCAATCCGCCCAAGTCGATGTCGGCAGCCTGGTGGCTTCCACTCAGGACATCACCGACAAGGACTTCCTCAATGGCAACTACCGCTTCAGCGGCACCTCCAGCGCCAGCATCAGCAATGCCGGGACCCTCACGGCGAGCGACGGCGGCAGCATCGCCTTGCTCGGTGCGCAGGTCAGCAACAGCGGCTTGATACAGGCACGCGTCGGTAGCGTGGCCCTGGGCGCGGGCAACGACATCACCCTCGACTTCAACGGCAACGGCCTGCTCGGCCTGCAAGTCAAAAGCGGTGCCGTGGATGCCCTGGCACAGAACGGAGGCCTGCTCAAAGCCGACGGCGGCCAGGTGCTGATGACCGCCAAGAGCGCCGACAGCCTGCTCAGGACGGTGGTCAGCAACCAGGGCGTGATCGAGGCGAAGACCCTGCAAAACAAGGCGGGCCGGATCGTGCTCGACGGCGACAACGGCATTGTGCAGGTCGCGGGCCGACAGGACGCCAGCGCCATCGGCGGCCAGGGTGATGGTGGCGTGGTGGAAAACCAGGGGGCCAGAGTCGACGTGCAGTTGGCCGCACAGGTGAACACTCGTGCCGAGCAGGGCAAGACCGGCACCTGGAGGATCCATGCCAACGACATCAGCATCGCCAGCACCGAAAACCCAGGCCGGCTCACCCCACGCGGCCTGGTCATCACCGGAGGCATCAGCGGCACCAACTCGGGAACCACCAACGGCGTCGGCATCGGTGTCGGTGCCAATGCCACCGGCAGCGGCAACGGGGGCAATGGCGTCGGCGTGAGCATCGGGGGCAATGGCCACAACAACGTGGCCGTGATCGCTGGCGGCGGTCCAGCCAACACTCGGTCGACACTGCGTACCGACACCCTGGCATCCAACCTGGACACTACCCACATCGAGCTGAACAGCACCCAGGGCAACCTGACGGTCAGCGCACCGCTGACCTGGACGAGCGGCAACTCCCTGAGCCTGACCGCCGAGCGCGGTGACATTCGCGTCGAAGGCGCGCTGCGCGCCAGCGGCAACAAGGCCGGCCTCGTGCTGAATGCGCAGAACGGCGGCATCCGGCTCAACGACAACATCGCCCTCAGCGGCACCGGGGCGAGCCTGGGGCTGAACCATGGGAATAATGGCTACACACTCGAGGACGGCAAGGCGGTGACCCTCTCCGGTGCCGGTGCCCTGTTCAAAGCCAACGGCCAGGACTACGCCGTGATCCACAACCTGGATCAACTGCGTCAAATCGACAGCAACAGCAGCGGCCACTACGTGCTGGGCAACAAGATTTCCGGCAACGGCGCCCGCTTCAAGTCCCTGGGCGAGCGCAGCGGTTTTGGGGGCGTGCTCGATGGCCTGGGCAACAGCATTGAAAACCTCTCGGTCTACGGCACCAGCGGCAGCGTCGGTCTGTTCAGCGTGAATCAGGGAGAAATCCGCAACCTGAACCTCGACCGGGTCTCGGTCAGTGGAGACCGTTCGACTCACTACAACACCCTGGTAGGCACCCTGGCGGGCGTCAATATGGGCCTCATCTCCAACGTCAAGGCCAGCCAGGTGCAAGTCACGGGGGCTTCTCACGCCAACAGCCTGGGTGGGCTGGTCGCGCTGAACCTGCAGGACGGCAGCATCGACAAATCCTCGGCCAGCGGCACGCTGGTGGGCAACCGCTACACCTATGTCATGGGCGGCCTGGCGGCCGAGAACATCAACAACGGCCTGGGCCGAGGCATCGCCAGCATCAGCAATAGCCGGGCGGACGTCACGCTGACCGGGCAGATGGCCGGCCAATCAAGCGCCTACGGCGCCGGCGGCCTGGTCGGTGCGAACCGCAAGGCAAACATCAGCAACAGCAGCAGCACGGGCTTGATCTCCTTGGCTGGTGACAACCTCAACCTGGGTGGCCTGGTCGGCTTCAACACAGGGTCCTCCACGAGCCGGCTGAGCACTGTCGACAGCACCGTCAACGTCCGGGGCAATGGTCGCAACACCTTCCTGGGTGGCTTGATCGGCTTCAATACCGAAGGGGCCGTGAACAACGCCTCGGCCAGTGGCAGTGTGAACGGCAACAACGCCCAGGCAGTCGGTGGCCTGGTTGGCAAAAGCCTGGCCAGCCGCTACAGCAACGTTTCCGCCGCCGGCAACGTAACCGGGGGAGCACGGGCGAATGTCGGCGGGTTGATTGGCGAACTCAGCGCAGGCTCGGTGAACAATGCCTCGGCCAGCGGCACCCTCAACGCCAGTCACTCGCAGGCCATCGGCGGCCTGATCGGCAAGAGCGAGGGCGCCAGCCTGAGCAATGTCAGCGCCAGCGCCAGCGTGCTCGACAGATTCAGCCAGTACCTGGGCGGGTTGCTCGGTCACAGCCGCAACACCACGGTGAACGTTGCCGACGCCACCGGGAACGTCACAGGAGGGGCCAACGCCTTCGCCGGTGGCCTGATCGGCTACCTGGAAGGCGGCACCCTCGCCAACGCTTCGGCCAAAGGTGATGTCCAAGCCGGCGACTCAAGCTTCGTGGGGGGGCTGGTCGGCTTCAACGACGGCCGAATCAGCAACGCCTCTGCCTCCGGTAAAGTCATGGGGACTGCGGCCCAGGTACTGGGCGGCCTGGTCGGCGGCAACAGCGGCTCCATCGAGCACTCGTCAGCGAGCGCCAAGGTCACGCCCTTGAACCCTGGCTACATCCACGGCGGCCTGATCGGCCTGAACCTCGGCCAGCAATCCTTCAACCACCTCGAAGGCGAAGCCGCCAAGCTGCCCCTGATCGGCCGCAGCCTCCCCTTCTGACGCTCACGAGCGGATGAAACAGCAGCCGACCAGGTTGTTCCCATCAGCCTGGCCGGCCTGCACACCATCGGTTTCAGCGGCCTGCCCGGGGGTGCAGGCCCGGGCCTACCCCGTTAATACAGCGGGGCAATCCTGGCAACAACCGCCATTGGAACGCACCAACGCACCGAGCAAATTCGGCCAATGATGGAACCTTTTAAAAGGCCGGGGCGTCCACTCCCCTGCTACGAACTTTCGCCAGGTGTAGAAAAAACAGCAAGTTAGCCTGGCAAAGCGATGCGTACGGCTCACTCTCACGCTGTTTACAGCGCACCGAAGAGCTGCTTCCCGCGATCATTCTTTCGGCTGCCAGGCATGGCACTGCCACACAAGAGAATGCGCGCTGACATAAAAAAGGAGTCCGCCTGTGGCTATTCGCTATGGCAAAGGGCTGATAGGAGGCGCTGCGGTAATCGCCCTCCTGGCCCTGCTGGTCCACTGGATCGGCATCACTACGATCGAACACTACCGCGACGATCTGTTGTTCTACCTGCAAGCTCACCTGTTCCTGGTCCTGGCTTCAATGCTAGCCGCGCTGGTGGTGGGGATCCCCGCCGGCATCGTCCTCAGCCGCCCGAGCATGGTCGGACGCGCCGAACGCTTCATGCAAGTGTTCAACATCGGTAACACCGTCCCTCCCCTGGCCGTCCTGGCCATCGCTCTGGGGATCCTCGGCATCGGCAGTGGCCCGGCCATTTTCGCGCTGTTCCTCGCCTCCCTGCTGCCCATCGTGCGCAACACCTATGAAGGCCTGAAGAATGTCCAGGGCTCCCTCAAGGAGGCCGCGGTCGGCATCGGCATGACGCCACGCCAGGTGCTGTGGAAAGTCGAATTGCCCAATGCCGTGCCGATCATCATCGGCGGCGTGCGGGTGGCCCTGGCGATCAACGTCGGCACCGCGCCCCTGGCCTTCCTGATCGGCGCCAACAGCCTGGGCAGCCTGATTTTCCCCGGCATCGCCCTGAACAATCAGCCGCAACTGCTGCTCGGCGCCGCCTGCACCGCGCTGCTGGCCTTGCTCCTCGATGGCCTGGTGACCCTGGCCAGCCGACTTTGGCTGGAACGTGGTCTGCGCCCGTCTTAAGCCCGTCAGAGCCAAGGAACCGACATGAAGAAATTAAGCCTGATACTCGGCTGCGCCCTGCTTTTCAGCACATTGGCCCACGCCGTGGAAAAACCGCTGATCCGCATCGGCGCCCGGGTCTTCACCGAACAGACCCTGCTGGCGGAGATCACCTCCCAGTACTTGCGCAGCAAGGGCTACGACACCCGCGTCACCGGGGGCCTGGGCAGCAACCTGGCCCGCAGTGCCCAGGAAAGTGGCCAGTTGGACCTGATCTGGGAGTACACCGGAGTCTCGCTGGTGGCCTACAACCACATCGACGAGAAACTCGACAGCGAACAGTCCTACGCCCGGGTGAAAGAACTCGATGCGAAAAAAGGCCTGGTCTGGCTGTCACCGTCCAAGTTCAGCAATACCTATGCCCTGGCGCTGCCAGAGAACGTGGCAAAGGAACATCCGCAGATCAATAGCATCAGCGACCTGACCCAGGCCCTGGCCGAAAACACCAAGGAAAACCGCCTGGTGGCCCTGGACACCGAGTTCGCCAACCGCTCCGACGGCATGGCCGGGATGGTCAAGCTCTATGACATGGCCCTGACCCGCAAGAACACCCGGCAGATGGACGCCGGCCTGGTCTACACCGCCCTGCGCAACGGCCAGGTGTTCGCCGGCCTGGTGTACACCACCGACGGGCGCCTCAATGCCTTCAAGCTCAAACTGCTGGAAGACGACAAGCACTACTTCCCGGACTACACCGCCGCTCCGGTGGTGCGCCAGGCCTACCTCGACGCTCACCCGCAACTGGCCGCCGAGCTCAAGCCGCTGGCGGCGCTGTTCGACGACGAAACCATGCGCCAGCTAAACGCGCGGGTCGACGTCGACCATGAAAGCCCATCCGCCGTGGCCGCAGATTTCCTGCGCCAGCACCCGATCAACTAAAGAGGAGAAGACATGGAATTCCTGAACGCCTTTTCCCATCTCGATTGGGCCCAGGTCCTGCACCTGACCTGGCAGCACATCACCCTGGTGGGCATCGCCGTCACCCTGGCCATCGTCTTCGGCGTGCCCCTGGGCGTGCTGATGACCCGCTTCCCGACCCTTGCCGGCCCACTGCAGGCCAGCGCCACCGTGCTGCTGACCATTCCATCCATCGCCCTGTTCGGCCTGCTGCTGCCGTTCTACTCCAAGTTCGGCCAGGGCCTGGGCCCGCTACCGGCTATCACCGCGGTGTTCCTCTATTCCCTGCTGCCGATCATGCGCAACACCTACCTGGCGCTGACCGGCGTCGAACCGGGCATTCGTGAAGCCGCCCGCGGCATCGGCATGACCTTCGGCCAGCGCCTGCGCATGGTCGAGTTGCCGATCGCGGTGCCGGTGATCCTCGCCGGGGTACGCACCGCCGTGGTGATGAACATCGGCGTCATGACCATCGCCGCCACCATCGGCGCCGGCGGCCTGGGCGTACTCATTCTTGCTTCCATCAGCCGCAGCGACATGTCGATGCTGATCGTCGGCGCCGTGCTGGTCAGTCTCCTGGCCATCTTCGCCGACCTGCTTCTGCAATGGCTGCAACGCTCGCTGACTCCAAAAGGACTCCTGAAATGATCGAACTTCAAAACCTGACCAAGACCTTTCGCAGCAACGGCAAGGATGTCAAAGCCGTCGACTCGGTAAGCCTGACCGTCAATGAAGGCGAGATCTGCGTGTTCCTCGGGCCCTCCGGCTGCGGCAAGAGCACCACGCTGAAAATGATCAACCGCCTGATCATGCCCACCTCGGGCAAGGTGCTGATCAATGGCGAGGACACCACCGATCTCGACGAAGTGACCCTGCGCCGCAACATCGGCTACGTGATCCAGCAGATCGGCCTGTTCCCCAACATGACCATCGAGGAAAACATCGTGGTGGTGCCACGCCTGCTGGGCTGGGACAAGCAGAAATGCCACGACCGGGCCCGCGAGCTGATGAGCATGATCAAGCTCGAACCCAAGCAGTACCTGCATCGCTACCCACGGGAACTGTCCGGTGGCCAGCAACAGCGCATCGGGGTGATCCGCGCCCTGGCGGCGGACGCTCCGCTGCTGCTGATGGACGAGCCCTTCGGCGCGGTGGACCCGATCAACCGCGAGATGATCCAGAACGAATTCTTCGAGATGCAGCGGGCGCTGAACAAGACCGTGATCATGGTCAGCCATGACATCGACGAAGCCATCAAGCTGGGGGACAAGATCGCCATCTTCCGTGCCGGCAAGCTGCTGCAGATCGATCACCCCGACACCCTGCTGGCGCACCCGGCGGACGACTTCGTCAGCAACTTCGTCGGCCAGGACAGCACCTTGAAACGCCTGTTGCTGGTCAAGGCCGAAGACGCCGCGGACAACGCCCCGTCGGTCAGCCCGGAAACCCCGGTAGCCGACGCCCTGGAACTGATGGACGAACACGACCGGCGCTACGTGGTGGTGACCTGTGCCGAGAACAAGGCTCTGGGTTATGTACGTCGTCGCGACCTGCACCGTCAGACCGGCACCTGCGCCCAGTTCCTGCGAGAGTTCAACGCTACAGCCGCCTACGACGAACACCTGCGGATTCTTCTGTCGCGCATGTACGAGTTCAACCGCTCGTGGCTGCCGGTGATGGATGCCGAGCGGGTGTTCCTGGGCGAGGTGACTCAGGAATCCATCGCCGCCTACCTGAGCTCCGGGCGTTCGCGGGGGATGAAGACCAATATCGTCTCGCCGGCTGAAACAGTGGTCGCCTGATCAATAAATAGCCAATAACCAACCTGTGGCGAGGGCGCTTGCTCCCTCGGGACCGTGAAGCGGCCCCTCTTTGCAAAAAGAATGGGGCTGCTGCGCATCCGGCGCAAGCAAGCGCCCTCGCCACCGGGTGTTTTTGGCCCACCCACACGCCGGAAAAAAATATCAACAGCCGCCCCGGTCAGAGTTGTCCGGCGCCCCTCTCCGAAACAGCCAAAATCCCCCTCAAACCGCCCTCTCGCCGCTAACGTCGCCGATGTTGACGCTTTCATACTTCCCAGCTACTTGGCACGCAAAAGCGTCGAACGTGCAGGTATTTTTAACACTCGAGAATTCTTCGGGAACATCTGTCCGTCATCTGTGTCGGCTACAAAGAGAGGTGTCGATAACGCACGTCAGACAAGTGCAAAAACGCGACATTTTTTGTTGATCTCAGCCCCCTCACCGCCTAAAGTTCGCGCCGAACGTCCATGCTGGAAACGATCCATCCGGCTCAAGTACTGACGACGAGACAGCAAGGCCAAGGGCAGATTTCCCATGGCCTTTTTGCTTTCGGCGACATGCCTTGGGAAGTAGGCGAACCAAAGTGGGGATACGGAGGACGTTCACAAGGCACTGTCATCAATGACATGTCCTTAAACCCATTGATTACCAACGTTTGCCAGTAGGAGTTCCCAACGCATGTCGATTAACGTCGAAGACTATTTCGCGCGCGAAACCTTTCAGAAAATGAAGTCTTTCGCCGACCAGCAAGAAACCCCGTTCGTGGTCATCGACACCCAGATGATCTCCCAGGCCTACGACGACCTGCGCGCCGGTTTCGAATTCGCCAAGGTCTACTACGCGGTCAAGGCCAACCCGGCCGTCGAGATCATCGACCTGCTGCACGAAAAAGGCTCCAGCTTCGACATCGCTTCGATCTACGAGCTGGACAAGGTGCTGGGCCGCGGCGTCAACCCGGCCAACATCAGCTACGGCAACACCATCAAGAAGTCCAAGGACATCCGCTACTTCTATGACAAGGGCGTGCGCCTGTACGCCACCGACTCCGAGGCCGACCTGCGCAACATCGCCAAGGCCGCACCGGGTTCGAAAGTCTACGTGCGCATTCTCACCGAAGGCTCCACCACCGCCGACTGGCCGCTGTCGCGCAAGTTCGGCTGCCAGACCGACATGGCCATGGACCTGCTGATCCTCGCTCGCGACCTGGGCCTGGTGCCTTACGGTGTGTCGTTCCACGTGGGTTCGCAACAGCGCGACATCAGCGTCTGGGACGCCGCCATTGCCAAGGTCAAGGTGATCTTCGAGCGCCTCAAGGAAGAAGACGGTATCGAGCTGAAGCTGATCAACATGGGTGGCGGCTTCCCGGCCAACTACATCACCCGCACCAACAGCCTGGAAACCTATGCCGAGGAAATCATCCGCTTCCTGAAAGAAGACTTCGGTGATGACCTGCCGGAAATCATCCTGGAGCCGGGCCGTTCGCTGATCGCCAACGCCGGCATCCTGGTCAGCGAAGTGGTGCTGGTGGCGCGCAAATCCCGTACCGCCGTGGAGCGCTGGGTCTACACCGACGTGGGCAAGTTCTCCGGCCTGATCGAAACCATGGACGAGTCCATCAAGTTCCCGATCTGGACCGAGAAGAAAGGTGAAGTGGAAGAAGTGGTGATCGCCGGCCCGACCTGCGACAGCGCCGACATCATGTACGAGAACTACAAGTACGGCCTGCCACTGAACCTGGCCATCGGCGACCGCCTGTACTGGCTGTCCACCGGCGCCTACACCACCAGCTACAGCGCGGTGGAATTCAACGGCTTCCCGCCGCTGAAGGCCTTCTACGTTTAAAGACGGCAGCTAGCTGCAAGAAAAAGCCCATGACTTGTCATGGGCTTTTTTGTGCGCGCGGTTCAGTGATTCAACGATCTTCCCGGACATGCCAAATACTCAGGATGGACAAGGCCATGCCTTGAATCTCATAACGCATCTCGTAATGCCCCACCAGCAATCGTCGAACATCCCTCGGCTTGAATTCCTCCAACTGCTCTCCCAATCGTGGGTTAGATAGAAGAGCATCTGGAGCCTGCACCAGCGATTGCACGGTCCGAGCAGCAGTAGAACGATTGGCCTGGGCGAGAAACTCAAAAAGCCGAGCCAGATCGGATAGGGCCTTGCTCGTCCATTTCAGCTGTCTCATTTTGGTAAGGGCAGAGGGTTGTCGCCAGACAGACTCTGCGCCCAAGCCAACACTGACTGATGATCGACAACCCTTCCAGCATCCACATCTGCCAAGGCCTCAAGCGTCAGTCGACGGCGCTCTTCTTCCTGGTCAACCCAGGCCACCAACGCCTGCTTCACGACCCAGGCCCGGGAGCGTTCCAGGCGAGAAGCAAGTTGATCGACCTTATCAGCCAGGTCCAAGGGAATGTGAGCGGTCAGTACTTTTGTCGCGGGCATGAGGCAAGACCTGCATCAGAATGATTAAAAGCGATTAGCTTTGAATCATAGTGATTTAAGACAACACAGCAAGCCGCTCTCCATCCCGTTCGTCACCCAATTGCGCCGCCCGCCGCTGATAGGCCTGGGCCAGGTCGCGAATCTCGGGGTGCGTGGCCTTGAGCAGCGCGGCGCATGCCACCCGGAGGAAATTCAGGTTGCCACCGGCCAGAGCCCGTTGCAGCCACGCCACGGCTTCGTCGATACGCCCGGCATCGGCCAGCACTGCCGCATGGCTGAACTGCCCGCGAAAATCCCCGCCTTCGGCCGAGCGCCGGTACCAGTCCCGCGCCGCTTCAAGGTCGGCCTGGCACACCAGCCCCTCCTCCAGGTAGCGCCCCAGCAGGTTCATCGATTTGGCATGGCCCAGGTCCGCCGCACGACGGTAGCAGGCCAGGGCCAAGGCATGGTTCTGCACCACGCCGCGACCGGTGGCCAACAGGTTGGCGTAGTTGTACAGCCCCCAGTCCAGCCCCGCTTCGGCAGCCAGGCGATAGTGCCCGGCCGCGCTGGCGGCATCCGCCGGGCAACCCCAGCCGTGCTCATGGCAGCGCCCGAGCATGTTGCGCGCCATCAGGTGCCCGCGTTGTGCGGCGATCTCGAACCAGCGCACCGCCAGGGGTTGATCCTGCTGGATGCCGCGACCGTCGAGGAGGATCTGCCCCAGCAGCGCCTGGGCGTCCAGCAGCCCCTCGGAAGCAGCGGCCAGCACCGCCTGGGCGGCGCGGGCCGGGCTCTCCTCAAGCATGGCGCTCAGTTGCGCGCCGTCGAGGAGCTCCTCGCGGCGAAGTTGAAAAGTCACGGCTTACACCTCGACCCAGCGACGCAGAAGGTTGTGGTAGGTGCCGGTCAGGCGGACCAGCGAAGGATGGTCGGGCACGTCCCGGGTCAGCTCCTGGATCGCGCCGTCCATCTCGAACAGCAAGGCGCGCTGGCTATCTTCGCGCACCAGGCTCTGGGTCCAGAAGAATGAGGCGTAGCGAGCACCCCGGGTCACCGGGTTGACCTTGTGCAGGCTGGTGCCTGGATACAGCACCATGTCCCCCGCCGGCAGCTTGACCCGCTGCAGGCCGAAGGTGTCCTGGATCTCCAGCTCGCCGCCTTCGTAATCCTCGGGGTCGCTGAAGAACAGGGTCGACGACAGGTCCGTACGCACCCGCTCCGGGCTGCCCTTGGGCTGGCGCACCGCGTTGTCGATATGAAAATCGAAACTGCCGCCGGCGGTGTAGCAGTTGATCAGCGGCGGAAACACCTTGTGCGGCAAGGCGGCGGACATGAACAGCGGGTTCTGCCACAGGCGATCGAGCATCGCCGCGCCGATCTCCTGGGCCAGCGGGTGGCCTTCCGGCAGTTGCAGGTTGTGCTTGGCCTTGGCCGACTGGTAACCGGCGGTGATCTTGCCGTCCGCCCAGTCCGCCTGTTCCAGGGCTTCACGGATGCGCCCGACCTCGTCACGGGTGAACACGTCAGGGATGTGCAGCAACATGGCCAGGTACCTGCAGAGCGAAAGGCCGTCAATGATATTGATTCTTATTGACTGTGTAAAACCCCGGGACGCATGAGAACGTAAAAACCGTAAAGGCAAATTGTAAAGAATGTAAATTAAGTGCGAATAGCAATATTTCGCAATTGATAACAAATGTTTCTTTCCCCTATATTCCGCCGCCTCAAATCCTTGGGGAGGGGAATCACCATGTCACGCCAACAACCACCATCCGCTGTCAGTTCACCACGCCTGCTGGCGTCTGCAATTGGCGTGGCGATCACCGCCGGTTCCGCGGGCCATATGGTCCAGGCGGCTGAAGACACCAACCAGAAGACTTCGGGCAAAGCCATTGCCCTGGAAGCCACCAGCATTACCGGTGAGGCCCAGGAACAGACGTCTTACAAGGTCGACACCTCCTCCTCGAAAAAATACACAGCACCATTGCGGGAAACGCCGAAAAGCGTGACGGTGATTCCCCAGCAAGTGATGCGGGACACTGCGGCCACCAGCCTGGTGGATGCCCTGCGTACCACACCCGGGATTACCTTCGGTGCCGGTGAAGGCGGCAACCCAGCCGGCGACCGCCCGATCATTCGCGGCTTCAACGCCGAAAGCGACGTGTTCATCGACGGCATGCGTGATCCTGCCTCGCAAAGCCGGGAGATCTTCAACGTCGAATCCATCGAAGTCAGCAAGGGCCCTGGCTCGGCCTTTACCGGTGCCGGTTCCACCGGCGGCAGCCTGAACCTGATCTCCAAGACCGCCAAGCTGGGTAATTCCTACAACGGTGGTTTCACCTGGGGCTCGGACCAGACCAAACGCACCACCCTGGACCTCAACCAGCAGATGACCGACAGTTCGGCCTTTCGCCTGAACCTGATGAAGCACGAGGCCAACGTGGCCGGTCGCGACGCCGTGGAAGTCAGCCGCTGGGGCGTGGCGCCTTCCTTCGCGTTCGGCCTGGGTACCGATACCCGGGTCACCGTGGGCTACTACCACCTCAACACCGATGACATCCCGGATTACGGTATCCCGTTGACCAACAGCGGCACTCGCCGCAGCAAGTACAACGTCGACAAACCGGTCAGCGTCAATCGTGACAACTTCTACGGCCTCACCGGCCGCGACTACCGCAAGACCAGCGAAGACAGCGGCACGATCAAGATCGAACACGACCTGAACGACAGCCTGACCCTGTCCAACAGCTTCCGCCTGTCGCGCTCGACCCTGGACTACGTCGTCACCAACCCGGATGACAGCCGTGGCAACGTGGCCAACGGCACCGTCTATCGCAGCCCGAAAAGCCGCAACTCGACCTCCAAGGGCTGGACCAACCAGACCGACCTGAGCGCCAAGTTCGACACCGGTTTCATCGAGCACAGCCTGGTGACCGGTATCGAGTTCTCCTACGTGGATACCCACAACCGTGCCTACGACGTGACCTCGGCGGTCAACGGCAGTACCTGTAACGCGGCCCTGATCGCCAATGGCGACTGCACCAGCCTTAACAACCCGACACCGGGCGCTGGTTGGAACGGCACCATCAAGGACAGCGCGGCCTACACCGACACCGACACCAAGACCGCTGCGGCCTACGTGTTCGACACCCTGAAGTTCAATGAGCAATGGTCGTTGAACCTGGGCCTGCGTTTCGACGATTACCAGACCCGCTCCAGTGGCTACGCTACCCGTGCCCCAGTGGGCGAGTTCGCCCGCGAAAACAACTCGCAGCTGTGGAACTACCAGATCGGCGTGGTCTACAAACCGCTGCCCAACGGCAGCGTCTACGCGGCCTACTCCACCTCTAGCAACCCGGCGGGTGAAACCAGCGGCAACGGTGGCCTGGACCTGGCGGCGAACAACAGCAGCCTGGACCCGGAAAAGAACCGCAACTATGAAGTGGGCACCAAGTGGGACTTCTTCGATGACGATCTGTCGTTGACCGCCGCCCTGTTCCGCACTGAGAAAACCAATGCGCGGATCAACGATCCGGATGGCGGCGCCACCCAGGTGCTGGACGGTGAACAACGGGTCAACGGCCTGGAACTGACCTACAGCGGCAAGCTGACCCGCAACTGGAAGGTCTACGGCGGCTACACCTACATGGAAAGCGAAGTGGTGAAAACCACCCTGGCAGTGGACGAGGGCAACCACACCCCGAGCACGCCACGGAACAACTTCACCCTGTGGTCGACCTATGACCTGATCCCGGAACGCCTCACTGTCGGCGCCGGCGCTACCTTCGTCGATTCGCAGTTCGGCAACATCGCCAACTCGGTGGAGATCCCGTCCTACTGGCGCTACGACGCCATGGCCAGCTACAAGCTGACCAAGAACGTCGACCTGCAACTCAACGTGCAGAACCTGACCGACAAGCGTTACTTCGATCAAGTCTTCCAGACCCACTACGCCCACGTTGCCGCCGGCCGTACCGCGCTGATGAGTGCCAACTTCCACTTCTAATCCAATGCAGCACTGTCCTGTGGCCACGGCCACAGGCGCCCAAGCCCCACGCATTTCAATGCCTGGGGCTTTTGCATGTAAAAACGAATGCTTCTCGACAACACACGGCATAATGCGCGCCGTGTTTCCTCTCTCTGGACGAACAAGGCGAGTGACGTGTTGAAGAAAACCCTGTTCCAGCTGCACTGGTTCTTCGGCATCAGCGCGGGGCTGATCCTGGCCCTGATGGGCATCACCGGGGCGACCGTGTCGTTCCAGGACGAAATCCTGCGCGCCCTCAATCCATCGGTGCTGCAAGTCGACAAGCTCCCCGCCGGGGTGCTGCCGCCCGCCGAACTGGTGGAAAAAATCCAGGCCGCCGAAGGCAAGACGGTGTCCATGCTCTGGGTCGAGACCGACAGCGGCAACGCCGCGCGGGTGTTCTTCACCCCGCCGCCGGGGGAACGCCGTGGCCAGATGCGCTACTTCGACCCCTATACCGGCGAGTTCATGGGCGACGCCGTCGGCCAGGACTTCTTCGGCTTCATGCTGCAATTGCACCGCTTCCTGGCCATCGGCGACACCGGCCGGCAGATCACCGGCGCCTGCACCCTGATCCTGATCTTCTTCTGCCTGTCCGGGCTGTACCTGCGCTGGCCGCGCCAGGTCGGCAACTGGCGGGTGTGGCTGACCCTGGACTGGGCCAAGAAAGGCCGCGGCTTCAACTGGGACCTGCACGCCGTGTTCGGCACCTGGTGCCTGCTGTTCTACCTGCTGTTCGCCCTCACCGGCCTGTACTGGTCCTACGATTGGTACCGGGAGGGCCTGACCAAGCTGCTCTCCGATGCGCCACACAGCGAACGCCAGCGTGGCGGCCGCGGTGGCCCACCGCCCAAGGGCCCGGCCCCGGTGGCGGACTACAACGCCATGTGGAGCAGCATCTACAGCGCCGCCGGCAAGGACCTCAATGCCTACAACATCCGTATGCCTGCCGTGGCCGGGCAGCCGGCGACCGTGTTCTACCTGCTCAAGAGCTCCCCCCACGAACGGGCGCTGAACCAACTGACCCTGGACCCGGCCACCGGGGTGATCAGCCGTCATGACCGCTACGCCGACAAGAGCCTCAAGTCGCAGTTGCTCACTAGCGTCTACGCACTGCACGTGGGCAGCTACTTCGGCCTGGTGGGGCGCATCCTGCTGACCCTGGCCTCCTTGACCATGCCGCTGTTCTTCGTCACCGGCTGGCTGCTGTACCTGGATCGCCGACGCAAGAAGCGCCAGATCAAGCAGGCCCGCCAGGGCCTGGAAAGTACCGCCCCCGACGGCTCGGCGTGGCTGATCGGCTTCGCCAGCCAGAGCGGCTTTGCCGAGCAGCTGGCCTGGCAGACCGCCGGGCAATTGCAGGCTGCCGGGGTGGCGACCAAGGTCCAGCCGCTGAGCAATCTCAGCGAACAGGACCTGCGTGACGCTCAGCGCGCGCTGTTCGTGGTCAGCACCTTTGGCGACGGCGAAGCACCGGACAGCGCCCGCGGCTTCGAGCGCAAGCTGCTGGGCCGCGAGCTGTCGCTGCAAGGCCTGCAATACGCCGTGCTCGGCCTGGGCGACCGCCAGTACCAGCACTTCTGCGGCTTTGCCCGACGCCTGCACGACTGGCTGTCGAACCAGGGCGGCAGCACCCTGTTCGCCCCCATCGAGGTGGACAGCGGCGACAGCTACGCCCTGCGCCACTGGCAGCAGCAACTGGGCCAGCTCACCGGCCATGCCCCGGTAGACCTGTGGCAGGCCCCGGCCTTCGACAACTGGACCCTGAAGAGCCGCACCCTGCTCAACCCCGACAGCAGCGGCTCCGGGGTCTACCTGCTGCAACTGCTGGCCCCCAGCGCCAGCAGCTGGCTGGCTGGCGACCTGGTGGAAGTCATGCCGCGCAACAGCCCGTGGCTGGTCGAATACTTCCTCGACGGCCTGGGGCTTTCCGGCGAGGCCAGGGTCCAGCTCGACGGCCTGGAAGAGAGCCTGGAACAAGCCTTGGGCAGCCGCCAGCTACCAGAAAACCGCACCCACCTGGTGGGCCTGCACGCCCAGGCCCTGGTGGATGCCCTGGTGCCCCTGAGCATGCGCGAATACTCCATCGCCTCGATTGCCGCCGACGGTTGCCTGGAGCTGCTGGTACGCCAGGAACGCCACGCCGACGGCAGCCTGGGGATCGGTTCCGGCTGGCTCACTGAGCATGCTGCGGTGGGTTCGAGCATCAGCCTGCGGGTGCGGCGCAACAGCGGCTTCCACCTGCCGGCCGAACCTTGCCCACTGATTCTGCTGGGCAACGGCACCGGGCTGGCGGGCTTGCGCAGCCTGCTCAAGGCGCGGATCGCCGAGGGCCAGCAACGCAACTGGCTGATCTTTGGCGAGCGCAATGCCGAGCATGATTTCTACTTCAAGGATGAACTGCAGGAATGGCGCACCCGGGGCGACCTGAGCCGCCTGGACCTGGCGTTCTCCCGGGACCAGGCCGAGAAGATCTACGTCCAGGACCGCCTGCGCCAGGCGGCGGACGAGCTGAAAAAATGGCTGGACGATGGCGCCGCGATCTACATCTGCGGCAGCTTGCAGGGCATGGCGTCGGGAGTGGACCAGGTACTCAACGAACTGCTGGGAGCAGAACACGTCGAACGCCTGATTGAGCAGGGTCGCTACCGCCGCGACGTTTACTGAGGCGTCAGACGCTTCACCGGCAAGCCGGCTCCTACATCAATCGTGCCGCACCCTCCGTAGGAGCTGGCTTGCCAGCGAAGGCGCCCGCCTGAACAGCGCAAGGCTCAAGGCCCTCTTCGCCGGCAAGCCGGCTCCTACATCAATCGTGCTGCACCTTCCGTAGGAGCTGGCTTGCCAGCGAAGGCGCCCGTCAGAACGGCGCAAGGCTCAAGGGCCTCTTCGCCGGCAAGCCGGCTCCTACGGGACGGGACGTTGGCGGGGACGGTTACGCCGGTTGCAGGTTGTGCTCGTACACCGCCACGCCATCCAGGTCCCGCAGGATTACCTTCAGCTCTGCCGTTTGCCCATCGATCTGCACTTCGCCAAAGAACTGGAAGCCGGCAAAGGGTGAAGTGTTCTGCGCTGGCGGCGCCTTCTGGAACACCACTTCCGGGCCGAAGGTCTTGTCCAGCACATTGGGCCCAAAACTCCCGGCGTTCAGGGGGCCGGCGACAAACTCCCAGAACGGCTCGAAATCCTGGAACGCCGCCCGATCCGGGTGGTAGTGGTGGGCCGCGCAGTAGTGCACGTCCGCCGTCAGCCACACATGGTTGCGCACCTGATGCTTGCGCAAATACGCCAGCAGCTCGGCAATCTCCAGCTCGCGGCCCTGGGCCGGGCCCGGGTCGCCGTTGGCGATCGCCTCCCAGCGCGCCACCCCGGGGCTGACTTCGCCATCGGGCACGCCCAGGCCAATGGGCATGTCCGCCGCCACCACTTTCCACTGAGCCGAGGAGTCCTTGAGCTCACGCTTCAGCCAATCCAGTTGCTCGCGGCCGAGGAAGGGTTTCTCGCCGCCGAGGTTGTCATCGTTGGGGCCGCGATAGCTGCGCATGTCCAGCACGAACACATCCAGCAACGGCCCATAGCTGAGCTTGCGATAGATGCGCCCGCCGCCATCGGCGCTCTGCCGGCGCATGGGCGAATACTCCAGCCAGGCCTGGCGCGCGCGGCCCACCAGGGTCTGGATGTCCTTGACCACGTAACGTTCGTCCAGCTGCTTGCTCGGCGACCAGTTATTGACCACCTCATGGTCGTCCCACTGCCAGATCTGCGGCACCTCGGCGTTGAAGCGGCGCAGGTTTTCGTCCATCAGGTTGTAGCGGTAGTTGCCCCGGTATTCGTCGAGGGTCTCGGCCACTTTGCTCTTGGCCTCGGTGGTGAGGTTGCGCCAGATGCGCCCGTCTTCCACGGTCAACTGCGCCGGCACCGGGCCGTCGGCGTAGATGGTGTCGCCGCTGTGGATAAAGAAGTCCGGCAGGCGCAGGCGCATTGCCTCGTAGATGCGCATGCCGCCGATATCCGGGTTGATGCCGAAGCCCTGCCCTACCGTGTCGCCGCTCCAGACAAAACGGATGTCCCGGCGTTGCGAAGGCGCACTGCGCAAATGGCCGAACCAGGGCTCGCTGGCCGCGCCGGACTGGGCATCCTCGAAGGTCACCCGATAGAAGATCGCCTGATTGGCCGGCAGCCCGGTCAACTCCACCCGCGCCGTGAAGTCGGTGCGGGCATCGGCCAGGGGCGAAACAGAGCGCCGGGGGTTGCTGAACATGCTTCGCGTGTCCCACTCCACCACCATCCGCGCCGGACGATCGCTGCGGCTCCAGATCATCGCCTTATCCCCCAGCAGATCCCCGGACTGCACCCCGTCGGTGAGCTGCGGCCGATCCTTGACCGAAGCGATCACCGCCGGCGCCAGGCTCGGCAGCAACAGCCCCGCCCCGGCGATTTGCATGATCCGACGACGGCCGAGGTTGAACTCGCTCATGGTGACTCCCTGACAATGGTCAAAAAGCACACCTTAGGCAGTGGGGATGAAGGGGGTGTGACAGAGCGGTGGCGAGCTGCGACCTGGATTAAGCATGATACTCACGCGTGTTTTCTTAGCTGCCTACACGGCAGTGAACATTGGGCGCGGGATGTGCACCACGTTGTTCTGTTTCTTAGCTGCCTACACGGCAGTGAACTCTTCCTGAACCCTCTGCGCCCTTTCCTTCCATTTCTTAGCTGCCTACACGGCAGTGAACGCTCAAGGACTGCGAGGGTTCGCGGCGTGATTTTTCCTAGCTGCCTACACGGCAGTGAACGTGAGCTCCATCCAGTCGTTCGTGCCGTCGTCTTTCTTAGCTGCCTACACGGCAGTGAACCTGCTGACGTTTGTAGTCGGGGCGTCCCGCATTTTCTTAGCTGCCTACACGGCAGTGAACAAGTAAACCCCATCCGGGCGCACGCCCGGGAATTTCTTAGCTGCCTACACGGCAGTGAACGGCCTGCGCACCGGCTTCGACGCGCAGAACGATTTCTTAGCTGCCTACACGGCAGTGAACCGTGACTCCAGCCGCGTATGGGTACACACCCTTTTCTTAGCTGCCTACACGGCAGTGAACTCATAGAACGTGATACGCGCCTTGATCTCGTATTTCTTAGCTGCCTACACGGCAGTGAACATCGATGATGCGGTTCAAGAACTTCGGCGACCTTTTCTTAGCTGCCTACACGGCAGTGAACTATGGAAGTTCGGTCCTAATATATTTCTGAATTTTCTTAGCTGCCTACACGGCAGTGAACCTCCGGCCAAGTTTTGACATCCGTTGCGCACTTTTCTTAGCTGCCTACACGGCAGTGAACTTCGTCGTGGCAGATGCGGATCGATTCGCGCTTTTCTTAGCTGCCTACACGGCAGTGAACGGCTCCCAATACGCCGAATTTCGAAACCCTCCTTTCTTAGCTGCCTACACGGCAGTGAACGACCTGGCAGCCGACACCCGCGACGCCTGCATTTTCTTAGCTGCCTACACGGCAGTGAACACAAACCCTTCAACAATCACTTCGTAGTCCATTTTCTTAGCTGCCTACACGGCAGTGAACACAATACGTGCTGTCGCAAGGTCCGGACCTAATTTCTTAGCTGCCTACACGGCAGTGAACCACTGCAAAGTTGGGGATCAACTACCAGTTCGTTTCTTAGCTGCCTACACGGCAGTGAACATTGGCATCCTGCTCTCCGTTGCTCTGGTGCTTTTCTTAGCTGCCTACACGGCAGTGAACCTGTATCGCATCGCCCAATGGTGCGACCAGTTTTTCTTAGCTGCCTACACGGCAGTGAACGTCTTGCCTTCCAGGTCGGTCAGTACCGAGGTTTTCTTAGCTGCCTACACGGCAGTGAACCTCGCGCTGCAGCTGCTCTTCGGGTAATTGATTTTCTTAGCTGCCTACACGGCAGTGAACGCTGCCGCCGCCGGCCTGGGCCTGCCCCTGGATTTCTTAGCTGCCTACACGGCAGTGAACATCCATCGTTGGCGATACGCCGCAGCACCTCTTTTCTTAGCTGCCTACACGGCAGTGAACCATCTGGAGCTTTCCGCCAGACGACATGCTTTTTTCTTAGCTGCCTACACGGCAGTGAACACCTGGATTCAGTGGTCGAGATGTACGGTGAATTTCTTAGCTGCCTACACGGCAGTGAACTAAGCCCGTCGCAGAAGGGCAGTTCTGCACCGTTTCTTAGCTGCCTACACGGCAGTGAACATCACCGCCGCCTGTAGGAGGAACCCGGTAATTTTCTTAGCTGCCTACACGGCAGTGAACGGTGCTGCGCAAGATCATTGCTGCAACCGACTTTTCTTAGCTGCCTACACGGCAGTGAACCTGTCTTTGTATTCCATGTGGCGATTATTACTTTTCTTAGCTGCCTACACGGCAGTGAACTGGAAAAGTGGTTATGACCGCAGATGGCGTATTTTCTTAGCTGCCTACACGGCAGTGAACTGCGGTCGCAGGTCTTTCGAGAAACGGGCTGATTTCTTAGCTGCCTACACGGCAGTGAACTGGGAGCCACGGGTTTCCGTAGTCCAGGTACATTTCTTAGCTGCCTACACGGCAGTGAACAGCACTTCAGGACGATCAGGACGAGCTTGAAATTTCTTAGCTGCCTACACGGCAGTGAACTCTTGCTCATGCCCACGCTCAGTGTGGTCGTTTTTCTTAGCTGCCTACACGGCAGTGAACTCGGCCAGGATCATGTCTAACTCGACCTTCTCTTTCTTAGCTGCCTACACGGCAGTGAACGGGCAACATCGACTACAACCCACGGAATCAGTTTTCTTAGCTGCCTACACGGCAGTGAACTAGAGCATTTTTTCCATAACCCTCTGATTGCGCTTAGAAAAGGCGTCTAAAGACTCCACATACCCTTTTTCTGAGCCCCCTTGTAAGTCATTGATTCTACAAGAGGGCTCAGTCCACCCAGAAAAAAGGGTTAAAACCAAGGCACCGTTGCGCTTGAGCTCAAGCCATAAGCGTTGAATGTTCCTGCTTGTGGTTGATCAAGAAGCGGACCGTGGCGGATGAACAAGTGGAACACTTGATGATTGGTATGACTGCGCATGACAGCAAAAGGCAGGTCACAGCTTTTCGCGGCTGTATCGGGAACACGCCGGCGTGCCTCGTCCTCAGAAAGCCCGTGACGCTTGATCAGGCGGCGCCGCAGGCGTTCGGGATTGCTGTCGACCTGCACCCGGCAGACATGGCGATGCTGCACCGATGCCGGAACAGGGCATAGCTGGCCGATCTGCACATGGTCGCGCATGCCCGTCAGCCAATTGATGGCCAACAATTGGTCCAAGGCTTCGCAGCCCCCATGGAGGCGTAAGTGCGAGCCGAGATGGCGGATCGAGTGCCGAGTATCGGGAAAACTGATGCCGATATCGTTTCGCCGCACGTCATGCAGCGCGCGATGAAGTTTATTGAGTAGCGCACTCATCAACTGCGTCGGCGGAAATTCAGGGTCGGGCAGCAGTTTCAGGTCGAGGTAGTGGTCCATGGCTCAACCCGCCTCACCGAAGACGCCGCCCCGAATCAAGGTGGCAATCACGAAGTGTTGCTGTTCAACGGGCGGCACCTGATCTTTCAAGACCCAGCCATCCAGCAAGGTGTAGAAGTCATCCTTGCTGCCGCGTGGTTGGCGATAGGCTTTGCCTTGGGTGGTCACCGAACCATAGGGTTCCACGGCAATCGGCCCGTTGTCGTCTGCCTCCTGATACCAGGTGTCGATGCTACGCAGCGCGTTGCCGATTTTCTGCGAGTGAATGCCAGCGATATTTTCAACGCTGTACAGCGTTTTGCTCTTGTCGCCGCGCCCCCGATCCAGAATCAGCTCCTGGGAGGGAAAAACTTCCTGCCCGGCGCCTATGCGGGCATAGGCAGTGATCCGCAACAGCACATGCTGCTCGCCAGCCAACCCCTTGGCGATCAACTGCGCAAGTTGCTGCAAGGCGTCGCCGTGAGCACCCTCCTCGTCGAAATGACGCAATGACAGACTCAAACTGTCGAAGGTCCATTGCGAAGCGCTGCTGCCAGCGACCAGATGGTCGACCTCGACCTGCACCTGCTCGGCGCCCATTCGGTTGCGCCACAGAAAACGTCCGTTGGCCAGGTTATGAGCGTAGCGGCGCGCCAACTCGTTGAAACCGTTGGCCTGTACATAGCCCTGCACGGTATCCAGCAGTTTTTTCCGGTAGGCAAAATCGTTGCAGGCCGAGGGCTGGCCGGTACCTGCCAGTACGCGCAGAGTAAAAGTAACCCGCAGGGTGTCGGTATCGTGGGGCAGAGTGGCAACATCCACGGTTTGCAGGTTGGGGTTTTCAATCGCGGCATCCAGCTTGGCCGGGTCCATATCCTTGGTTTTGAGACGGTTGGAAATGGTCCCGCGTACGGATTTTTCGCGCACGACGACAGGCACCCAATGATTTCGGGATTGCCAGTCCCCGGCGTGGAACAACGCATCGGACGGATCAAGCTTACGTTCGAAGGCCAGGACAGAAGCGGTTTTCAGGGCGTCATTGCTCATGTTCGTATTCCTTTGCTCAAAAGGGCTATCAGTCGAAGTGGGACATTGATTGCGCACGGTAGTCGTTACGGCAGCGGTACAGCCCCTCGTCACTTTGGTAGTCGGCGTACCAGAGCAACTGCTGCACCGATTGCAGGCGGTGGGGGCTGATCCACTGGCCCACGCCATAGAGGCTTTCCACGAAACGGAACGGGGTCTGGGCATCACGTGCGCGAGCAACCGAGCCGGCTGCCTGAAGTGGGGTGAGCGCGCCATAGCCCAAAGGGATGGGCACTATCCACCCCAGGCCCTTGCGATCGTTGGTCCATTCAGTGTGGCGTGGGGATTCGCATTCGCTCGCAGGGGTAACGCTGGACCAGTTGATCCGTGACAGCGACAGCCAGGCATCCAGTCGCGTGGCCTGGGGCTGGCTGGCTTGCAGGTCCTGATGACGCTGCCGCAGAAGATCTTGCCTCTCTACCAGCACAAACCCAGGCAGCAGGCGCAGCTTGGTCTCATAGAACAGCCGCTCACGCGCCTCTTCGTCACCGGTCATGGGAATCGCATAAGGTTGCTGCTTGCGATGCGGGGCGCTCGAAGGGAGCACACTGCCTCCCGCGATGCGCATCTGCATTACTAGTTCGCGTACCTGCTGCGCGATGAGTCTGCCATCGCCCTGGTCACTGAGCGCTTGGCTTTGTACGGCAAACACCAGGCTGATCTGCAGGTGGATCCGACCTTCCTCAACGATTGCCGCGGTGCTGCCATCCCTGTTGAGGGGGTTGCGGGTCAGGCGCAGGGTGTTGACGAAGTCGCCGTGGGTCACTTGTTCTTCGTGATGATGGGCGACCACGCTGACCGCGTTGAATTGCAAGTCCAGGCCCGCTGCATGAGTTTTCCTCTCCAATGCCCACATCAACCCCAGGAAAGCCGTGATAGAGGGAAAACCATGGGTCAGGGGGCTGGAAAGGCTGTTGGCGTTTTGCACCCACAGATGAGGGATGACCAGCAGGTGCTCAAAGTGTGGGCACTCAGCCATGTAGCACCTCCACAACGGGTTCATCAAATGTCGAGAACTGTAATGCTTCGGCTTCGATAACGGCCTGCCTGGCCCAATGCGCCTGCTCGGTGTCACCTACTGGCAAGCCGCGTTGCAGCAAAATCCCGTTCAGCCAGTTACCAAAGCGGTGGGCGACTTCTTCCGCCCAGGCCTGTCGGGCAAAGGCTGCAGTAAAGGCCTGATCTGCTTCCAAGTGCCCCTCACGCGGCGGCAATTTAGCGCGTTGCGGATCGAGCCAAAGCTGCTCACACAGCGCCAGCCGGCATTGACCATCACGGCTCCAGCCGGCGGGTAGAGAGGCGCGAAAGCTCAGGCCAAAGGCCGCCAGGGCACGTCCCAGCGCGCGTTCTATACGCTCACGCCGAAGTCGGGTGTGCATGGTGGACTGAGGGGCGGCCTGAAGCAGTGTGCAAAGGGCCTCGATCAACTCATCCACGTCCTCAAAACGCCGCAGGCGGCTGAAGGCCGAATCCAGATGCAGAGCGCTGCCGGGGTGCTGCTTCCAAAGCGGCGGAAGGGAAGCCAACAGATAATTCACGCCCCCACGTTCACTGTTGAGCTGGCTGATGTTCTGCGGTTTGGTCCCCCCGAGTTTGCGCACCACCAGTTGCGGGTAATCGCCGTAAGTTCCTGTGTGGGGTTGACGATTACGCCTGGCCAAACGTGCTGCTTTGCTGGCCTCGCCAAAGCGGCGCTCGTTGATATCAGCGTGTACGGCATGCACCAGGCTGCTGGGAAACATCGGTTGCAACAATTCAAAGCCGGCATCGTCGCTCGGCTCGCCCGAAACACACCAGAAAACCTGCTTGGCCAGGCTGTGGGAAATCAGCGTTTCGTTCGAGCGAATCAACCCCTTGAAGGCCTGGGCCCAGTTTTGCGCCAAGGTCGGATCCGGGCTCAGGGCGGCCAGCAGATCAACGTCGTCCTGCTGCAGCCAGTCCAGCAGCCGCGCCCCTTCCACCTCCAGCTTGAGAAACTTGTACACATCCAGCGCCGCGGCATTCCCCACGATGTCATCAACGTAGTCGCTAGCCAGTACATGGGTACCGATCTCCTGATGCTGCGTCAGCGTCTGCGGAGCGGCATGCAGGCTGCTACCGCGAGCATCGGGGTGGGTGGCTTTGAGGACATGGGTAACGGCCTGGATTTGCGTTACTCGGCGGGCGGCGTCGGCGAGCCAGGTGCTGTATTCGTATTTGCTTTTTTGCTCAGGACTTTCAATTGCTGCGGTCTTGAATTTGGCTTCCCACCGCTCATTGATGAACAAGGCTATGGTGTCGCGGAAAGTTCTGGTGCGCGTTAATTGGTTCGATCCTTCGGGCATATCAGGATTCCATAGATGTCGACTTGGCGAGTACAAAGTCTATAGAATCCCCGCAGCAAACTGCTGCGGAGATGCTAAGACTATGAGGGGAGTCCCTCACCTAGCTCTTCTGATCATGAGTTGGTCAGACACATCTCTATCCTCCTTCGCGCGACACTCCTCGTGCATAGGGCCGGGGCCAACCGGCAATTGCTGCTGTGTAAACCCTAGGGGCGCGCCAACGCCCCTAGGGTGATTGGGATAATAAGGTAGGAGATTTATTAAATCAACCGTACCAGTGTTACTCTAGTAAGGCTAAAAACTACTGAAAAAGTAGCTCAGAAAGTACCTGTGTCGCTCTAGCGATGCTACTCACTGCCGAATAGGCAGCTTGAACGCCGGACAGATCTTCTGTCCGGCTTATTTTTTTCTGCCAAAGCCCAGCACCGGATGAAAATGCCAGCCCTGGGTGCTGTCGATCAGCTTGGCGGTGGTAAACCGCTCGGCACAGGCCCGCAGCGAAATACCCTGCACCTCGGTTTGTCGAACCAGCAGTTGCATCAGGTCGTGCTGGCCCCAGGGGGCGATGCGCGGGCCTGACAGGCTATCCAGATCGATCTCGTCCAGCAGATTCGTCACGGGAACGTAGGCCTCGGTTGATCCAGGGGCGTATTTTTCATGGATGCGGTGCAACACCAGGTTTTCTTCATCCTCGTCCGGCAACCAGAGCACCTCGATTTCCCTGACGGAGCTTTCGCGGAAAGGTTGCTGCTGTGGCAAGGCCCAGGTCAGGGCGGCCTGGGGGTACTGCCACGCGCAGGCCGCATCCAGGTCGAAGGAGGCAGGCTTGACCCCGCGCGGTGTCGGTTTGCCCAAGCCGCTTCGATCCTTGGGCAGCATCTGCGCACTGATCCGCGCATGCTCCAGATCCACCAGGTTGTGCCTTGGGCGCCAAGTCTCGGTGGCCCTGGGCTGGATTCGAGGGCGGGCACTGATGCACTGGTAATCGGCCTGATCCACCAATTGAGCAAGGCGATGGCTGGCCAGGCGCCAAGGGTGTTCGCGCTGGCCACTCTCACTCTCGAAGCCAGGCCGGATAAAGGCCGCGGCGCCTGGCTGCTCGAAATGTCGCAGATTGCTATCGAACACCAGGACATTGGCGCTCTGGCAGGGACGATCACGGTGGCGCTGTACACGACCGGCGAGCTGGATCAGTGAACGCATCGATGACGGCTCGACCACTGCCCAGTCGTAGTCATGGTCGCGCCCTACTTCGGTAACTGGCGACCCCAGCACCACAAACAACTGATCCTGCTCGGGGTACTGATCGATCAACTGGCGTATCTGCGGAAGGGCGTACAGTGCATTCGGCTCCCTACGGTTCAGGCAACTGTCCAACTGAGCTTCGATGGCCGAACGCAACAGCAGCGGAAAACGCGAGTGATAAACGCACAAATGAATCCGCTGGCCAACTGGAGCCCCCAGTGCGAACAGGGCTTGGGCAACGTCGAACAAGGGTTCGATGTTCGCCATGCGCACCAGGCCAACGCTGATTTTCTTGCCACTATACGGACATGCCTCGGCATGGCGCGCATGCGCTTGCAGCATCGCCGCCTGGACGTGCTGAGCGAAAACACGACGCATGGCCTCCACAGGCTGCGCATCGATCTTTAGGGGAACGAGTTCGCCGCGTCGTCGAGGCTCGATTCCCTCAAGCGCCTGAACACGGCGCCCAACGAATACATGGTGGTGCTGGACAAAGCTCTCGGCACTGCTGCAAGCGCCCTTGTGGGAACCGAACTCATCGACCCACAGGCAAGGGATGTCACTGACGGAAGTACCGGGCTCTCCTCGATTGCGCCGGTAATGCAGACGCCCGGCACGATAAGCCTGGAACATGCCCTCCAGCAGGGCCGGAGGAAGGGTCGCCGATGAGAGCAGCACACGGGAGCCCAACAGACCGGCCCAATACACCAGGCGCGTGAGCGCAGGCAGGTCGGCAAGGTCGAAGTCATCGAGCTCATCGAGAACCAGGTCACTGCTGAGCAGGCGCAACATGGGCGCTATCTGCCTACCGGCTCTCTGTGCTTCGCTAGCGGGCATCAGGTGATCGATGGTGCACACCAGCATCGGCGCGTTGAGCAGGGCCGTGATCTGGGGATTATTCATCACCTTGGACAACAGGCCGTGGGCTTCCATGGCGCCCTCATAACGCACATGGCTGTCCTCTTCGATCAGGGCTTGGGTAGAGGCCGATCCGCAGGCCTCGGCCTCGGCTTGGTAGTAGTCGAACAAGGCCCGGCTTGCAGAGCCTCCGACCCTGATGGCCAGGTCGTCTTCACCCAGGTTCAGATCCTCGCGGTAGCTGTGACCGGTTTGCAGGGTCAGGGTGCGCAGGCCCAGGGCGAAGGTACAACGCATCCCAATCTGCGGGTCGGCCAGGGCATACATGATTCGGGCATTGGCCAGCGTCTTGCCGCATCCGGTGGAGGCCATGTTGACGATAAAGGCACCGTGCTGTTGTGCCTCCGCACGCATGCTTGTTGCGGCATCCGCGGCCTTGTCCTGCCAACTGAAGCGAGGGGCACCGGCGCGTTTGCGCAAACCTGGATGACGGGCCAAGCGGGGCAAATGACGCTCGAAACCGGGCAGACCGTGAACAACGCTGCGGGCCATGCGCGCTACCCCGAGCAGGTGTTCGTCCAGGGGCTGTTTGAGTTGGCCATCGATATGCGTGTTGGCAAATAAAGGATGCAGGCCATCTCCCTTTACCCGTTGGCCCGACTCGGGCGGCAAGCCGGAGTAGTAGTGATCGCTCAGCATCAGGCTCATACGGGCCAGATGCATGACATAGGGGTTATTCAGCCAGTCGCCATGACCGGGCTTGGCTTGCAGTGTCAGCAGGCGATTGGCGATCTTCGCAGCCTGCGCGCGCCATTTGGGCCAAGTCACCGGCAGCCCATGCTCGAACTGCCAAAAAACCTCGACGTCCTCGATAGAGGCAGGGCGACTGCACTCATTCCACTCGTGGGTGATGCCCTCGATCAGGTTGTCCAGCATCGACGGATTGAAGCGAGCAGACTTCTTGCCCAGCCATTGTTGTTCTCCTTTCTTGCTCTCATTCCAGCTAGGTAGTGTGGGCAAACGGTGGTGACTGACCACAAGCCAGGCAATGGCAGCCGCCAAGGGCGCAAGCTGTTTAAATGGCGGTTTCGTCGCGGCATCCAGCCCATCGCGCTGATAACGGCCCGCCGCCAGCCAACTGCTGTCATCCTCGTCAGTGGGCGCCGCCAGCCGCCGCAACCAGCTGGGATCATCATCAGAACCAACGAACGCCAGGAACAAACGCAGTGACACCCACTCATGGCGATACAGGTTCCTTTCCAGACTGCGCAGGCGCAGTTTTTTCTGAAAGGCAATGCTGGCCTTGCCCAAGTCATGCAGCAGCGCCGCCATCTGCGTCAGCAGCGAGATGTCTTCAGCACAATGCCAATCATTTTCATCGTCTTTGCGCAGCACATTGCGCGTAGTGGTATGAGTCGGTACCGCCCCCTGTTCATTGAAACGCTTGGCGTCACCGACGATCCACAGCAGCTCGCTGTGATCCAGCCCACGAATCCAGTGGCAGGCCACCGCAGTATTGCGTCGGGCGCTTTTCTTGAGCAGGCGCCTGAGGGTATCCAGGCCAGCCTGCGTGATAGGTGTTTGCCAAGTACGCTCGCCACGTCGCTCGGCAAACTGATCAAGAATTCGTCGGCTTTGCACCAAGGCTTTTTTATCGCACTGACAGATCAGCATGACGTTCATAAAGCCCGCCGCTCCATCTGCTGAGCGATAGCCTTGAGGCTGTCGATCATGAAATCCAGGGCTTCACCGCGAGTCAGGTTGTCAATGCAAGCCTGGCGGAAAGCTTGCTCGTCATCACCTCGCTTGGCCGACAGAAAAGCCTGAGGCAACACCAGTGCATCCTTCACCAAATCAGCCACATCAAAAACCAGGCCCCCACGGCGAGTCTTGCCATGCAGCACCGCCAGCCCATGGGGCAACCCCAGCACCCAGGTGGCGGTCGCAGCCAAACCGTAGGCCAGGTAGTTACCGTGATCGAGAAATCGATTGGCTGGATCTACGCCACTGCCACCTTTGGCCCGGACGAAATCGCCATAGGCGGTTGCCGTTGCGGCCAACTTGAACAGGCGCTTGGTCAGGCGGGCCTCTTCGGTCAGCAGGTAAGTAACATCCGGGGCGCCGCTCAATGACGTCAGCGACTGCGCCAAGGCGGACTCCAGCGCCGAAGAGTCGATGTCGAAACCGGCTTTTGCCAGGGGCCCTTGCGAGCGCCAATGCTGCCGAATGCAGTCCAGGCGTAACCTCTGGAAAGCCTTGGCCGCCTCTAGACGATGTTGCTCATCGAACCAGAACCGCACCCAGCGTTGCAGATACTCAGTGGGACGATATTCGCTTTGCGGGGAAAACCAAGCGACTTCGATATCGATCTCATTGGCGCTGAACAACGGCGTGCCACCGCCCCCGCAAAACCCCACCAGAACGCCAGCCTTGGCCAATTCGCGCATGGCTGCCTGGGTGACTGATGTACCGGTCCCCAGTAGCACGGTCGTGGTATTGGCAATTGGGATATTCCAGTACAGCGACTGCTTGCCGGCATCGGTTACATACTCGACCCGACCACCATTGACCAGTACCCGACAGTGCTGCAGGTAATAAATATTGGCGCGCTTGGAATGAAGAATCGTTTTTAGATCTGCGGAGCTGATGTCTTCCATGAGAGAGAGCCGCCTGCTGCATCGTCCATTGAGCGGTAGCGGTTATAAGCAATGTCGGGTTGTTCGTCTATGCCAGTTTGGAAAATCAGATCGTTGCCTCGCTCCAGTGCAAATAGAACTGCCGGGCAAACCTGCTGGCGAAGTTTGGAGGTCACCGGTTGCTACTCAATGCTTGTGGGCCAGATTTTTAGCTGCCTGTACGGCAGTGAACCGTGGCTTTCGAATGCCTCCCGGGGTTTGAGATTTCTGAGCTGCCTACACGGCAGTGAACGAATGATGGTGCGGGTCAACTGGGCTTCTTGTTTTCTGAGCTGCCTACACGGCAGTGAACCAGGTCGCATATGCGCAGACGCGCCTGCAGTTTTTCTGAGCTGCCTACACGGCAGTGAACGTGCCCCAGCTCGCTGTACTTCCACAAGTGCATTTCTGAACTGCCTACACGGCAGTGAACGTTTATGTCGTTGTCGATGGCGTGAACTTGACTTTCTGAGCTGCCTACACGGCAGTGAACCCCTCGGCGCCCTTTCTTACGGCCGTTGAGCATTTCTGAGCTGCCTACACGGCAGTGAACGTGCTGACCATGCAAATGGCTGGCGCGCTCCTTTTCTGAGCTGCCTACACGGCAGTGAACCACCATCACCAGCAGATCGTCGCCGTGGCCATTTTCTGAGCTGCCTACACGGCAGTGAACTTCGAAGCCGGGGTGCCGGCGGCGACGTACCTTTTCTGAGCTGCCTACACGGCAGTGAACCCGGCGCATGCGCTGGAATTCATCAATTACGGTTTCTGAGCTGCCTACACGGCAGTGAACATGACGACGGTGGCGGCGAGCCTCGCTCTGCATTTTCTGAGCTGCCTACACGGCAGTGAACGGTGCGCAGGCCGGATAGTTCGGCGTGGAGCTTTTCTGAGCTGCCTACACGGCAGTGAACTAGGGGGTGTGATCGTTCGGCAGGACGCCGGATTTCTGAGCTGCCTACACGGCAGTGAACGTCCACTGCACCAGGGCCTATTACTTCGTCAGTTTCTGAGCTGCCTACACGGCAGTGAACGGTGCAGCAATGGACGCGATCTGCGACAACCATTTCTGAGCTGCCTACACGGCAGTGAACCCAACCTTGAACGGTTCGCATTGCTCAATGCATTTCTGAGCTGCCTACACGGCAGTGAACCGAACGAGTCGGCGACCACTTGGGCGTTCGCATTTCTGAGCTGCCTACACGGCAGTGAACGCAACCTGGCCAAGATCCTGGAGATTCGCCATTTTCTGAGCTGCCTACACGGCAGTGAACGTCATCTTGAGTGCAGCCTACCAGCTTGCAAATTTCTGAGCTGCCTACACGGCAGTGAACTAGACAACCTCCTTCGTAACCCCATGATTTAAAAGAACAACCAGGTAAACATCCCGCCAGACCCTCTTTTTAGAAGCATCTGTAAGTGATTGATTTTACATAGGACTTATCCCTCTACAAAAAATAGGGTCCACCCCAAGCATCAGATCAGCAGGGCTCAGACTATAGCCTTTGAACCTATTTGTTTGAGGTTCAAGTGGGAAAAGTGACGGTGACGCAGTGGTCAAGGTGAAGCGAGGGAGCGGCTCCCTCGCCACAGAAATCAAGCCGTTCAGCTGGGAGAGCGGCGATTGCCATCAAGCAAGGCATCGACCACGCCACGGGCCATTTCCACCGAATGCACCAGGGACCAGATCAGGCCACGCTCGACGCCGCTGGCCTGCTCGGTGATCTCGTCGGACACCTCTTCGGCGGCTTTGAGCAGCATGGAAACGTGGAGCAAGGCTTCCTCGGCGCTGATGCCGGGGCGGACGATGAAGGGCGAGTCGGTGCCCGCAGGACCCGCGGCGGTGGGGTGAAGAGCCGCGATCAACGAGCCGTTTGGGCGGGTGTTGGCCAGTGCATGGCGAACGACTTCGTTGGCCAGATCATGGTCGGGATTACGACGGGAAGAAGGATGGCAAACAGGTGGATCGGGGACGATCTTTTTCATGGTGCAGCTCCTTGGGGTGGAGCCACCACCTAACGCTGCTAAACGTAAGGTGGCAGCTGTACGCGGGTTAGCAGACCGGTCCAAGGAATCCGGCGCACCCAAGGGCGCCCCACGCACAGCCGCCATAACAGAACTCGGCAGGCCAAAAGCCAACCGGGACAGGGGCAATACTTGCGTGTCTTGGAATCAGGCTGCTAAACCCGATCACTGAATATTCAGTGACGAACCGAGCCTAGTGAGCCGAGTACCCAGCCGCAAGCGCTAAGGAGTGTCTCGGAAACCCCTTACAAAAGAAAGAGACTTGGCCGACGGTAGCCGCTGGAGAAAGCCGTAATAAGCCCAGAGCGCAGCCTGCAATAGCAGGTGCGCCGAGGTTGAGCGGCGAGGAAAAAGGGCGAGCCCGGCTTGAGGACGTATTCGCCAGCCAGAACGGTGCAAGGCTTGAGGACCTCTTCGCCGGCAAGCCGGCTCCTACGAAGAGGTGGGTTGCACGGCGAGCTCCACCGCCTCAGGCCGCTTCACCAACGCGTACACCACCGCCGTCAGCAGGCTGCCCGCGACAATCGCCAGCAGGTACAGCAGGGCGTGGTTGATGGCATTCGGGATCAGCATGACGAACAGGCCGCCGTGGGGCGCCATCAGTTTGCAGCCGAAGTACATCGACAAAGCCCCGGTCAGGGCGCCGCCGGCGATGCTCGCCGGGATCACTCGCAACGGGTCCTTGGCGGCAAACGGAATCGCGCCTTCGGAGATAAAGCACAGGCCCAATACCAGCGCCGCCTTGCCGGCCTCACGTTCGGTCTGGGCAAATTTGCGTCGGGCAATGAAGGTGGCAATGCCCAGGCCAATGGGCGGTACCATGCCCGCGGCCATGGTCGCGGCCATCGGTGCATAGCTCTGGGACGCCAGCAGCCCTACCGAGAACGCATAGGCCGCCTTGTTGATCGGCCCGCCCAGGTCGACGCACATCATGCCGCCCAGCAGTACCCCCAGCAGAATCGCGTTGGTGGTACCCATGCTGTCGAGGAAGTGGGTCAGGGCTTCGAGCATGCCCGCCACGGGTTTGCCCACCACGTAGATCATCACCAGCCCGGTGAACAGGCTGGCCAGCAGCGGGATGATCAGGATAGGTTTCAGCGCCTCCAGGCTTTGCGGCAAGCGCGCATATTTATTGATCGCCTTGGCCGCATAACCGGCGAGGAAGCCGGCGACGATGCCGCCGATAAAGCCCGCGCCCAGGGTGCTGGCGAGCATGCCACCGATCATTCCCGGCGCCAGGCCTGGGCGGTCGGCGATGGAGTAGGCGATGTAACCCGCCAGCAGCGGCACCATCAGCTTGAAGGCGGTCTCGCCGCCGATCTGCATCAAGGCCGCGGCCAGGGTGCCCTCCTCCTTGAAGGCGGTGATGCCGAAGACGAAGGACAGGGCAATCATCAAACCGCCCGCCACCACCATCGGCAGCATGAACGACACCCCGGTCAGCAGGTGTTTGTAGACCCCGGTCTTTTCCTGTTTGGCCGGTGTCTGGGCGCCTGCTGCGGAGGACTCCAGCCGGCCCTCGGCCAGGGCCTTGTTCAGGGTCGCCTCGGACTGTTTCAGGGCCACGCCGGTGCCGCAGCGATAAATGCGCTTGCCGGCAAAACGCTCGGTGGGCACTTCGATGTCCGCCGCCAGCAGCACCACGTCGGCCTCGGCAATGGCTTGGGCGCTCAGCGGATTGCGCGCGCCCACCGAGCCCTGGGTTTCCACTTGCAGGTCGTAGCCCAGGCGCTTGGCGGTTTGCTGCAGGGCCTCGGCGGCCATGAAGGTGTGAGCCACCCCAGTCGGGCAGGCAGTGATCGCTACCAGCCGCGGGGCGCGCTTGCCTGTTTCGACCACCGGCTCGGCACTGGCCTCGGTGGCGACATGGACCTGGGCCTCTTCAGCGCCGCGACGCAGCACTGCATCGACATCCTGCAGGGCCTGGGACGGGCTGCTGCGGTACACCCGCTTGCCGACAAAACGCGACATATCCACAGGCCCGGTGCTGACCACCAGCACCCACTCGGCGGCCTCAATGGTGGCCGCCGAGAGTTGGCGTTCCGGGTGCGCTTCATCGTGCACTTCGACGCTGGTGCTCCAGCCCTGGCGCTGCGCCGCGGCGTCCAGCAGGCGGGCGCAGAGCACGCTGGTGACCATGCCGTTGGGGCAGGCGGTAACTATGGCTAACTTCATGGGCAACCCTCTTATTGTTCTAGGAGGGGATGCACGCGCACCCCCTGCTCCAGCCGGGCCAGTTGCACCCTGTCGCTGATGCCGAAACCGATCTGGGTCACGGCCATGGCGGCAATCGCCGTGGCGGTGCGCAGGGTCTGTTCAAACGGCTGGGCGCTGAGCAGGCCGTGGAGCATCCCCGCCAGCAGCGAGTCGCCGGCGCCTACGGTGCTGACCACGCGGACCTTGGGCGGCAAGGCCTGCAAGGACGGTGCAGCACTGAACCAGTTGACCCCCTCGGCGCCGTGGGAAATCACCACATGCTCGACGCCCTGGGCGTGCAACTGGCGCGCAGCCTCGGCCTGCCCGGCCACTGAAACCACCGGGCTGCCCAGGGCGTCCGCCAGCTCTTCGGTGTTGGGCTTGACCAGCCAGGGGCCTGCCGCCAGGCCGGCGCGCAAGGCAGCGCCGCTGGTGTCGAGGGCGACTTTAAGACCGAGGTTTTTCAAACGCAGCAGCAGGGCCTGGAACCATTCGGGGCTGACCCCACGCGGCAGGCTGCCGGCCACCACCACCGCGTCATGCCCGGGAGCGATCTGTTCCAGGCGTTCAAGCAGGGCCTGTTGCGCAGCTTCGCTAACCTCGGGCCCAGGGCCGTTGATGTCGGTAATGCGCCCGTCGCTTTCGGCCAGCTTGATGTTGCTGCGGGTGTCCCCGGGCACACGGATAAAGGCGTCGACAAACCCGCGCTGGGCAAACAACGCGTCAAACGCCTGTGGATTGTTTTCCCCGAGAAAGCCGCTGACGGTCAGTTGATGGCCGAGGTCGGCCAGCACCTGGGCCACATTCACGCCCTTGCCGGCGGCGTGGGTGTACATGGCGTCGCTGCGGTTGACCTGCCCTGTGTCCAGGCGCGCCAGCTGCACCGTCAGGTCCAGCGCCGGGTTGAGGGTCAGGGTAAGAATCTTCGCCATTACATGGCCTCCACTAGGGCGCGCACTTCGTTGGCGCTGCCGACGGCCAGGGCCTGTTGAGCAAGGGTTTGTGCCTGGGTCAGGCGCAGTTCGCGGATCCGCGCCTTGACCTCGGCGATGCTGCGTCCGGAAACACTGAGTTCATCCACCCCCAGGCCCACCAGCACCGGCACCGCCAGCGGGTCGGCCGCCAGCTCGCCGCAGACCCCGACCCACTTGCCGTGGGCATGGGCGGCACGCACGGTGATGTCGATCAGTTGCAGCACCGCCGGGTGCAGGCCATCGGCCTGGGCGGAAAGGGTCGGGTGGCCACGATCGATGGCCAGGGTGTATTGGGTCAGGTCGTTGGTGCCGATGCTGAAGAAGTCCACTTCCTTGGCCAGCACCGGCGCCAGCAGGGCGGCGGACGGCACTTCGATCATGATCCCCAGTTGCAGGTCGGCGACAGGGATTTCCCGGCGCAGGCGCTCGGTCATGTCCCGGGCCTGGCGCCACTCTTCGACGCTGCCGACCATGGGGAACATGATCCGCAGCGGGCGGTTGTCCGCCGAGCGCAGCAAGGCGCGCAATTGCGCTTCCATGATCAGTGGCCGCTGCAGGGTCAGGCGGATGCCGCGCACGCCGAGGAAGGGGTTTTCTTCCTTGGCGATGGGCCAGTAAGGCAGCGGTTTGTCACCGCCCACATCCAGGGTGCGCACCACCAGCGGACGCCCGGCGAGGCCGTCGAGTACACGGCGGTATTCGGCTTCCTGGGTGGCTTCGTCCGGGGCCTGGGGATGGGCCATGAAGATCAGTTCGGTGCGCAGCAGGCCGATGCCTTCGGCGCCGTTTTCCACGGCGGCCGCGACACCGGCGCTTTCACCGATATTGGCGAACACCTCGACCGCGTGACCATCGGTGGTATGGGCCGCCTGATGGCGCTGTTCGGCGGCCGCCTTGAGCCGTTGCTCGCGGTTGTCGCGCTCCTCGGCGGCCCGCTGCAGGGTGTGGCTATCGGCGTCGACATGCAGGCGCCCGCGTTGGCCGTCCAGCAACAAGGGCGTACCGGACTTGATCAGCAGCACGCTGGCCCCCGCGCCCACCAGGGCCGGAATCCCCAGGGCCCGGGCGACGATGGCGCTGTGGGCGGTGGCGCCGCCGCGGGCGGTGAGAATACCGGCGACCCGGGTCGGATCGAGGCGCGCGACGTCCGAAGGGCCGACTTCATCCATCACCAGGATGTAGGGCTGGTCCGGCTCGGCCGGGGTTTCAATGCCGCACAGTTGCGCCAGCACCCGGCGGCCGATGTCCCGCAGGTCGGCGGCGCGCTCGGCGAGCAGGGCGTCCTGCAGGGCTTCCTGCTGTTTGGCGGCGCTTTCGATCACGGTCATCCACGCCGCTTCGGCGCTTTCGCCCTGCTTGAGGCGGGTGTCCACTTCATCGCTCAGTTCGGGGTCGTCGAGCATTTCCTGATGGGTGATGAAGATTTCGCGGATGGCCTTGGCCTGGCTGCGCTGGATCAGCCCCTGGATGTCCTCGCGGACCTCGGCCAGGGCCTGCTGCAAGCGCTGGCGCTCGATGGCGGTGGACTCGCCCCGCAGTGGGTAATCGATACTTTGCTGGACCTGGATATGGGCCGGGCCGATGGCGATGCCGGGCGCAGCGGCGATGGCCTGGATCAGGCTGCCGGAGGCCGGGGCGCTGAGTGGCTCGACGACCTCTTGTGGCTCTTGCCGAGGCGTGCTGACAGCCGGCAATGGCTCGACCTCTTCGCCCAGGCCCTCTTCGATGGCTGCCAGTAACGCGGGCAAGGCATCGGCGGCAATGCTGGGTTCAGCGATCAGTTCCAGTACCTGGCCACGCCGGGCCCCGAGGCTCAGCAGCTTGCTCAGGCTTTTGACCGAGACCGCAGAATCCTTGCCATCGACGATGCGGATGCGGATCTCGCCTTCAAAGTTTTTTGCCAGTTGCGCCAGCACCTTGGCCGGGCGCGCATGCAGGCCGTGGGCGTTGGCCAGGGCGATGCGGGCGCTGGGCCAGTCCGCAGGCAACTCGCCGCCAAGCACTTCCAGGACTGCGCGGCTGCTGGTGGCGCGGCCCAATTCCTGGCCACGGCCTTCGATCAGCAGCGCACACAGGCGCTCCAGCAGGGCCTGGTGGGCTTCCCCCAGGCTGGCCAGGCAGAACAGGCCGCTGAGGGGCTGGCCCAGGTAGCGGATGGGCTTGTCCGGGGTGACGAACGCCAGCCCCGGGCGCAGCACGGTCTGCTCGCTGTGCAGCCACCACAGGCCGTCACCCAGGGGCAGCGCCTCCACCTGTTGCAGCACCGCGGCAAAGCCGTTGCTCACACACTCGGCCTGGCGCAGCAGGCGAGCGCCGCGCCAGACCAGCTCTTCGAAATCTTCCGCCGCCACACCGAGGCCAATCATCTGTGCGTCCAGCGCCAGTTCCTGGGGTGCGCCCTGCAACAACTTGAGCAGGGCCTGGGGAGAGCTGGCGCGGCGCAGGGCCTGGCCCAAGTCGGTTTCACCCAGGGCGCGGGTCAGGAGTTGCAGGAGTCGCAAGTGCTCGTCGGATTTAGCCGCGATGCCGATGGCCAGGTAGACGATCTGCCCGTCTCCCCAATCCACGCCGTCGGGAAACTGCAGCAGGCGCACGCCGGTGGCAAAGACCTGGTCGCGGGTTTCCGGGGTGCCATGGGGAATGGCGATGCCTTGGCCAAGAAAGGTCGAGCCCTGGGCTTCGCGGGCCTGGAGGCCAGCCAGGTAACCCTCGGCCACCAGGCCGTCCGCCACCAGTTTGTCGGCCAGCAAGTGCAGCGCCGCGGACTTATCCACAGCCGACTGGCCCATGGATATCTGCTCTACAGTGAGCTCGAGCATGGCTTCTCCTATTTAGCGCGGCAGGGGGCGGCGCTAGGTATTGTTTTAAGTAAGCAGCGTAGGCGTCTTTACTGCCACAAACGGGACTCGGTGCCTGGCAGGGGCGTTTTCCGTTCGGGCTTCGGCCTAGAAAATACGCGTGCTGAAACGTTTAATCTAGCAAGTTTGGTACGTTACTCCATAATCTCGAGCGCTTGAAGTCCTTCTGGTCGATTGCCGGTTCCGACGTTGGTCGCCTGCCCAGATCAGGTAGGATTGGCGAAAATATCGGGGCAAGCACCAAAAACAAGGAAATCCCGGGTTGAAACTCAGTGATATCGCTCGCCTGGCCGGTGTGTCTGTGACCACCGCCAGTTACGTCATCAACGGCAAGGCCGAACAACAACGCATCAGCAACGCCACCGTGGAACGGGTGCGGGCGGTGGTGGAAGAACACGGCTTTACGCCCAACCCCCAGGCGGCCGGCTTGCGCAGCCGGCACACCCGTACCTTGGGTTTCATTCTCCCGGACCTGGAGAACCCCAGCTACGCACGCATCGCCAAGCTGCTGGAGCAAGGCGCCCGGGCCCGAGGGTATCAGCTGCTGATCGCCAGTTCCGACGACGCTCCGGACAGCGAGCGACAATTGCTCCAGCTGTTCCGCGCCCGGCGTTGCGACGCGCTATTCGTCGCCAGCTGCCTGCCGCCGGAAGACGACAGCTACCAGCAGTTGCAGGCCCAGGGCCTGCCGATCATCGCCATCGACCGGGTGATGCCGCCCGAGCTGTTCTGCTCGGTGATCAGCGATGACCTGCAAGCCAGCCTGCACCTGACCCAGAGCCTGCTTGAGCCTGAGCCCAAGCAGATCGTGCTGATCGGCGCGCGCCCGGAACTGAGCATCAGCCAGGAGCGTGCCGCCGGTTTCCGCCAGGCCCTCGAGGGTTTCGGCGGCGAGGTGCTGATCGAGCACGGCGAAGCCTTCAGTCGTGATTGCGGCCGCCAGCTGATGGAAGAACTGCTGCAGCGCCTGGGCCATCTGCCAGACGCCCTGGTGACCACCTCCTATGTCCTGCTGCAAGGGGTATTCGATGCCTTGCACGACTTCCCGCTGAAATCCCGGCCACTGCGCCTGGGCACCTTTGGCGATACCCAGTTGCTGGATTTCCTGCCGCTGCCGGTCAATGCCATGGCCCAGCAGCATCAACTGATCGCCGAAAAAGCCCTGCAACTGGCCCTGGCTGCCATTGAAGAGGCGCATTACCAGCCCGGCGTGCAGGCCATCGCGCGGACCTTCAAACAGCGCATCCAACAGGGCTGAACCGTGGAGCTGATCGACAGCCACACCCACCTGGATTTCGCGGATTTCGATGCCGATCGCGGGGCGCTGCTGGCAGACAGCCGCGCCCTGGGCGTCTCGCGAATGGTGGTGCTGGGGGTCTATCAGGCCAATTGGCAGCGGCTCTGGGATCTGGTGCAAAGCGACTCGCAGCTGTACGCGGCCTTTGGCCTGCACCCGGTGTACCTGGACGATCACCGCCCGGAACATCTCCAGCAACTGGGTGACTGGCTGACCCGGCTGGCAGGGCACCCGCAAGTGTGCGCGGTGGGCGAGATCGGCCTGGACTACTTTCTTGCGCACCTGGATCGCGAGCGCCAACAGGCACTCTTCGAAGCGCAATTGCAGCTGGCGGCAGATTTCCAGTTGCCCGCCCTGCTTCATGTCCGGCGCAGCCACGCGGCGGTGATCGCCAGCCTAAAGCGCTTCAAGCTCAAGCGTGGCGGCATTATCCACGCCTTCGCCGGCAGCCGCGAGGAAGCCCGGGAATACCTCAAGCTGGGGTTCAAGCTGGGTCTGGGGGGCGCCGCGACCTGGCCGCAGGCCCAGCGCCTGCGCAAGGTGATCACCGAGCTGCCGCTGCACGCCCTGGTGCTGGAAACCGACTCGCCGGACATGGCGCCTGCCATGTTTCCCGGCCAGCGCAACAGCCCGCAGCACCTGCCGGCCATCTGCGCCGCCCTGGCGCAGATCATCGGCATCACGCCCGAGCAACTGGCCAGCGCCAGCACCCGCAACGCCTGCGAGCTGTTCGGCTGGCCTTCAGCCGGCCTGTAGCTGCAACGGTCGGCGCTGACGCCGGCGAGCAGCCATCATCACCAACAGGTAACTCACCAGCATCAATGCCGAAACGCTCAGTTGCTGAGCCAGGCTTACCAGCCCGACCCACTCCAGCACCAGTGTCACCAATATCACCGTGGCACACAGCACGATCATGGTCGCGCGCAGGGTGGCCAGCGAGCCCAGGGACCTGAGGCGCTTGATCTGTTCGGGGCAACTGAGCTTCAGCGGTTTGTGGCAATGGTTGCAGTTGAAGGCTTCCTGCAACGCCATGGCATTGAGTTGCCAGGGTTCGAGTTCAAGGAGGGTCTGGCAATGGGCGCAACGGCCCTGGATTCCAGAAGTGGCAGTCATCAACGTATTTCCTCAGGGCCATGCAAGGCACATGGCCAACTGGTCGAACAGCCTGCGGCATCACCGGGGCTGAAAAATCAGACGCGCAGGAAAACAGGAAACACGCGACAAACAAAGCATTCATTTACTACCGATTGTATGCAAAGCAGCGAAGCCCCTGGTTTCCGGGGCCTCGCCGAGAGCCGGTGCACGTTGCTCAGACGCGGAAAGCTCCGATCAATTGCTTCAGTTGCACCACCTGGGCCGACAACTGCCGGCTGGCATCCTCGGTCTGGTGCGCGCCCTCGGCAGTGCGCTCACCGGCACGATTGATCTCGACGATGTTCTGGTCGATGTCGTGGGCCACCGCGGTCTGCTGCTCCACGGCCGCGGCGATTTGCTGGTTCTGATCGACGATCATGCCTACCGCCCCAAGGATATTTTCCAACGCCTGCTGGACCTTTTCCGACTGGTCCACCGTACCGTTGGCCATGGCGTGGCTGCTGCCCATGGCCTTGACCGCCGCGCTGACGCCACCGTGGAGCTTGCCGATCATGTCCTCGATCTCCTCGGTGGACTGCTGGGTGCGTTTGGCCAGGGTCCGCACTTCATCGGCCACCACCGCAAAGCCCCGCCCCTGCTCACCGGCGCGCGCCGCCTCGATGGCCGCGTTGAGGGCCAGCAGGTTGGTCTGCTCGGCGATGCTCTTGATCACCTCCAGGACCCGGCTGATGGACTGGCTGTCGCTGGCCAGCTGGTTGATCACCAGCACCGACTGGTCGATCTCGCTGGCCAGCCGGGCGATGCTGCCCTGCTGGGATTCCACCAGCCCGCGGCCGCTGATGGTTTCGTCATTCACGCTGTGGGCGCTGCTGACCGCCGCCGCGGCGCTGCGAGCCACTTCCTGGGAGGTGGCGGACATCTGGTTCATCGCCGTGGCCACTTGCTCGATCTGGGTGCGCTGGCCAGCCACGGCCTGATTGCTCTGGGCCGATACACTCTGCACTTGCCCGGCCTGGCGTTCCACCTCACTGACGGTGTGGCCAACCCGCTCGATCAGGTCGTGGATTTTCAGCACGGTGCCGTTGAACACACTGCCCAGTTCCCCCAGTTCGTCGCGGCTGTGGGCGGTGAAGCTGACGGTCATGTCCCCCGCCGCTACCTTGTCCATCATCGCCCCCAGGCGCCGCAGAGTGGTGCGGGTGGAAGCGTAGAAACCGCCGTACAGGTAGACGATGGAGAGAAACACCAGGGCCAGGGCCGCCACCAGCAGCACCATGTGGCGACGATTCTGCTCCAGGCGCTTTTGCAACTCGACATCCAGGAATTTCAAGGTGCCTTCATTGAGCAGGTAAGTCTGCGCCATCAGCCCGCTGACCTGGTCGTAGAAGGCCTGCCAGGGCGCATCCAGGGTATCGGCCATCACCACCTGCTCCTCGAACAGCTCGCTGGCCTGCTTGAGGCTGCCCTTGCTGGTCGTGGCCAGCGTGTCGAGAGCATCGTGGGCAGCGCGGCTGGCCCCCAGGGCATCCTGCAACTTGAGCCCGTATTCGGCCTGGAGCTTTTCGATTTGCACCAGCAATTCGTCGAAACGCGTGCTGGACGAGGAATTGAGGAACCCCTGGCCCAGGGAGTAGGCGCCCATGGCCCGGCCTTCACCGAGGAGCTGGGTAACCTGCGGGGTGACGCTGGTGATCAGCTCGCTGAGCTGGCGAATGTCACCCTGGCCATCGCGGCTCAGGCCCGACTGGCTGGCGATGATCTGGCTGAACAACTGCGCGCTGCCCAGCAACTTGCCGATCAGGCCGCTTTTGTTCAGCAGCGAGCTTTCCACTTGCTGGGTCTTGAAGGCGGCAATCAGCTCATCGCGCTTGGCGTTGAAGACCTCCACCTGCTGTGGGTCCGTGGTCACCGCCTGCAAGGCCTGCAGGCGTTCCAGCACGGATTTCTCCAGGGCCACGATCTTGCCTTCCAGGTCCCCTGCCTTGCCGGACTGACCGAGGCTGGCGTTGATCTGCACCAGGTTATTGAGGGTTTCCAGGTCTCGGCGCAGGGCCAGGCTGCTGCCCAGCAGGTCGAGGCTTTGCAGTTCGACCCGGGTGCCCTGGAATTCGCGGTAGGAGTCGCGCACCAGATAGAAGTTGGTCACCAGCATGGGTAGAAAGAACAGCACGCTGATCAGGCTGAACTTCATGCCGAAGCTCAGGCGGTTCATCAGCGCGACAGCGGGATAGAGCAAGCTCTTCACAAAGAAGTCTCCCTTTTCTTTTATTGTTATTGGCAGGCAGGCGAAGGCAGCAGATAGCCACTATTCGGCGCTCCGTCTGTATAGCTCAATTTCGTGGGAGGTTTTGTAACTTAAAGTTAACCGCCAGCGCGGCATCCAGGGGACGCTCGCGGGCTGTGGCGAGGGAGCTTGCTGCCGATCGAAGGCGCAGCCGTCGCACTCTCTGCGATGCGCTGCGCCAGAAAACCCTCGGTGGGCGGTTGGGGCCAGCCCTTGGTCACCTCAGGCCAGGACGGTCCACAGGGCAAAGCCGGCGTACCAGAGCACCGCCGCCCGCAACAACAGCTCCCAGATACGATCCAGGCTGTTGATACCTTCGGGCCCGACTTCCGGCGGCGGGATTTCCGCGGCCACCAGGCCGACCTTTTCCACCAACTGCGCGGCACCGATATGCCAGTTGAGCAACTCGTGGAGCATCACCCGGCCGACTGCGACAAAGTTGCCCACCAGGGCAAAACTCGCCGCCAGCAGGCGCACCGGCAACCAGTCGAAGGCATGTCGCAACTGCCCCGCGCGTTCGACCAGGGCGGGGTTCTTGCCATGTTCGGCGGCGAGAGCCAACAGGCGATAGCTCAGGGCCGCTACCGGCCCCAGCAGGAAGTACCAGAAGATCACCGCGAAGAAACTCTGGAAGGCCTGCCACAGCAGGTGGCCCTGCACTCGCTCCAGCAGTTGTTCGCCATTTTCGGCGCAGATGCCCAGGTCACGTTCTGCGACATGGGCTGCCGCTTGCAGATCCTCACGCCGCCAGGCGTCACGGAACGGGCCCAGTTCACCCAGCAGATCGCCGCGACCCAGGGCGTAGATCACCACCAGCAGGTGCACCGGCAGCGCCAGCAAGCCATAGGCGATGGGCTCCAGCACCAGCAGCAACAGCCCGAGCAGCGCCACCGGCAGCAACACCATGACGATCAGCAGCCACCACGGATGCCCGGCCATACGCGGGCTCGACTCCAGACGCGCCAATTCCCCCAGCCACCAGCCATCACGCTGCACCCGCTGGCGCAGGGCCGAGAACTTCTCGATCCACACCGCCAACAGCAACACCAGAAAACTCATTGTCCTTCCCCCTTCTCCAAGGCGGCACGAAAGCGTGCCCAGTCGAATCCCGGGCCCGGGTCGGTCTTGCGCCCGGGTGCGATGTCGCTATGCCCGCAGATCCGTTGTGGCGTGATGTCGCTGAAGGCCCGCCGCAGTTGCCTGCTCAGGCTGATCAACGAGTGATATTGAGCATCGCTGAAAGGCTGATCATCGGTGCCTTCCAGTTCGATGCCCAGGGAAAAGTCGTTGCACGTCTCACGCCCCTGGAAACTCGAGACACCGGCATGCCAGGCCCGATCCAGGCAGGAAACGAATTGGGTGACGGCGCCGTCACGCTCGATCAGAAAATGCGCAGAAACACGCAGATCGGCGATCCCGGCAAAATAGGGATGCTCTGTGACATCAAGGCGATTCTGGAAGAATTCCTGCACCTTGCCGGTGCCGAACTGCCCCGGCGGCAGGCTGATGTTGTGAATCACCAGCAGGGAAATCTCGCCCGCCGGACGTTCATTGAAATTGGGTGACGGGCAATGCCGTACGCCATGACACCACCCCGTGGCAGGGTCCAGCCGCATACCGATTCCTTCAACTAAAGCCTTGGGTGGCCCAGTATGCCGCGTTATCCCCTCGGGTTGCGATCACTTGCCGTGATTGAGTCGCTGCAGGTTGCCGATCACCGATTCCAGGGCGCGGTCGAACAGCAGGGTGTCATCCAGGGCGCGCACTGCGCCGCGCTGGAACTCCAGGGCCAGGCCCATGCGCGTACGCTCCAGCACCTTCATGCCGGTGCGGTTGACGAACACGTATTTGGCCACCGGATGGGGAACAATCGCCGCCAGTTTGCAGCGCAGGGTGTTGTCCTCGTCCTCCAGGAATTCGACCCAGGCCCCAAGCCGCAGTTGGTCCACCCATTGCACGCTGGGGTCGTTGGCCGGCAACGCCAGCGGCGCGACTTCCAGCGGGCCCTCTTCAGCACTGGGCAGGACAATCTCTTCGGCCACCACGATCATGTGTGCAGGGTCTGCTTCCAGGACGGCACCCTGCAGTTGCGGGGCCTGAGCCTCGCGCTCGAATGCCTGCAAGTGCAGGAGCTCCAGCTGGCTGAAGAACTCGCTGGTAGCGAAAGGATCGAAAGCCGCCGCGCTCAAACCCTCGCGCAGGCCCTTGAGCAACCCCGGCACCAGCGCCAGCAAGCGCATGGCAGTATCCGGCTGTTCATGGCGCTGCACGCTCCAGATCAGCTCCAGCAGGGTCTGCTCCGCAGTTTGCCACTCTGGCGAGTCGTCGCCGTGCTTGAGGCAACTGAGCAGCATCACCTGACTCCAGGCTTCGCGGACAAAATCCACCACCTTCTGCGGCAACACCTTGCCCAGCAGGGCGTCATTCAGGGCCTGCTCTACCCGGCGCCGGGCCAGTTCGGCCCTGGCCCGCCCTTCCTCGGCGTCACGGGTACGCTGCTCCAGCAACTCAGCGCGACGCCGCTCGTCGGCAGTGAAGGCCAGGAAGTCCGCCAGCAGCTCGGAGAAGATCGCCGGGTCATCGCTGAACTCGCTGAGCAGGCGTTGCACCACTTGCTCGATCCGCAGGTACAGACTGTCGCGCTGGTGGTCATCGCAACCGCCCCAGCCCATGGCTGCAGCGGCGATCTCATTGAGCAGGCGCCGGGCCGGGTGATTGCCGCGGCTGAAGAAACTCTTGTCCAGCACCGCCACCTTGAGCATGGGAATCTGCAGGCGGCCAATCAGCGCCTTGAGCGAGTCCGGCAGGTTGCGGTCATCGAGAATGCATTCGAAGAGCATGGCGATCAGGTTGATCACGTCTTCATCGGCCACATCCACCACCCGGGATTTGCCGCTCTTGACGCTGACCCGGGTGAGCAATTGTTCCAACTGGTTGCGCAGGTCGAAATCGTCCTGGGCGCTGGGCGCCGGCACGTATTGCTGCAGGTGCGACAGCAGGCGCATGAGGTCGCGGGTGGAAATCGGCTGGGTTTCGGCGCTGGCTTCCAGGGTCGGCGCCACGCTGCCACGCACATGAAACAGCAGGGTCTGCAGGGCGGCGAAAACTTCCTGCACGCTCTCGTCGAGCTGCGACTGGCTGGATTTCGCCGTGCCCCCCTCGGTCGCTGACGCACGGGCCTCGGCCTGGGCTCGATCGGCCGCCCGGCGGGCCGGAGCAGGCATCAGTTCCGGCAGGATCCCGGTGGCGATCAGCAGTTGGTTGGCTTCGGCATAGAGTTGTTCGGCATCGCTGAGCACATAACGCTCGAACAACTTGAGGATGATCAGCTTGACCTTGATTTCCACCCCCAGGCTGCGCCCGGCCTGGAGGAAATACTCGCAGAGCAGCGCCGGCCCCAGGGGGTTGTCCCCATCCACCAGGCGCCGTCCCAGCAGCACACTCAGGCGCTCCGTCAACTGCCCCAGGGCGAAGCCATCACGGTTGAGCACCTTGGCCACCATGGCATCCACCGCGACGGTCTTTTCCAGGTCATCGTGGGACGGATCCAGTGATGGGTCGTAGACCACGGCATGGGGAATGGCCAGGGCCGGGTCATACTGCACCAGGCAGGCAAAAGCCTGGAAGAACGCCTCCAGGAAACCGCGCTCGATGCTCTTGCGCTTCAGCCGCAGGTCGCGCATGGCTTCGAAGAGGGTGTTTTGCTCGACGTTGTTGCGGGCCCGATCGGCCATTTCGAACAGGGTGTCATCAGCGTTATCAAACAGTTCCTGCAAGCCGTGGCGCAATTGTTGGGCGGCCTTGTCTCGGACCTGAAGCAGAATCACAGGCAGGCGGGCAAGCGGCGAAGCGGTCGCCTGATCTGTAGCGGCCTTGTGCAAAGGCACTACATTCCCGTCGTTGTGCATCCAAGCCTCCTGGAAAGGTGTTTCTTCGGTTCGAGATCAAGATTCAGTCAAGCCGACGACGCTCACAGCCGGCTCTCAGCGGAGGCGCATGCACTCCACTGCACTTCATTTAGGGGGAAGCCAAAGACACGTCAAAGCTATGACGTCAATTACAAGTCATATTATCTTGTAAAAGTCCCCTCTTGCGCCAGCAGACTCTGTGGCCTCCTCCGAAATAACCCCTAGCGACTCAAGAAAAGTCACTCCTATTCATCAGACAAAGCCATCCAGGACAGGTTCGCCAATGCCTTGCAGGCATTTGCCACCTTGGGTTCGCTGATCCCCTGGCCCTATAATCGGCGCACTTTGTTTGTGGAGCCCGTTATGCCGAATCTACGCCTCGCCGACCTGACCGCCGAAATCGAAGCCAACGTGCGCCGTGCGTTGCTGGAAGACATCGGCAGCGGCGACATCACCGCGCAACTGATCCCGGCCGAACGTCTGGCCAAGGCCACCATCATTACCCGCGAAGCCGCAGTAGTCGCCGGCACCGCCTGGGTCGATGCGGTCTTTCGCCAGCTGGACCCGCGGGTCGCTGTGCACTGGCAAGTGGCCGACGGTGAGCGGGTGGTGCCCAACCAGGTGCTTTTCCACCTCGAAGGCCCAGCCCGCTCGCTGCTCACCGGCGAGCGCAGTGCCCTGAACTTTCTGCAACTGCTGTCCGGCGTGGCCACCCGCGCGCGGTACCTGGCGGACTTTGTCGCCGATACCCAGGTCAAGCTGCTGGATACCCGCAAGACCCTGCCGGGGCTGCGCCTGGCACAGAAGTACGCGGTCACCTGCGGCGGTTGCCACAACCACCGCATCGGCCTGTATGACGCCTTCCTGATCAAGGAAAACCATATCGCTGCCTGCGGCGGTATCGCCCAGGCCATCAGCGCCGCCCACAGGATCGCCCCGGGCAAGCCGGTGGAAGTGGAAGTGGAAAGCCTGGAGGAACTGAAGGAGGCCCTGGCCGCCGGAGCCGACATCATCATGCTCGACGAACTGAGCCTGGACGACATGCGCGAGGCCGTGCGCCTGAACGCCGGCAAGGCCAAGCTGGAAGCCAGTGGCGGGATCAACGAAAGCACCTTGCGCCCGATCGCCGAGACCGGGGTGGATTACATTTCCATCGGTGCCATGACCAAGGACGTGAAAGCGCTGGACCTGTCCATGCGCTTGAGCCTCTGAGCCATGAAAAACGCCAGCCTGGTTCAGGCTGGCGTCGTGCTCAACCGTCGATCTCGTTGAGCTGCAGATAGTCCTCCAGGTCCATGCCCAGCGCTTCAGCAACTTCCTGATGCACCTCCAGGCGCATGGCCTTCAGTTCCTCCGGTGTTTCTGCCACCAGATCGAGCACCAGTTCCCATGGCTCTATGCCGCGGGATTCCGCCTCGTCCTCGAACGCCCATTGCGCCTGCTGCTTCTGCTCTTCCGGGCTCAGGGCGCTGATTTCCTCTTGCAAGGAAGGCGTGGCAGCCAGGTACCTTTCAAGCGCTACGTCGATTCTTGCCTCTTTAGGAATCATCTCGTTCTCTCTGATCGTGGGAATGGAAGATGGATCTGGATCGTTGGGATCTCTCTGCCGCAAAAAACCGTTGTGAACTTCGATTTATCTGGCCTTCAGAACCATTCTGGATCATCTGAAAACAGCATGCTGGTACTCAGACAGGGACCGAATATAGGACCTTTGGTCCACGATTTATATGACCTGATGCACCCATTGGAGAAAAACTCCGGGTTTTCCAAGCCTTCAGCAGACGCCAGCCCGGCAGAACCCTCAGAGAACGAGATTTCGCAAATGCAGCCGCAGCGATATTTCATGCCGGTGTTTCACCAGGTTACGGAGCTAGGACCCCACAGCCGTAGCTGTTCCTTTTCTCAAGCAAGCTCCTGTCTGCCCGACATCGATAAGCCTTCTTAGATTATCGAGAATATCGAACTCCTTTACTTCTCCATCCTTGGCTATGAGGATCCCGGCTCTAGTCAGCCATAGATACCCTTCCTTGCTTTGATTAGGGATGACAGTAACTACGAAATTCAATGTCGGACTCTCTGGACGACTCTCCGGCACCTTGGTCTCAGTGAAATTGAAAGTCAGTTCATTATCATCGCCTGGTGAAACGCTTTGCGCGCTGACAACAGGCAGCCGAGCCCTTGAAGCAGCAGGAAACTCAGCGGAATACAACACACTTCCTCCCTGTACCTGCTTGGTTATTCTTAAGAAATATTGCTCCAGGTCTTTGGTATTCGTTGGCGTCGTGCAGTCTTCGCCTTCAGCGGCAAAATATTCCCCCTCAAACTCATAAGAGGGTCCTTTCTCACAGGCTGCAAGGGACAGCGACACTACGCCGGCCAAAGCCAACTTCCACTTCTTCACACCGGTCACTCCATGATTTGCGGGCGTCATTATGCGCAATGCCCCTGGCTGCTACCACCCGGTTCATGACCCGCACAGGTGTGAGCAACTGGGCACTAACCTCGTCCAGACACAAAAACACCGAAACCAGATAACCCCGAGCAAACCGCTTAAAACTCGGTACAGGATGCTGAGTACAGGCGCGGAAAGTCTTCGTTGATAGAAGTCTCTCTGGCTGCTAAATCCGCATAAACAATGAGGAGCACGTCCACAAACAACTATAGGAGCGCTCAATTGAATAGCACCGGGAACCTCTGAAACTTCCAGGGCACACTTTTGCGGGTGCCTCGTAGTTTCCTGCCTTTCAAGGGTGCTCATTCAAAGCCTGGCGAACTTTGTTGGGAGGGTGGGTTTAGACAGCCATAAACTGCTCTCAACCCGAAATGTGGTGCCGGAGACAGGAATCGAACCTGCGACCTTCGCGTTACGAGTGCGCTGCTCTACCGACTGAGCTACACCGGCGTGGGCTAAAACCTAGCACCAGCGCCCCGGGCCGGCAACCGAGCGGCTTTTATTGCAGATAGCAAAACGCCCCGAACCAGTCGGGGCGTCTGCTTGTTCAGCGTGAGGCTAAAGGGTGATTAAACGCCCGAAGCCTTGGCTGCTGCCACGTCTTTGATGGACAGCTTGATACGGCCGCGGTTGTCCACGTCCAGTACCAGCACTTCCACTTCCTGACCTTCTTTCAGGATGTCGGTGACTTTCTCAACGCGAGCGTCGCTCAGCATGGAGATGTGCACCAGACCGTCCTTGCCCGGCAGGATGTTGACGAAGGCACCGAAATCGACGATGCGCTCAACCTTGCCGACGTAGATCTTGCCGATCTCGGCTTCCGCGGTGATGCCCAGAACGCGCTGACGCGCGGCCTCTGCAGCTTCCTTGGTTTCGCCGAAGATCTTGATCGAGCCGTCGTCTTCGATGTCGATCGAAGCCTTGGTTTCTTCACAGATCGCGCGGATGGTGGCGCCGCCTTTACCGATGACGTCACGGATCTTGTCGGTGTCGATCTTCATCGCGATCATGGTCGGAGCGTTGGCCGACAGCTCGGTACGGGACTGACCGATGATCTGGTTCATCTGACCGAGGATGTTCAGGCGAGCTTCCAGGGCCTGGCCCAGGGCGATCTCCATGATCTCTTCGGTGATGCCCTTGATCTTGATGTCCATCTGCAGCGCGGTGACGCCTTTGGCGGTACCGGCTACCTTGAAGTCCATGTCGCCCAGGTGGTCTTCGTCACCCAGGATGTCGGTCAGGACTGCGAACTTCTCGCCTTCCTTGACCAGGCCCATGGCGATACCGGCAACCGGCGCCTTCATTGGTACACCAGCGTCCATCAGCGCCAGGGAAGCACCGCACACGGAAGCCATGGAGCTGGAACCGTTGGACTCGGTGATTTCCGATACTACGCGGATGGTGTAAGGGAACACGTCGGCGGCTGGCAGCATGGCCTGGACCGAGCGACGGGCCAGACGGCCGTGACCGATTTCACGACGACCAGCGCCGCCCATGCGACCACACTCGCCCACCGAGAACGGAGGGAAGTTGTAGTGCAGCATGAAGGGGTCTTTCTTCTCGCCTTCCAGGGTGTCCAGCAGCTGTGCGTCACGGGCAGTACCCAGGGTCGCAACCACCAGGGCCTGGGTTTCGCCACGGGTGAACAGGGCCGAACCGTGAGTCTTGGGCAGTACGCCGACTTCGATGTTCAGCGGACGTACGGTGCGGGTGTCGCGGCCGTCGATACGAGGCTTGCCGTTGACGATGTTTTCGCGAACGGTGCGGTATTCGATCTCGCCGAAAGCGGCTTTGACGTCGGACGCCGAAGGCTGGCCTTCTTCACCGGAGAGCTTGGCGACGACCTGGTCTTTCAGCTCGCCCAGGCGAGCGTAACGGTCGGCCTTGACGGTGATGGTGTAAGCCTGGGAGATGGCTTCGCCGAACTCGGCACGGATAGCGCCCAGCAGTTCGGTGGCTTCTGGGGCAGCAGCCCAGTCCCAGGTAGGCTTGGCAGCTTCGGCGGCCAGCTCTTTGACAGCCTTGATCACCGACTGGAATTCGTCGTGGGCGAACAGTACAGCGCCCAGCATCTGGTCTTCGGTCAGCTCTTTGGCTTCCGATTCAACCATCAGTACGGCTTCTTCGGTACCGGCCACGACCATGTCCAGGCTCGAAGCAGCCAGTTGCTCGTAGGTCGGGTTCAGCAGGTAGCCGGTGCTTTCGTGGAATGCCACGCGAGCGGCGCCGATCGGGCCGTCGAAAGGAATGCCGGAGATCGCCAGGGCAGCCGAGGTACCGATCATCGCAGCGATGTCCGGATCGGTCTTCTTGCTGGTGGAAACCACGGTGCAGACAACCTGCACTTCGTTCATGAAGCCTTCTGGGAACAGAGGGCGGATCGGACGGTCGATCAGACGCGAGGTCAGGGTTTCTTTCTCGGAAGGACGGCCTTCGCGCTTGAAGAAACCGCCAGGGATCTTACCGGCAGCGTAAGTCTTTTCCTGGTAGTGAACAGACAGAGGGAAGAAGCCCTTGCCTGGATCGGCTTGCTTGGCGCCAACCACGGTCACCAATACGCTGACGTCGTCGTCAACGGTGACCAATACTGCGCCGGAGGCCTGACGGGCGATACGGCCAGTCTCGAGGGTTACGGTCGACTGACCGAACTGGAATTTTTTGATTACCGGGTTCACGGTGTCCTACCTTCTTTGTGGCTCTTGGGGAAACTTGATTCTTGCGAAATTCTTGGGCAATGCGGGGAATCGGCCCAGCCTTTATTGTCCAGGTAAAACAGTGCAGCAGATAAAACTTGAGGCTGGAAGCCTGCCATACGCCGGCGGAAAAACCGCTGACGCATGGCAAACAACCAACCTCATAGCGCAATCGCTGATTAGCGACGCAGACCCAGACGACCGATCAGGGTGCTGTAACGGCTCAGGTCCTTGCCTTTCAGGTAGTCCAGCAGCTTACGACGCTGGTTTACCATGCGGATCAGGCCACGACGGGAGTGGTGGTCTTTACCGTTGGCTTTGAAGTGACCTTGCAGTTTGTTGATGTTGGCGGTCAGCAGTGCAACTTGCACTTCTGGCGAACCAGTGTCACCAACAGCTTGCTGGTAGTCGGTTACGATCTGAGCTTTTTCTTCAACGCTGAGTGCCATGTGGGCAATCCTTATATCAGGAAACTGTTCAAGAACAGTTTCAACAGGCCAGGGACAAATCCCTGTATCTATAAATGAGTAGTGACCGTGCCTGTTAACAGCCACCCTCGTCCGGTCATTCTGACCGAATCAGTCGACGCGGCGCGATGCGCCCGTCTTCGCTCACTTCACCGATACCGATGAAGCGACCGTTGTGATCCTGTACCCGCACCATGCCGAACTTCGGTGCATCCGGGGCACGTACCGGCTGGCCGTTGAGCCAGTAGAACGCGCTGTGCTCCGAGAACTGCAGCAGCGGCCAATCCAGCAGACCGCTGTCCGATGGCATCAGGAAGCGGTCTACCGCTTCGTTGCCGCCTTCGGCGTGCACGGCTTCAAGCTCTTCCAGGGTGACCGTCTGGGCCAGGCTGAAAGGTCCGGCCTGGGTCCGTCGCAGTTCTGCAACGTAGGCACCACAGCCGAGCTTTTCACCGATATCTTCCACCAGGGTGCGGATATAGGTGCCCTTGCTGCAGTCCACCGCCAGGCGAGCAGTGTCACCTTCGAAGGCGAGCAATTCCAAGCGCGCAATAGTAACAGAACGCGGTTCGCGCTCCACCACTTCCCCTGCACGAGCCAGTTTGTAGAGTGGCTGGCCATCGCGCTTGAGGGCCGAGTACATCGGCGGTATCTGCTTGATTTCGCCACGAAATTCCGGCAATACCGCCTCGATATCGGCACGACCAACGGTCACTTCGCGGGTCTGCAAAACTTCGCCTTCAGCGTCCGCGGTGGTGGTGGTCTTGCCCAACTGAGCCAGGGTTTCGTAACCCTTGTCGGAATCGAGCAGGTATTGCGAGAACTTGGTGGCCTCGCCAAAGCACAGCGGCAAAACGCCGGTGGCCAGGGGGTCGAGGCTACCGGTGTGGCCGGCCTTCTCGGCGTTGAGCAGCCAACGGACCTTCTGCAGCGCCGCGTTGGAGGTGAAGCCCAGCGGCTTGTCCAGGAGGATGATGCCGCTGACGTTACGACGGATACGCTTGACCTGAGCCACCGCTTACTCCTTGGCGTCTTCAGGGGCAGGCGCGTCGCCATGCTGGCTGTCTTCAGCCACGGCACGCTCGATCAGGGCCGACAGGTGCGCCCCGCGGGCCACACTCTCGTCGTAATGGAAGTGCAGTTGCGGCACGCTGCGCAGCTTCATTTCCTTGGCCAATTGCATGCGCAGGAAACCTGCCGCCGAGTTCAGCACCTTGATGCTCTGGGCGATTTGTTCGGCGTTTTCCTGGCCCATCACGGTGATGAAGATCTTCGCGTGGCCGACGTCGCGGCTGACTTCCACGGCGGTGATGGTCACCAGGCCGACGCGTGGATCCTTGACTTCACGACGGATCAGTTGCGCCAGTTCGCGCTGCATCTGATCACCGATACGTTGGGTACGGCTGTATTCTTTTGCCATGTCTTGTTACCTGTTACTGCCTCACGGTGAAACCCGTGTGGTCTGAAAGCGGCAAACGCCCGGCCTGGCAGAAGCCAGACCGGGCGTTGCGTTTAGAGGCCGCCGAGGGCGCCGTGCATTTGCATGCGAGCGGCCATCAGGGCTCTTGAAGTGCGCGAGTTAGAGGCTGCGAGCAACCTGGACCTTCTCGAAGACTTCGATCTTGTCGCCGACTTTGACGTCGTTGTAGCTCTTCACGCCGATACCGCATTCCATGCCGGCACGTACTTCAGAGGCGTCATCCTTGAAGCGGCGCAGGGATTCCAGCTCGCCTTCGAAGATAACGATGTCTTCACGCAGTACGCGGATTGGACGGTTACGGTGCACGACACCTTCGATGACCATGCAACCGGCGATCGCGCCAAACTTCGGCGAGCGGAACACGTCGCGAACTTCGGCAACACCCAGAATGTTCTCCCGAACGTCGCTGCCCAGCATACCGGTCAGGGCTTTCTTGACGTCTTCGATGATGTCGTAGATCACGTTGTAGTAACGCATATCCAGACCTTCCTGCTCGACGATCTTCCGTGCGCCGGCATCGGCACGCACGTTGAAGCCGAACAGTACAGCGTTGGAGGCCAGTGCCAGGTTGGCGTCGCTTTCGGTGATACCACCGACGCCGCCACCCACTACGCGCACTTGCACTTCGTCGTTGCCCAGGCCGTTCAGAGCGCCTTGCAGAGCTTCCAGCGAACCACGGACGTCGGATTTGAGGACGATGTTGAGCGTCTTCTTCTCTTCCTGGCCCATGCTTTCGAAGATGTTTTCCAGCTTGCCGGCGTGAGCACGGGCCAGCTTGACCTCGCGGAACTTGCCTTGACGGAACAGCGCCACTTCACGGGCTTTCTTCTCGTCGGCAACCACGCTCATCTCGTCGCCAGCGTCCGGAGTACCGTCCAGGCCGAGGATCTCGACCGGAATGGAAGGACCGGCTTCCTTGATTGGCTTGCCGTTCTCGTCGAGCATGGCGCGCACGCGGCCATAGTTCGAGCCGACCAGCACCATGTCGCCTTGACGCAGCGTACCGTCCTGAACCAGCACGGTAGCTACCGGGCCGCGGCCCTTGTCGAGGCGGGACTCGACCACGACACCACGGCCCGGGGCCGAAGGAGTCGCCTTGAGTTCTAGGACTTCGGCCTGCAGCAGAACAGCTTCCAGCAGGTCGTCGACACCGGTACCCATTTTCGCGGAGACCGGTACGAATGGAGTATCACCACCCCAGTCTTCCGACGTCACGCCGTGAACCGAAAGCTCACTGCGGATACGGTCCAGGTCGGCGCCCGGCTTGTCGATCTTGTTCACCGCAACCACCAGCGGAACGCCGGCAGCTTGTGCGTGCTGAACGGCTTCAACGGTCTGCGGCATCACGCCGTCGTCCGCTGCAACCACCAGGATCACGATGTCGGTGGCCTTGGCACCACGGGCACGCATGGCGGTAAACGCGGCGTGACCAGGGGTGTCGAGGAAGGTGACCATGCCGCGCTCGGTTTCTACGTGGTAGGCACCGATGTGCTGGGTGATGCCGCCGGCCTCGCCCGCGGCCACTTTGGCGCGACGGATGTAGTCCAGCAACGAGGTCTTACCGTGGTCAACGTGGCCCATTACGGTCACGACCGGCGCACGGGCAACCGCTTCACCTTCGAACTTCAGGGACTCGGCCAGGGAATCTTCCAGGGCGGTATCGCTGACCAAGGTCACTTTGTGGCCCAGTTCTTCAGCAACCAGCTGGGCAGTTTCCTGGTCCAGAACCTGGTTGATGGTGGCTGGAGTACCCAGCTTGAACATGAACTTGATGACTTCGGCAGCCTTGACCGACATCTGCTGGGCCAGTTCGCCCACAGTGATGGTCTCGCCGATCTGCACGTCACGTACCACTGGCCCGGTTGGGCTCTGGAAACCGTGAGCATTGCGCTTCTTCAGCTTGGCCTTGCCGCGACCACCACGACGGAAGCCATCGCTTTCTTCGTCGGTGGTACGTGGGGCAACGCGCGGAGCTGGGGCCTTTTCCTTGACCGAAGCACGATGCGGAGCATTTTTGCGCTCGCCATCGCCGCCACGACGGTTGTCGTCGTTGCGGGTCTTGTCCGGACGACGCTGTTCGTCTTTCTTGCGCGCGTCAGCTGCTGGAGCCGCAGTGGCCACCGGAGCTTCCTGCACAGGCTCGACTACAGGCGCTGGAGCAGGAGCTGCTGCTTGCGCAGCAACCGGCTCGGCAACCGGAGCAGGCTGGCGACGCGCTTCTTCTTCGGCGCGACGCTTGGCTTCTTCTTCAGCCTTCTGACGAGCAGCATTTTCTACTGCGCGACGTTCTTCCAGTTCGCGTTGACGCTCGGCTTCGATTTCTTCCGGGCTGCGCTGTACGAAGACTTTCTTCTTGCGCACTTCAACGCTGATGCTCTTGCTGCCAGCAACCCGCAGGGTGCTGGTGGTCTTGCGCTGCAAAGTAATTTTGCGTGGTTCTTCCACTTTCGCCTTGTGACTGCTTTTCAGGTGAGTCAGCAACGACTGCTTCTCACTGTCGCTCACATGTTCCTCGGCGGCGGTGTGCGGCAGACCTGCCTCACGCATCTGCTGCAGCAGGCGCTCTACCGGTGTTTTGACCTCATCGGCCAGTTGTTTCACCGTGACTTGCGTCATGCACTTCTCTCCTCAGGCCGCGCCTAATTACTCGAACCAGTGGGCTCGGGCGGCCATGATCAACTTGCCGGCACGATCATCGTCAATGCCGTCGATGTCGAGCAGGTCGTCAATAGACTGCTCGGCCAGGTCTTCGCGGGTAATTACGCCGCGCACCGCCAGTTCCATCGCCAAATCCTTGTCCATACCCTCAAGCGAGAGCAGGTCTTCGGCCGGATGGGCGTCTGCCAGCTTTTCCTCAGTAGCGATGGCTTTAGTCAACAAGCGATCCTTGGCCCGAGCGCGAAGCTCGTTGACGATGTCTTCGTCAAAGCCGTCGATGTTGAGCATTTCTTCCAGCGGTACGTAGGCAATCTCTTCCAGGCTGGTGAAGCCTTCATCAACCAGAACCTGTGCCAGTTCTTCATCGACTTCCAGCTCGTCGATGAAATTGCGCAGGATGTCGCCGGTTTCTGCTTGCTGCTTGGCCTGGATGTCCGATTCGGTCATCACGTTCAGGGTCCAGCCAGTCAGTTGGCTGGCCAGACGCACGTTCTGACCACCACGACCGATGGCTTGAGCCAGATTGTCTGCGCCAACGGCGATGTCCATGGCATGGGCATCTTCGTCGACGATAATTGCCGCGACTTCGGCCGGCGACATGGCGTTGATCACGAACTGCGCCGGGTTCTCATCCCACAGGACGATATCCACACGCTCGCCACCCAACTCACCGGAAACGGCCTGGACGCGCGAACCGCGCATACCAATGCACGCGCCCTGCGGGTCGATGCGCTTGTCCTTGGAGCGAACTGCGATCTTGGCCCGCGAACCCGGATCACGGGAGGCGGCCATTACTTCGATCAGGCCTTCGGCAATTTCCGGCACTTCGATACGGAACAGCTCGATCAGCATTTCCGGCGCGGTACGCGACAGGATCAGCTGCGGGCCGCGGTTCTCGGTGCGGATTTCCTTGAGCAGCGCGCGCAGGCGCACGCCAACCCGGAAAGTCTCACGGGAGATGATGTCTTCACGGGCCAGCAACGCCTCGGCGTTGTTACCCAGGTCGACGATCACGTTGTCACGTGTCACTTTTTTCACGGTGCCGGAGATGATTTCCCCCAGGCGCTCGCGATAGGCATCAACTACCTGTGCGCGCTCGGCTTCGCGAACCTTCTGCACGATGACCTGCTTGGCGGTCTGGGCAGCGATGCGGCCGAACTCGATGGATTCGATCTTTTCTTCGATCACATCACCGACTTTGGCGTCGGGATGGGTTTCGCGAGCCTTGCTCAACCAGGTCTCGACCGCTGGATCATCCAGGTCGGCTTCTTCGACCACCGTCCAGCGACGGAAAGTTTCGTAGGAACCGGTGTGGCGATTGATTTCCACACGCAGGTCTACTTCGTCCTCAAAACGCTTCTTGGTAGCAGTGGCCAGGGCCAGCTCCAGCGCTTCAAAAATTACGCTTGCCGGTACACCCTTTTCATTGGATACCGACTCAACAACCAGCAGTACTTCTTTGCTCATCGTACGCCTCGCCTTTCGCAAGCCATTGGATCCGCGGGATCCGCGTCTCAGTCAAAACTGGGAATTATGTTGGCCTTGTCGATCATATCGATCGGCAACAGGAACTCATGGTCATCCACTTGCACCACGACATCCTGTTCCTCCACCCCGCGGAGAAGGCCCTGAAAATTACGCCGACCTTCGAAGGGCGAGCGCAGTTTGATCTTCACTTGCTCACCGACATACTTGGCAAACTGTTCAAGAGTGAACAGTGGGCGTTCCATGCCAGGAGAGGAAACTTCAAGGGTGTATTCAACGGAGATCGGATCTTCTACGTCGAGAACACCACTGATCTGACGGCTGACGATGGCGCAATCGTCCACCAGCACGCCGCCTTCTTTATCGATATAAACTCGCAACAATGAGTGGCGACCCTGAGCCGAAAACTCAATACCCCAGCATTCATAGCCAAGGGCCACGACCACCGGGGCCAACAAGGCCTGCAACTGTTCTAGCTTGCTCGACACCTGAACCCCCTCGTGCATGCTTGTGCAAATAAAAAATGGGCGAAGCGCCCATCCCGGAAACGCCGTTGAATAGCGGCGTTGTAAAGTGTCCAGCTAACAAAAAGCCCCTGAAAAGGGGCTCCGCTAAAACTGGTTGCGGGGGCCGGATTTGAACCGACGACCTTCGGGTTATGAGCCCGACGAGCTACCAGACTGCTCCACCCCGCGACAAAGCTGGGGCGGAAGTATACGACTGATCCCTTTTTGGGTCAATGTAACCTTCCACCTACAAGAAAGCCCGCAACAGCGGGCTCTCCTGATAATTGGTACCGAGAAGGGGACTCGAACCCCTACACCCTATGGGCACAACCACCTCAAGGTTGCGTGTCTACCAATTCCACCACCTCGGCATAGACTACGTTACTGCGTGAAACTCTTCTTACTTCTGCTCTGGAGCTGGAGGTACGTCAGTCGCGCTGCTGGCCGACTTTTGCTCTTGGAGCACCGGGACATCATCAGAAGCCGGTTTTTGCTTTGGTACTTCAAGCACTGCTGGATCTGGCAAACCTACTTGAGTCAGCTGGTGAGCTTTCTCTTTAGCAAAGTAACCTAACCCCAAGCTGGTTATGAAGAAACCGGCGGCAAGTATAGCAGTAAACTTACTAAGAAAGGTAGAGGAACCTTGGCTTCCGAACACAGTATTTGAAGCACCTGCACCGAAAGACGCGCCAGCATCCGCACCTTTACCCTGCTGCAGCAAAACCAGAGCAACTACGCCCAGGGCACCCAGCAGATGAAAAACGACTACGACTGTTTCCAGCATTTTTTCAGTTTCCCGCGGCGCGACAGATCGCACCGAACTCATCTGCATTCAGGGAAGCTCCACCAATGAGCCCCCCATCGATATCCGGCATGCCGAACAGTTCGACCGCATTGGCCGCCTTCACGCTGCCGCCGTATAGAAGCCGCACACCTCGTGCCACTTCAGAATTTTCTGCCGCCAACTGCGCGCGGATAGCTGCGTGCACATCCTGCGCCTGCTGCGGTGTCGCAGTCAGCCCGGTACCAATGGCCCAGACCGGCTCGTAAGCGATAACAGCATTGGCGAACGCACCAACACCCAACTCTTCGATGATGCTGCCCAGCTGACGCCCGACAACCTCTAGAGTCTTCCCGGCTTCGCGCTGCTCGAGGGTCTCCCCTACGCACAGAACCGGCTTCAAGCCACAAGCCTGCGCCGCTGCGAACTTGCGATTGAGAGTCGCGTCACGCTCACCCATGATCAGGCGGCGCTCGGAGTGCCCAACCAGCACCAGGGAACAACCTGCATCCACCAACTGACTCGGGGCGATCTCGCCCGTCAATGCACCTTGCATGGATTCCACCGCAGAGTTCTGCGCGCCGACCTGAATCGACTTACCCTTCAAGCCATCAATCACTTGATTGATATGCAAGCAAGGCGGGAATACCGCGACATCAACACCGCTTGGCAAGGCCAGATGACGAAGGCCGTTGATCAGCTCAGCGACGCTGGCGCGGGTACCGTGCATCTTCCAGTTACCAGCTACCATAGGGCGACGCATGCTGTACCTCGTCGGTCAAAGTGGGCGCAGATGTTACCCAACCAAAACAACACTGGCAAGCCGAAATCAGGCAGAAACTTCAGCAACCAGTTTCGCCAGCTCTTCGGCGTAAGCGCGAACCTGAGCTTCGTCGTCGCCTTCAACCATCACGCGCACCAGAGGCTCGGTACCCGACTTGCGCAACAGAACCCGACCACGCCCAGCCATAGCGGCCGTGACACGCTCGCAAGCCTCTTTCACCGCAGGATGCTCGACCGGGTTCTCACCGCCGCCAAAGCGCACATTGACCAGCACCTGAGGACACTTGCGCAGCCCCTGACGGGACTGGGCCAGGCTTTCACCACGAGCCTTGAGCGCCATCAGCACCTGCAGCGCGGCAATGATCGCATCCCCGGTAGTAGCATGACGGAAGCACACGATGTGCCCGGAGTTTTCGCCACCTACCAGCCAATTGCGCTCCAGCAGCTCGGCGATCACATAACGGTCACCGACGTTGGCCCGGACAAAGGGGATACCCAAGTCCGCCAGGGCCAGCTCCAGCCCCAGGTTGCTCATGAGCGTTCCGACCACGCCGCCTTGCAGCTTGTCACGCTCATGCAGGTCGCGAGCGATGATGAACAGCAGCTCATCACCATCCACGATCGCACCAGTCTGATCGACCATCAGCACCCGGTCACCATCGCCATCAAAGGCGATCCCCAGGTCCGCATGCTCGGCCAGGACAGCCGCCTGCAATTGGCCCATGTGGGTCGAGCCGCAGTTCTCGTTGATGTTCAAGCCATTGGGTTGCGCGGACAGCACAGTGACCTGCGCCCCCAACTCGCGGAACACGCTTGGCGCCACCTTGTAGGTCGCACCATGAGCGCAGTCGAGAACAACTTTCAAACCAGCGAAGCTGGTGCTGGAAGGCACGCTGCTTTTGCAGAATTCGATATAACGCCCTGAAGCGTCGTTGATCCGCGACACCTTGCCGAGCTTGCTCGACTCCACCACGGTCATCGGCGCATCCAGCAACTCCTCGATCATCAGCTCGACCTCGTCAGGCAGTTTGGTGCCCTCACCCGAGAAGAACTTGATGCCGTTGTCATCATGAGGATTGTGCGAGGCACTGATAACGATGCCCGCCTCCGCATGGAAGGTACGCGTCAGGTAAGCAATGGCCGGAGTCGGCATCGGTCCCAGGAGCATCACATCGGCACCGGCTGCAGACAACCCGGCCTCCAGTGCAGACTCGAACATGTACCCGGAGATACGTGTGTCCTTGCCCACCAGCACGCGGCAGGCGCCCATGCTGCGAAATGCCATGCCGGCGGCCCAGCCGAGCTTGAGCATGAAATCAGGAGTGATAGGGAATTCGCCTACACGGCCGCGGATGCCGTCGGTGCCAAAGTATTTTTTAGTCATAAGTACTCCATCATTCTTATTCGGCGGATTCCACTGCCGCAATCATTCGCACCACATCCACGGTCTCGGCGACATCATGGACACGGATAATTTTCGCGCCCTTGGCCACTGCCAGCGCCGCTAGCGCCAGACTGCCGTGCAATCGCTCACCTACGGGGCGATTCAAGGCCTGGCCAATCATGCTCTTGCGCGACACCCCAACCAACAACGGGCGCCCAAGGGCATGCAAGGCATCCATATGCTTGAACAGGCTCAGGTTGTGTTGCAGGGTCTTGGCAAAGCCAAAGCCCGGATCGAGCACAATCCGCTCTGGACCGATGCCCACTGACGCACACTGGGCCATGCGCTCAACCAGGAACTCGGCAACCTCTCGGGTCACGTCCTGATAATGCGGGTTGTCCTGCATATCACCGGGCTCACCCAGCATGTGCATCAGACACACCGGCAAGCCAGTGGCCGCCGCCGCATCCAGGGCACCCTCCCGGCGCAATGAACGAACGTCATTGATCAGCCCTGCACCGAGGCGAGCGGTTTCACGCATCACCGCCGGTGTCGAGGTATCAACAGAAATGATCACATCCAACTCACGGTGGATGCGCTCGACCACAGGCGCGACTCGCTCCAACTCCTCCAGCGGCGATACCGCACGGGCACCCGGGCGAGTGGATTCGCCACCGACATCAATCAGCGTAGCACCGGCCGCAACCATGGCCTCGGCATGCTGCAAAGCCAGATCAAGCTGGCTGAAGCGGCCACCATCAGAGAAGGAGTCGGGAGTTACATTCAAGATGCCCATGACATGCGCACGGGCCAAATCAAGAACCCGGTTGCCGCAAGGCAACCGGGTGGAGGAAGGAACAGAAGTCATTTAAAACCTTAGTGGTCGGCTGCTGGGCCGCCAATGGGTGTTTCCGGACGCTCATTCTGCACTACTGGAGGAGGAGTACCCGAGCCGCCCTCCCAATCACGAGGTTCGCGTGGAGTACGCCCTGCCATGATGTCGTCGATCTGATCAGCGTCGATGGTTTCGTACTTCATCAGGGCGTCTGCCATGGCGTCCAGCTTGTCGCGGTTGTCCGTCAGGATCTGCTTGGCGGTGCCGTAGCACTGATCGATGATGCTGCGCACCTCGGAGTCGATCAGTTTCGCCGTTTCCGCAGACAGGCTCGCATGCTGGCTACCCGCGCTGCGCCCCAGGAACACCTCACCCTCTTCTTCGGCATACATCAGCGGACCAAGCTTCTCGGAAAGACCCCATTTGGTCACCATGTTCCGCGCGATCTGGCTGGCACGCATGATGTCGTTGGAGGCGCCGGTGGTCACGCCGTCGAAGCCAAGGGTCATTTCTTCAGCGATACGACCGCCGTAGAGCGAGCAGATCTGGCTGATCAAGGCACGCTTGGAGAGGCTGTAACGATCTTCTTCCGGCAGGAACATGGTGACACCCAAGGCCCGGCCGCGAGGAATGATCGACACCTTGTAGACCGGGTCATGCTCGGGCACGACACGACCAACAATGGCGTGGCCAGCTTCGTGATAAGCCGTGTTCTGCTTCTCTTTTTCGGACATGACCATGGATTTGCGCTCCGCGCCCATCATGATCTTGTCCTTGGCCAGTTCGAATTCCTTCATTTCAACGATGCGCTTGCCGGTACGCGCCGCAAACAGCGAGGCCTCGTTGACCAGGTTCGCCAGGTCGGCACCGGAGAAACCCGGGGTACCGCGGGCGATTACCGCAGGTGCGACGTCGTCGCCCATTGGCACTTTACGCATGTGCACCTTGAGAATCTGTTCGCGACCGCGAATGTCCGGTAGGCCAACCACGACCTGACGGTCGAAACGGCCCGGACGCAGCAAGGCCGGGTCCAGTACGTCAGGACGGTTGGTCGCGGCGATCACGATGATGCCGTCGTTCATTTCGAAGCCATCCATCTCAACCAGCAACTGGTTGAGGGTCTGCTCACGCTCATCATGACCGCCGCCCATGCCGGCGCCACGGTGACGACCGACGGCGTCGATCTCGTCGATGAAGATGATGCAAGGAGCATGCTTCTTGGCTTGCTCGAACATGTCACGGACGCGGCTGGCACCCACACCGACGAACATCTCGACGAAGTCGGAACCGGAAATGGTGAAGAAAGGCACCTTGGCTTCACCAGCGATGGCTTTGGCCAGCAACGTCTTACCGGTACCTGGTGGGCCCACCATCAACACGCCGCGAGGAATACGACCGCCCAGACGCTGGAACTTGCCTGGGTCACGGAGGAATTCAACCAACTCACCTACTTCTTCCTTGGCCTCGTCGCAACCGGCAACGTCAGCCAAGGTAGTTTTCACCTGATCTTCAGACAGTAAGCGCGCCTTGCTCTTGCCGAAACTCATCGGCCCGCCCTTGCCTCCGGCACCACCCTGCATCTGGCGCATGAAGAACATGAACACCGCGATGATCACCAGGATCGGGAAGCTGGCCACCAGCAGTTGAGTCCAGATGCTTTGCTGTTCAGGCTGCTTGCCTTCGACCACCACGTGGTTGTCCACCAGGTCGCCGATCAGGCCATTGTCCTGAATGGCAGGACGAATGGTCTTGAAGCTGTCGCCATCGTTGCGCTTGCCGGTAATCACGTAGCCATCAACCGCTACGCGCTCGACCTTGCCATCCTTAACTTGCTGGATGAAGTCGGAATAGTTGAGGGTCTGCGGCTCGTTAGGGCTGGAGAAGTTGTTCATCACCGTCACCAGGACGGCGGCGATGATCAACCACAGGATCAGATTCTTTGCCATGTCGTTCAATTAACTACCCTCTGAAGCAAGCTCCGCTACTGGCGCGCGCTTCGCATGATATTCACCGGCCTAACTTACTACATTACCTACAGCTCTGGCAGGCGCTGTCTGTAACCCTATGTGAAACTTAGACTACACAATATGCGCTTAATCTGACGGGGCGAAATACGAAAATCCTATCACCCCAGTCAAAACTCTTACTTACTCACTACGACCACGGAAGCCGCGCCCCAGCAGGTATTGCTCCCGAGAACGGTCACGGGATGATGACGGTTTGCGCATCTGCACTTTCTCGAACATCTGCCGCACGCTCTTGTGGTACTCATCGAAGCCTTCACCCTGGAAGATCTTGATCAGAAAATCACCACCTGGACGCAAGACCCGACCAGCAAGATCCAGCGCCAACTCGCACAGGAACATCGCTCGCGGCATATCCACGGCTGCTAACCCACTCATATTGGGGGCCATATCGGAAATCACAAGGTCAACTTCAGAATTTCCGACCGCCTCGAGGATCTGCGCCAGTACTGCATCCTCAGTGAAGTCCCCTTGAATAAAGGTCACATCGGGAATGCTGTCCATTTCCAGGATGTCCGAGGCAATCAGGCGCCCCTGGCCACCAATCAGACGACTGGTCACCTGCGACCAGCCACCAGGGGCGGCCCCCAGGTCGATCACACTCATGCCAGGACGGATAAGGCGGTCCTTTTCCTGGATCTCCAGCAGTTTGTAGCTGGCACGGGAACGGTACCCATCTTTTTGCGCCATTTTGACGAATGGGTCGTTGAAGTGCTCTTTCAGCCAGTTATGGCTAGTTTTGGAACGGGCCACGGGCCACCTCAAAATAAAACGGGTCGTGATTAACTGGGCGGTCCCGGACTCGCTCGGGTAAACTGGCCGCCGCTTTTTACAAGATCAGACGCAGGGGTCAGATTATGCCGCTCACTCAAGAGCAGAAGAAACAGTACAAATCCATTGGCCACCATCTGAAACCAGTATTGACTGTGGCTGACAACGGTTTGACCGAAGGTGTATTAGCCGAACTTGAACGCGCCTTGAGCGATCACGAGCTGATCAAGATCAAGCTCAACATCCTCGAGCGCGAGTCGCGCCTGGAAGCCATTGCCGAATTGTGCAAGGCCGGCAAAGCGGATCTGGTGCAGGTCATCGGCAAGATGGCGCTGATCTACCGCAAGAACGCCAAGGTAAACAAGCAATTGTCGAACGTCCATCGTTTCCACTGACGTCGACTCGGGTCAAGGGTGTGCCTGGCGCACCCTGCCACCCCATCCTGGCACTGGCTGCAACACCAGTACCAGCCCGGAAAAACCCAGGACCAGATAGCTGAACAACTGCCAGCGCTGAGCTTCCGGCAACAAGATGCGTACGACGAAATACATCGCACACGCATACATCGCCATCAATAGCAGTTGCCCCCGAATATCCCGCCACAAGCTCCTCAGCCCTTCGGACTGGATCAATACCAGTATCTGCAGGACCAGGCACGCCGCCGAAAAACCTACCAGCAACGCACTGAGCAGTGACGAGATTTCTTCGATCAGCAAGGGGGCAAGGCCAATCTGCCCCAGGGCGGGCAGCAAGCCGAGATGCAACAACCACAAGCCGCCGACCCACAACATCTGGGCCAGCTGCCAAAGCATGGCGCCCGCGTGCAGCGGGCGCCTTCTTTCAGATGTGACGGACTTCGACAATCTCGTACTCGATAACGCCACCAGGCGTTTTGACCGCCACCACATCACCCTCTTCCTTGGCAATCAAGGCGCGAGCGATCGGCGAGCCGACGGAAATTTTACCGAGTTTGATGTCAGCCTCGTCCTCACCCACGATCTGGTAGGTGACGCTTTCGTCAGTTTCGACGTTGGCGATTTCTACCGTGGTGCCAAAGATCACCTTGCCGGTATGGGGAATGGTCGTGACATCGATGACCACCGAGTTCTGCAGGCGGCCTTCAATATCGCGGATCCGCGCCTCTACCATGCCCTGCTGTTCGCGAGCGGCATGGTATTCGGCGTTTTCCTTCAGGTCACCCAACTCGCGGGCCGTACCGATGTCCTGGCTGAGCTTCGGACGCACGACCTTGGTCAGGTGAGCATGCTCTTCTTCCAGGGCGCGCGCGCCCTGGACGGTCATTGGGTATTTATTCATGCCTTCAATCCTGCGTGTAGATCCTGCAAGCGACGCACGGTCTTTTCCGGACCGAACTTCAACGCTTCACAGATAGCTTCGCCAGCAGCAATGGTGGTGGTGCAGTAGATCTTGTGCTGCAAGGCGTTACGACGAATGGAATAAGAGTCAGCAATCGACTGACGGCCTTCGGTGGTGTTGATGATCAGAGTGACTTCGTCGTTCTTGATCATATCGACCACATGCGGACGACCTTCAGTCACCTTGTTCACACGACGCACCTTCAGGCCGGCCGCCTCGATCAGCTTGGCGGTGCCCGCAGTAGCGACCACTTCGAAGCCCAAGTTGATCAGATCACGGGCCACGCCTGCAACCAGAGGCTTGTCATCGTCGCGCACGCTGATGAACGCAGTACCGCCGGTCGGCAGCACTTCGCTGGCACCCATCTGGGCCTTGGCAAAGGCTTCGCCGAAGGTGTCGCCCACGCCCATCACTTCACCGGTGGACTTCATCTCTGGGCCGAGGATCGGGTCGACGCCCGGGAACTTGGCAAACGGGAATACCGCTTCCTTGACGCTGTAGAAGTTCGGAATGATTTCCTTGGTGAAGCCCAGCTCTTTCAGGGTCTTACCGGCCATCACACGAGCAGCGATCATCGCCAGGGAGACACCGATGCACTTGGAAACGAACGGCACGGTCCGGGAAGCGCGCGGGTTCACTTCGATGACGTAGATCTGATCGCCTTGCAGGGCCAGCTGCACGTTCATCAGGCCAACCACACCCAGTTCCAGGGCCATTTTCTTGACCTGTTCGCGCATCTCGTCCTGGATGTGCGCCGGCAGCGAGTACGGCGGCAGCGAGCACGCAGAGTCACCGGAGTGAACGCCAGCCTGCTCGATGTGCTGCATGATGGCGCCGATCACTACGTCGGTGCCGTCGCAGACCGCATCCACGTCCATTTCAATGGCGCAGTTGAGGAAGTGATCCAGCAGCACCGGGCTGTCGTTGGACACTTGCACCGCTTCGCGCAAGTAGCGCTTGAGCTCATCTTCCTCGTAGACGATTTCCATCGCCCGGCCGCCCAGCACGTAGGACGGACGCACCACCAGCGGGTAACCGATCTTGGCGGCGGCACGAATTGCTTCGTCTTCGCTGCGCACGGTAGCGTTTGGTGGCTGACGCAGGTTCAGGCGTTCGACCATCTGCTGGAAGCGCTCACGGTCTTCGGCGCGGTCGATAGCGTCTGGGCTGGTGCCGATGATCGGCACGCCGGCGGCTTCCAGGGCACGAGCCAGTTTCAGCGGAGTCTGGCCGCCGTACTGCACGATCACGCCTTTTGGCTTCTCGACACGGACAATTTCCAGCACGTCTTCCAGGGTCACTGGCTCGAAGTACAGGCGATCCGAAGTGTCGTAGTCGGTGGAAACGGTTTCCGGGTTGCAGTTGACCATGATGGTTTCGTAACCATCGTCGCGCAGCGCCAGGGCGGCGTGTACGCAGCAGTAGTCGAACTCGATGCCCTGGCCGATACGGTTTGGACCACCGCCCAGAATCATGATCTTGTCACGGGTCGAAGGTGCGGCTTCGCACTCTTCTTCATAAGTCGAGTACAGGTACGCGGTGTCGGTGGCGAACTCGGCGGCGCAGGTGTCGACGCGCTTGTAGACCGGGAACACTTCCAGCTTCTGACGATGTGTGCGCAGGTTCTTCTCGGTCACGCCCAGCAGCTTGGCCAGACGCTGGTCGGAGAAGCCTTTGCGCTTGAGGCGGAACATCAGGTCGCGGTCGATGGCCGACAGGCCCAGGGTCTTGACCTTCTCTTCTTCCTTGATCAGGTCTTCGATCTGCACCAGGAACCAAGGATCGATCATGTTCATGCCGAAGATCTGCTCGACGGTCATGCCGGCACGGAAGGCATCAGCCACGTACCAGATACGCTCGGCGCCGGGCACGGTCAGCTCGCGCTTGAGCACGTTCATGCTTTCCGGATTGCTCAGGTCGAGCTTGGGATCCAGGCCGCAAACGCCCACTTCCAGACCACGCAGGGCTTTCTGCAGGGATTCCTGGAAGGTCCGACCGATGGCCATGACCTCACCCACCGACTTCATCTGGGTGGTCAGGCGCGCGTCGGCCTTGGAGAACTTCTCGAAGGCGAAGCGTGGCAGCTTGGTCACGACGTAGTCGATGGACGGCTCGAAGGACGCCGGGGTCTTGCCGCCGGTAATATCGTTGGACAGCTCGTCCAGGGTGTAGCCGACAGCCAGCTTGGCCGCGACCTTGGCGATCGGGAAACCGGTGGCTTTCGAAGCCAGCGCCGAGGAACGGGATACCCGCGGGTTCATCTCGATCACGACCATGCGGCCTGTGTTCGGGCAGATACCGAACTGCACGTTGGAACCGCCAGTTTCCACACCGATCTCGCGCAGCACCGCCAGGGAGGCGTTACGCAGGATCTGGTATTCCTTGTCGGTCAGGGTCTGTGCCGGAGCCACGGTGATGGAGTCACCGGTGTGCACGCCCATCGGGTCGAAGTTCTCGATGGAGCAGACGATGATGCAGTTGTCCTTCTTATCGCGGACCACCTCCATCTCGTACTCTTTCCAGCCGATCAGGGATTCGTCGATCAGCAGTTCCTTGGTCGGCGACAGGTCCAGACCACGGGCGCAGATCTCTTCGAACTCTTCGCGGTTGTAGGCGATGCCACCACCGGTGCCACCCATGGTGAAGGATGGACGGATGATGCAAGGGAAGCCCAGCTTGTCGAGGACCGCATTGGCCTCTTCCATGCTGTGGGCAATACCGGAGCGCGGGCACGCCAGGCCGATGGACTTCATGGCAGCGTCGAAGCGCGAACGGTCTTCAGCCTTGTCGATGGTGTCGGCGTTGGCGCCGATCATCTCTACGCCGAACTTCTCCAGGACGCCTTCACGCTCCAGGTCCAGGGCGCAGTTCAGCGCAGTCTGGCCGCCCATGGTCGGCAGCAGCGCGTCCGGACGCTCTTTCTCGATGATCTTGGCAACGGTCTGCCACTTGATCGGCTCGATGTAGGTGGCGTCGGCCATGGCCGGGTCGGTCATGATGGTGGCCGGGTTGGAGTTCACCAGGATGACCCGGTAACCCTCTTCGCGCAGGGCCTTGCAAGCCTGGGCGCCGGAGTAGTCGAATTCGCAGGCCTGGCCGATCACGATCGGGCCAGCGCCAAGAATCAGGATGCTTTTAATGTCTGTACGTTTTGGCATGGGTTGTCACTCAAATCCGCAGGTCAGTCGGCAAGCCGTCTTGAACATTCTCTGAGGCGCCCGAGGGGTTCCGCCGGATTTGCCGGGGCCGCCCTCAAGCGCTGCTCGCTACACTTTCAAGGCGAGCGCTTAGCGTCGCTTGGCCATCTCGTTGATGAAGCGGTCGAACAGCGGCGCCACATCGTTCGGGCCCGGGCTGGCTTCCGGGTGGCCCTGGAAGCTGAACGCGCTCTTGTCGGTACGCTCGATACCCTGCAGGGTGCCGTCGAACAGCGACTTGTGGATCGCCCGGACGTTGCCCGGCAGCGTGGCTTCATCCACCGCAAAACCGTGGTTCTGGCTGGTGATCATGACCACGCCGCTGTCCAGATCCTGCACCGGGTGGTTGGCACCGTGGTGGCCGTGGCCCATTTTCAGGGTCTTGGCACCAGAGGCCAGGGCCAGCAGTTGGTGACCCAGGCAGATGCCGAACACCGGAATCTCGGTTTCGAGGATTTCCTTGATCGCCTTGATGGCGTAGTCGCAAGGCTCGGGGTCACCTGGGCCGTTGGACAGGAACACACCGTCAGGCTTGAGAGCCAGCACATCGCTCGCTGGGGTCTGGGCAGGCACCACGGTGACGCGGCAACCGCGCTCCACCAGCATGCGCAGGATATTCAGCTTGACCCCGTAGTCGTAGGCAACCACGTGATACGGCAGCTCGGAAGCCTCGATGGTGGCGTGGCTGTCGGTCTTCAGATCCCAGACAGTCGAACGCCACTCGTAGCTTTCCTTGGTGCTGACGACTTTCGCCAGGTCCATGCCTTTGAGGCCAGGGAAGCCGCGCGCTGCAGCGATCGCCGCTTCTTCGGAAATGTTGTCACCGGCCATGATGCAGCCGTTCTGTGCACCTTTCTCACGCAGGATACGGGTCAGGCGACGGGTGTCGATACCAGCGATCGCCACCACGTTGTTGGCTTTCAGGTAATCGGACAGGGACAGAGTGTTACGCCAGTTGCTGGCTACCAGCGGCAGGTCACGGATGACCAGGCCGGCCGACCACACACGGTCGGACTCGGCATCTTCCGGCGTGGTGCCGGTGTTGCCGATGTGAGGGTAAGTCAGGGTAACGATCTGTTGGGCGTAGGAAGGATCGGTAAGGATTTCCTGATAGCCGGTCATTGCGGTGTTGAACACCACCTCACCAACGGTTTGACCGTCGGCTCCAATGGCTTCGCCGCGAAAAATGCTGCCATCAGCAAGGGCGAGTATGGCTGGCTTAGTCAAGAAGACCTCCCGTAAATAGAGCCTGAAAGGGCGATCGCAGGTTGCAAAAAAGCGGAATGACGTATAGACACGTCACCCCGCTTCTTCGTCGAATTATCTGCGCGCTTTTAGTGGACACACTAAAGCTGTAGCTTACAGAAAAAGGCTTTTTCGGTCCACCGCTAATGAGCCCTAAAGGCAGAGGAATGCGACAGAACATCGCCTAGCGGTACGAAGTGGGGTTAAAGGACAGCCTCAACCCCACTTCAGATGCATCTCAACGCAGATCCAGCACATCCTGCATGTCGTATAGGCCGGCCTCGCGCCCGTCCAGCCACAGCGCGGCACGCACCGCGCCCTTGGCGAAGGTCATGCGACTGGAGGCCTTGTGGGTAATCTCCAGGCGCTCGCCCTCTGTGGCAAACAGCACGGTGTGATCCCCCACCACATCGCCACCACGAACCGTGGCGAAGCCGATGGTTTCACGCTCACGGGCGCCGGTATGGCCTTCACGACCATACACCGCGACCTGCTGCAGATCGCGCCCCAGGGCGCTGGCAATCACCTCACCCATGCGCAGGGCGGTGCCCGATGGCGCATCGATCTTGTGTCGGTGATGCGCCTCGATGATCTCGATATCCGCATCATCACCCAGCACCCGAGCCGCCATATCCAGCAGCTTCAGCGACAGGTTGACCCCAACACTGAAGTTGGCAGCGAAGACGATCGGAATCTCCTTGCCCGCCTCGGTCAGCAATTGCTTTTCCCTGGCACCCAGGCCGGTGGTACCGATCACCATGGCCTTGCCTGCCTTGCGGCAGAACGCCAGGTTCTTGAGCATCACTTCCGGCAAGGTGAAATCGATCAGCACATCGAACTCATCAACCACCTTCTCCAGGCTGTCGGACATCGGCACGCCAAGACGCCCCAGGGATGCCAGCTCACCCGCATCCGCCCCCACCAGAGAACTGCCCGGACGCACGATCGCCGCGGTCAGCCCGGAGAGCGGCGAACGCAGTTGCACGGCCTCGACCAGGGTCTTGCCCATGCGCCCGGCGGCGCCCATCACTGCTATACGTCGCATGCGTTACTCCTTACAGGTCGCCGAAGAAGCGCTTGACGCCCTCGAACCAGCCGGTGGTTTTCGGCGAGTGAGAATTGTCGTCGTCCAGCGAACCACGCAACTCTTCCAGCAGCTCGCGCTGACGACGACTCAGGTTCACTGGCGTCTCCACCGCAACCCGGCACATCAGGTCGCCGGCACCGCCGCCACGCACGGGAGCAACGCCCTTGCCACGAATCCGGAACTGCTTGCCGGTCTGTGTTCCTTCGGGAATCTTCAGCTTGACCCGACCATCCAGGGTCGGAATCTCCAGCTCGCCACCCAACGCCGCATCTACGAAGCTGATGGGCACTTCACAGAACAGGTGCTTGCCGTCACGCTGGAAGATCGCGTGCTCACGCACATTGATCACCACATACAGGTCGCCAGTCGGGCCACCCTGGGTCCCCGCCTCGCCTTCGCCGGACAGACGAATACGGTCGCCGGTATCGACACCTGCCGGCACTTTCACCGACAGCGTTTTGTACTCTTCGACCCGACCTTCGCCGTGGCACGAATCGCACGGATCGGAAATGATCTTGCCCTGGCCATGGCAGCGCGGGCAGGTCTGCTGCACCGAGAAGAAACCCTGCTGCATGCGCACCTGACCAATACCGCCACAGGTCGGACAAGTGACAGGGGAAGACCCCTTCTTGGCGCCCGAACCATCGCATGGCTTGCAGTTGACCAGTGTCGGCACACGGATATTCACCGTGGTGCCACGCACCGCCTCTTCCAGGTTCAACTCCAGGGTGTAACGCAGGTCGCTGCCGCGCTGCGCACCGCCACGGGAACCGCCGCGACCGCCACCGAAGAAATCACTGAACACGTCACCGAAGATATCGGAGAAGTTCTGCCCGCCGAAGCCGGCACCCCCGCCACCCATGCTCGGGTCGACACCAGCGTGGCCGTACTGGTCATACGCGGCACGCTTGCTGGAATCGGACAGTACTTCGTAGGCCTCGTTGGCCTCCTTGAACATGTCTTCCGACGCTTTGTCGCCGGGATTACGGTCCGGGTGATGCTTCATCGCCAAGCGACGGTAAGCCTTTTTCAGCTCCGCATCGCTGGAGCCACGCTCCACACCCAACACTTCGTAATAGTCACGCTTTGCCATAAGTCTTTGCACTCTTAAGGACGTCCGGCAAACCCTCCTGAGCTCTGCCAAACTCGCTGAGCCCCAATACAGGCCCGGACCCAACTCACGTCAATTCAACGATCCTGGTCTTGGAAAGCCAACCCGGTTGCGGGCCGACCATTGCAGTCATCACAGCCGGAAAGCAGGAGCTTCTCCGACCCGACCGCCAGCGCACAAACGGAGCTTGTACGCCGTCAAAATTTCGCTAACTCCAGACACGCCAACGCGGGAGCAAGCTCCCGCGCGGCGACATCCTACCAGTCACCGCCCAAAGGCAGTCAACCGGCCGACCAACAAGCCATTACTTGTGGTCTTTTACTTCTTCGAACTCGGCGTCGACGACATCGTCGGCTTTTTCAGCGGACTCGGCGTGCGGTGCCGCGCCTTCTGCAGGCTGGGCCTGTTCGGCGTACATCTTCTGGGCAACCGGGGCCGAGACTTTCGACAGCTCTTCGACCTTGGCGTCGATGGCGGCCTTGTCGTCGCCCTTGACGGCAGCTTCCAGGGCAACCACGGCGGCTTCGATTGCGGTTTTCTCTTCCGCGGTCACTTTGTCACCGGCGTCAGCCACCATCTTGCGAGTCGAGTGCACCAGCGCATCACCCTGGTTACGGGCGGTGGCCAGTTCTTCGAACTTGCGATCCTCTTCCGAGTTGGCTTCAGCGTCACGGATCATCTGCTGGATCTCTTCATCCGACAGACCCGAGTTGGCCTTGATCACGATCGACTGAGTCTTGCCGGTAGCCTTGTCCTTCGCACCTACGTGCAGGATGCCGTTGGCGTCGATGTCGAAGGTCACTTCGATCTGCGGCACGCCACGTGGAGCTGGTGGAATGTCGGCCAGGTCGAACTTGCCCAGGGACTTGTTCTGCGCGGCTTGCTTGCGCTCGCCCTGCAGTACGTGAATGGTCACTGCGCCCTGGTTGTCGTCGGCAGTCGAGAACACTTGGGATTTCTTGGTAGGAATCGTGGTGTTTTTCTCGATCAGCGCGGTCATCACGCCACCCATGGTTTCGATACCCAGGGTCAGCGGGCTGACGTCCAGCAGCAGTACGTCTTTCACGTCGCCGGCCAGTACCGCACCCTGGATGGCAGCACCCATGGCAACAGCTTCGTCCGGGTTGACGTCCTTACGGGCTTCCTTACCGAAGAAGTCGGTTACTGTCTTCTGTACCAGCGGCATACGGGTCTGGCCGCCGACCAGGATCACGTCGTTGATCGAACCCACGTCGATACCGGCGTCTTTGAGCGCGATACGGCAAGGCTCGATGGTGCGCTGAACCAGGTCTTCAACCAGCGACTCCAGCTTGGCGCGGGAAATCTTCACGTTCAGGTGCTTAGGACCGGTGGCATCTGCAGTGATGTACGGCAGGTTGACGTCGGTCTGCTGGCTCGAGGACAGCTCGATCTTGGCTTTCTCGGCAGCTTCTTTCAGGCGCTGCATGGCCAGCGGGTCACCCTTGAGGTTCATGCCGCTTTCTTTCTTGAACTCATCAACCAGGTAGTCGATCAAGCGGATGTCGAAGTCTTCACCACCGAGGAAGGTGTCACCGTTGGTGGCCAGCACTTCGAACTGGTGCTCGCCATCGACTTCAGCGATTTCGATCACCGAAACGTCGAAAGTACCACCGCCCAGGTCGTAAACGATCACGGTGTGATCGCCCTTGGCCTTGTCCATACCGTAGGCCAGAGCGGCTGCGGTTGGTTCGTTGATGATACGTTTGACGTCCAGGCCTGCGATGCGGCCGGCGTCTTTGGTCGCCTGGCGCTGGCTGTCGTTGAAGTAGGCCGGAACAGTGATGACCGCTTCGGTCACGGCTTCGCCGAGGTAGTCTTCGGCGGTCTTCTTCATTTTCTTGAGGATTTCAGCCGAGATCTGTGGCGGAGCCATTTTCTGGCCGTTCACTTCAACCCAGGCGTCGTTGTTGTCAGCCTTGACGATCTTGTAAGGGACCATCTGGATGTCTTTCTGCACAACTTCTTCGTCGAAGCGACGACCGATCAGACGCTTTACTGCGTACAAGGTGTTGTGCGGGTTGGTGACAGCCTGACGCTTGGCCGACTGACCTACCAGGATTTCGCCATCGTTGGCGTACGCGATGATCGACGGCGTGGTACGCGCGCCTTCAGCGTTTTCGATAACTTTTACGTTGCCGTTTTCAAGAATGGAGACGCACGAGTTGGTGGTCCCCAAGTCAATACCGATAATCTTGCCCATGTTAACTCTCCCGAAACTTTGGATTTGGATGCCGCAGCTGTGGTGGCAAACTGCGGTAGCACTTAAACGCTTGACTGATAAATGGGGGCTCTACAGCCGTTTTCAAGCCTTTTCGTCAATCGAAGGCGAAACCGGTGCAGGAGCCTTGCTGACCACGACCATGGCCGGGCGCAGCAGGCGACCGTTGAGCTGGTAACCCTTCTGGAACACTTTCAGAACACTGTTCGGCTCGACATCCGCGCTTTCCTGCATGGCCATGGCCTGATGCTGTTCAGCGTTGAAGGGTTCGCCGTGTGGATCGATGGCTTCCAGCTGATAACGCTTGAGGGTGTCGTGGAACATCTTCAAGGTCAGCTCGATGCCTTCACGCATCGGGCGGATGCTTTCGTCGTCCGGGTTGGACAGCTCCAGGCCACGCTCCAGGCTGTCGATCACCGGCAGCAGGTCGCCGGCAAACTTCTCCAGCGCGAATTTGTGAGCTTTCTCCACGTCCTGCTCGGCGCGGCGGCGGACGTTCTGCAGATCGGCAGCAACACGCAAAGCCTGATCCTGCGCGCCAGCCAGTTGCTCTTCGAGCACTTGTACACGAGCCGCCAGGTCATCACCCGATGCCTCGGGAGCCTGATTGGCGTCTAGATTTTGCGTATCCAGCGTCTGTTCGTCAGCCATGAAATTCTCCTTTCAATATCGTCTGTGAGCCGGGCTCACTCTTCTGCCCAGCTATATGGGGTCGCATTTTCAAGGTTCAAGTCCGCAGCCACAGCAAAAGTCGTTCCGACCCGATAAATCCTGTATGTGGACATTACCGAGCGCACTAAAAAGCCAGAACGACCAAGCAAATCGAGCTAAGGGAAAGCATTGTCAGCCCGAAACAAAACACTGTATAAATAACCAGACATCTAGTTTGGGAGCGGCCTTAATGCTGGTGCACCTGTCCGTACACAATTACGCCATCGTCGAACACCTGGATCTGGAACTCGATCGCGGGATGAGCGTCATTACCGGCGAGACCGGTGCCGGCAAGTCGATCATGCTCGACGCGCTCGGCCTGACCCTGGGTGATCGTGCCGACAGCGGCGTGGTACGCCCCGGAGCCGACAAGGCCGATATCCTCGCCACCTTCGATCTGGCGGATATCCCCGAGGCCCACGCCTGGCTGGCCGAGCGCGACCTGGACACTGACGGCCCGTGCATCCTGCGTCGAGTCATCACGGCAGAAGGACGTTCCCGCGGCTATATCAACGGTACGCCCTGCCCGCTCGGAGACTTGAAAGCCCTGGGCGAACTGCTGATCGATATCCACAGCCAGCATGAACACCAGTCGCTGCTCAAGACCGATACCCATAGGCGCCTGCTGGACGAGTACGCCGGCGCAACCGACCTGGCGCGCCAGGTGCAACTGGCTGCTCAGCGCTGGCGCCAGACCCGCCTGGAGCTGGAGCGCCTGTCCAACTCCGGCGACGAGCAGCGCGCTCGCCATCAACTGCTCAGCTACCAGCTCGAAGAACTGGAAAACCTGGGGCTCGGGGAAAATGAACTCGAACAGCTGGAGCAGGAGCACAAGAACCTGACCAATGCCGAAACCCTGCTGGGCATCTGCCGCCAGGTGGTGGAGCAATGCAGCGAAAGTGATTCAGGCAATGTCCTGAACGCCCTGACTGTCAGCCTCAACCGCCTGTCGAGCATCGGCAACTCCTCGGGCTCCCTGGGCGAGGCCACCAACCTGCTGGCCAGCGCGCAGATCCAGGTCGAAGAGGCCGTGGGCGAGTTGAATCGTTTCCTTGACCACTTCGACGCTGATCCGGCACGCCTGCAACAACTCGAAGAACGCCTCGACGCCATCTATACCCTGGCGCGCAAGCATCGCATCCAGCCCTTCGAACTCGCCGCCATGCAGCAAACCCTGCTGGATGAAATCGAGACTCTGGACGCCAATGACGAATCCATCGAACGGTTGGGCGAAGAGCTGCAATCCTTCGCTCGTCATTATCAGGAGAAAGCCCAGGAACTGAGCCAGTTGCGCCAGCAGGCCGCGACCAGCCTGGCCAGCGCAGTGGAGCAGGAAATCCAGCGCCTGGGCATGCCCGGAGGGCGCTTCACCATCGAACTGCGCGCCAACAGCAGCGATGAACTGCTGCCCAACGGCCTGGAGCAGGTGGAACTGCTGGTCAGTGCCAACCCCGGGCAACCCCTCAAGGCCCTAGCGAAAGTCGCGTCCGGCGGTGAGCTGTCACGTATCAGCCTGGCGATCCAGGTCATCACCGCGCAGACCTCGCGGGTTCCCACATTGGTATTCGACGAAGTCGACGTGGGGATTGGCGGCCCGACAGCCGAGATCGTCGGCCAGCTGCTGCGCCGCCTCGGCGAACGCGGCCAGGTATTGACCGTGACACACCTGCCGCAAGTCGCCGCCCAGGGGCATCAGCATCTGTTCGTGCACAAGGTGCGCGGCAGCGATGCCACTCATACCGCAGTATCCAAGCTGGGCAAGAATGAGAGGGTCGAGGAGGTGGCGCGGATGCTCGGCGGCATCGACCTGACCAAGGAGTCTCTGGCCCACGCCAAGAAAATGGTGGTGACCGCCAAGGCCTGAACCTTCAGCGCTTCTTTTATATAGGCACAAAACACGAAGGCGACCCTAGGGTCGCCTTCGATCGTTTCACGACGATAAACGCCGCGTGAGGGGCTTACTTCTTCTTGCGCACGTACAGCACAAGATTGTGATCCACCAACTCGAAACCGTGCTTTTCGACAATCGCCTTCTGAAGCTTTTCGATTTCTTCGTCGAAGAATTCGATCACTTCACCAGACTCCACGTTGACCATATGGTCGTGGTGACCGCCATCCGCCAGCTCGAATACAGCGTGACCGCCATCAAAATTATGGCGTACCACCAGTCCGGCTGCTTCGAATTGAGTCAGTACACGGTAAACCGTGGCCAGACCCACATCCTCACCAGCTTCCATCAGCGCCTTGTAGACATCCTCGGCGCTCATGTGCCGCTGCTCGGTGGAATCGAGCATTTGTAGAATTTTGACTCGTGGCAGAGTCACTTTGAGGCCGGCTTTACGTAGTTCGCTATTTTCAACCATGGTCAGCTTTCTCGCCGATGCTGCTTCGCAGCTTCTCTTAATGCGGGTATGATCGGGGTTTACGTTGTCCCAGCCAAGATAGTGGAAGTCGCCCACCGATGCAAAACACCAAGCTCTTGCTAACCAGTTTCACCTTCGTGGGACTGCTCGCACTCGCCGGTTGTTCATTCCCCGGGGTTTACAAAATCGACATCCAGCAGGGCAATGTCGTCACGCAGGACATGATAGACCAGTTGCGCCCCGGAATGACCCGACGGCAAGTACGGTTTATCATGGGCAACCCTCTGTTGACCGACACGTTCCATGCCGATCGCTGGGATTATCTCTACAGCCTGCAGCCTGGTGGTGGTGAACGCCAACAGGAACGCGTGAGCCTGATCTTCAACGGCAACGACCAGTTGGTCAGCTTGGCCGGTGACTTCATGCCAGGTGTAAGCCGCGACGAAGCCCTGCTGGGCAAGGACAGCGCCAACACCGTGACAGCGCCTGCCGAGAACGTCGAGAAACCAAAAGCCGAGAAACCAGCCAAGCCTGGCTCGCTGCTCGACCAGATCCAGAAGGACGTGGATGGCGTGAAAACCGTGCCAGTTCCTACGCCTGAACCACTGGATACTTCGCCGGAATAATTTGTGGCGAAATAAAAAAGCCCGGGCATGCCCGGGCTTTTTATTGCCTGTCACCATCAATCACGATTCGCGCTTGCGTGCCTCGGCCGCTTTCGCCGCCCGCAGACGCCGAACCTCTTTCGGATCGGCCAGCAATGGGCGATAGACCTCAATCCGATCCCCCGCCTGAATCACATGCTGTTCAGGGTCACTGACCTGCTTGCCGAAGATCCCCACCGGACAAGCCGCCAGATCCAGTTCGGGAAACTGCTGCCCGATGGCTGAAGCCTGCAAGGCTGCACGCAGCGTCGACCCCTGGGGCACCTGCACACTGATCAACGCCTGGCGATCGACAGCCGCGTAGGCCACCTCAATCGAAATCATCGGCTCAGCCATGCAACTGCTTGGCCCGCTGGCAGAAAGCGTCCACCAGGGTATTCGCCGCCTGGTTGAACAGCGGCCCCAAGGTCGCTCGAACCAAAGGCCCCGCATAATCGAAAGACAGATCAAGGCTGATCTTGCAGGCCTTCTCGCCCAGCGGCTTGAACACCCACACGCCATGCAACTGATTGAATGGCCCCTCCTCCAGATTCATCTCGATCGACTGCCCCGGCACCAGATTGTTGCAGGTAACGAAGCGCTGGCTCATGCCGCCCTTGGCCACCGCCAGGCTCGCGCGCATCCGCTCTTCGCTGCTTTCCAGCACCTCGGCCGACGAGCACCAGGGCAGAAACTCCGGGTACCGGGCCACGTCATTGACCAGGTCGTAAAGGAACTGCGCCGGATAGGGCAGAAGGGCCGAACGTTGAATATGGGTCGTCATGTGAGCTTCATTTCCACAACTGGGCGGCAAACACCACAAGAATGCCGACGGGCGCCACATAGCGCATCAAAAACAAGGCCAGAGCGAACAACAGCGGGCTACGTAACGACAGCTCATCACGAACTGCCTCACGGCCCATCACCCAACCTGCAAATACCACGAAGCACAAACCGCCAAGAGGCAACATGATCCGCGAGGTGAAAAAGTCGATCACACCAAAGAAGTCCAGACCGCCGGCCGCGCCCCATTGGTAGAGATGAAAAACGCCGCCTTCGTTCACGAAAAATTTGGCCTGTTGCCAGATGTTGAAAGAGAACACCGTTCCCAATCCCACAAACCAGCAACTGAATGCCAGCCAGAATGTCACCCAGCCGCGGCGGATTTTAGTCCTCTCGACGAGATAAGCCACCATCGGCTCCAACAAGGAAATGGCCGAACTCCAGGCAGCGATCGCCACCAGGATAAAGAACACTACGCCCATAAGCTGGCCGAACGCCACATTCCCGAAGGCAAACGGCAGGCTGATGAACATCAGCCCCGGCCCTTCGCTGGGGTTCAGCCCGGCGGCAAATACAATGGGGAACAGGGCCATCCCAGCCACCAGCGAAACGAAGGTATCCAGCAGCGCCACCCCGACCACGGTGCCGGCCAGGGACGAATGCTTGGGCATGTAGGCGCCGTAGATCATGATCGAGCCCACTCCCACGCTGAGGGAAAAGAACGCGTGCCCCATGGCTGGTAACAGCCCGTCCAGCAAACGCTCCAGGCTGAAGTCGAACATGAAGTGCAGGCCCTGCATGAAATGCCCGGTGGTCATGCTGTAGCCCAGCAGCACCAGCAACATCACGAACAGCAGCGGCATCATGACCCGCAGGCTGCGCTCAAGCCCGGCCACCACACCCTTGGCAATCACCAGCGCCGACAACAGCATGAACAGCGTGTGCCACAGGGTCAGGCGCCAGGGGTCGGCCGTCACCGCGGAAAAATAGGCACCAACCTGATCCGCCGTGACACCCTGAAAATCGCCGCGCCCCATGTCGATGATGTAGTCCAGGGACCAACCACCCACCACGCTATAGAAGGAGAGAATCAGCAGCGCCGTGATCATTCCGGCAAAGGCGCCCCAGGACCACCTGGCCGAATGCCCGGCCTCCAGGGCCAGCACCTTCAGGGCATTCGCCGGGCTTTGCCGCGCGCGGCGGCCAATCAGGGTTTCCGCCAGCATCACCGGCAACCCGATCAACGCAATACACGCCAGAAACACCAGGACAAAGGCACCACCACCATAGACGCCGACCATGTAGGGGAATTTCCAGATACTCCCCAGGCCCACGGCCGAACCAGTTGCAGCGAGTATAAAGACCCAGCGGCTTGCCCAGCCGCCGTGGACAGAGACCCTGTCTGTCGACATCGTTAACACGCCCAACCGAAAAAAAAGAGCGCGCATTGTCCGGGATTCAATCAACCTGCTCAAGCACGCTGCGTCACCGTAGCCGACGCGCGCGCAACTCCCTATAATGCCGCCCCTATGGCTAAACAGAAGAAACACCCAACAGGGACCATCGCGCAAAATAAAAAGGCGCGTCACGATTACTTCATCGAACATCGGTTCGAGGCTGGCATGGTCCTGGCCGGCTGGGAAGTAAAGAGTCTGCGTGCAGGCAAGGCACAGCTGGTGGACAGTTATGTGCTGCTCAAGGATGGTGAAGCCTGGTTGCTCGGCAGCCACTTCACGCCATTGACCACCGCCAGCACCCACGTCATTGCCGACCCTACGCGCTCGCGCAAGCTGCTGCTCAACCAGCGCGAGCTGGAAAAGCTGTTTGCCGCCGTGCAACAGAAGGGTTATGCCTGCGTATGCCTTTCGCTCTACTGGAGCAAGCACCTGGTCAAGTGTGAGATCGCACTGGGCAAGGGCAAGAAGGAATACGACAAGCGTCATACCGAACGCGAGCGCGATTCCGATCGCGAACTGCAGCGTGCGGTGCGCACCAAGGGCAAGGAAGACTGATCTTCCTGCCTTGAGGTCGCTTTCGCCGGCAAGCCGGCTCCTACAACACCCAGGTAGGAGCCGGCTTGCCGGCGATTTGCATTACATGCCCTTGCGCCGTTCGGCCCGGGCCACTCGCTGCACTTCCTGACGCACTTCTTCGAGCACCTCCTGCACATAGAGAATGTGCCGGCTGGAGATTTCCCGCGCCTCTTCGGCCCGCCCTTCGATAATCGCCTGGTACAGGTCGCGGTGCTGGCTGATCAGCATGTCGCGGGTTTCCGTGCGCTGCTTGTACATGCCGCCAATGTTGGTCACCACGTTGCGTTTGAGCAGGTCGAATAGCCCGCGGATGGTGTGCAGCAGCACGGCGTTGTGGCTGGCCTCGGCAATCGCCAAGTGGAACTTGGCATCCGCCGCCCCCTCCTCGGCACGACTGACATCGTCGGAACGGGAATAACAATCCTGCAACTCCTCGAAGGCTTGAGTCAGTCGCTCACGATCCACTGCCGTCGCCCGCAGCGCCGCGTAATAGGCGCAGGACGCTTCCAGCGTATGCCGGAACTCCAGCAGATCGCGCTGGGCATCGGTGTTGTTTTCCAGCAGGTGCAGCAGAGGATCGCTGAAGGTCGAGCCCAGGGATTCCACCACGTAGTTGCCGCCACCCTGGCGGCTGATCAGCAGCCCCTTGGCCGTGAGCTTCTGGATCGCCTCGCGCAGTGAGGGCCGGGAGACACCAAACTGCTCGGCCAGGGCGCGCTCGGCCGGCAGCCGCTCGCCGGCCGTCAAGGTGCCTTCAAGAATCATCCCTTCCAGACGCTCGACGATATCGTCGGACAAACGGCGCTGGCGTATCTGATCAAACCCCATAACTCACTCTCCACCCTCCCGACCCTTCGCCGGGGGGCTCTATTCTGGCCTATTCATGGCGCGCCAACACCTGTCAGAACACGGCCATTTGCACCGATCAGATGCCCGCGCCATAGCGCATTCGACAAAAGTTTTAGGGCGGCAAATTGACACACCGAGCACAAGGCTTTTACCCTAGCCAACAGCGATTGTAAATTGGTCTTACCAATTAACCAAGACGCTAGCAGTGCCTGACCAACAACAATTAGGGGCCACCCCATTATGCAAACCTGGCAACAGCTCTATAGCCCGCTTGGCAGCCTCGGCCTGTCCGCCCTCGCCGCCGTCATCCCGATCGTGTTCTTCTTCCTGGCTCTGGCCGTGTTCCGTCTCAAAGGACACGTCGCCGGGAGTATCACCCTGGCCTTGTCGATCCTGGTGGCGATCTTCGCCTTCCAGATGCCCGCCGACATGGCCCTCGCTGCCGCTGGCTATGGATTTGCCTACGGTCTGTGGCCCATCGCCTGGATCATTGTCGCCGCCGTTTTCCTCTACAAGCTGACCGTGAAGAGCGGCCAGTTCGAAATCATTCGCAGCTCGGTGCTGTCGATCACCGACGACCAGCGCCTGCAGGTGCTGCTGATCGGTTTCTGCTTCGGTGCCTTCCTTGAAGGGGCTGCCGGCTTTGGCGCGCCAGTGGCGATCACCGCCGCCCTGCTGGTGGGCCTGGGCTTCAACCCGCTGTACGCCGCCGGCCTGTGCCTGATCGCCAACACCGCGCCAGTGGCCTTCGGCGCCCTGGGGATTCCGATCATCGTCGCCGGCCAGGTGACCGGCATCGACGCCTTCAAGATCGGCGCCATGACCGGCCGCCAGCTGCCGCTGCTGTCGCTCTTCGTGCCGTTCTGGCTGGTGTTCATGATGGACGGCATGCGTGGCGTCAAAGAGACCTGGCCGGCCGCTCTGGTGGCAGGCCTGAGCTTCGCCGTCACCCAGTACTTCACCTCGAACTTCATCGGCCCGGAACTGCCGGACATCACCTCGGCCCTGGCCAGCCTGATCTCCCTGACCCTGTTCCTGAAAATCTGGCAGCCCAAGCGCACCGCCGGCGCGCAGATTGCCGGTGCCACCTCCAGCGCGGCCATCACCGCCAGTGCCGGTGGCTTCGGCCAGCCACGCCAAACCCAGGCCTCACCCTACAGCCTGGGCCAGATCTTCAAGGCCTGGTCGCCGTTCCTGATCCTCACCGTGCTGGTGACCATCTGGACCCTCAAGCCCTTCAAGGCGATGTTCGCTGCCGGCGGCTCGATGTACGGCTGGGTGTTCAACTTCGCCATCCCGCACCTGGATCAGCTGGTGATCAAGATGGCACCGATCGTGACCACGCCAACGGCCATCCCGGCGGTGTTCAAGCTCGACCCGATCTCGGCCACCGGCACGGCGATCTTCTTCTCCGCGCTGATCTCCATGGTGGTACTGAAGATCGACTTCAAAACTGGTCTGACCACTTTGAAAGAGACCTTCTACGAGCTGCGCTGGCCGATCCTGTCCATCGGCATGGTGCTGGCGTTCGCCTTCGTCACCAACTACTCGGGCATGTCTTCGACCATGGCCCTGGTCCTGGCAGCGACTGGCGCGGCGTTTCCGTTCTTCTCGCCGTTCCTGGGCTGGCTCGGGGTGTTCCTCACCGGCTCCGATACCTCGTCCAACGCCCTGTTCAGCTCGCTGCAGGCCACCACCGCACACCAGATCGGGGTCAATGACACCCTGCTGGTCGCGGCCAACACCAGCGGCGGCGTAACCGGCAAGATGATCTCGCCGCAATCGATCGCCGTGGCCTGCGCCGCCACCGGCCTGGTGGGCAAGGAATCGGACCTGTTCCGCTTCACCCTCAAGCACAGTCTGTTCTTTGCCACTATTGTCGGTCTGATCACCCTGGCCCAGGCCTACTGGTTCACCGGCATGCTGGTGCACTAAGCAACACCGAAAGAACCGACGCCGCCCTCACCCGCGGCGTCCGCATTCACCACCCGGTCTGCAAGGCTGCTGAAAGCTTGCTGGTTTATCTTTCAGCCGCCGCAACGGACGAATAACCGGGACCACCCGGAGACACGCCTGATGAGCGAGCTTTTCTACAACGCCGTGCCCAATGCGACCCGTGTCGCACCGCCGCTGGCCGAACCCCGGCAGTACCCCAGCGCGAAACCGGCGCGGGTCTACCTGTTCGGCACCTGCGTGGTCGACCTGTTCTATCCCGAAGCCGGGATGGACGCGATTCACCTGCTGGAGCGCGAAGGTATTCGCGTGGACTACCCGCAAGGGCAAAGCTGCTGCGGACAACCGGCCTACACCTCGGGCTACACCGAGCAGGCGCGCACCGTGGCCCGCTCGCAACTGGCGCTGTTTGCCGGCGACTATCCGGTGGTGGTGCCGTCGGGTTCCTGCGCAGGCATGCTGCGCGAGCATTACGCGGACTTGTTCAAGGACGAGCCCGAAACGCTGAAACAGGTGCAGGCCCTGGCCGCCCGCACCTATGAACTGGCCGAGTTCCTCCTGCACGTGTGCAAGGTGCAGCTCAAGGACAGCGGCGCCCCGGTCAAGGTGGCGCTGCACACCTCCTGCTCGGCACGCCGGGAAATGAACACCCACCTGCACGGCCGTGAGTTGCTGTCACAGCTGAGCAACGTAGAACGGGTAGAACACAGCCACGAAAGCGAATGCTGTGGCTTTGGCGGGACTTTCAGCGTCCGAATGCCGGACATCTCCGGCGCCATGGTGGCGGACAAGACCCGGGCGCTGAAGGAATCCGGCGCCCACCAGGTACTGAGTGCCGATTGCGGCTGCCTGATGAACATCAACGGCGCGCTGGAGAAACAACAAGAGGCATTGCGCGGCCAGCACCTGGCGAGCTTCCTCTGGCAACGTACTGGAGGTGCGCAATGAGCACCCCAGAGCTGATTCCGACCACCAACGTGGCGGACGATTTTCGCACCCGGGCCCACCAGGCCCTGGGTGACCAACAACTGCGAAACAACTTTCGCAGTGCCATGGATTCACTCATGGCCAAGCGTGCGGCCTCGTTCAGCGATGCCCACGAAAGAGAACACCTGCGCGCCCTGGGCAATGCGATTCGCGCCCGGGCGTTGTCCAAGCTGCCCGACCTGCTCGAGCGCCTGGAACAGAACCTGACCCGCAACGGTGTGACAGTGCACTGGGCGGAAACGGTGGACGAAGCCAATGGCATCGTCCTCTCGATCATCCGCGCTCACGAGGCGCGGCAAGTGATCAAGGGCAAATCGATGGTCAGCGAAGAGATGGAAATGAACCATGTCCTCGCTGAACAAGGCATTGAATGCCTTGAGTCGGACATGGGCGAGTTCATCGTCCAGCTCGACCACGAGAAGCCTTCACACATCATTATGCCGGCGATCCACAAGAATGCCGGTCAGGTCGCGTCCTTGTTCCACGACAAACTCGGCGTGGAGTACACCAAGGACGTTGACCAACTCATTCAGATCGGTCGCAAGGTCTTGCGGCAGAAATTCTTCGAAGCCGATATCGGCGTCTCCGGCGTCAACTTCGCCGTGGCCGAGACCGGCACCCTGCTGCTGGTGGAAAACGAAGGCAACGGGCGCATGTCCACCACCGTGCCGCCAGTGCACATCGCCGTCACCGGGATCGAGAAAGTCGTCGAGAACCTGCGGGACGTGGTGCCGCTGCTCTCGCTGCTGACCCGCTCGGCCCTGGGCCAGCCCATCACCACCTACGTCAACATGATCTCCGGCCCGCGCAAAGAGCATGAGCTGGACGGCCCCCAGGAAGTGCACTTGGTGCTGCTGGACAACGGCCGCAGCCAGGCGTTTGCCGACAGCGAACTGCGCCAGACCCTGAACTGCATCCGCTGCGGCGCCTGCATGAACCACTGCCCGGTCTACACCCGGGTCGGCGGCCACACTTATGGCGAGGTCTACCCGGGGCCGATCGGCAAGATCATCACCCCGCACATGGTGGGTCTGGCCAAGGTACCGGACCACCCCAGCGCCTCGTCGCTGTGCGGCGCCTGTGGCGAAGTCTGCCCGGTGAAGATCCCGATCCCGGCCCTGCTGCGCCGACTGCGGGAAGAAAACGTCAAGGCCCCGGACAGCCCCCATCAAGTGATGCGCGGCCAGGGCAGCAAGTACTCGCGCAAGGAACGTTTCATCTGGAACGCCTGGGCCCGCCTCAATAGCTCGCCGACCCTGTATCGCCTGTTCACCCTGGCCGCCACCCGGCTGCGCGCCCTCGCCCCGAGCAAGGTCGGCCCCTGGACGCAGAACCACAGTGCGCCAAAACCCGCCGCCCGGTCGCTGCACGACCTGGCCCGTGAGCACCTGGACAAGCAGGGAGACCGCTGATGAGCGCGAAACACAACATCCTCGCCAAGCTGCGCAACAGCCTGACCGGCACCACGCCGATTGTGGATAACTTCGATGAGGCGCTGGTCACCGAGCCTTACAGCTACAGCGCGGAACAACGCATCCCGCAGCTGCGCAAACAGATGGAAGCAGTGCACACCGAAATCCACCTGAGCACCGGCGCCGGTTGGCCCGAACTGCTGGCCCGCCTGCTGCAGGAACGCCAGTTGCCCAGCCTGCTGATCGCCCCGAGCACGCCCCACGGCCAGTTGGTCACCCAGTACTGGGCCGAGCACCCGCAACTGCCAGCGCTCAAGGCCTACGACCGCCCGGTGGAAGAATGGAAAGCCGAGCTGTTCAACGACACCCCGGCCAGCCTCACGACCACCCTGGGCGCGATCGCCGCCACCGGCAGCCTGATCCTCTGGCCAACCCGGGAAGAACCGCGGCTGATGAGCCTGGTGCCGCCGGTGCATTTCGCCCTGCTCAAGGCCAGCGAGATCCGCGACAACTTCTATCAGGTGCAGCAACAGATGAACTGGGCCGCCGGCATGCCGACCAACGCGCTGCTGGTGTCCGGCCCATCGAAGACCGCTGATATCGAGCAAGTCCTGGCTTACGGCGCCCACGGCCCGAAAGACCTGGTGGTGCTGATCCTGGAGGACCAATGAGCCTACCGGCCGCTTTTCTGCGTGATGCCCAGCAACTGATTCCCCAGGAGCGGCGCTTCGACGACCCGCTCTCGACCCTGGCCTTCGGCACCGACGCCAGCTTCTACCGGCTGATCCCCAAGCTGGTGATCCGCGTCGAGTCCGAGGACGAAGTGGTCGCCCTGCTCCAGCTGGCCCAGCGCGACCGGGTGTCGGTGACCTTCCGTGCGGCGGGCACCAGCCTTTCCGGGCAGGCCATCAGTGACTCGGTGCTGATCGTTCTGGGGGATAACTGGAACGGCAAGGAGATTCGCCACCAGGGTGCGCAGATTCGTCTGCAGCCTGGTGTGATCGGCGCCCAGGCCAATGCCTGGCTGGCACCTTTCGGGCGCAAGATCGGCCCCGATCCGGCCTCGATCAACGCCTGCAAGATCGGTGGCATCGTCGCCAACAATGCCAGCGGCATGTGCTGCGGTACCGCGCAGAATACCTATCACACCCTGGCCGGCATTCGCCTGGTACTGGCCGATGGCACGCGTCTGGATACCGAGGATGAGGCCAGCGTCGCCGCCTTCCGCGCCAGCCATGGTCCGCTGCTGGAGCGCCTGGCCGAACTGGGCCGCAGCACCCGCGCCAACAGCGAGCTGGCAGCGAAGATCCGCCACAAATACCGGCTGAAAAACACCACCGGCCTGTCCCTCAATGCCCTGGTGGATTTCGACGAGCCACTGGACATCCTCAGCCACCTGCTGGTGGGTTCCGAGGGCACCCTGGGCTTTATCAGCGCAGTGACCTACGACACGGTGATCGACCACCCGAACAAGGCGTCGGCGCTGATCGTCTTTCCCGATGTGGACACCTGCTGCAACGCGGTGACCGTGCTCAAGAGCCAGCCGGTATCTGCTGTGGAACTGCTGGACCGCCGCAGCCTGCGCTCGGTGCAGGACAAGCCCGGCATGCCGGCCTTCGTCCAGCAACTCTCGGCCAACGCTTGCGCGCTGCTGATCGAATCCCGCGCCGCGTCCTCATCACTGCTGCACGAGCAACTGGCGCAGATCATGAATTCCCTGGCCACCTTCCCGGTGGAAAAACAGGTGGACTTCACTGAAGACCCGCAGGAAAACGCCAAGCTCTGGGCGATTCGCAAGGACACCTTCCCGGCGGTGGGCGCGGTGCGCAAGACCGGCACCACGGTGATCATCGAAGACGTGACCTTCCCCGTGGAACAGCTGGCCATCGGTGTCAACCGCCTGATCGAGCTGTTCGACAAGCACCACTACGACGAAGCGATCCTGTTCGGCCACGCCCTGGAGGGCAACCTGCACTTCGTCTTCACTCAGGGCTTCAACAGCAGCGAGGAAGTGAACCGCTACCAGGCGTTCATGGACGACGTGGCGCAACTGGTGGCGGTGGAATTCGGCGGTTCGCTGAAGGCCGAGCACGGCACCGGGCGCAACATGGCACCCTTCGTCGAGCTGGAATGGGGCAGCGATGCCTACCAGCTGATGTGGCAACTCAAGCGCCTGCTGGACCCCAACAACATCCTCAACCCGGACGTGGTGCTCAGCGAAGACCCGCAGATCCACCTCAAGCACCTCAAGCCACTGCCGGCGGCCGACGAGATTGTGGATAAGTGCATCGAGTGCGGCTTCTGCGAGCCGGTGTGCCCGTCCAAGGGGCTGACCCTGAGCCCGCGCCAGCGCATCGTCATCTGGCGTGATATCCAGGCACGCAAACGGGCCGGCATCGACACCACGGAACTGGAAGCGGCCTATCAGTACCAGGGCATCGACACCTGCGCCGCCACCGGGCTGTGCGCCCAGCGCTGCCCAGTGGGCATCAACACCGGCGAGCTGGTGAAGAAACTGCGCAGTGAACACGCCACCCATAACGGCACCGCCGACTGGCTCGGCTCACACTTCGCCACCACCTTGCAGGGCGCCCGCTTCACCCTGCACGTGGCCAACGGTGCGCGCATGCTCTTGGGCGCGCCGCGCCTGAGCAAGCTGTCGGCGAGCCTGACACGCCTATCCAAAGGCCAGGTGCCGCAGTGGAGCAGTGCCATGCCTCAGCCGGAAAAGGCCATTCGCTTCAGCCCGAGCGTCAGCGACGCGCGTCCGCGGGTGGTGTACCTGGCAGCCTGTGTGTCCCGGGTCATGGGGCCAGCGGCGGGCGACAAGGAGCAAAGCTCGCTCTACGAGAAAACCCGCGGTCTGCTGGAAAAGGCCGGTTATCAAGTAGTGCTGCCGGACAACCTGGACAACCTCTGCTGCGGCCAGCCGTTCGCCTCCAAGGGCTACGCCACCCAGGCCGAGGACAAGCGCCAGGAACTGATCGGCGCCCTGCTCCACGCCAGCCGGGGCGGCCTCGACCCGATCTACTGCGACACCAGCCCTTGCACCCTGCGCCTGGTGCAGGACCTGGGGGACGTGCGCATGGACCTCTACGACCCGGTGCGCTTCATCCGCACCCACCTGCTGGAGCGCCTGGAGTTCACGCCGCAGGAAGCGCCGATCGCGGTGCACGTCACCTGCAGCACCCAGCACCTGGGCGAGAGCCAGGCCTTGATCGACCTGGCCCGGCGTTGCAGCAACAACGTGGTGATCCCCGAAGACATCCATTGCTGTGGTTTCGCCGGCGACAAGGGTTTCACCACCCCGGAACTCAACGCCCACTCCCTGCGCAGCCTCAAGGACGCGGTGCAGTATTGCAGCGAAGGCATCTCCACAAGCCGCACCTGTGAAATCGGCCTCAGCCAGCATGGCGGGATCGACTATCACGGGCTGGTCTACCTGGTGGATCGGGTCACCCGGGCCAAGGCGGTCTGAGCCATCGAATCGCGCAACCAAGGGGCGTTTTCGCCCCTTTTTTGTGCCTGGCGGAAAACGCCCCTGGCTTTTTCATTTCTTCGAAAAAAAAACAGAACCCCAGAGCGCGGCTACAGTCCATTTTCTAGGCCCGCAAAAAAGGGCTTAGCCCACTCGGCAGCCGGCCCTGTTGACCGGCAACACCGAGCCCCTGCGATCAAGGAGATAACCATGAAGCGTTCCGCACTGGCTGGACTGTTCATTACCGCCGCGATGCTGGCCTCCCCGGTGTTTGCCGCCGGGCAAGAGGACCTGTGCCAGATCAACCTGCAAAAAATCAAGGATGCCAAGGTCAGCACCGAAGCCATGAGCTCGGACCTGAGCAGCGACATCGACGCCAAGGTCCAGCAAGCCACCGCCGAACACGCCAAAGGCACCGAGGAAGGCACCAAGAACTGCATCTCCCTGACCACCCAGGCCATCCAGCAATTGCAGAACAACACCAAGGGCGATCAGTAGGCCGATGCACTGGGCCAACCTTCGGGTTGGCCTTCTGGCCTCGGTTAGCGTAGAATCCGTCCACCTGTTGGTAATGCACAACAGGTTCGGGGCCGTTTAGGATTCGACGCCGGTTGCGAAACTTTAGGTGCATGCCGAGTTGGTAACAGAACTCGTAAATCCACTGTTGCAACTTCCTATAGTTGCCAATGACGAAACCTACGGGGATTACGCTCTCGCTGCGTAAGCAGCCTTAGCCCTTCCCCCCTGGTACCTTCGGGTCCAGCAATCATCAGGGGATGTCTGTAAACCCAAAATGATTGTCATATAGAACAGAATCGCCGTGCAGTACGTTGTGGACGAAGCGGCTAAAACTTACACAACTCGCCCAAAGCACCCTGCCCGTCGGGTCGCTGAGGGTTAACTCAATAGACACGGCTAAGCATGTAGTACCGACAGCGGAGTACTGGCGGACGGGGGTTCAAATCCCCCCGGCTCCACCAACTCAACAAGAAAAGACGTCCATGGACGTCTTTTTTTGTGCCTGGAATTCAGAAAATGCAGGGCCTTGACCTCTATTAGCTGCCCGCAGACGTCCGACAAAATCCACACCTACTTGTTTTCGACAGGGTGTTCCAAGCCCTTCAGGGGTGATTTTTGGAATACCGAATGATGTCATGGAATACTAAAGCGCCCTGGTTTAGTAGACGCATTCGAGTGACTGCATTTGGCTGACTCCGTTGAAAAATTCGCCCATGGTTTCTGCAGAAGAAAATAATGCGCTCGAAGTTGAATTCTTTACGTCGGCAAAGGCTTCCGAACTCAGATTTCAGTTAGTCGTTTGCAAAAAAGGCGTTTTAACCAGCCACTATTCAATCCGTTCAGGCAGCCCGATTCTCAACTGAGTCTGCCGAATGATGCTTGCTGTGAAATATGGCAGCCGACCTAAAGTGAACGCTATATATGTAATCAAAATGTAGTGCGCCTTCCCTTCTCTATTCCGACCGCAGGTCAGTCCAGCCCCCCCTCCTCTCTCTTGTGCTTACGATAACGGGAGAGCGAAATTCCCGTTTGGCGCTTGAAGTAGCGACACAAGTAAGACGCGTCGACGAAGTTCAGTTCGTCGGCCACACGGCCAATAGCCAAGTCACTGTATGAAAGAAGAGCCTTGATCTCCAAGGTTACCTGCCGATCGATCAGGCCCTTGGGAGTGTCATTGAAAAACGCTTTGGTCAACTGCGACAGATAGAACGGCGTGATATTCAGTGCGTCGGCGTAGAACTTCACATCTCTGTGGCGCACACAATGTTTGCCTATCAATTCCCAGAAGCGCCAACTAAGCATTTCCTTCCGGCTGAATCCCCTGTTTTCTATCTGGTTGGCTGGAAGTTGCTCGGCTATTTTCAAAAAGAGGTTCTGTAGCTGATTGCGCAACATGATGCGTTGGTAGGTGGGACAGGTCTGCGCAATGTTCCGCATCTGCGTCACCCACCCCTCTATCAGCGGCATGTCGTCCTTGGATGGAACGCAATGAGGATGGTCATGCAGAAATACGAACAAGGTATTGGGTAGTGGGTAGGCAACCTCTGCGGCAAAACTTTTCGGCATAAGGCAGAAAAACACCTTGAAGCGGCGCGAGCGACGTTTGAGCAAGGCAATAGTGTCCTCAGCCAGCAGCATCACAGCACCACGTTTAACCGCATGCTCTTTGAAGTTAAGAGTGAAGTGGGCACTACCGCAGAGGCATACCAGTAGCGTCAAGTAAGCATGACCGAAGGAGAGCGGCAAACCTTGCCCTTCCGCTAGCGTGGTTTCTCCCATCCGCATCGAGTCGTCAGGAGCGGAAAGTTTCGGAATGTGATGCATAGTGCCCCAGCGCTACAACAAACAAGAGCCAAAATCCTATCACCGCTTGGCGCAGCTGTTTCGAAAAGTACCGAAAAAGCCGAGGTACTGGCGTGTACCGATGATCTGTCTCCCAATACTCTGTCCCGAACGAACCAATCCATTCGGGTACAGGACATGACACTTGAAACAGAACGACTCTTGCTTCGCCCCTGGCAGGCCACAGACGCCGCCGATCTATACGAATATGCCAAAGACGCCCGAGTCGGTCCCATCGCTGGCTGGCCCCCCCATACCAGTGTGGAGAACAGTGCCGACATCATCCGTACGGTCTTCAATCACCCCGAGGTGTACGCGGTCGAACTGAAGGAAAATCGCCGTGCTGTTGGTTGTGTGGGCATTCTCATAGGCAGCAACAGCAATTTTGAAATCAGTGAGCAGGAAGGTGAAATCGCCTACTGGATCGGTGTGCCGTACTGGGGCAAAGGCCTGACTCCGGAAGCCGTGCGTGAAGTGATGCGACACGCCTTTGAAAACCTGAATCTCAAAGCACTTTGGTGTGGTTACTTCGCCAACAACATCCAGTCCTATGCGGCTCAATCCAAGTGTGGCTTTCGCTTTCATCACACGGAAGAAAACAAATACAACCAGTTCCTCCAAGACTATCGGACAGAACACATTAGCCGTATCACCTACCAAGAATGGCTGGACCATACGAAAGAGTAAGGACACAAACCAAAGATACCGGGGTGCGGAGGCAACGACCGGCGGACGCAGTCTGCGTGACGACGTATACCGCACGAACGCCGCAGAGGAGTTCAAACCTTACTTGGAGCTGCACGGAGAGCTAACCGGAATCCCCCGCCGCCCCAGCACTGCCGCGAACTGCAACAGCTAGAGTGCGAAGCCTGCCGCAGGACAGCGCCGCGCTGCTGGCGAAGGCGCAGGAGGAACTGAATGGCCGTGAAAGTTAATTGAGCCTTATCCACACCCCAGTTCAGGAGACTTATGAAAATCTCACTTACCCAAGTAACGCAAAAAAACTATGAAGCGATTTGTGAACTGGAGGTCACTGAAGAGCAGGAAGACTACGTGGCAAGTAATACCTGGTCGCTCGTTGAGGCTGCGTACAACCCAGGTTACTTCACACGCGCCATAATCGCGGATGGAGAGCCTGTAGGCTTCTTTATGTGGGTGCAAGAGTCAAAAGGCAAAGTTTCTATCTGGCGCTTTATGGTGGACAAAGAACATCAGCAGAAATCCATCGGTAGAGTAGCGCTGGGCCTCGCCCTACATGAAATAAAACAGATCGCGGATTTGAAAGAAATTGAAATTTGCTACAACCCCAACAACATCGTAGCTAAAGGGTTTTACTCCAGTTTCGGGTTTGTCGAGGTTGGTATGGATGCAGACGGCGAAGATATGCTGGCGAGGATCAGGATTTGAACTGCACCAAATACAATCCGGGCTTTGCACAACAGTTCTAATTACCTTCAACTCCAACCGCTTATGACTCAGGAGGGCGCAGAGGATGATCAGGGGCTTCAGCGCTCCGACATCACCACCATCACTTCCGCATCCTCATCCCCTTCCGCCAGGTAGATATGGCCAATGCTGCTGTTGAAGTAGGCGGTTTCCTGCGGGCCAATGCTCACGGCTTCTCCGGTCTCGAACTGGATTCGCACACGCCCCGACAGCACCAGGGCGAATTCCTGCCCGGGGTGGCGGATGTAATCCTCGAACTGCTGCAGCTCGCGGGCAAAGATCCGCGCGTACATGGGGGTCATGCTGCGCCCGGGAAAGTCCCCGGCCATGGGGTGGTAGTCGTAGTTGCCGGTGCTGTAGCCGGGGGCGTCGGCGATGGTGGTGCTGACCACGGTCGGTTGCACCTGGGCGCTGCGGGTCTGGATCAGGTTCGGCGCCGGGCTAAACAGTTGGGCAATGTCGACGCCCAGGGCGCGGGCCGCGGCGGCGAGTTTTTCGTAGCTGACCGAGACCTGGGCCAGCTCCATTTTCGACAGGGTCGACAGCGCCACACCGGAGCGTTCCGAGAGCTGTTTGAGGGTCAGCTTCTGGTTTTTGCGAATGGTCCGCAGGCGTGCGCCGACCTGGGTCCGGTCGATCAGTGGATGGGCGTGGGAGCTCGAGGCGGGCTGGGCTCGGTCGGAACTCATTGGGGATCTCTGTCTGGCAAATAAGGGCAACCGCGACGCTGGCCGGGGCACGTGGCGAAATATTAACCCATGACCCCGGGTTGACTGGAAAATTCTCATATCTTACATTTCTCGTATGTGAGAATTTTGACCCCTGTCATTTCCCAGCGATTCAGGAACCCCGGCATGCACGCGAACCAATGCTTCGACTTCGTCATCATCGGCGCCGGTATTGCCGGTGCTTCCCTGGCCTATCGCCTGGCCGGGCAGGCCAGCGTGCTGGTGCTGGAACGTGAATCGCAGCCGGGCTATCACGCCACCGGGCGCTCGGCGGCGATGTTCATGGAGGCCTACGGCACCCCGCAGATCCAGGCCCTGACCCGCGCCAGCCGGGCTTTCTACCAACGGCCGCCGCAAGGTTTCTGCGAACACCCGTTGATGGAACCCCGTGGCTGTCTGTACGTGGCCAGCGAGGAACAGCTGGACCAATTGCAGCAAACCTACGATGAAACCCGCGCCCGCTCCGCCAATGTGCGCCTGATCACGGCCGAGCAGGCCCGGGCCCTGGTGCCCTGCCTGCGCCCAGAGGCCGTCGCCGGGGCGATGCTGGAAACCGCCGCCCAGGACCTGGACGTGCACGCCCTGCACCAGGGCTTCCTGCGGGCCATGCGCCGGGCCGGTGGGCTGCTGGAGTGCGACCTGCACATAGTCGAGGCCAGCCGCGAAGACCGCCACTGGAACCTCAAACTCAGTGATGGCCGCGCACTGCAGGCGCGCAATCTGGTGAACGCTGCCGGCGCCTGGGTCGATGACGTGGCCCAGCTGTGCGGCGTGGCCCCCATCGGCCTGCAACCCTGCCGGCGCAGCGCCTTCACCTTCGACGGCCCACCGGATGAAGACTTCAGCTGCTGGCCGGCGGTGATCGGCATCGACGAAAGCTTCTACTTCAAGCCCGACGCCGGCCAGTTGCTCGGCTCCCCGGCCAATGCCGACCCGGTGCCGCCCCAGGACGTGATGCCTGAAGAACTGGACATCGCCACCGGCATCTACCACATCGAGAACGTCACCTCCCTGAGCATCCGCCGCCCGCGCCACAGCTGGGCCGGCCTGCGCTCCTTCGTCGCCGACGGCGATCTGGTGGTGGGCTGGGACGACAGCTGCGAAGGCTTTTTCTGGCTCGCCGCCCAGGGCGGCTACGGCATCCAGTCGGCGGCCGGCGTCTCGCAACTGGCCTGCGCCCTGCTGCTGGGGCAACCGGTCCCCGAAGAACTGCTGAGCCAGGGCGTCGATGCCCAGGCCCTGGCCCCCGCTCGCTTGCGTTAACCCACCCAGCCCACGAGGCCCTTGCCATGTCCAATGACATCCAGCGTTACCCCAGCCACCTGCCCTACCCCTTTTCCCGGGCGATCCGGGTCGGCGGCTTTCTGTTCCTCTCCGGCCAGGTGCCCATGAGCGCCGAAGGCGAAGTGGTGCACGGCGACATCCGCGTGCAGACCGAAGCCGCCCTGGCGCGCATCGGCGAGACCCTGGCCGAATGCGGCGCCAGCTTCGATCAGGTGGTGAAAAGCACCGTCTGGCTCACCGACATGCAGCACTTCGCCGGTTTCAACGAGGTCTACCAGCGCCACTTCAAGAACGGTTTCCCGGTGCGTTCCACCGTCAGCGCCCAACTGGCGCTGGGGGTCGATGTCGAGATCGAAGTCCAGGCCTGGGTCGGCGAAAACTGAGTCACCCGCCCCAGCCCTCAAGTGCGATGCCCAGGGCCGCCACAGCCATGAATGTGGTGGTCCACCCCACATAACAACAAAAAATCGAGGCTAATCGTCATGAAAGAAAGTCTGAAGATCGCCGGCGCCTTCGTCGGTGTGATAGTCGGCGCGGGGTTCGCCTCCGGTCGTGAACTGCTGTTGATGTTCGTCGACTTCGGCGTCTGGGGCCTGGCGGGTGCGGTGGTCAGCGCAGCGCTGTTCACCTTCCTCGGCATGGCCCTGGCCGGCATGGGCAGCCGCCTGCGGGCGGCGTCGCACAAGGACGTGGTGCATGCCCTGTGCGGCAAACACCTGGGTGCCCTGGTGGACCTGATGATCACCTTCTTCATGTTCGCCGTGACCGTGGTGATGCTGGCCGGTGGCGGTGCCCTGCTGGAGCAGCAGTTCGGTATTCCGGCCATCGCCGGCAGCGTACTGGTGACGCTGATCGTGGTCGCCATCGTGTGCCTGGACGTGCACAAGGTCATCGGCATGATCGGCGCGGTGACGCCCTTCCTGATCATCACCGCGGTCGGCGTCGCACTGTATGGCGCCGCGACCCGCGACCTGAGCTTCGGCGAGCTCAACCAACTGGCCGCCAAGCAACAGGCCGGTGCCAGCCACTGGCTGCTGGGCGCCTTGCTCTACGTGTCCTACAACATCGTGGCCGGGGTGCCGATCCTGGCGATCATGGGCGGCGCGGCCAAGGGTGAAAAACAGGCGATGTGGGGCGGCATCCTCGGCGGCGCGCTGCTGGGCGTGCTGATGCTGGTGATGAGCCTCGGCCTGCTGTCGCGCCTGGACAGCGTGGCGGACCTGCCGATGCCCATGCTGTCGATCGCCAGCGAAGTCTCCCCGGCCCTGGGGCTGCTGATGGCGCTGATCATCTTCTGCATGATCCTCAACACCGCCGTGGGCACCCTGTACTCCTTCTCTGCGCGGCTGTTTCCAGCGGGCACCCGACAGTTCCGCCTCGGTTCGATAGCCGCCGGCGCCCTGGCGTTTGTCGGCAGCCTGGTGGGTTTTATCAGCCTGGTGGGGCAGGTCTATCCGTTCTTCGGCTACCTGGGGTTCCTGCTGATTGCCGCGGTGGTGATCGGCTGGCTGCGACCACGGCGGGTGGTGGTGGCGTAGGCGTCGCTCGATGGGGCAGGCACCCGGGAGTCATCCCAGGTGCCTTGAGTCAAGCCCGGTGCCGTAGGAGCGGCCCGCTCAAGCAAACCGGCTCCCTTTGAGCGCCTTCAAAAAGGTATAGGACGCATGGTTCAACGTCTCTCGCGGGGCGGTGATCACGCTCACCGAGCGCACGATGCGCTGGTCTTCCAGGCGCAGGAAATTCAGCTGGTCACCCGCTGCCGAACGGCTGAGCAGTTCCGGTAGCAAGGTCACGCCCATGCCCTGGGCCACCAGTGCCAGCAAGGAGGTGGTGTTTCTGACGCTGAGGGTCGAGTGGTCGCGGATGTGCCGGAACTCGGCGGCGTTGATCTCGGCGCCCAGGCCGCTGTTGATGAAGTTCTGCCCGTCCAGGTCGCTCCAGCGCAGCGGGCGCGCCAGGCGGTTGAGGGGGTTGTCGCTGGCGCAGACCACGCAGAAGGCGTCGGAGAACAGGAAGTCCTGGTCGATGTTGGGGATGCTCGCCGGTACGGTGCCGATGCCGATGTCCACGTCGCCGCTGAGCACCGCTTGCACCACTCGCTCGGAATCCATGTCGCGGATATCCAGGTGGAACTGCGGGTGCTGTTCATGGAATTGCTTGAGCAGCGGCGGCAGCAGGGTGATGGCGAAGGAAGGCACCGCCGCCACCCGCACCAGGCCGGTCTCGGCCTTGGCGTAGGTCTTGATGGTGCTGATGGTGCGGTCGAAATGCGCCAGTTCGCGCTGGGCTTCCAGCAGCACGAAACGCCCCAGGGGGCTGAGCTGGTTCTTGCGCTCGCCTTCGAACAAGGCGCCGCCCAGTTCCTCTTCCAGTTGCTTGAGCGAGAGCGATACCGCTGCCGGTGTGCGGTGCAGGCGCTGGGCAGCCTGGGTCAGGCTCTGGCTGGTGGCCACCGCGACGAAAAACTGCAAATTGGAGATCTTGATGCTCATGGCGGCGCGTCCTGCTGGCAAAGGCATAGCTTAAATTTTACTTAAACAACCTTAAAATTTATTAGATTTACTTAATACAAGGCCGACTCATAATCCTCCCAGAACCGCACAAAGGCAACGCCCCGCCTGGCGTGCCGCCCTGGAGGATTTCATGAGCGACAACCATCACAACTACATCGCCGGCCAATGGCTCAAGGGCGCCAGCGAGATCGAGAACCGCAACCCGTCCGACACCCGCGACCTGATCGGCCTCTACGCCCAGGCCTCGCGGGCGCAGTTGGACAGTGCCATTGCCGCCGCCAGCGAGGCCCAGCGAATCTGGGCCCGCAGCGGCCTCGAGCAACGCTACAAGGTGCTGATGGCCATCGGTCAGGAGCTGATGCAGCGTTCTGCGGAAATCGGCATGACCCTGTCCCGGGAAGAAGGCAAGCCCATGGCCGAAGGTGCTGGCGAGGTGTACCGCGCCGGGCAGTTCTTCACCTACTACGCTGCGGAAACCCTGCGCCAGTTGGGGCAGACCGCCGACTCGGTGCGCGACGGCATCGAGATCGATATCCGCCGTGAACCCATCGGCGTGGTGGCGATCATTTCGCCATGGAATTTCCCCATGGCCACCGCCTGCTGGAAGATCGCCCCGGCCCTGGCCTTCGGCAACGCCGTGGTGTGGAAGCCGGCCAACCTGACCCCGGCCAGCGCGGTGATTCTCAGCGAGATCATCGCCCGCCAGGACTTGCCCGCGGGCCTGTTCAACCTGGTGATGGGCGCCGGTTCCGAGATCGGCCAGGCGCTGATCGAGCACCCGGGCATCAACGCCATTTCCTTCACCGGCTCGGTGGACGTGGGCAAGGGCATCGCCGCCTCGGCCGCCGCCAACCTGACCAAGGTGCAACTGGAAATGGGCTCGAAAAATGCCCTGGCAGTGATGGATGACGCCGACCTCGACCTGGCGGTGAGCTGCGCGGTGAATGGCGCCTTTGGCGGTACCGGGCAGAAGTGCACCGCCTCCTCGCGGTTGATCGTGCATGAAGGCATCCACGATGCCTTCGTGGAAAAACTGCTGGCGGCAACCCAGGCGCTCAAGGTCGGCCACGCCCTGGAAGCCGGCACCCAGATCGGCCCGGTGGCCAGCGCCGCACAGCTGGAGGCCAACCTGGCGAACCTGCAACTGGGCCAGCAAGAAGGCGCCGAACTACTCACCGGCGGCCAGCGCCTGGAGCTTGAAAGCCCCGGTTACTACCAGGCACCGGCGCTGTTCATTGGCGGCAGCAATGCCATGCGCATCAACCGCGAAGAGCTGTTCGCACCCATCGCCTGCGTGATCAAGGCCGGCAGCTACGAAGAGGCCCTGAGCCTGGTCAACGACACCCGCTTCGGCCTCACCGCCGGCATCATGACCCGCTCCCTGGCCCGCGCCAGCCACTTTCGCCGCCATGCCCGGGTCGGCTGCGTGATGGTCAACCTGCCCACCGCCGGCACCGACTACCACGTGCCTTTCGGCGGCCGTGGCGAGTCCAGCTACGGCCCGCGCGAGCAGGGGCGCTCGGCGGTGGAGTTCTACACCCACGTGAAGACCGGCTACATCGCCGCGGGGGCGCCACTATGAGCCTGCCCCAGACCTTCGCCAGCCGCGGCCCGCGCATCGATGCCATGCAGTACGACAACTGGTCGGAAAAGATCTTCCAGCAGATGCGCGAAGGCGGCGTCGATGCGGTCCACGTGACCATCGCCTACCACGAGACCTTCCGCGAAATGGTGGCCAATATCGAAGCCTGGAACCGCAGGTTCCAGCGCTACTCGCACCTGATCCTGCACGGCAAGTGGGCCAGCGACATCGCCCTGGCACGGCAGACCGGGCGCACGGCGATCTTCTTCGGCTTCCAGAACCCCTCGCCCATCGAGGACGACATCGGCCTGGTGGAAGTGGTGCACAGCCTCGGCGCACGCTTCATGCAGCTGACCTACAACAACCAGTCGCTGCTGGCCACCGGTTGCTATGAACAGGAAGACCCGGGCCTGACCCGCATGGGCAAGCAGGTGGTACGGGAGATGAACCGGGTCGGCCTGGTGGTGGACATGTCCCACTCCGCCGAACGCTCGACCCTGCAAGCCATCGAGCACTCCGAGCGCCCGATCGCCATCACCCACGCCAATCCGGCGTTCTGGCACGCGGCGCTGCGCAACAAGTCCGACACCGTGCTCAAGGCCCTGGGCCAGAGCGGCGGCATGTTCGGTTTCTCGCTGTACCCGCACCACCTCAAGGACAAGAGCGCCTGCAGCGTGCAGAGCTTCTGCGACATGATCGCGCGCACCGCCGAGCTGATGGGCGTCGAGCACCTGGGCCTGGGTTCCGACCTGTGCCAGGACCAGCCCAACAGCGTGGTGGACTGGATGCGCGTCGGCCGCTGGACCCTGGATGTCGACTACGGCGAAGGCTCCAAGGCGCAACCGGGCTTCCCCGACCAGCCGGCCTGGTTCCGCGACAACCGCGACTTCCCCAACATCGAGGCGGGCCTGCACGGCGTGGGTTTCAGCGCCCAGGAGGTCGCCGCGATCATGGGCGGCAACTGGCTGCGCTTCTTCGAGAACAATTTTGTTCCGGCCAAGGCCCAGGCAGGTGCCGCCGTCCACCCTCACGAGATCGCGGTCTGAGGCCCCCGACTGTTTCCTGATTGTCCTGACGTCCGGCCTGAACAGGGTCATCGCCAAGCACTAACAACAACAAATGCGCCCATAACAATTATTAGCGATCGACAACGCAACACGGAGGCACCATGGAAATTCCAGGCGAAATCAAAGCGGGGATCGACACCCGCTCGCTGCACAGCCGCGCCGCTGGAACCCTCGACTGGTCGATTTTCTGGATCAGCGGAGGTTTCTTCCTGCTGTTCCTGGTCATTGCCCTGATAGACCTGAACACCCTTTCCAGCCTGATCGGCCACGCCTTCACCTGGAGCACCCACTACTTCGGCCTGTACTGGCAGGTGCTGATGCTGGCGACCTTCGGCGCCAGCCTGTACATCGGCTTCACCCGCCTGGGCCGGGTGCGCCTGGGCGGCGTCGGGCACAAGCCCAGCATCAGCACCTTCAACTGGGTATCGATGATCATGTGCGCCCTGCTGGCCGGGGGCGGCGCCTTCTGGGCCGCTGCCGAACCCATGATGCATTTCATCGCCCCACCGCCGTACTTCGGCGCCGTGGCCAAGAGCGACGCCGCCGGCGTGGCCGCGCTATCCCAGTCGTTCCTGCACTGGGGCTTCATGGCCTGGGCGGTGCTCGGCAGCCTGCTGACCGTGGTCTACATGTACCTGCACCACGAAAAGAACCTGCCGCTGATGCCGCGCACCCTGCTCTATCCGCTGCTGGGCGAGCGTGCCCTGAAGGGCCCGATCGCCGTGTTCGCCGATGCCTCGGCGATCATCGCGGTGGTGGCCGGCACCATCGGCCCGGTGGGTTTTCTCGGCCTGCAGATCGCCTTCGTCCTGCACTCGGTGTGGGGCGTGCCGAACACCATCATGGTCCAGGCCATGGTGATTCTCTCGGTGACGGTAATCTACACCCTGTCCTGTGTGGTGGGCCTGGGCGGCCTGCGGCTGGTGAGCAAGGTCCACGTGTGGCTGATGCTGGGCCTGGCGGCGTTCCTGTTCATCTTCGGCCCCACCCTGTTCCTCAGCGAAACCCTGGCCCAGAGCCTGGCGGTGCACGTCACCAGCTTCTTCCAGACCGCCCTGTACCGCGATGACAACGCCTGGCTCAACAGCTGGACCCTGTTCTACTGGGGCTGGTTCATCGGCTACGCGCCGATGATGGGTATCTACGTGGCCAAGGTCTCCCGCGGGCGCAGCATCCGTGAGGTGATCACCCTGATGTCGGTGGCCGCCCCGCTGATCACCATGCTCTGGTTCACCCTGGTGGGCGGCACCGGGATCGGTATCGAACTGCAGTCGCCGGGCCGCGTGATCAGCCACGGCGTGCAACCTGAGGCGCTGCTGCTCGGGGTGGCCCAGTCGATGCCGCTGCCCAACCTGATTTCGGCGCTGTTCCTGTTCCTCAGTTTCTTCTCGGTGGTCACCAGCGCCGGCTCCATGTCCTATACCGTGGCCATGGCCATCAGCAGCAACCACGCCGAATCCCCGGCCTGGCTGCGGGTGTTCTGGGGCGCCGGCATGGGCCTGGTGGGGGCTACCCTGATCACCCTCGGTGAGGGCGGCATCAGTGCCTTGCAGTCGTTCATCGTGATCACTGCGGTGCCGGTGTCGCTGCTGATCCTCCCGGCGGTCTGGGACGCGATCCGCATTGCCCGGCAAATGGCCCGTGAACAGGGGGTGCTCTGAATGAACCTGCGACCACCCGCCAGCGTCATGAAGGCGGCGCGCCTGGGGGCCTTCCACCAATCCCGGCTGTCGTTCATGCGCCAGTTGCTGCGCCGCCTCAAGGCTGAAAACTGGCAGTTCCAGCGCCCGCTATGGACCCTCGACAGCCAGGGCGTGGGCCGTGCGGTGTACACCGCCACCGGCCCGCAGCGCAGCTACAGCCTGGTGGCCTTCGCCCATGACCTGGACCCGGCACTGCGCTCGGACCGGGTCATCGCCACCGCCTGGGATGCCACCTTCGCCCTCTTCGACGGCATCCCCGATGCCGCCGACCTGGACCGCCTGGAGGCCAATGTGCCGAAGCAGGAAGCCGGGCGCATTTCCTCCCGCGAGCTGTGCATGGCCCGGGCCAACCGTTCGGTGCGGCTGTTCGACCATGTGATCGAGGCCCTGGCTGCCGGCCGCCAGCCGCAACGCGAATTCATCGATGAAGTCGGCTACCTGATGCGCACCACCGCGGTCTACGGCAGCGGCAAGTTCGGCGCTGCCGACCGTGAAAGCATCGCCCAGCGGCCGGAGCTGGCGGCACCCTTCCAGGCGGAAATGCTCACCGTGTTCCTGATCCGCGCCTTCACCCTGGACCTGGTGGAGCACCTGGCCCAGGCCCGGGCGCCCCGGCAGGCGGTGACCCTGGAGCCGCAACTGCGCCGGCGCCTGGGCATCGGCAACTCCACGGGGCTGGGCATGGCGCCGTTCCTGCTGAACCATCCGGTGCTCTTGAACAACTGGGTACAGGCCCGGGAAACCGCCCTGCAACGGGTGCGCGCCGTGCGCCAGCCATCGGCTGCGGAGCGCCAGCGGTTCGTCGAATTCCTCACCCGGGCCCAGGCCGGCATCGGCCACTGGCACTCCGAGCACGAACTGCAACACGGCCGCATCCTGCAACTGCAAGGTGACCTGCAGCGCCTGGAGCACCATCTCGCCAGCGGCATCCTGGAGCAGGATTCCCCCTGGGACGAACTCTATCGCTGGGCCGAAGGCGCGCTGTCGCTGGAGGCGCAGGAATGCCTGGTGTCGCTGCTGCTGGAGCCCTACGGCCACCTGGTGGATGAGCTGGGCGCCGGTATGCAGGCCGATGAGCAGGCCAGCTTCAGCGTCGACGGCAGCATGAGCATCGGCCGCCTGCGGCAGATACTCGACGAGCATTATTCCTGGGTCGCGGCCATCGACTTCTCCAGCCAAGCCAGCCGCGCGCTGTTCTGGTACGTCTCCGAGGAAAAACTCGAACCGCGGATCGGCCAGCGCTTTGCCGAGCCCGGGCAAGACCTGGAGCAGCCCCTGGCAGTGGCCCGGGACATCGCTCAGCTGCAGGCCGCCCTGCCCGGCTGGAGCGACGCGCAAAGCGTCGCCGGCTTCCTGCTGCGGCACCCGGAACACCGCCACAGCCTGCGCCGGGTGCAACTGGCGCCAGCGTTCCCCTACGCCGACATCCAGGACAACCTGATCGACCAGGCGCTGCTGCCCATCGACCTGCTGCGCTGCAAGCTGTCGTTCTTCGGCGCCACCCACTTCGACCCGCGCTCGGATCGCTGGGTACGCATCACCCTCTACCAGAACGCGCCCTTCCCCCATGAGCTGGGGCAGATGGCCGCGGACGACTGGTCCTACCCCAACCTCGACAGCCAGGAGCAGCGCCGTGCATGCCTCGTTGAATGAAATCGAAAGCCTGTGCAAGAAAGCCGCCCGCGGTGCCGGGCTGTCCTGGGGACTGGCGGAGGAAGCCGGCAAGGCCGCGCGCTGGCTCTCGGCCCACGGCCTCGACGGGCCCGGATTGCTGGCCACGCAACTGCGACAGAATGACGGCTGTGCCTACCAGCAACTGGCCCCGGATGTCAGCGCCGAGCCCTGGCAGGTGCCCGGGCATGCCCTGTGCCCGCTGATTGCCGGGGCGACCCTGAGCGACCACGCCTACCTGCTGCGCAGCAACGGCCGCATCGAGCTCCGGCAGGTGGCGCACCCGCAACTGCTGCTGCCCTTTGCCAGCGCCACCGCACGCCAGCTCGGCCTGTGGCTGGAGCTGTCCTGGAACGGCTGCTGCCTGAAGTTTTCCCCCTCGGGCGAAGCCTGGCTGGTACGTGCGCAGAACCTCGGCGCCGCCACAGCCGCCCAGGTGCGCTGCGCTTGCACCGATCCTGCCGGCACCCTCGGCAAGCCTCTGGCGGGCAGCATTCCGGACCTGGGCGACAGCCCCCAGCACGAGCTCGATCACCTGGCCGCCCGCACCTACGTGCCGGCCTCCGAAGCCTCGCGCCTGCTGGGCGCCGGGGCCGGCCTGAGCGACAACAACTGACCTTTCCACCCTTGAACCAATGGACGAACCAATGGACCTCGACATGACCTCATCCCTCCAGCGAATCGGCACCACCGCGCGCTTCAGCCAGGCCGTGATCCACAACCGGACCGTCTACCTGGCAGGCCAGGTTTCGCAATTGACCGAAGGGGACATCCGCGCCCAGACGCAGGATGTGCTGCAACAGATCGACGCCCTGCTGGCCAGGGCCGGCACCGACAAGGGCCACCTGCTCAGCGCGCAGATCTGGCTCAAGGACATGGCCGACTACCCGGCCATGAACCTGCTCTGGGATGCCTGGCTCGAAGGTGTCCAGGCACCGGTGCGGGTTTGCGTGCAGGCGCCCATGGCCAAGCCGCACTACCGCATCGAAGTGTTGGTGATTGCTGCGCAACCGGCCTGAATCAGCCCAGCCCTGGCCCGGTCTCGGCGGCCACCAGGGCCCGCTCCATGATCAGCGTCAGCTCCTCGCCCTCGTAATGCTCGCGCACCCGGACAAAGCCCAGGCGGGCATAAAAGCCTTCAGCGGTGACCGACGAGGGCACCACCAGCGAGGTCTGGCCCGAATCCAGCGCCGCCTGCTCGACCGCGGCCATCAGTTGCCGCCCCAGGCCCTGGCCGTGGTAGGCCGGGTCGACAAACACCGAACGCACCGCACGCCCGTCGAGGCTGGCGGTGCCCCGCAATTCCCCGTGCACCAGGGCGACAAACATCTGCCGGCGCTGCATCAGTTGGCGCACTGCATCGGGGGTGAAGCTGGCCTGGACCCGCTCGATCACACTGGCGGGGTAGTCCTGGGCATTGCTGGCGAGCAAGGCCGCCAGGATCACCTGGCTGACCTGTGGAGCATCGGCCGGTACGGCCGGACGAACCTGATATTGCATGACCACTCCCTGGTTATCCCGCGGATGACAGTGGCCAAAATACGGCCCGCCCCAGGCCCTGCCAAGCACTTATTGCAACTGGAACACCAGGCAGGGGTTGTCGTTGAGCCGCCCCTCGAACACCGGCAACTGATTCTCCAGGGAGGTGTTATCCAGCAGCCCCCGGTCCTTGCGCGCGATGATCACCCAGGAGTCATGGGGCAGCGAGTCCAGGTGCCCGGGGTCGTCGCCGCTGACGAACAGCGGCTGTTCGTCGTGGTCCAGGTTCATCATGTAGCGCACCGCCCAGGTGTCCTGGCCCAGGTTGAAGAACACCAGCGGCCCGGGGCTGGCCTGGCGCAACTGCTCCACCTGGGAAACGAAGGCCTTAGTGTCGAACTGCAGGTCCTTGGCCGGGTCCACCACCGCCACCAGCAGCGTCCATTGCGCCGCCAGGGCCAAGCCGCTGAGCAGCACCAGACGCCGCCCGAAACTGCCCAGAGTCTTGCGCCAGCCATACAGCGCCAGCAGCTGCAACACGACGAAGATCGCGATCAGCAACGGCATGGACACCGGCGGCCAGTAACCGTGCTTGTGCCAGCTGTGGCGCAGGACGAACAGCACCAGGATGCACAACCCCGGCAACAAACCCACCAGCCACAGGTAGCCGCTGCGCACCTTGCCCAGCCAGCCCCGGGCCGTGAGCAGGCCGTAGGCCGCCACCGCAGCGAACATCGGCACCATGGGCAGGATGTAATAGGCGCGCTTGAAGTGCGGCACCGACAGGCCCAGCAGGATCATCAGGCCACAGGCCCCCAGCCGAAGTACCAGGCGCAGCTGCGGGTTCACATGGCGCTGCGACCATTGCCGGCGCAATACCCAGAGCGTCGCCAGGGCCAGGGGCACCACCGGGAAGTAGCGGTACAGCGCCAGCTGGAAGTAGAAGTAGAACGGCTCGCCGCTTTCATCCAGGCGCCCGACCACCTGCATGTTGTAGACCTGACGGACGAAATCTTCGCCACCAGCGAGATAGGCCAGTTGCATCAGCAGCCACCAGCAGCCGGCCAGCAACAGGAGGCCACTGACGCCATAGGCGAGCACCCGTTTGATCAGCGTCAGCCGCGCCTCGCGGGTGCGGCTGTCCCCCAGCAGCCAGTAGGTGCAGGCCACCCCGCAGACTTCCACCAGCCCCAGGGGCCCGCGAATGGCAAAGGCCAGCACCAGCAGCGGCAGCACCGCCCACAACCGCAGCCGGGAGCCCAGTTGCTCGCCGCTGTGCAGCAGGTAGAAGGTGCCCAGGCACAGCAGGGAAACCATCTGGTCCAGGCACACCGAGCGTGACTTGTCCAACAGCTGGCTGGTCAGCGCCGTGAGCAGCACCGCGAGCAGTGCCCAAGTGCGCCCCGAAGGCGCCAGCAAGCGATACAGCAGCGCCAGCACCCCGGCAGAGGCCAGCGCGGTGGGCAGGATATTGGCCAGGTGGTTGGGGGCGCCGAAAGCCTGGGCGAACAGGTAGCTGAAGAAGGTCGCAGTGCCCGGGTAGTCCGGGTATGGCTGGCCGTAGGTGGTGGGGAACAGGCTGGCGCCGTGGCGGAACATTTCCTGCAGGAACAGCGCCCAACGGCCGTCGAAACCCTGGGGCTGCTGGTCCCAGATGCCAAAGGTGAACAGCAGCAGGGCCACCAGGTAAATACCCCAGGCCTCAATACTCAAACGCGTTTCTCGAACCATCTTCGCCCCACCAGAAAGCGCCGCACCCAAAGCGAGGCATAAGGCTGGACATGTTGCTCGCGCAGCCCCTGAACGGTGCCTGAACAAGGATAAAAAACCCGCTCCGCACAGCCGACTGTCACCGACTGTAGCCGCTGCCGAGCCCGCGAGGCTGCGAAAAGGCCCGCAGGGCCTTGCCTGGCGATCTCCTGGCAAACCTCTGGCGGCCTCAGGGTCCCTGCGCTTCCTGCGACAGTGCCCCCAGAGCGTTCGCAGCCTGCGGCAGCGGCTACAGGGAACGGCGACCCAGGGTGAAAAACCGGCGCCAGTCGAACTGCCCCACCGCCAGCGCCAGCAGGATCAGGCCCATGGAAATGCCCTCCTCGGCCCCGAGCCGCTGCCCCAGGATCAACACCGAACCGGCCATGCCGAACACCGGGATCAGCAGCGACAAGGGCGCCACCCGGGAGACCGGATACTCGCGCAGCAACAGGTTCCAGCCCCAGTAACAAAAGTGCGTTGCAGCATAGACCTGAAACATCAGCGACAAGGCCGCGCCGGCGGACACTTGCCCGGCCAGTTGCAGAAACGGCGCCGCACCATGGCTTATCCAGGTCAATGCCAGCAGCGGCAATGGCGCAAACAGGCTCGCCCAGACCACGAAAGCGAACACCTCGCGCACCCCGCAGCGCTTGATGATGACGTTGCCCACGCTCCAGCTGAATGCACTCACCAGCAGCAGGGCATAACCCAGGCTGGTGGCATGCCCGGGGCTGTCGCCAATGATCCGCAGCAGCCCCCACAGGGCAATGGCCGTGGCCAGCACCTGTTGCAGGCGCAGGCGCTCGCCGAACAGCAGCACGCCCCAGCCCAGGGAGAAAAAGGCACTGAACTGGATCAACAGTGCAGCCGTGCCCGGCGCCACGCCGTGATCGATCCCCAGGTTGATCAGCGCCCACATGGCGACGCCGAAAATCAGCCCGTAGGCCGCCAGCCAGGCGAATGCCACCGGCGGACGCGGCACCAGGAACACCCAGGGCAGCGCCGCCAGGGTGAAACGCAGGGCGGTAAGCAGCAACGGATCGATACTGGCCAGGCCCAGTTTGGTGATGGGAAAGTTCAGGCCCCACAAGGCCGTCACCAACAGGGCCAGGAACAGGTGTTTTTTCTGCATGTCGCGCGGTCCAGGACAGGCGGCCGCAGGTCATTCCCCGGCCGGGGCCGAACTATCGCCCCCGCGCGCCATGGCCCGCTTGCAGTATCAGGTCAATTATCAGTAGATTCGGGCCATGCAACCCATCGATATCGACCCTTACGAAAATACCCCGCGGGATGTGGTGGTCACCGCCATCGACTACCCCGACGGCCTGTACTTCGCCGAGCACCAGCACCGGCGCGGGCAGTTCGCCTATGCGGCTACGGGGGTGATCAGCGTCTTCAGCGACCAGGGCAACTGGGTGGTGCCGCCGCAGCGGGCCATCTGGGTGCCGGCCGGCGTGCCCCACGCCATGCACATGAGCGGGCCGGTGACCATGCTCAACACCTATATACGGCCCCGGGCAGCCAAGCGCCTGGGCCTGCCGGAGCAATGCCAGGTGCGGGAGGTGTCCGAGCTGCTGCGCCAGTTGCTGCTGCGGGCCACGGCCATTCCCCCGCGCTACGCCGTGGGCAGCGTGCAGGGCCAGGTGATGAACCTGCTGCTGCATGAAGTCGCGACCATGCCGGCCCTTGCCCTCAATGCTCCGCTTCCCCGCGAGCCACGGCTGGCCAGGGCCTGCCGCGAGGCGCTGGAGCAACCTTCGTTGGAGTTGGGGATCGATGAAATGGCCGAGCGCGCCGGCATGAGCCGCCGCACCTTCACCCGGCTGTTCCGCCAGCACACCGGCATCAGCTTCGTCGAGTGGCGCCAGCAGGCCTGCCTGCTGGCTGCCGTGGTGCGCCTGGGCCAGGGCGAAGCCGTGACCCGGGTCGCCAGCGACCTGGGCTACAGCAGCCCGAGTGCGTTCAGCGGTGTGTTTCGCAAGGTATTGGGCGAGACGCCCAGCCGCTATTTTGCCCGGGCCCGGGCCTGAAGGACCCGAGCCGGAGCGAGGCCGTGCTAGAGGAACACGGCGGACAACATCCCCAGCGCACCGAGGCAGAAGCCGATCAAGGCACCGCGGCCGGGCGCCTGCTGGAACAGCGCCCAGATCACCAGCGGCTCCAGGAGCAGCAGCGACGTTACCGAGACCACGGTGATGATCCAGATGTCGCCAACCGCCACATAGCCCAGCCAGTAGGCCGCCAGCAGGCAGATACCGCCCAGGCACATGATCAGCACTGGCAACGCCAGTTCGGCACCGGAGGTGTTGCCGGAATGGGCCAGCCGCGCCACCACCACTTCACTGTAGATGGCACAGAACTCGCCCAGCACCATCAGCCCTACAGCAGAAACTCCGAGTAATTCTTTGGACATGTAACAAACCCCTTCGTATTGAGAGCCCGATTTTTCAGCTCCCAGGCATTGATCGCTCCGCTGACGGAGCCTGTATCTCGATGCGCAGGGGTACGAGGCAACTCGGTAATATCCAGGAACTTGAACATGTCCATCTCCTTCTGGGTGGGGGTACAAACCGGGCCCGTGCACGACCGACGGGCCGCTGCCTGTATAAGGGATTTTCTGCCCCGGCGTCATCCACCAGAGCGCGTCGACCGCGAAAAAACCACGCAAACTCCACAAACAGACAGGCTCGCTGCCGATAGCCTTGCTCCGGTCATTCTCAGCCTGAAGCCACTGCCACCATGCCCCAGCCGTCCACATCCCTTCGCACCGTTGAGCCCTCTGATTGGGTTGCCACCTATTTCATCAGCGTCGCGACGCTGGCCCTGGTCCTGACATTGCTGGTCAACCTGGTCGTGCAGTTCAGCAGCCGGGACCCGTGGAGCAATCTGCTCGATGTCCTGTCTTTCAGCGTGGTGGCACTGCTGGTGAGCGTGGCGGTGATAGGCGCCGTCGCCGCCCTGCCCTGCATCCTGTTCTTCTGGCTGGCCCAGCGTTTCACCTGGCGCCATCTGTGGATCTACCTGTTGGGTGGAGCCCTGGCGGCGCTGCCCGCCATTCCCATGGTGGTGGGCCTGTCTCCCGGCTTTTTCAACCTCCCGCACGGCGTCAACATCCTTGAGCGCTATGCGCCGTTGGCACACTTGTTCGGCGCTTGCGGGGCCTTTCTGGGAGCGATGTCCTGGTGGCTCAGCGGGCGTCATCTGCGCTGACTAATTCCTGCAGGAGCCGGCATGCCGGCAAAGAAAGCTCCCACGGCCCCGGCCTTGTCACTCACCTCAAGAAGCGATATTTCCCATGCCCGCAAAAACGCCAACCCTTCGTACCGTGCAGCCTGAAGACTGGTTCGCCGCCTACTTCATCGGCGTCACGGCCCTGGCCACGCTCGTGGCCGTGCTGATGATGCTGGGGATGCTGGCCGGTGCCGGCTCGTTGAACACGGACATCATTCTCCAGACGCTGTTCGTGGGCCTGCTGACCCTGGTGTTGAGCGGTGTGCTGATCGGCATTTTCACGGTCCTGCCCTGTGTGCTGTTCTTCTGGCTGGCCCAGCGCTTTGCCTGGCGCAATGTGCTGATCTATCTGTTCTGCGGTGCACTGGCGGCGATGCCGACCATTCCGCTGGTGATGAGCCTGGCCCCGTCGAGCTTCTACACCGACTCGCCGGATGAAGAACCCGAGCCCGAAGGGCTGGCGCGCTACCTGCCGGTGGCACCGCTGTTCGGCTGTTCTGGGGCCTTCCTCGGCGGCATCTTCTGGTGGCGCAGCGGGCGCCACCTGCGCCGATCAGCCCTCCCCGACACTCCACTTCCATAGGAGCCGGCTCGCCGGCGCAGAGGCCCTGCGGCCCTGCGCCAGAGGTGGTGCCGCCTTCGCTGGCAAGCCAGCACCCAATCAGCGCCCACCCAGCCAGCGCCTACAAGGAGGCGATGGGCTGGGCGTCGCGGGCCACTACCACCTTGCCCGGCAGGCCGCCCTGCTCCACGCGCTCATGGGCCCGGCGCAGGCTGTCGGCGTTGAACGGGCTGAAGACTTCATTCAGGGTGCAGCGGATCAATCCCTGGTCCAGCAACTGCGCCAGCCGGTTGAGGATGTGGTGCTGCTCGATCATGTCCGGGGTCTTAAACAGGGCGCGGGTGAACACCATCTCCCAGTGCAGGGATACGCTCTTGGCCTTGAGTGGCACCGCATCGAAGAAGTCGTGATCGTCGATCAGCGCGATATGGCCATGGGGCACGATGATCCGGGCCAGCTCGGCATAGTGCCGCTGGGTATGGGTCAGGGCGGCAATATGGGTCACGGGCGGCAGGTCCAGGGCCGCCAGTTGCTCCACCAGCGAACGGGAATGGTCCAGCACCTGATGGGCCCCCAGGTCCAGGCACCACTGGCGGCTGTCCGGCCGCGAAGCCGTGGCGATGACGGTCATTGCGGTCAGCCGGCGCGCCAGCTGGATCAGCACCGAGCCAACGCCACCGGCACCGCCGACAATCAGCAGCGTGCCCTGTTCAGCGAGGTCACCGGGCACCCGGCCCAGGCGCTCGAAGAGCAATTGCCAGGCGGTCAGCGAGGTCAGCGGCATGGCGGCCGCCTGGGCGAAGGACAGGCTGGCCGGCTTGTGCCCCACCAGGCGCTCGTCCACCCGGTGCAGCTCGGCATTGGCGCCATCGCGGGTGAAGGTGCCGGCATAGAACACCGCGTCCCCAGGGGCGAACAGGGTCACCGCGCTACCCACCGCGCGGACCACGCCACTGGCGTCCCAGCCCAGGGTCCGCACCTCGTCGGGCACCGCCACCTGGCCGGCGCGGACCTTGGTATCCAGGGGGTTGACCGACACTGCCTCGACCGCCACCAGCAGGTCATGAGGTTCCAGTGGCGGCGGGTCCAGTTGCACCTCGCAGAACGCGTGGGGGTCAGACAGGTGCGAGCCTTTGAGGTAGGCGATGGCCTTCATTGCAGAGCTTCCTTGGCGGTTGAAAGCGCACACTTAAATCCCTCATGCCCTGCCCGCACAAGTAGGGTACTTTTGCGTACCAGCTACGCAAAAGGGTCGTCAGGCAATGAAACACAAACACTATCAGGACATTCCAGGCTGCCCGGTGGAGGTCACCCTGGACCTGATCGACGGCCGCTGGAAAGGCGTGGTCCTGCACCAGTTGCTGGCCAACGAGTTCCTGCGCTTCAACGAACTGCAACGGCGCCTGCCGGGGATCTCCCAACGTCTTTTGACCAAGCAGTTGCGGGACCTGGAAGCCGCCGGCCTGGTGGCGCGCACGGTGTACGCCGAGGTGCCGCCGCGGGTGGAATACCGCCTGACCGACGAGGGGCAATCGCTGCAGCCGGTAATCGAGGCGCTGTCGGCCTGGGGCCGCGGGCGCATCAGCCGGCAACAGCAGGAAAGCGCCCTCACCTGATCCCTCACCAGAGCCCTCCCATGCCCACCCACCCGGATGCTCCAGCAAGGTTCAAGGTCTACCAGGGCTCGACCCTGCTCGGTTGGTCGGCCCTGGAGTCGGCCGACCCGCCCATGGGTGTGGCCTTCGGCCAATTCATCGCCGCCCCGGCCTATGCCGGCCTCCAGCAGCAGGTTCGTGCACTGGCAGGAGCGAGCCAGAGCGGGCTGCACCTAGTAGTACACCACCTCGACCAACCCGTGCCGGCCCTGGGCGTGAGCATTCAGGACTACTCCGCCGAATGTGGCGCCGATGCCATCGAGATCACCGTGCTGGGCATCGCCTACCCCCTCTACGAACAGCTGTTCCCGCAAGCCGTGGCCGCCTACCAGCAGGCCATGGGCTAACCCGCGCACAGCCGGAGAACATCCGCACGTTTTACCCCTACTTGTTCACAATTCGTTAAGACTTGCCTACGTATACTTTCGGGCTTGCCCGCGGCCTTCCGGCTGCGCCCCTCGACCTGCCGGCGCACAACTCATGTCACGACCCGCTCCGCTACTGTTTCTGCTGGCCTGCCTGCTGTTCTTCTTCGCCCTGGGCAACCACCAGTTGCAAGGTTCCACCGAAGCCCGGGTGGCCGGGATCGCCATGGAAATGCACCTGGACGATGACTGGGTCACGCCGCGCCTGTTCGGCACGCCATTCCTGGAAAAACCGCCGCTGAGCCTGTGGCTCGATGCCGGGGCCATCCGCGCCTTCGGCGGCACGCCCCTGGCGGTGCGCCTGGCCTCGGCCTTCGCCGGGCTGTTCAGCGTGATGCTGCTGTACGCCATGCTGCGCCGCTTTGGCCGGCCGGCAGCCCTGGCGGCCATGGCCGGGCTGATGCTGGCGACCATGGCCAGTTACTGGAGCAACGTGCGCGGCGTGGGCGAAGATGCCCTGCTCAGCCTCGGGGTAACCCTGGCCCTGCTGGCGTTTTTCCAGGCCCATCGACGCCAGGCCGCGCAGCAGCCGGCGCTGCTCTCCTGGCTGGCGTTCGCCGGCGGGATCGCCATCGCCACCCTGAGCAAGGGCGTGCTCGGCCTGGCCATGCCCGGGGTGGTGATCTTCGCCTACCTGCTGGCCGACAGCCTGATCGACAAGCGCTTCACCTTCAGCCACTGGCTGCGCCCGGGCCTGCTGACCCTGCTGGGGCTGGTGCCGCTGATGATCTGGCTGTACATGCTCTACCAGCGCGGCGGCCTGCAGGCCCTGGGGGAAGTGCTGTGGACCAACAGCGTCGGGCGCTTCGACGGCTCCTTCGAGGAGGCCGGACACTACGAGCCCTTCTACTACTACCTGGCCAAGCTGCCCCAGGCCTTCCTGCCGTGGAACATCCTGGTTTACCTGGGCCTGTGGCATTTCCGTAAAACCCTGGTGCAGAACCGCTACCTGCTGTTTTTCAGCCTCTGGCTGCTGGCGCAGTTCGCCTTGCTGTGCCTGGCTTCGAGCAAGCGCACGGTGTACCTGATGTCCCTGACCCCGGCCGCGGCGGTGCTGGCGGCGGAATATGGCGCAGTGCTCTACCAGCGCCTGGCCAAGCGGGCCCCGGGCACGGGTTTCTGGAGTACCGTGGGGCGCCAGCGCAGGGGGTGGCTGATAGCGCTCATGGCCCTGGTGATCGGCGGCTATCTGGTCAACGCCCAATGGGCCGCGCCCAGGGCCGACCGCGAACTGTCGTTCGTTCCAGTGACCGACCGGATCATGGCGTTGCTGGGTAGCGGGCACCAGCTGGCGCTGTACCAGGCCAACGAGCGCATCGCCGGCGCCAGCGTGTTCTACACCCAGAGCCTGCTCAAGGACCTGCAGAACGAGGCGCAACTGCTGGCCTTCTTGCGCGAGTCACCGCAGCACATGGCGGTACTGGGTGGCGCCGAGGCGCCCAAGCCGCCGCTGCAGATCCAGCAGACCCTCATGGTGGGCCGCCAGGCCTACTACTTCGTCAACCTGGCTCCGGCCGGCTGAACGCAAAAAAAACGGCACCTGAATCAGGTGCCGTTTGCCCATCCCTGCCGCCCATGCCCCTTGAACCCTTTCCCGCTGATACCCGCCCGCCGCCCTTGAAACCATGACTCCTGCCCAACGACGGGCTTTCCCCGAAAAGGAGTCAGACATGAGCATCACCGTTATCAGTAGCACCCTGAGCCGGGCCGTTGCCCAGAAGGCCGGGTTGCGCCAGCAACTGGCGGCGCAAAACATCCTTGGGGTGGAAAACATCAACGACAACGCCATCGAGAACACCGTGGCCAAGGAACTGATCGCCAAGAGCAGCAAGGAAGGCCTGCGTCGGGACTACCTCGACGCCCGCTGAGCCTTGCCCCCGGCGATACCCTCGTTGCCGGGATCTTCCCTATGTTCGTGTCAGGCCCTTGCGGCCTGGAAAAGGAGATATTCCCATGTTGATTCTGCGTTCACTGATCCTCGGCCTGAGCCTGTTGGCCAGCGCTGCCCAAGCCCTGGAAACCACCAATCTCCCACCCGCCACCCTCAAGGCCTACGCCGCCACCCTGAGCACCGCCGCCGGCAACAGCCAGTGGCAGCAGCTGTGGAAACGCTCTCGGGACCAGGGCGCGTTCACCCAACAGGGTGAACAACCGCGCTTCACCATCACCCAGGACAAACTGCCGGACATGGCTCGCAGCACCTTGATCAATGCCAGCAGCGTAACCCCGCAGAACACCACCCAGGCGCTGTACCGCTATGAGTTTTCCAACCCCATCGGCCAGGCCAAGGGCATTTCCCTCAAGGCCATGTGCCTGTTGGTGGACTGGCGCTCGCTGCCCAGCGGCACACAACCCGACGACACCAGCCACATGGGCAACGCCAGCCTGCTGCAAACCTACCCCTGCCGTTGAAACCGGCAAGCCGCCCAGGCCTTGAGCCTGGGCGGCGAGCACTTACGAGGTTAGCTGCGAGCCCAGCAGATCAGCCTCCTTGCGCCGGCGAGTGCCGTAGCTGTCGCCAAAGTTGCGCAGGTTGGCCAGGGCACTCTTCCAGTCGCGGGCCACCACCTGGGCCCAGAAGTTCGGTGTGCGACTGGCCAGGTTGCCGTACTGAAAGGCCACCGAGGCGATAACGGTCTGCATCGGTGCCGGCAGTTGGGCAAAGTCCACTCCGCTGGCCTGGGTGTAGTTCGCTGCCAGAAGATCGACGAAGGGCGCCTTGAATGCCTCGTCCACCAAAAGCGCCTCGTCACTGCTGATGTTCAAGGGCTGGCCGTCGAGAAACGCCTTGGCCTTGAGCCCCTTCAGCCCCAGGTAGGGGGTCAGTCGCCGGATCAGGTCCGCCGGCAGATTGAGCGCCTGCAGGTCCTCTACGTTCCGTTGCCCCAGATCGAAGCCTGTGCCCACCGTGACGCCACTCTTGCTCTTGTCCGGATCGGGCACATAACCGCGGGTAATGGCAGCTCCTTCCAGAGCGGCGATAAAACTGAAATCAATCGCGTAGCGTGACATGGATTTTTCCTCATCCAGTTTAGGAAAATCCAGTGCACCACCAGCGACCGATACAACATCAGAATGTAATAGTTCCCCTTAATAGGGGGGAAATTTCCCACTGAACAGAGGACGAGACACCTCCTTAGGATCAAACCAGCCTTATCCATAATTCCAAGGAGGTACCAAATGGACGTGAAAGACCTCGTACTCATCGATGTTCGCCAGCTCCCTCACTCGCTCCAGGCCCTCATCGACTGCATCGGACTGGAAAATGCCTACCGCCTGACCCGTGAATACGGCGGCCGCCCCAAGTACATCCCCAAGCACGCCGAACGTACCTCCCTGGCTTTGATCCTGCCGCCCGACGCCCTCAACGCGCTGATCGAGCGTTTCGCCGGCCTGGCCCTGGAGATCCCCAAGGCCGACCACTTCTGCCGGCAGATCCGCAACCAGCACATTCAACTGGAAAGCCTGGGCGGTATTTCCCGCAGTGTGCTGGCGGACAAGTACGGCCTGAGCCTGCGGCAGATCGGCAACATCCGCCGCCTGGATGCCAACACTCACCGGTAATCGATTCCTGCTGAATCGGCCTTCACGGCTTTCTTAACCTGCAAGGGCGCATTTCGCGCAACAAAGAACAAGGAGCTAGACCATGGCAGATATCGATAAGGGCCTGATTGGCGGCGTGATCGCCGCCCTGCCCCTGGACAAGATGATCACCGGTCCACTGATGGCGATGATTCAGGCGCAGGTCGCCGCGAGCAAAGCCTATGCGGACTTCCTGATGGGCGTGTGCATTCAGAACGGCCAGGCGGTTTCGGTGCAGTTCGACTATGACGAAACCCTGGTGGATGAGCAGGGGGTGTACAAGGGCACCGTGAAGAAGTCGATGCGCATCCCGTTGCTGGCGGCCATCAGTCACCCCAACATCACCATCGAGGAAGGCTCCATCGAGTTCGAGCTGACCATCAGCCAGATGGCCGAGGACACCAGCAGCACCGAAGCCTCCGGCAGTTTCGAGGCGAAGATGGGCTGGGGCCCGTTCAGCGTTTCGGTCAAGGGCGCGGCGAGCCACAAATCGACCCAGACCCGCAAGACCGACACCCGTGCCCGCTACGCCATCAGCACCAAGATCGTCCGCCAGGACCCACCGGAAGCCCTGATGCGGGTCATCGACTTCCTCACCGACGCAGCCACCAAGCCTGTGCGGCTGCCTAGCACTCAACCGACCGACACCGACAAGCTGCCCACCGCCAACGCGCTGAAAATGCCCGATGCCGCGGACGAGAAGAAAACCGGCACCGGCGGTTGATCCACACCGCGCCTTCGCCCCAGTAACCCGCCCCGCCTTCATGGCGGGGCACTTCAGCCACCGAACAAGGAGCGTGATCCATGGCGTTTTTTTCTCGCAGCAAGGAGCCCATGTCCGCCAGCGACCTGAGCCATATCACCCGCGGCATGCATCAGGCTGCAGCCGCCACCCACAACCTGATCGCCCAGCAGTACATCAAGTTGTTCGACCAGTTCTTCGACTACAACGTCGACGACCTGGGCACGCCGATGAAGGCCAAGATGGTCGAGGTGGCGCTCAACGAAGACCACATCATCAATGTGCCGCTGATTGCCCTGGTCTCGCCCAAGGGCCTGGCCCTGCACAAGATGACTGTCGACCTGTCGGTGCGCATGCAGGCCACCGAGCTGCAGAAGGCCAGCCACGACCTGGAGAACGGCGAGCTGCAGAGCGAGAAGTTTTTCGTCACCTTCGGCAGCGGCAAGCGTGATGGCCAGGAACGCGACCCGGACGAGGTACAGATCAGCATGGAGTTTCGCGACTGCCAGCCGCCGGAAGCGATCCAGCGCCTGATCGAGGAGTTCACCAACCTGATCAGCCCGCAGCGCATCAACGACGGCCCGGCAGCCACCCCGCCAGCGGCTGGCACACCACCGGCCGAGCCGGACCTGCTGGCACCTTGAGCCGCTTCCTATGCCCCTGAAGGCCAGCCACACGGAGCGGCCGCCTGCGGTCAGGGCTTGAGGTTCACCGAGCGCCAGTCACTGGCCTCGATCAGGCCGAGCATCTTCGGCGCGCCATTGAGGGTATCGGTGGAGACGAACAGGGAAGCGCCGTACCCCAGGGTCGGGGTCGCCCGTTTCAGGTCCTGTTCCATCTGCGCCATGCATTCGCTGTGGGTCACCAGCACCAGGTTGCGCCCGGCGACCTTGTGCGCCATGACATCGCGCAACATGGAGTTCTTGCAGTTGAACAGCCAGCCATCGCCACTGCTGACCTTGCTGAACATGTAGCTCGCGGTCTGCGCGGTACGCGTCAACGGGCTGTTGTAGATATCGGTACGCTCCAGGCCCAGGTGCTCGAACTGCGCGCCGAGCCCCACCGCCACCTCTCGGGCCCGGTCGGTAATGCCATCGGCCGGGCCCAGGCACGCGGCATTGGAGCGGTCGCAGCGCTCCATGTGGCGCACCAGCACAATCATTTCGCCCTTGTCCCAGGCGGCCGTCAGGGCCTGGAGCCCGGCCCCGTTGCCGTGGCTCAGGTCGGGCACCGAGGCCGGCCGGAGCAGGAACAGCCCCAGGGGAATCACCAGGCAGGCGCCCAGCAGCAGCGCCAGCAGGCTCTTGTAACGGACCAGGACGCGCCCCAGGAAGGGCCGCTTGCTCGCCGGCAACACCAGTCTTGTAGTCAATTCCCAGCCGCCCTTACGAGAATGTTCCTATGTCTTGAGCAGCGCACAGCAAGGCTACGAAAGCCTGATGACAATTGAACGCTGGCCGATGCCTATGGCATCGACCGCCCAGACTCTAGGGCGCCGGGCGTGGGGCCCGAGTGAAATCAATGTGAAAAAAAGCTCAACGGACCGGCGGCACATCCCGCAAAATAGCCGTCCATCGCCTAAAACATTGTCTTGGGACAATGCCGACGAAATCGTTTCAGCTATGGCACATCCCGCCGATACACCCCCTACAAAACACCTTGCTGGTCACCAACAACAACAATCTTCCAGCCAACTCAAGATCAAGAAGAGCTACGTTCCTGGAGGAATTCAATGAGTAGTTGGTTTGCCAACATCAGCGTCAACCTTAAGCTGGGCCTGGGTTTCGGCCTGGTCCTGGCCCTGACCACCGTCCTTGCACTGACCGGCTGGACCAGCCTGGGCAGCCTGATCGACCGCAGCAACTGGATGAGCGACATCACTCAGCTCAACAGCGGCCTGACCAAGCTGCGGGTCACCCGCCTGCAGTACATGCTGGCCAACGGCGACGAAACCGCCGCCCAAGGCGTGCAGAACACCCTGGACGATTTCAGCGCCCAGCAGAAAAAACTCCTGGCCTCGTTCCAGAGCCCGGAAAACATCAAGCTCCTGCAAGGCCTGGGCGCGACCATCAGTGCCTATCAGGATTCGCTGAACAAGATGCGCAACGCCTACCGCAGCGGCGACGCCGCACGACTGGCGATGAACCAGAACGCCGAACGCGCCAATGACCTGATCAACGGGATCAACTCCTGGGTCAAGCAGTTGCCCCTGAGCGACGAGCGCTTTACGCAGTTCCAGGCCATCACCCAGGCCAAGGAAGCCTTCCAGCTGGCGCGCTATGAAGTGCGCGGCTACGTCACCACCAACAACCCGGACACCGAACAGAAAGCCGTCACCCAGCTCAACGCTGCGATTGCCGAAATGGATCAGCTCAAGTCCCATTTCAGCAGCACCCAGCGCGATGCCCTGCAACAGCTCGAAACCGCCCTGAGCGGCTACCGCAGCTCGCTGCAGGCCTTCAAGGTCGCCTTCACCAACGCCGTAGAGGCGCGCAAGGAAATGACCGACCAGGGCGCCGACATCGTCAGCCGCAGTGACGCCCTGTACCAGATCCAGTTGGACCGCCGCGACATCGAGAGCGCTCAGGCCCGCAGCCTGCAGCTGATCAGCACCCTGCTGGCGCTGCTGGTCGGTGTACTGGCCGCCGTGATCATCACCCGGCAGATCACCCGCCCGCTGCAGGAAACCCTGGCCGTGGTCGAGCGCATCGCCTCCGGCGACCTGACCGAGAACCTGCGGGTCACCCGCCGCGACGAACTGGGCGTGCTGCAACAAGGCATCGTGCGCATGGGCGTGACCCTGCGCGAGCTGATCAGCGGCATCCGCGACGGCGTGACCCAGATCGCCAGCGCCGCCGAAGAACTGTCCGCGGTGACCGAAGAAACCAGCGCCGGGGTCAACAGCCAGAAAGTCGAGACCGACCAGGTGGCCACCGCCATGCACGAGATGACCGCCACCGTGCAGGAAGTCGCGCGCAATGCCGAAGAAGCCTCCCAGGCCGCGGCCGCCGCCGACGGCGAAGCCCGCCAGGGCGACAAGGTGGTGGCCCAGGCCATCGAGCAGATCGAGCGCCTGGCCAGTGAAGTGGTGCGCTCCACCGACGCCATGACCGTGCTGCAACAGGAAAGCGACAAGATCGGCAGCGTCATGGACGTGATCAAGGCCGTGGCCGAACAGACCAACCTGCTGGCGCTCAACGCCGCCATCGAAGCCGCCCGCGCTGGTGAAGCCGGGCGTGGTTTCGCCGTGGTCGCCGACGAAGTGCGGGCCCTGGCCCAGCGCACCCAGAAGTCCACCGAAGAGATCGAGGAACTGGTGGCCGGCCTGCAGAACGGCACCCAGCAAGTGGCTACCGTGATGAACAACAGCCGCAGCCTGACCGACAGCAGCGTCGAACTGACCCGCAAGGCCGGCGCCTCGCTGGAAAGCATCACCCGCACCGTGTCCAACATCCAGTCGATGAACCAGCAGATCGCCGCCGCTGCCGAGCAACAGAGCGCCGTGGCCGAAGAGATCAGCCGCAGCATCATCAACGTGCGCGACGTCTCCGAACAGACCGCCGCCGCCAGCGATGAAACCGCAGCCGCAAGCGTTGAACTGGCGCGCCTGGGCGGCCAGTTGCAGATGATGGTCAGCCACTTCCGCGTCTGATTCGCCGCGGCCCCTTCGCCGGCAAGCCGGCTCCTACACCCTCCGTAGGAGCTGGCTTGCCGGCGAAAGGCGCCAATCCCCGGACCCGAGCATTTACACCCATCAGGGTTTGCCCTTACCTTTCCCGGTCTTCGTCCTGCTGTCCTAGGGATTAGTCACCAGGAACCCGTTCATGCCCAGCCTCGGTTTTACTTCGGTCCCGCCCCTGCTGAAATACCTGCTCTATGCGGAGCAATTGGGTATTGCCACCGAGCCGGCGCTGGCGGCGGCCGGGCTTAGCGCCGCGCAGTTGAACGACACCAGCCTGCGCCTGCCGATGGAGGTGCATGAGCGGCTGCTGGACTACTTCTGCCAGCACTCGGGCGATCCGCTGTTCGGGCTCAATTCGGCGCGCTTCGTCAAACCCAGCTCGTGGAATGTGCTGGGCTACATCACCATGAACTGCGCGACCCTCGGCGAAGCCATGGGCCGCATCATGCCGTTCGAAAAACTGGTGGGGGACATGGGCACCAGCCGCGCCGAAGTCGCTGGCAACCAGGTGCGGCTGATCTGGAGTTGCCGCCATCAGCGCCCGGACATCCGCCGGCACCTGGTGGAAAACGTCCTGGCGTCCTGGCTGTTGTATGCGCGCTGGATCGCCGATTCGCAGTTGTCGCCCAGCGCGGTGTGGTTCGAACACGCCCTGCCGGAACCCGTCGAGGCGGCGCAGTACGAGGCGTTGTTCGGCTGCCCGGTGCTGTTCCAGCAACCCTGCTCGGCGCTGGTGGCGCCGCTGGAGTACCTGCAGATGCCCCTGCGCCAGGCCGACGCGCGCCTGCTCAAGACCCTGGAAGAACATGCCCAGGCGATGATGGCTTCCCTGGGCGATGCGCCCCTGGCCTTGCAGGTGCACAACGTGCTGCGCCAGTTGCTCAAGGACGGCCTGCCGCGCAAGGAGCAGGTGGCGCAGCACCTGCACCTGTCGGTACGCACCCTGCAGCGCCAACTGCAACAGGCTGGCACTTCATACCAGCAGATTCTCGACGACCTGCGCCAGGAGCTGGCCGAGCACTATCTGCGCCACAGCGAGCTGTCGATCCAGGGCATCTCCGATTGCCTGGGGTTCACCGAACCGCGCTCGTTCCACCGCAGTTTCAAGACCCGCACCGGGCTGACCCCGGGGCAGTTCCGCCTGAGCGCGCAGAGCTCCGGCAAGGCCTGAAACCCGTTACACGCTGATGGCGTTGGTGAACACCAGGCGATTGCCGAACGGGTCGCTGATGGTCATGTCCTGACTGCCCCAGGGCATGGCCTGGATCTGCGGATGGGAGAAGCGGTACTGCTTGGCCAGCAACTGCTGCTGGAAGGTTTCCAGTTCATCGGTCTCGATCCGCAGGGCCGCACCCGGCGAGCAGTCGCCATGGTGCTCGGTAAGGTGCAGCACGCACTCGCCCCGCGAGACCTGCATGTACAGCGGAAAATCGGCTTCGAAGCGGTGTTCCCAATCCAGGGAGAAACCCAGGAAATCGAGGTAAAACTCCCGGGCCTTGGCTTCATCGAAGATCCGCAGGATGGGGGTGGTTTTGCCAAAGCTCATTGCGCGACTCCCTGACTGAAATGAGCCGACTATACAGACGGCGATTATCAGCAGTTCGGCGCCGCTCGGGGATTCTTTAATAGCACAGCGCCATCATTGTGATGGAGGTCAACAAATCAGCCAGCGGATGCAAATCCTGGGCGCAGGTCACCTTCCCGGGGCAGGAAGCGCCCCTGGCGTTCACCGTTGGCCCGGCCCTGGGCAAAACTGCACACGCCATTGACCCAGACCCCATCGATGCCTTGCGCGGCGCGCTGCGGCTCCTTGAAATCCGCCACGTCGCGCACCCGCGCCGGGTCGAACAGCACCAGGTCGGCCCAGTGCCCTTCGCGGATCTCGCCACGCTGGTGCAGGCCGAAGCGCGCCGCGGACAGCCCGGTCATCTTGTGCACCGCAGTGTGCAGCGGGAACAGGCCCAGGTCGCGGCTGAAGTGCCCCAGTACCCGGGGGAAGGCGCCCCACAACCTTGGATGGGGGAAAGGATCTTCCGGCAGGCCATCGGAGCCGATCATCGACAGCGGATGGGCGAGGATGCGCCGCACATCGTTTTCATCCATGCCGTAGTACACCGCCCCCGCCGGTTGCAGGCGCTCGGCGGCGGCCAGCAGGCTGACGCCCCAGTCGGCGGCGATCTCGCTCAAGTCGCGACCGCCCTGCTCGGGGTGCGGTGTGGACCAGGTGATGGTGATGCGGTAGGCATCGGTGACCTGCTTAAGGTCCAGGGTCGAGGAACTGGCGGCGTAGGGATAGCAGTCGCAGCCCACCGGGTGTTCCCGGGCGGCGTTTTCCAGGGCCGCCAGCAGTTGCGGGCTGCGCCCCCAGTTGCCGGCGCCGGCGCACTTGAGGTGCGAGACGATCACCGGTGCCCGGGCCGCGCGACCAATCAGAAAAGCTTCGTCCATGGCCTCCAGCACCGGCTCGAACTCGCTGCGCAAATGGGTGGTGTACACCGCGCCGAACGCCGTCAATTCCTGGGCCAGTTGCAGCACTTCATCGGTCTCGGCGCAAAACGCGCTGGCGTAGGCCAGCCCGCTGGACAGGCCGAGGGCGCCGTCCTCCAGGCTTTCGCGCAGTTGCCCGCGCATGGCGCTGATTTCATCGGCCGTGGCCGTGCGAAACAGGTCCGGCAGATGGTTGCTGCGCAGCGCGGTGTGCCCCACCAGCGCCGCCACGTTGATCGCCGGGCGCGCGGCATCCACCGCCGCGCGGTAGTCACGAAAACGCGGGTAGACGAACATCGAGCGCTCGCCCAGCAGGTTCATCGGGTCCGGCGGCTCGCCCTTGAGGGTCACCGGCGCGGCGCTGATCCCGCAGTTGCCGACGATCACCGTGGTCACCCCCTGGCTGAGCTTGGGCAACATCTGCGGCTGGCGAATCACCACCGTGTCGTCATGGGTATGCACATCGATGAAACCCGGGGCCAGCACCCGCCCGGCGGCGTCGATCTCTTGCTCGGCGCTGGCCGCGGACAGATCGCCGATGCGCGCGATGCGCCCGTCGAGGATGGCCAGGTCGGCGGGGTAACCGGGACGGTCGCTGCCGTCGATGATCAGGGCGTTGCGGATCAGCGTGTGGTAGCGCATGTCAGTCTCCCAGGGGCAGGCAATCGTCGCCGCCACGGTAATGGTCCAGGGCCAGCTTGATCCGTCGCAGGCGCTCCTGGTTGTCATCGGGCAGGGCCAGGGCCAGCTCGGTGGCCAGCACATCAATGGCCAACAGCATGCCGTAGCGGGCCGCGGTGGGTTTGTAGATGAGCGAGGTCTCGGCGCTGTGCAGCGGCAGCAGCACATCCGCCAATTGCGCCAGGGGCGAGTCGGGCAAGGTAATGGCCAGGATCCCGGCGCCGTAGGTACGGGCCAGGGCCACCGCCTCCAGCAGCTCGGGGGTGATACCGGTCAGCGAACAGGCGATCACCGCGTGCTGCGGCCCCAGGGCGGCGGCGGTGACACGCATCATCACCGGGTCGTGGCAGGCGGCAATGGGGTAGCCCAGGCGTACCAGGCGCACTTGCAACTCGCTGCTGCACAGGGTCGAGCAGCCGCCCATGCCGAAGGCGTGGATCATCCGCGCGCGCCCCAGCAGGCGCACCGCATCGGCGAATTGGGCCTCCTCGAAACCTGCCAGATGCTGGTGCAGCGCAGCTTCGATATCGCCAACGATCTGCCGGTAGAACCCGGACTGTTCCGGGGTGCCGGCAGGGTCCAGGAAACGGCTGCCCACCCCACTGGCCTGGGCCAGTTGCAGGCGCAACTGGCGCAAGTCGCGGCAGCCGACGCTGCGGGCAAAGCGCGACAGGGTGGCGGCACTGACTTCAGCGCGGCGGGCCAGTTCGTCGAGGCTGGCAGAGGCGGCAAAGCCCACATCGTCGAGCATCAGCCGGGCGATCCGCCCTTCCCCGGCGCTGAGAAAATCCAGGCGCGAGCGGATCTGGTAAAGGATGTCCATCTACAAAAACTCCGCGAGGACCAGGGTCAGGCCGAAGGCGATCACCGAGATCAGGGTCTCCAGCACGGTCCAGGTCTTGAAGGTCTGGATGACGGTCATATTGAAGTATTCCTTCACCAGCCAGAAGCCGCCGTCGTTGACGTGGGAAAGAATCACCGAGCCGGCGCCGGTGGCGATCACCAGCAGTTCCGGGTGCGGGTAGCCCAGGCCGACGGCCACCGGCGCCACCACCCCGGAAGCGGTGGTCAGGGCCACGGTGGCCGAACCGGTGGCGACCCGCATCAGCACCGCGAACAGCCAGCCCATCCACAACGGCGAGAGCTGGAACTCATGGGCAAGGCCGACGATCTGCTCGGTCACCCCGGAGTCGATGAGAATGCGGTTGAGGCCGCCGCCGGCCCCCACCAGCAGGGTGATGCTGGCGGTGGGCGCCAGGCATTCGTTGGTGAACTTGAGGATCGATTCGCGGTTCATGCCCTGGGCCAGCCCCAGGGTCCAGAAACTCACCAGGGTGGCCACCAGCAGGGCGATCACCGAGTTGCCGATAAACAGCAGGAACTGGTTGAGGCCGGTGCCGGGCTCGGCCAGCAGGTTGGCCCAGCCGCCGAGAAGCATCAGCACCACCGGCAGCAGGATGGTGGCCAAGGTCAGGCGGAAACTCGGCAGGCGCAGGCGCGGCTCGCGGGCGATGAACTGGCGCTCCAGGGGGTTCTGCGCCGGCAGGTGGATGTGCGGCACGATGAACCGCGCGTAGAGCGGCCCGGCGATGATCGCCGTGGGCACACCGATCAGCAGCGCATACACCAGGGTCTGCCCCACCGACGCCTGATAGGCCTGCACCGCCAGCATCGCTCCCGGGTGCGGCGGCACCAGGGCGTGCACCACCGAGAGCCCGGCGACCATCGGCAAGCCCACCATCAGCAGCGACACCCCGACCCGCCGCGCCACGGTAAAGGCAATTGGCACCAGCAGTACGAAGCCCACTTCGAAGAACAGCGGCAGCCCCACCAGGAAGGCGATGCAGACCATGGCCCAGTGGGCGTTGCGTTCGCCGAAGCGGTCGATCAGGGTGCGCGCCACCTGCTCGGCACCACCGGATTCGGCCATCAGCTTGCCGAGCATGGTGCCCAGTGCCACCACCAGGGCGATATGCCCCAGGGTCTTGCCAACCCCGGCCTCGTAGGCGCTCACCACTCCGGAAGGCGGCATGCCGGCCATCAGCGCCAGGCCCACCGACACCAGGGTGATGACGATAAAGGGGTTGAGTCGGTAGCGGGCGATCAACACGATCAGCGCAATGATGGCGACTGCGGCGTAGCCCAGCAGCCAAGAACCCGTAGCGGGAGCCATGGCGTCCTCCTTGAAAACAGCGTCACTTTCGAATGGTTGTGAAATTCATTAATCACTTAAGGAAGTAAACTTCAAACCGAGTGAAACTTATTTTCGTAAAGAGGCAGGCTTTGTCGCGAACAGCTAAGTGAAAGGCCGGCTTATGAAAATCGGCAGTGGGTATTTTCATCCACTGCCGCGGTGGCCGATCTCAGTCGTGATGCTCTCGGGCACGCTTGAGCAGCTTCTTGCAGCGCTCGGACAGGTGCAGCACCCGCAACTGCTTGCCGGCCTTGGCATAACGCTCGCGCAGGGTTTTCAGCGCGGCGATGGCCGAGTAGTCGACAAAACTCAGGTGGCGACAGTCGACAGTCACGTGCCGAGGATCGCCCGCCGGATCGAACTGGTTGAGAAACGGCGTGGTGGAGGCGAAGAACAGGGTGCCGTGCAGTTGGTAGTGCTTGCTGCCGTCGGCTTCCAGGTGGCTGTCGGCGTACAGCTCGCGGGCCTGCTGCCAGGCGAAGTTGAGGGCGGCAATGACGATGCCGCAGAACACCGCCATGGCCAGGTCGGTGAACACGGTGATCACGGTCACCGCGAGGATCACCAGCACATCGTTGAGCGGCACCTTGTTGATCACCCGCAGGGACGCCCAGGCGAAGGTCTGCTGCGACACCACGAACATCACCCCCACCAGCGCCGCCAGGGGGATGCGCTCGATCAGCGGTGAGAGAAACAGCACGAACAGCAGGATCAGAGCGCCCGCCACCACGCCCGACAAACGCCCGCGGCCACCGGAGCTGAGGTTGATCACGGTCTGGCCGATCATCGCGCAGCCACCCATGCCGCCGAACATTCCCGAGACCACATTGGCCGCGCCCAGGGCCACGCATTCACGGTCCGGGTAGCCGCGGCTTTCGGTGATTTCGTCGGTGAGGTTGAGGGTCAGCAGGGTTTCCAGCAGGCCGACCATGGCCATCAGGAACGCATAGGGCGCGATGATGCCCAGGGTCTCCAGGTTCCACGGCACCTGGGGCAGCGCCAGGCTCGGCAGGCCGCCGGCGATGTGGGCCATGTCCCCCAGGGTGCGGGTCGGCAGGCCCAGCAGGTACACCAGCGCGCCGACCCCGAGGATCGCCACCAGGGCCGGTGGCACCGCCCGGGTCAGGCGCGGCAGCAGGTAGACGATGGCCATGGTCAATGCCACCAGCCCGGCCATCAGGTACAGCGGCTGGCCGCTGAGCCAGTGTTCGCCGCTCTTGAAATGTTCCAGCTGGGCCAGGGCGATGACGATCGCCAGGCCGTTGACGAAGCCCAGCATCACCGGGTGCGGCACCATGCGTACCAGCTTGCCCAGGCGCAGCAGGCCGAAGGCGACCATCACCAGCCCGCCCAGCAGCACCGTGGCCAACAGGTACTGCACACCGTGCTGCACTACCAGGGCGACGATCACCACCGCCATGGAGCCGGCCGCGCCGGAGACCATGCCCGGCCGCCCGCCGAACAGCGCCGTCAGGGTGCAGATGAAGAACGCGCCATACAGGCCCATCAACGGGTTGAGGTGGGCCACCAGGGCGAAGGCGATGCATTCGGGCAGCAAGGCAAAGGAGGTGGTGAGTCCGGCCAGGACATCGGCACGCAGACGTTTTGCTTTCATGATTGACCTGATAGACGGACCGGCAGGCGCGGCCCTGGGAAGTGCGGAAAGAAGGCGGGGAATGTTACGGAATTGAGCCGCCTCCGACCAGCCGGCCGTCGGCGCCTGCACAACGAAGGTAGGAGCTGGCTTGCCAGCGAAGAGGCCGCTCGACCTGGCGCCAGGCTTGCGTGCCCTTTCGCCGGCAAGCGGAACGCCGCCCGGCCAGCTCCTACAGGGGTTCAGCGGTTATTTGACGACCTTGCCGACACCGCGGCCGCGTGGGTCGGAAGCGGTTTCAAGCGCGGTGCCATTGACCCGGATGGCCTGGATATCGCCCATCTCCCAGCCCTGGTCTTCCAGGGTGTAGCCCATGGCCTTGAGCTCGTCGGCCACCTTGCCGGTGAGCGGCGCATAGGCGTCGTAGTAGATCGTGTCCTTGGGCAGCAGCTGGTGATGCACGCGCTGCGCGGCCACGGCCTTTTCCAGGGGCAGGTGGTAGTCGTAGAGGTTGTTCAGCACCTGGAAGATCGAGGTGAAGATCCGCGAACCTCCGGGGGTGCCCAGCACCAGGGTGACCTTGCCATCGCGGGTCACCAGGCTCGGGCTCATGGAGGACAGCATGCGCTTGCCCGGGGCGATGGCGTTGGCGTCGCCGCCCACTACGCCGAAGGCGTTGGCCACGCCCGGCTTGGCGCTGAAGTCGTCCATTTCGTCGTTGAGCAAAAAGCCCGCGCCCTTGACCACCACGCCGCTGCCATAGTCCCAGTTCAGGGTGTAGGTGTTGCTCACCGCGTTGCCCTGGGCATCGACGATGGAGAAGTGGGTGGTCTGGTGCGGCTCAAGCCCGGGGCGCACTTTCTCGGTAGCCGAGATGGCGTTGGGGTTGACCTCGGCGGCGCGTTTTTTCAGATACGCCGGGTCGGTCAGTTGCTTGACCGGAACATCGGAAAACGCCGGGTCGCCCAGGTAGTCGGCGCGGTCGGCGAACACCCGCTTTTCGATTTCCGCCAGCAGGTGAATGTACTTGGCCGAATTGAGCTCCACACCCTTGAAGTCCGCCGCGCGCTCTTCCTTGATGCTGATCAGCTGCGCCAGGGCCACCCCGCCAGAGCTGGGCGGCGGCGCGGTGTACAGGGTGTTGCCACGGAAGGTCACCTGCAGCGGCTGGCGCCACTGGACCTTGTAGTCCTGCAGGTCCTGCTTGGTGATCAGGCCCTTGTCGGCCTGCATCTGCGCCACCAGCAAGTCGGCGGTCTTGCCGCTGTAGAACTCCTTGGCGCCCTGGTCGGCGATGCGCTCCAGGGTCGCGGCCAGTTCCGGCTGACGGAAGGTCTCGCCCGGTTTCATGCTGCCGAAGTAGTCGCCGAAGTTGGTGGTGCCGTTGAACAGCTTCAACGCATCCTCGCGGTACTGGTACTGCTTGTCGGCCACCTTGAAGCCGTTCTTCGCATAACCCACGGCCGGGGTGATCAGCTCGCTCCACGGCAGCTTGCCGAACTTCTGGTGCGCCTCCCACAGGCCCATCACCGTACCCGGCACCCCGGCGGCGCGAGCGCCCACCAGGCTCAGGTTCTCGATCACCTCGCCCTTTTCATTCAGGTACATGTTCCGGGTCGCGGCCTTGGGCGCGGTTTCCCGGTAGTCGAGGAAGTAGGGTTTGCCGTCGATGTACATCGTCATGAACCCGCCGCCACCGATGTTGCCGGCCTCGGGGTAGGTCACGGCCAGGGCGAAGGCCGTGGCCACCGCGGCATCCACCGCGTTGCCGCCCTTCTTGAGGATCTGCGCCGCGACATCGGCGCCGTACTGGTTGGGCGCGGCCACCGCGCCGCCTTCCAGGGTCACGGCGAAGGCCGAGCTGCTGGCGGCGATAGCGGCCGTCAGGGCCAGGGTCTTGAACAACAGAATGCGCATAGGTCCTTCCTTTTCTTGTTATTGAACGGCAAGAACCTTAGGCCCGAGACGGGGGGTTGAGCAATCGCCAATCGTGGCACGAACGTCCCAAGCCTCCGCCATGGATAACCGTAGGAGCTGGCTTGCCAGCGAATGCAGTTTCAAGAGTTGCGCAAAACCCGGGGGCCCCTTCGCCGGCAAGCCGGCTCCTACGGGGGATAGGCGGGGAATGGGGGAGCCTTCAGCCCTGGAACTCGGGGTTGGCGTAATCGGCCAGCTTGCCCTGGATGAAATCCAGGAAGCACTGGATGCGCAGGGCCAGTTGCGAGTTGCGGTAGTACACGGCGTTGATTGGCTGGCGATAGCCGCTGTTGAACGAGGCCAGCACCGGTTGCAGGCGCCCGGCGCGAATGTCGTCGATGGTCATGAAGTGCGACAGGCAGGCAATGCCCTGCCCTTCCAGCGCCAGGTGGCGCAGGGTCTCGCCACTGGAGGCGCTGATGCCCGGCTGGATCTGCCAGCGGTCGCCATGCACATGGCGCAGCGGCCAGTGGTTGAGGGTCTCGGTCTGGGTGAAGCCCAGCAGGGTGTGCCCGGCCAGTTCGGCCACGCTCTGCGGCGTACCGTGGCGGGCCAGGTAGTCAGGGCTGGCGAGGATGTGCAGCGGGCTGCAGCCCAGGGAGCGGGCATGCAGGGTCGAGTCCGCCAGCACGCCGATGCGGATGGCGATATCGGTGCTCTGCTCCAGCAGGTCGATGATCAGGTCGTTGCTGTTGAGTTCCAGCTGGATATCCGGGTACAGGCTGCGGAACTCGGCCACATAGGGAACGATGGCGTGCAGCATGAAGGGCGACGCAGCGTTGATCCGCAGGCGCCCGGACGGGTTGCGCTGGCGCGAGGACAGGCGCTCTTCGAGCTCGTCCATCTGATCGAGGATCAGCTTGGCCTGTTCGAAGAAGTAGCGCCCTTCCTCGGTCAGGTCCATGCGTCGCGTGGTGCGGTTGATCAGCGTGGTGTCGAGCTTGGCCTCCAGCCGCGACAAGCTGCGGCTGACCGCCGAAGGGGTCTGGGCCAACTGCTCGGCGGCGGCGGAAATCGAGCCGCACTCGATGACACAGACGAAGACTTGCAACTCGTCGGATCGGGCTTTCACATGAGTCCTCTGGCGGCAGCGGGGCAACATCGCCCCTGAATTTCAAGGCACTCAATAGTAGCCGGATTCAGCCCGGCAGATTGAACACTGCCTTGAGGTGTTCCTCGTAACGCTGCACATCGCCTTCGATGTTCGGGCGTTTCATCACGTCCACGCAGAGGAAAGTCGGCAGGGCGCTCATGCCCAGGAACTGGTTGGCCTTGTGGAACGGGAAGTAGACCGCGTCCACGCCCTTGGCCTCGAAGAAGTCGGTGGGATCGTCGAAGGCTTGCTGCGGGGCGTTCCAGGTCAGCGAAAGCATGTACTGCTTGCCCTGGATCAGGCCACCGCTGCCGTACTTCTGCGAGGCATCGGAGCGGGTCCGGCCGTCGCTGGCGTAGAGGCTGCCGTGGCCTTCGGTGAAGACTTCGTCGATGTATTTCTTGACGATCCACGGCGCGCCCATCCACCAGCCGGGCATCTGGTAGACGATCACGTCGGCCCAGAGAAACTTCGCCACTTCTTCCTGGATGTCATAACCCTCGTCGATATGGGTGACCTTGACCTCCAGGCCGCCACGATCCAGTACCGCCAGGGCGGTGTCGTGCAGGGTCGCGTTGTAGCGGCCATCGGAGTGGGCGAATTGCTTGGCGCCATTGAGCAGCAGTACTTTTTTCATGATCCAGCCTCATCGGGAACAACCCGTTGCGCATCGATGGCGGCGGGCTGTGAAGATTGAAAACGATGGCGGCAGGTTAACCAGGCCAGGGCCGGAGAATAAGCCCGGGTTGTTCAAAATACATTTGACTCAAACGCACGAATCAATGGTGGATTGTTGCCTTAGAATTTTTGCCGACCTCCCCATCAGCAAGAGTGCTCCTTATGCCCACACCCTCGGCCTTCATCCTTCACGCCAAGACCCGCCCGGAACGGGCTGATGCCTTCGAGGCGTTCTTTCTCGGCCATGTAGCCGCCAGCCGCGCTGAAGCCGGCTGCATCGAATACCACATGCTGCGGGACCGACAGGACCCGAGCCTGTTCATTTTCTACGAGGTCTGGGCTTCCCAGGAGGCGCTGGATAGCCACTCCAGCCTGCCGCACATGCAGCAGTTCCTCGACGCGCGCATGGACTACCTGGAGCGCGACTTCGAGATCCGCGCCATCGACATGCTCAGCCCGGCCGCGGCTGGCCGCTGAGCAAAAGCTAGCCGCTGATCAGCAAGTGCCCGCCCAAGAGGCCCATGCCGACAAAGAACACCCGCTTGAACAACTGGGCGCTGATGCGCTGGCGCAACCACTGCCCCAGCCACATGCCCAGCAGCGCCGGGGCCAGGGTCAGCAGCGAGGCCCCCAGCTCGGCGCCGCCCAGGGCGCCGCGCCACAGCAGGCCGCCGGCCAGGGCCAGGGTCGAGACGGTGAACGACAGGCCCAGGGCCTGCACCAGCTGATCCTTGTTCAGCCCCAGGGCTTGCAGGTAGGGCACCGCCGGAATCACGAACACCCCGGTGGCCGAGGTGATGACCCCGGTGACCAGCCCGCACAGCGGCCCCAGCCAGCGCTCCTGGGCCGCCGACACTCGCAGGGTCGGCAACAGCAAGCCGCTCAGGGCATATAGCAGTAGTGCCGCCCCCAAGCCCCGCACCACCCAATGCCCGGCGTCGATTCCCAGCCACAGGGAGCCGGCGGCGGTGCCGGCAAAGATCGCCAGCAGCATCGGCCACAGGCGCTTGAGCAAGGCCGGCAGATGCCCGCCAAAGGCCAGTTGCCAGAGATTGGTCAGGGTCGCCGGGATAATCAGCAGGGCCGCAGCCTGCGCTGGTGCCATAGCCAGCCCCAAGAGGCCCATGGCCACGGTGGGCAGGCCAAGACCGATCACCCCCTTGACCATGCCGGCCAGCACAAAAGTGCCGATCACCAACAGGGAAAGGGCCATTCCGAGATTCTGATAAAACGCGAGCGAGCTGTTCATGGGCCTATCCTGCGCCCTGCTCGCCCTGCTGAAAATCTGCCATATACTGAGCCAGCCTCTTGCCCGGCAATAGGCACATACAAAAACCTATGGCCCGTACCGCCCCAGGAGCTGGCTTGCCAGCGAAAGCGATTTCGAGATTTGCGCAGAACCCAGCGGCCTCTTCGCCGGCAAGCCGGCTCCTGCAAAAATGACGCCCCCCGAGAGATGCCCCATGCACTTCGACCTGATCGACCTGCGCCTGTACCTGAACATTCTGGAGGCCGGCAACATCACCGCCGGTGCCGCTCGCAGCCACTTGTCGCTGGCCGCCGCCAGCGCTCGAATCCGAGCCATGGAGGCCTCGCTGGGCATCGAGTTTCTCGAACGCGGGCGTCGTGGCATCCGCCCGACAGCCGCAGGCAAGGCCCTGGCCCAGCACGCGCGAACGCTGCTGCTGTACGCCGAGCACCTGCAGCAGGACCTTGGCGAATACGCCAGGGGGGTCAAGGGCCAGGTGCGCCTGTTGTGCAACACCACCGCACTCAGCGAGTACCTGCCAGAGCTGCTGGCAGACTTCCTGCACAGCCAGCCCCATGTCGATATCGAGCTGCAGGAGCTGCCCAGCCAGCGCATCACCCACGCCCTGCGCCAGGGCGCGGCGGACCTGGGGATCGTCTCCGATGCGGTGGACACCCAGGGTCTGATGACCCGGGCCTTTCGCGACGACCCCCTGGTGCTGGTGATGCCCCCGGACCACCCCTTGGGTGCCCTGGCGGCCCCCAGCTTCAGCGACAGCCTGGCCCACGACTATGTCGGCCTGGCCAGCCACAGCGCCCTGGCGGTGTACCTGGAGGAACAGGCCCTGCACCTTGGCCGGCGCATGCAGTTGCGCATCCGCGCCGAAGGCTTCGACGCCGTGCTGCGCATGGTGGCCCGCGGCGCCGGGCTGGCCCTGGTGCCCCTGGCGGCCCTGCAACGCAACCTGCACCTGGCTCTGCAAAGCCGCCCCTTGAACGAGGCCTGGGCACGCCGCCGCTTGCTGCTGTGCGCCCGCGACTTCAACGCCCTGCCCCTGTATGCCCAGGGCTTGTGCCGTGCGCTGCTGGAGCCTTGACTCTCCCCTTAGGGGCAGACTTTAGCCTTGGGGTTTATTCCTCAAGGACCACGGCAATGAGCAAACGCATCCTGGTGATTCTCGGCCACCCTTCGCGCCACAGCCTGTGCGCGGCATTGAGCGAGCGCTACGTGAAGGCGGCGCAGGAAGCCGGCCATGAAGTGCGCCAGCTCAGGCTCGGCGACCTGCATTTCGACCCGGTGCTGCGCGAAGGTTATCGCCAGATCCAGCCCCTGGAAGAAGACCTGCAGCAGGCCCAGGCCGACATCCTCTGGGCCGAACACCTGACCTGGGTCTTCCCCATCTGGTGGGGCGGCATTCCGGCGCTGATGAAGGGCTTTCTCGATCGCGTGCTGCTGCCGGGCTTCGCCTTCAAGTACCGCCCCGGCAAAGCCTTTCCGGAGCAGCTGCTAAAGGGCCGCAGCGCCCACCTGCTGGTGACCATGGATACACCGCCCTGGTACTTCCGCTGGTTCTACCGCATGCCCGGCTTGCAGCAGATGCGCCGCACCACCCTGGCCTTCTGCGGCATCAAGCCCTTGCGCACCCTGACCTTCGGCCCGGTGCTGGACGCCAGCCAGGAACGCCGGGCCGACTGGCTGCTGCAAGTGGAGCACCTTGCCAGGCAGTGAAAGCGCCGGATAATGCGCAACGCCGTCCACCGCCCGACGACCCGGTACTGGAAAAGGAGCCTTCATGTACATCGGCCAAGCCGCGCAACTGTCCGGAACCACGGTCAAGAGCATCCGTCATTACGAGGCCATCGGCCTCTTGCCCGAAGCGCCACGCCAGGGTCGCTACCGCCTGTATGACGCGCAGAGCGTCGAGCAACTGATATTCATCAAGTGCGCCCAGCAGTTGGGCTTCAAGCTCAAGGAACTGCAGCAGGTGTTCGCCACCCACCAGGGGCAGGCCTTCCCCTGGGACCGGGCCCAGGCGGCCCTGGCGCAGAAAAAGCGCGAGCTGCAACAGCAGATCGAGGATTTGCAGCAGTTGCAGGGCCGGCTCGAGCTGTTCGAGACCAGCCTGCAACAGGCGCGAGAGGAATGCCCCCTGGGCAGCCGCTAGGACCGCCCGGGCGGCCTTGCTTCAGACCTCCGACAAGCCGGCGACCACCCGCGGCTTACGAAAGCACAGGTAATAGACCAGGGTCAGCAACAGCAGGAACGGCACCCCGAACACCAGGGTCATCTTGAACGCCTCGGTGAAGAAGGTGGTGATCATCACCGCCCCCATCAGCACCAGCCCCAGCAGGGTGCTGTAGGGAAACAGGCGCATGCGGAACGACAACTGCTGCTCGCCGTGGCGCTGGTGATAGCGGCGGAAGCAGTAATGGGTGAGGAAGATCATGAACCAGGTGAAGATCGCGCCGAACATCGAGATCGCCATCATCAGGGTGAACGAACTCTCGGGGTACAGCACGTTGACCAGGGTCGCCAGGGCGATGCCGGAGCTGGACAGCAGCAGGGCATTGAGCGGAATCCCGTTCTTGCTCAGGGCCCCCATGGACTTGGGCGCATAGCCGGCGCGGGACAGGCTGAACATCATCCGCGTGGTGATGTAGAGCTGGCTGTTCATCGCCGATAGCGCGGCGATCAGGATCACGAAATTCATCACCCCGGTGGCCCCGGGAATACCGATGGTCTGCATCACCGTGACGAACGGGCTCTGGACCTTGCCGGCCTGGGCCCAGGGCACGATGGCCAGCATCAGCGCCAGGGTCAGCAGATAGAACACCACCAGGCGCACGATGGTGGCGCGAAAGGCCTGTTTCACCGCGCGTTGCGGGTCCTTGGCCTCGCCCGCCGCCACCGCGATCATCTCCACGCTCAGGTAGCTGAAGATCGACACAATCACGGCAATCCACATGCCTTCGAAACCGTTGGGAAAGAAGCCGCCGTGAGCGCTGTAGTTGTGCAGCCCGTAGTCGGGGTTGCCAGAGCCGAACACCACGTACACCGCCAGGATGATGAAGCCGACGATGGCGGCGATCTTGATGGTGGAAAACCAGTATTCGAAGTTGCCGAAGGTCTTCACGCTGATGCCGTTGAGCACGATCAGCACGCTGGAGAAGGAGATGATCCACACCCACTCCGGAACGTTGGCGAACCAGTACTTCATGTACATGGCGATGGCCGTGACTTCGGCACCCACCGCCAGCACGATGGCCGCCCAGTAGGCATAGCGCACCAGGAAGCCGGCCAGCGGGCTGACGTAGAACTCGGCGTAGGCACCGAAGGAGCCGGAGGTGGAATGGGCCACGGTCATTTCCGCCAGGCAGCCCATCAGGATCAGGGTGATCAACGCGCCGATGGCGTAGCTCAGCAGCACGCTGGGGCCGGCATAACCGATGGCGTAGGCGCTGCCCATGAAGAGCCCGGTGCCAATGGCCCCGCCGATGGCGATCATGCTCATCTGGCCGGCGGTCAACTGCCGCCTGAGGCCGTGCTCGCGATTGGATATCGCTTCGAAACCCTTATTGGAGGTGGTCACTTTGAGTGCCTCTTTATTGTTGTGTGCACGTATAAATCGTTGTGACGGCCCGTCCTTGTGCCGCTGGCCTGGTCGCCGCACAGGGCGGCAACCAGGGGGTGAAACACGCCTCAGGTCACGCTGTGGCGCACCTGGAATTGCGCCTGGGCCCAGGTTTTCTGGTCGAGGATTTCACCGAGGATCTGCACCGCGTCCCATACCTCGCTGAAGCGGGTGTACAGCGGAGTGAAGCCGAAACGCATGATCCGCGGCTCGCGGTAATCGCCGATCACGCCCCGGGCGATCAGGGCCTGGATCACCGCGTAGCCTTCGGGGTGCTCGAAGCTCACATGGCTGCCACGCTTGGCATGCTCACGCGGGGTCACCAGCTTCAGCTCGTGACCGGCGCAGCGCTGCTCCACCAGTTCGATGAACAGGTCGGTCAGCGCCAGGGACTTGCGCCGCAGGCTCTGCATGTCGGTCCGTTCGAAGACTTCCAGGCCGCATTCGACCATGGCCAGAGAGGTAATCGGCTGGGTGCCGCACAGGTAGCGGGCAATGCCGCTGGAAGGCTCGTAGCGGGTAGCCATGTCGAACTGCCGGGCATGGCCGAACCAGCCGGACAGCGGCTGGGTAACCAGGTCGCAGAGCGCCGGAGCGACCCAGGCGAAGGCCTGGGAGCCGGGGCCGCCATTGAGGTACTTGTAGGTGCAGCCGATGGCGTAGTCGGCGCCGCTGCGGCCCAGGTCCACCGGCACCGCACCGGCCGAGTGGGCCAGGTCCCAGATGCTCAGGGCGCCCGCCTCGTGGATCAGCCCGGTGGTCGCCTGCATGTCGTGCATGTAGCCGGTCTTGTAGTTGACGTGGGTCAGCAGCACCACCGCGGTGTCCTGGTCGATGGCCGCCGGCAGTTGTTCCGGGCTGTCCACCAGGCGCAGGGAGTACCCCTGCTGCAGCAGCTGCGTCAGGCCTTCGACTATGTACAGGTCGGTAGGAAAGTTGCTGCTTTCGGAGACGATCACCCGCCGCTGGGGCGCACGTCCGGCCTGGACCTGCAGGGCGGCGCTGAGGACCTTGAACAGGTTGATGGAAGTGGTATCGGTGATGACCACCTCACCAGCACCCGCACCGATCAGCGGCGCCAGCCGATCCCCCAGGCGCTGGGACAGGTCACGCCAGCCGGCCGTGTTCCAGCTGCGGATCAGGCCCTCGCCCCACTCTTGCTCGATCACCTGCCGGGCCCGCTCGGCAGCCGCCACGGGGCGGGCACCAAGCGAGTTGCCATCGAGGTAGATCACCCCTTCGGGCAGGCTGAACTGTTGGCGCAGCGGCGCCAGGGGGTCCTGTTCATCGAGACGCAGGCAGTGGTTTTTATCGATCATTGGCAGTCCTGTCTTGGTCAATGTCATGCCCACCGGAAGGGGCCGGGCACGGGGTCCTGGAAACCCGAAAACTTGAGAAATAATGGACGAAGACCGGGAGAATTTTCGTGCAAAGTGCAGCGCGCTGTCGTACTAATCTCGAATAAAATTCTAATCCTCCAATAAAAAACGCGGATTTATGCCAACCATGACCCTCGACTCCACGGACCTGCGCATCCTCTACTTCCTGCAACAGGACGGGCGTATCAGCAATCAGGAACTGGCGGAGAAAGTCGCCCTCTCGCCCTCGGCCTGCCTGCGCCGCCTGCGCCTGCTGGAAACGGAGGGGATCATCAGCGGCTATCGCGCCCAGCTCAATGCCGAGCGCCTGGGCATCGAGCTGGAGGCGATCGTCCACGTATCCCTGCGCCAGGACGTGGAAGGCTGGCACGAGACCTTTATCGGCAAGGTCCAGCAGTGGCCGGAAGTGGTGGCCGCCTACGTGATCACCGGCGCCAGCAACTACGTGCTGCGCATCCAGGCGCGCAACCTCAAGCACTTCTCGGATTTCATCGTCAACCATCTGAACCGCGCCTCGGGCGTGACCGACATCCGCTCGGAAATCGTCCTGCAGAAGATCAAGGAACAGAACAGCCTGCTGGACCTGGTGCAGCGCAAGTAAGGCGTCCTAGAACCCGGCCGGTCGCCGCGCGGGGTGACGCTGGGCAGTGACGCTCGGGGTTTCGTCGAACAGCTTGCGGTACTCGGCGGAGAACCGCCCCAGGTGGGTGAAGCCCCAGCCCAGGGCAATCTCCGAGATGTTGCGCGCCGAGCCGTGCTCGAGAATTTCCTGGCGCACGCCATTGAGCCGGTGGCGCTTGAGGTAGGCCATGGGCGACAGGGCGAAGTACTTGCGAAAGGCCTCGAACAGCTTGAAGCGCGAGACGCCGGCGGCGGCCTCCAGGTCTTCCAGGTGCACGGTCTCGCGGGCATGTTCATGCAAGTGCTGGCGGGCCCGTACCAGATAGTGGGGCAGCTTGACCCCGAGCATCGCCCGCAACTCGCTGGAGTAGTTGTTGGGCTGGGCCAGGATCAGGCCCTTGATCAATGAGCTTTCGATTTCCCGGGTGAAGGCCAGCTGTTCATAGAGCTCGTTGCCCTGTGCCAGTTCGCCGATGAAATGCTGCGCCATGCGCCACCAGGCCGCGGCGGCACCGTGCAGCGCATCCATGCCGGGCTCGAAACGCAGCGGCTCCAGCACCGGGCGCTGCAACAGGCCTTCCAGGGCCTCGCTCATGGCCGGCCGGGAAATCACCACCTGCAGCTTGCGACAGTCTCCGGAGATGGCCAGCACCTGGCTTTCGTTGGGGGCGATGATCACCCCCTGGCCGCGGTCCGAGCGCAAGAGACGCCCGTCCTTGCTCAGTTCCTGCTCGCCGCACAACGGCAGGCTCAGGCTGTAGCTGCTGAAGCGCTCGGTGTCCTGGATATCCACCACCACATCGGTGCCGTATTCGATGATGCCCAGGGTCGTGGAACGGGACCTGAGCACGTTGGCACTGTGGTGGAACCGAATGCGTTCGGGGTTGGCGGTTTCCAGGCGGTGAGGCCCACAGATTCCCGCCATCCAGTTCCTGGCCCCTTCAAGGTCAAAGCGATCGATACGAATCTCGCGAAACTGCCCATCAGCCTTGCTATTCATCACGGCGCACCCACGGCAATTTTTATTCAGCGCGCTCTGACGGCGCGTCTTGTATGACAGGGCAAGTTTTGCGCCAGCCGACGGCGCTGCCAACCCAGTGGATAGCAATCGTCGACTAAGTGGATAACCGGGCCCCATCACTCTCATTGGCTGCGCTCACAGTAGCCGATCAGCGCACCAACAGGCAGCCATCCATCGCTTGCCTGCACGATGCTGGGTAGATGCTACCCAAGGGCCTGCTGCTCCATGCCTTGCCGGGAACGGGCAATTTTGTGGATGACCTTGGCCGACTAAGCGGATAGCCGCAGGCCCCCTCCCCTCTCTCTAATGACTGCACCCGATTGGCCTGAATAAAAAAGGTACCGACTCATGAGTGGTGCAAGAAACGTCGAGCAGTGGCAAGACTTCATCGGCAGCTGCCTGGATTTTCGTCCCGCGGACGGGGTGTTCCGTATCGCCCGGGACATGTTCACCGAGCCCGAGCTGTTCGACCTGGAGATGGAGCTGATCTTCGAGAAGAACTGGATCTACGCCTGTCACGAAAGCGAGCTGCCCAACAACCACGACTTCATCACGATGCGCGCCGGGCGCCAGCCGATGATCATCACCCGCGACGGCGAGGGCCGGCTCAATGCCCTGGTCAACGCCTGCCAGCACCGCGGCACCACCCTGACCCGGGTCGGCAAGGGCAACCAGTCCACCTTCACCTGCCCCTTCCATGCCTGGTGCTACAAGAGCGACGGGCGCCTGGTGAAGGTCAAGGCGCCAGGGGAATACGACGAGGGCTTCGACAAGGCCGCCCGCGGCCTGAAGAAGGCCCGCATCGAGAGCTACAAGGGCTTCGTCTTCATCAGCCTGGACGTGGCCGCCGACAATTCCCTGGAAGACTTCCTCGGCGACGCCAGGATCTTCTTCGACATGATGGTCGCCCAGTCCCCCGACGGTGAACTGGAGGTGCTGCCGGGCAAGTCCGCCTACACCTACGACGGCAACTGGAAGCTGCAGAACGAGAACGGCCTGGACGGTTATCACGTCAGCACCGTGCACTACAACTACGTGGCCACGGTGCAGCACCGCCAGCAGGTCAACGCCGACAGCGGCGCCGGCAGCAGCGCCACCCTGGACTACAGCAAGCTCGGCGCCGGCGACGCCAGCACCGACGATGGCTGGTTCGCCTTCGAGAACGGCCACAGCGTGCTGTTCAGCGAAATGCCCAACCCGGCGGTGCGCTCCGGCTACGCCAGCATCATGCCGCGCCTGGTGGCCGAGCACGGCCAGGCCAAGGCCGAGTGGATGATGCACCGCCTGCGCAACCTGAACATCTACCCCAGCCTGTTCTTCCTCGACCAGATCAGTTCCCAGTTGCGGATCATCCGCCCCATCGCCTGGAACAAGACCGAGATCATCAGCCAGTGCATCGGGGTCAAGGGCGAGAGCGACGCCGACCGGGAAAACCGCATCCGCCAGTTCGAGGATTTCTTCAACGTCTCGGGCATGGGCACGCCGGACGACCTGGTGGAATTTCGCGAGGCCCAGCGCGGTTTCCAGGGGCGCCTGGAGCGCTGGAGCGATGTCTCGCGCGGCCATCACCGCTGGGTCAGCGGCCCCACCGCCAACAGCGAGAACCTGGGCATCCAGCCGGCCATGACCGGCACCGAAATCACCCATGAGGGGCTGTACGTCAACCAGCACCAGAACTGGCAGAAGTTCCTCCTGGACGGCCTGCAGCGCCGGCCCCTGAAACTGCGTGAGGTGTAAGCATGAATGCGCAATTGCAGTACCAGATCGAGCAATTCTTCTACCGCAAGTCCGAGCTTTGCGATGCCCAGGACTGGGACGCCTACCTGCAACTGTTTGCCGTGGACAGCGAGTTCCACCTGCCCCAGTGGGACTCGGAACACGTCTACACCCGGGACCCGAAACGCGAGATGTCGCTGATCTACTACGCCAACCGTTCGGGGCTGGAGGACCGGGTGTTCCGCCTGCGCACCGGCAAGGCGGCCTCGACCATCCCTATGCCGCGCACCCTGCACATGGTCAGCAACCTGCGCATTGCCGAGGGCGACAACGGCCTGCTGCGGGTACGCCTGAACTGGCACACGCTGTTCTATCGCCTGGCCACTTCCGAGGAGTTCTACGGCCACGCCACCTACGACCTCAAGCCCCAGGGCGACAGTTGGCTGATCCAGCGCAAGCACGTGCTGCTGCTCAACGACACGATCAACTCGGTGCTCGATTTCTATCACCTCTGACCCACGGAAGTTCTCCCATGACGCACAAGGTCGCGTTCAGCTTTGCCGACGGCAAGACCCTGTTCTTCCCGGTCAAGGCCAATGAAATCCTGCTCGACGCCGCCCTGCGCAACGGCATCAAGATCCCCCTGGACTGCCGCGAAGGGGTGTGCGGCACCTGCCAGGGCCGTTGCGAGTCGGGCCAGTACAGCCAGGACTATGTGGACGAAGAAGCCCTCAGCGCCCAGGACCTGGAACAGCGCAAGATGCTCACCTGCCAGACCCGGGTGCAGTCCGACGCAGCGTTCTATTTCGATTTCGACTCCAGCCTGTGCCACAGCGCCGACCCGGTGCAGTTGCAGGGCTCGGTGATCGACGTGCGCCAGGTGTCCGAAAGCACCGCCATCCTCCACCTGGATCTGGGCGGCCATCAGGCGCCACTGGATTTCCTCCCGGGCCAGTACGCCCGCCTGAGCATCCCCGGTACCGGCACTAGCCGGGCCTACTCCTTCGCCAACCGGCCGGCGGCGGACAACCAGTTGCAGTTCCTGATCCGCCTGCTGCCCGACGGGGTGATGAGCAACTACATCCGCGAGCGCTGCCTGGTGGGCGACACCCTCCAGCTGGAGGCGCCGCTGGGGGCCTTCTACCTGCGCCAGATCAGCCGTCCGCTGATCCTGGTGGCCGGTGGCACCGGGCTCTCGGCCCTGCTGGCGATGCTCGAACAGATCGTCGAGCAGGGCTGCCAGCAGCCGGTGCACCTGTACTACGGCGTGCGCCACAGCCGCGACCTGTGCGAGCTGGAGCGGATCCAGGCCCATGGCGAACGCCTGGCGGACTTTCGCTTCACCCCGGTGATCAGCGACGCCGACCCGGATTGGCCGGGCAAGCGCGGCTACATCAGCGAACACTTTGACAGCAGCGAACTGCGGGACCAGGACACCGACATGTATGTGTGCGGGCCGCCGCCAATGGTCGACTCGATCCGGATCTGGCTGCAAGAACAGCAACTTAACCGCGTTCAGCTGTATTACGAGCGGTTCACCGAGAGTAATATCTGATCCCGTCAGCATTCGCCGTGATCGACCCCGATCGATCCTGATAACAACTAGAAGAGAGCGCACATTAGTGGATCAAACCTTGAAGCAGGGTGAACTCAAGCGTGGCTTGAAGAACCGCCATATTCAGCTGATCGCCCTGGGCGGGGCGATCGGCACCGGACTGTTCCTCGGCTCGGCCGGGGTTCTCAAATCCGCCGGACCTTCGATGATCCTGGGCTACGCGATTGCCGGGTTCATTGCCTTCCTGATCATGCGCCAGCTGGGGGAAATGATTGTCGAGGAGCCGGTGGCCGGTTCCTTCAGCCACTTCGCGCACAAGTACTGGGGCGGCTATTTCGGCTTTCTCGCGGGCTGGAACTACTGGGTGCTGTATGTCCTGGTGGGCATGGCCGAGCTCACTGCGGTGGGCAAGTACGTGCAGTTCTGGTGGCCGGAGATCCCCACCTGGGTCAGCGCAGCGGTGTTCTTCGTGCTGGTCAACCTGATCAACATGATGAACGTGAAGTTCTTCGGCGAGGCCGAGTTCTGGTTCGCCATTATCAAGGTAGTGGCCATCGTCGGCATGATCGTCCTCGGCTGCTACATGCTGTTCAGCGGCAGCGGCGGCAGCCAGGCCTCGGTGAGCAACCTGTGGTCACACGGCGGCTTCTTCCCCAACGGCGGCACCGGCCTGCTGATGGCCATGGCCTTCATCATGTTCTCCTTCGGCGGCCTGGAACTGGTGGGCATCACTGCCGCCGAAGCCGCCGAACCGCGCAAGGTCATTCCCAAGGCCATCAACCAGGTGGTCTACCGGGTGCTGATCTTCTACGTCGGCGCCCTGGCGGTGCTGCTGTCGCTGTACCCGTGGGACGAACTGCTGGTGAGCCTCAACGCTGGCGGCGACGCCTACAGCAGCAGCCCGTTCGTGAAGATCTTCTCGCTGATCGGCAGTGATGCCGCAGCGCAGATCCTCAACTTCGTGGTCCTGACTGCGGCGCTGTCGGTGTACAACAGCGGCGTGTACTGCAACAGCCGCATGCTCTATGGCCTGGCCGAACAGGGTGACGCACCCAAGGCGCTGATGAAGCTCAACAAGCAGGGCGTGCCGATCCTGGCCCTGGGCATTTCCGCGCTGATCACCCTGCTCTGCGTGCTGGTCAACTACCTGGCGCCCCATGAAGCGCTGGAGTTGCTGTTCGCCCTGGTGGTGGCCGCATTGATGATCAACTGGGCGCTGATCAGCCTGACCCACCTGCGCTTTCGCAAGGCCATGGCCGAGCAGGGCGTGGTGCCTTCGTTCAAGGCCTTCTGGTCGCCGCTGAGCAACTACCTGTGCCTGGCCTTCATGGTGATGATCGTCGGCGTGATGTGGATGATCCCCGGCATCCGTGCCTCGGTGTACGCGATCCCGGTGTGGGTCCTGGTGATCTGGGGCTTCTACCTCCTGAGCCGGGCGAAGAAAGCTTCGCAACCCGCCCTGCGCTAAGCCCACAGGTTCACGCCACACCCCCGAGCCCGGCCTTATCCAAGGCCGGGCTTTTTTGTCGGCGCCGCCAAAGTGGTCTGCCAGCAAACAAGAATGTGGCTCGAAACGATAGTCCATCCGTTACCTAGAATCGGGCCTCTCCCGGCGCTTGGGCCAGGGAGCCTGTTCCTTGACGGAGAGTGGCTTATGAACAGAACCGCGACAGGCCTTAGACCGGCCGATATCTTCTCTCCCACCGTGGCGGCACTGATCTCAGTGCTGGTGAACTATGGCGGGACCTTCATCCTGGTGTTCCAGGCCGCTGAACTGGCCCGGCTGACACCCGCCCAGACCACCTCCTGGGTCTGGGCCGTGTCCCTGGGCGTGGGCCTGAGCGGCATGTGGCTGAGCCTGCGCTACAGGGCGCCGATCATTACCGCCTGGTCTACCCCCGGGGCGGCCTTCCTGGCCACGGTGATGCCCTTCACGCCCTATGCCGAGGTGATCGGCGCCTACCTGATTTGCGCCCTGGGGTTCATCGTCCTGGGCGGGTCCGGGGCTTTCGACAAGCTGGTGCGCCTGATTCCCAAGGGCATCGCGGCTGGCCTGCTGGCAGGCATCCTGCTGCAGTTCGGGATCAACGCCTTTGGCGGCGCGAGTGCCGATCCACTGCTGGTGATCGTGCTGGTACTGTCCTATGCGGTGCTGCGGCGCTTCACTTCACGCTTTGCCGTGGTGGGCATCCTGTTCATCGGCCTGGCGTTGCTGATCGTCCAGGAGCGAGTCGACTTCGCCAACGTGCACCTGAGCTTCGCCGCTCCCCTGTTCACTGCGCCACAGTTCTCCGTGTCGGCCTTGCTCGGCGTGGCCCTGCCACTGTTCGTCATCACCCTGACCGGCCAGTACATGCCGGGCATGCTGGTGTTGCGCAATGACGGCTTCCAGACCAGCGCCAACCCGCTGCTCACGGTCACCGGTTTGGGCTCGCTGATCATGGCGCCGTTCGGCGCTCACGCATTCAACGTGGCGGCGATCACGGCGGCGATCTGTACCGGCGAGGATGCCCACCCGGACCCGGGCAAACGCTATATCGCCGGTATCGCCTGCGGCGTTTTCTACATCCTGGTGGGGACCTTCGGGGTCACCCTGGCGACCCTGTTCATGGTCTTGCCCAAGGCCTTTATCACCACCCTGGCCGGCCTGGCATTGCTGGGGGCAATCGGCGGCAGCCTGGCCAACGCCATGGCCGATACGGCCACCCGGGAAACCGCGCTGATCACCTTCCTTGCCACTGCCGCCAACGTCACTCTGCTGGGGATCGGTGGTGCCTTCTGGGGGCTGGTTGCCGGGCTGACCGTGCACCTGTTGATCCTGGGCCCGCGCAGCGCCCTGGCACTGGAACGCGCCAAGCCCTGACCGCCGGCGCTGGAAAAAGGCCGCTGGCTAGGGCTTTCCCAGGGCCTGGGCCAGACGCGCCATCGCCGCCTCGATCTCATGGGCGCTCAGGGACGCATAGCCCAATAGCCAGCCCTGCTGCTTCTGCTCGCCCGCATAAAGCCGGCTGAGCCCCGGCAACTGGATGCCAGCCCTGGCCGCACGTTGCTGGGTCAGCTCTTCGCTCCAGCCGGGTTCCAGAAGACACGGGACCTGCAAACCGCCGGGTGGCGGCAAGGCCCTGGCAATGCCCGGCAAATGCCGCCCTATGGCCTCGAGCATGGCCTGCCGGCGCCCGGCGTAGAGCTTGCGCATGGCCCGTACATGGGCGTTGTAGTGCCCCTCCTCCATGAACCGCGCCAGGGTCAGCTGGAGGATCTGCGGCGTGTGCCCGTCCATGATGCTGCGGGCACTGCTGAAGGCCCCCACCAGTTCGGCGGGCAGGATCATGTAGCCCATGCGCAGGCCCGGATAGAGAGTCTTGCTGAAGGTGCCGATGTACAGGGTGCGCCGAAACGGGTCCAGGCCCTGGACGCAGGCGGTGGGCAGGCCCTCGTAGTGGAACTCGCTGTCGTAGTCGTCCTCGATGATCCACCGGTCGTGCTCGGCGGCCCAGCGGGTCAGCTCCAGGCGGCGCTCCAGGGACAGGGTGGCACCCGTGGGGTACTGGTGCGAGGGCGTCACATAGACACAGCGGGCGCCGCTGCGGTCGGCTCGCAACAGGTCGGTGCGGATGCCCTGGCCATCCACATCAATGGGCACGATCCGCGCCTCGGCCGCCTCGAAGGCCTTGCGCGCGCCGAAGTAGCCCGGGTTCTCCATCAGGATCGGCTTGCCGGCGTCCACCAGCAGTTGCGCGCACAGGAACAGCGCCTGGCGAGTGCTGCTCAGCACCAGGATCTGCTCGGGCTGCACCTTGGCCCCGCGTTCCAGGTTGAGGTAGGCGGCAATCGCCTTGCGCAGGGGCAGCGCGCCCTGGGGATCGCCATGCAGCAGCACGCTGGCACGGTAATCCTTCAATGCCTGGCGTTGCAGGCGCTCCCAGACCTCCAGCGGGAAGCTGCGGGTTTCCGGCAAACCGGTAGCGAAGGCCGTGACCGCCTGCTGATCGCTGACCCCACCCCGCGCCAACAGTGCCGCGCCGCGCCGGCTCAGGCCCGCTCCCGGTTCCGGGCTGTGGGCCGGCAACCCTTGCTGGAGCTGGCGCCGGCGGGACGGGCCACGCAATTGGGCACCGATGGTTTCGCAGACATAGCTCCCCGAGCCTTTGCGCCGCAGGACAAAACCGTCGCGCTGCAACTGCACATAGGCGTTTTCCACGGTGTCACGCGATACCGCCAGCGACTTGGCCAGGGCCCGGGTCGCCGGCAGCTTCACGCCGGGGCCCAGGGCGCCGTCGAGGATCAGCCCGCGCAAGGCGCGCTGGATGCGCTGGTGCAGGTCCAGAGGGCGGAACTCAGGATCGCTGAGCCGCATCTTGAGGGTTTCAAGCTCGAAGGTCCGGGACATGTGGTCTGCCTCAGAGAGTAAAAATGGTGCACCGAAGGCGGCCACCTTATCCCCAGAGCGCAACTGCCGCCAGCGCCCGCTGCTCTCTAACGACCTCTGTAGCCGCTGCCGCAGGCTGCGATAAGGTCCGGAGGACCTTCCAGACCTCAAGAGCGCGTCTGCTGCGCTGCCGATCGCAGTCTGCGGCAGCGGCCGCACCAGGGTCTCAGGGAGTCAGACGCCGGCAGGCACATGAAAACGCCCCGGCAGGCGGGGCGTTTTCGGGTCAGAGCGAGGAGCGCACTCGCCACAGTTCGGGAAACAGCACGGTGTCGAGCATCTTGCGCAGGTAGCCCACGCCTTCGGTGCCGCCGGTGCCGGGCTGGAAGCCGATGATGCGCTCCACCGTGGTCACATGGCGAAAGCGCCACTGGCGGAAGGAGTCTTCCAGGTCGATGAACTTCTCCGCCAACTGGTACAGGTCCCAATAGGCCGAAGGGTTGGCGTAGACCTCGCGCCAGGCCGCTTCCACCGACGGGTCATGCTGAGTCGTGGTGGTGCTGTCCAGTGCCAGGCGCGCAGGGTCGATGCTCAAGCCGCTACGGGCCATCAGGGCAATCGCCTCGTCATACATGGACGGGGTGGCAATCGACGCTTCCAGCGATTGCAACAGTTCGGGACGATGGGCATGGGGCCGCAACAGGGCCGCGCTCTTGTTGCCGAGGATGAATTCGATCTCCCGATACTGGAACGACTGGAAGCCCGAGGACTGGCCCAGGTAAGGCCGGATCGACTTGTACTCGGACGGCGTCATGGTGGCCAGCACCGCCCAGGCGTGCACCAGTTGATCGAAAATCCGCGAAACCCGCGCCAGCATCTTGAACGCCGGCGGCAACTGGCCCTGGCGCACATGCTCGCGGGCCGCCTTGAGCTCGTGCAGCATCAGCTTCATCCACAGCTCCGAGGTCTGGTGCTGGATGATGAAGAGCATCTCGTTGTGGTCCGGCGACAGGGGGTGCTGGGCGCTGAGGATGCGCCCCAGGTCCAGGTAGTCGCCGTAGCTCATGGAGTCGGAAAAATTCAGCTCGGCGTTATGCCACTCAGCCGGCGGATTGCTTGAAAAGGGACATTGGCTCATCGCGTGGGCTCCTCGCCTCAGGCAGCGGTTGCCCATCGCTGGCTGCGCAGCCCGGATCGGGATGCACAACGGCGCGAAGGGCCAGCTGTGTATTTATTGTAGGAATGAATCGGCCAGGGGGCGCAGGATCGCCCGCACCGGACTGGCGTCCAGGTGAGCGAAGCGCAGTGGCAGGGCAATCAGTTCGTAGTCGCCTTCGGCAACCTCATCGAGAACCACGCCTTCGAGGATCGCCATGCCATGGCGGGCCACGGTGTTGTGGGCGTCCATGGTCTTGGACTGCTGGGGGTCGAGGGACGGGGTGTCGATGCCGATCAGGCGCACGCCGAGGCTGGCCAGCAGCTCGACAGTGGCTGGAGCAACGGCAGTAAAGTCCGGGTCCCAGGCACTCAGCGGAGCCTGTGGATAAGTACGCAGCAACACTCGCGCAGGCAAGTTTTCGAGGCGCCCGAGCAACGCCTCGGGCTGCACCAGAACACCGCTGTCCAGGCAGTGCAGGACCCGGCACGGGCCCATGTAGACATCCAGCGATACTTCACCGATGGGCAGGCCGTCCGGCCGGTAATGCAGGGGCGCATCGACATGGGCACCGGTGTGGGGCGACAGGGTCACCCGCCCGACATTCACCGGGCACTCGGGGCCGAACTGCCAGACGCGCTCCTCCTGGAACGGCGTATCTCCCGGCCAGGTCGGGGTTGCGGTACTCAACGGCGGGCTGATATCCCACCAGCGTGGTGTATTTTCCATTCGTGCGGCTCTTAGGTCACTCCGAGCTGAATGATACGAGCGAAACCGGTAAAGATTCTTGCGAAATAACTCGGGCAGCCGCGGATATTTCGCAATTACTGCTAACAAAGCCCTGTTTGCCGAATGAATCTTGCAACCGCCACGCCTCTTCCCGGCCCTGCGCCCAGCCACCTCGATTCGGGGCCGCGCTGCGCTTCTGGATACCCCGAGGTCGAGTACAGACAACCCCCTGCCCGCCAGGCGCTATAGGGTGCGGCTTCAGTTCTCTGCCTGCTAGGAGCACAGCATGTCCCAACCCATCACCGTTCTTCGCGACACTCATCCGCTGCCGGTGCTCGACGCCTGCAAGTGGGAAAAACTCCAGGGCGATCCGCACACCGTCAACCTCAACGCCTACACCAGCGAGGATGGCAGCAAGATCATGGGCACCTGGATCTGCACCCCGGGCAAATGGCGGGTGGCCTATGAAAAGTGGGAGTACTGCCATTTCCAGGAAGGCTACTGCGTGATCACCCCGGACGGCCGCGACCCCATCCACCTGCGCGCCGGCGATATCTTCGTAGTGGAGCCCGGGATGAAAGGCACCTGGGAAGTGGTGGAAACCGTGCGCAAGTACTTCGTCTTCGCCTGAGCCCTCCCTCGATACCGGGAGCCCGCGCCAGCCGGGCTCCCCTGGCCGTGTTGCGATTCAAGCCAGCGTCTTTTGCCAAATGTCTATATAATCACTGCCAAATGGCAAAAGGCAGGAGCAGCACTCATGGTCGCGCTGACAGGCACCGGCCTCGTTCCCAAGCGGCGAGGCAAACTGGTATTGAAAGAGCAGTCCTCGGACATCCTTCTGGGTGGCCGGGCACGCTTTGACGATCGTATCTCGATCTATCGCCTGACCGAGGAGGGCATCCCGCTGACGGCGATCATCAAGTTCGTCTCCTCGGTACCCATGCTCAAGGACGAACAGGTCCTGGCCAAGATCATCGGCCTTTCCGAACGCACCCTGCACCGGCGCCTGAAAACCCCGGACGAGCCGCTGAACCCGGAACAGAGCGCCCGTGCGGTGCGCTTCGCCCAGGTGCTGGCCAAGGCCGAGGACATCTTCGGCAGCAGTGAAGAGGCCCAGGAGTGGATGGCCAAGCCGGTGATGGGCCTGGACGGCCACAAACCGGTGGACCTGCTGACCAACCCCATCGGTTTCGAACTGGTGGACGAGTTCCTCACCCGCCTGGAATACGGGGTCTATCAGTGATCAGTGTGCCGGGCAGCAGCACCCTTCACTTCTGGCGGCTGGACGCCGCCCGGCACGCCGACAGCTGGGACAGCGGCATTGGCGCCGAGCTGTGTGGCGGCCGCTGGAACTCCAAGGGCGTGAAGGCGGTGTACGCCAGCGCCGACCCGGCCACGGCGATTCTGGAAGTGGCGGTGCACAAGGGTTTTGCCGCCCTGGACAGCGTGCCCCATGTACTCACCGGCGCCCTGATCCAGGACCCGACCGCCATCTACCGAGTCGATGAAAACCGTATTCCCAACCCCAACTGGCTGGTGCCGGGGATTCCCAGCGCCGGCCAGCAGAAGTTCGCCGATCAGTTGCTGGCGGACCACCCTTTCGTGCTGGTGCCCTCGTCGGTTTCCCGGCACAGCTGGAATATCCTGATCAATCCGCTGCTGGCCAAGGGGCTGTACCAGGTGGTGATCCAGGAACGCTTCGGCCTCGACACCCGCCTCAACCCTCCCTCCGGCACCGTTGCCAGCCGGCCGAACTGAGCCGGGCAAAAAAAAGCGGGAACCTGCCCGACGCAGGTTCCCGCAAATGCCCCGGCTGAAGGGGCTGCATTCAATGACGCGTGGAGCCGCTGCTGAGCCCGCGAAGCTGCGAAAAGGACCGAAGGGCCTTGCCTGGCGATATCCAGACAAACCTCTGCCGGGTTTGAGACCGCTGCGTCTCCTGCGGAGCCGTCGCAGCCTGCGGCAGCGGCTACACCGCCCCTTGTAGCCGCTGCTGAGCCGCAGGACCTTGTTTGACGATACCCAGAGAAACCACTGGCGGCGAGATTGCCGCGCAACCCCGCCAGCGCCCCTCCCGACAAGCGACGCCTTACTGCGGCTTGCGGTAGCTGTTGACGATGGCCGAGAAGTCCTTGCCACCTTCCCCACGCTGGCTCATGGCCTGGTACAGCTGCTGGGCCACGGCACCGAGCACCACCGGCTGGTGGGCCTGGCGCGCGGCTTCGGTGGCCAGCCCCAGGTCCTTGAGCATCAGCTCGGCACCAAAGCCTCCGGTGTAGCCGCGGGACGCCGGGGCGGTTTCAATCACGCCCGGCCACGGGTTGTAGGTGTCGGAACTCCAGCACCGGCCGGTGGAGCTGTTGATGATCCCCGCCAGCACTTGGGTGTCGATGCCCAGGGCATCCCCCAGGGCCATGGCTTCGCTGACGCCGATCATCGAGATCCCCAGCAGCAGGTTGTTGCAGATCTTGGCGATCTGCCCGGTGCCCACTTCACCGCAGTGCACGATGTTGCGGCCCATCTGCGCCAGCACCGGTTGCAGGGTGGCGAACAGTTCGGCGCTGGCGCCGACCATGAAGGTCAGGGTCCCGGCCTGGGCACCGCCGGTGCCACCGGATACCGGTGCATCGGCCATGGCCACGCCCTGCTTGGCGGCGGCTGCGGCCACTTCACGGGCGGTCTGTGGGTCGATGGTGCTGCAATCCACCGCCGGAACGCCGCGGCCAATACCCGCCAGTACCCCATCCTCGCCCAGCCAGACGCTGCGCACATGGGCCGCAGCGGGGAGCATGGTGATCACCAGTTCGGCACCTTCGGCAGCGGCCTTGGGCGAAGCACTGATACGCCCGCCCAGTTGCGCCAGCTCGGCCAGCACGCTCTGGTTGAGATCGAACAGGTTCAACTGATGGCCGGCCTTGATCAGGTTGCGGGCCATGGGCGCGCCCATGTTGCCCAGGCCGATAAATGCAATGTTCATGTCAGGCTCCTCAACGCAGGCTGATGGTGGTGTTCACACCGTCATTGACGCTGTCGTCGTCGAACCAGCGGCTGGTGACGGTCTTGGTCTGAGTGTAGAACTGCACCACTTGCTTGCCGTAGGGGCCCAGGTCGCCAAGCTTGGAACCGCGGGAGCCGGTAAAGCTGAAGAATGGAACCGGCACCGGAATCGGGATGTTGATGCCCACCTGGCCGACGTCGATTTCGCTCTGGAACTTGCGCGCCGCCGCACCGCTCTGGGTGAACAGGCCGGTGCCGTTACCGAAGGGGTTGGCGTTGACCAGGGCGATGGCCTGGTCCAGGGTATCCACCTCCAGCACCACCAGCACCGGGCCGAAGATTTCCTGGGTGTAGATCTGCATGTCAGTGGTCACCCCGGAGAACAGGGTCGGGCCGATGAAGTTGCCCTGCTCGTAGCCCGGAACCTTGATGTCGCGGCCATCGAGCTCCAGCTTGGCGCCTTCTTTCACGCCGCTTTCGATCAGCTCCAGAATCCGCGCCTTGGCACGCTTGGAGACCACCGGGCCGACATCGGTGCCCGGCTCGCTGCCGGCGTTGACCTTGAGTTTCTGCGCCAGGGCCTTGAGGTCCGGCAACCATTGTTTCGCCGCCCCCACCAGCACCACCACCGAGGTGGCCATGCAACGCTGGCCGGCAGCGCCGAAGCCGGCGCCCACCAGGGCATTGAGGGTCTGTTCGCGGTTGGCGTCGGGCAGCACCACGGCGTGGTTCTTCGCGCCCATCATCGATTGCACGCGCTTGCCGTGCTTGCCCGCCAGGTCATAGACGTGGGTGCCGACCGCGGTCGAACCGACGAAGGACACCGCCTTGATGTCCTTGTGGGTGCACAGCGCATCCACCACGTCCTTGCCGCCGTGCACCACGTTGAGCACACCGGCCGGCACCCCGGCTTCCACCGCCAGCTCCACCAGCAGCATGGTTGACAGCGGGTCCTGCTCGGAAGGCTTGAGGACGAAGGTGTTGCCGCAGGCGATGGCCATCGGGAACATCCACAGCGGAATCATTGCCGGGAAATTGAACGGGGTGATCCCGGCGCACACGCCGATCGGCTGGCGCAGGGTGTAAGTGTCCACGCCGCCGGCGACGTTTTCGGCGAATTCGCCCATCTGCAGGGTGCCGATGGAGCAGGCATGCTCCACCACTTCCAGGCCGCGGAAGATGTCGCCCTCGGCGTCGGCGATGGTCTTGCCCTGCTCGGCGCTGAGGACCACGGCAATGCGTTTGGAGTGCTCGCGGATCAGGGCCTGGAGCTTGAGCATGATGCGCATCCGCGCGCCGATCGGGGTCAGTTTCCAGGTCTGGAAGGCGCGCTGGGCAGCGGCGATCGCGGCGTCGACTTCAGCGGCAGTGGCAAAGGGCACCTTGGCCAGCACTTCCTGGGTCGCCGGGTTGACGATGTCGTGCCATTCCTGGCTCTGGGACTGGACCCATTCACCGTCGATCAGCAGTTTGACCTGTTGCAGGGTGGTGCCGTCGGGCTTGAGGGATGCGTTCATGGGGTCTCCTGACTTCTTGAGTTCTTATGCAGGGAAACCAAGGCGGGCAAGCGCCTTGAAAGAGGGGCTGTCGCGAGTTGGTATCGGACGGTTTTTGGAGTATAGATGTGCAAACTTCTAATAAGAACGCACATAAAAACCGGTCCATCATGCAAAAAAACATCACCTCGCTAAGCACCCTGAACTGGGACGACCTGAAGTTTTTCCTCGAAGTGGCGCGCACCCGCAAGGCCAGCAGCGCGGCCAAGCGCCTGGCGGTGGACTACACCACGGTATCGCGGCGCATCGGGTCCCTGGAAACCGCCCTGGGCACCTTGCTGTTCGAAAAGTCCCGCACCAACGGCTTTGTCCTCACCGCCGAGGGCCAGCGCCTGCTGGGTTATGCGGAGTCCATCGAAAGCACCCTGCACATGGCGTGCGAGCAGGTCTCGGGCTCCGGAGTGGCGTTGTCCGGCCATGTGCGCATGGGCTGCACCGAAGGCTTCGGCACCTTCTTCATCACCCCGCAACTCAGCCACTTCCTCGACGCCTACCCGGCAATCTCGGTGGATATCCTGCCGCTGCCGCACTTCATCAGCCTGTCCAAGCGCGAGGCGGATATCGTCATCGCCCTGGAACGCCCGGAGCACGGCCCCTATGTGTGCTGCAAGCTGTGCGACTACCGCCTGCAGCTGTACGCCACCCAGGAATACCTCGACCGCCACCCGCCGATCCGCCGCCCCGGCGACCTGGGCGAGCATCAATTCATCAGTTATGTGGATGACCTGGCCTTCAGTTCCGAGCTGCTGTACCTGGCCAATGTGGTGCCCGGGGCCAGCGCCAACCTGCGCAGCACCAGCGTGATTGCCCAGTACGTGGCAGCGCAGCAGGGCCGCTCGCTGGCGATCCTGCCGTGCTTCCTGGCGGCCCAGGACCCGCGCCTGCTGCCAGTGCTGCCCAAGGAAATCAACCTGACCCGGCAATTCTGGATGTACTGCCGGGAGGATCTCAGGAAGTTGAAGCGCATCACCCTGTTATGGGATTACATCCGCGAGGTGACCGAGCAGAATCGGCCGCTGCTCATGGGCGAGAGTCGCAGCATGCGCTTCGCCGCCCCCTGACCCTTAGCGGCCGCAAGGCTGCAGCCGCAACCCGGCAGGTCGTCGATCAGTCGGCGATCACCACGATCGACACCCGACGGTTCTCGGTACGCCCGGCCACGGTGCTGTTGGAGGCCACCGGCTCGCTGCTGCCCAGGCCGCGCAGCTGGATGTTTTCTTCACGCATGCCAACCTGGGTCAACACCTTGACCACGCTCTTGGCCCGGCGCACGGACAGTTGCACGTTGTAGGCCTCCTTGCCCGACGCGTCGGTGTGACCGTCGACCCGGACCTTCTGGATATCGACGCTGAGCAGCGCCTTGCCGATGCGCTGGACGATCTCGGTGCTGGCCTGGTTCAGGGTTTCCACATCGCTGCCAAACAGCACCTTGCCCGACAGGCCAAAGGCCCAGCCTTCATCCGTCAGTTCGAAGCCCTCCTGTTTCAGTACCGCGATCTGTTTCGGGGTCAGACCTTTGGGCGGCACGCTCTGACAGCCGGCCAGGGCCAGCAGGGCCATGAACACCAGAGTGCTGAACAGTCGAACCGAACGTTGCGTCATCGAGAACAAGGGAATTAGCTCCTGTTTTGAACCTGAACGATAGGGAGCTCCGCCCCCACTGTGTGTTGCCCGCCTCGCGAACCGCGCTTGGCTTGGTACATGGCCGCGTCGGCGGCATTCAACAGACTGCCCGGTGTCGCACCATGATCCGGGTACACGGCAATACCGATACTCAGCGATGTCAGGATCGACAGGCTGCCGGGCAGTTGAATCGGTACTTCCATGCTGCTGATGATCTTGTCGGCGATGCGCTGGGCATCCTCGACCCGGTGCAGCGGGGTCAGCAGCACGGCAAATTCGTCCCCGCCCAGGCGCGCCACCAGGTCGTCCTCGCGCAACTGCGCGCGAATCCGCGTGGCCACAGCCACCAGCACCGCATCGCCGGCGGCGTGGCCGAAGTTATCGTTGATCTCCTTGAACCGGTCGCTGTCGAGAAACAGCACCGCCATGCGCTCGTTGAGCTTGTTGGCGCTACGCAGGGCACGGATCAGCCGGCCTTCGAAGAACGCCCGGTTGGGCAGGCCGGTCAGGCTGTCGTGGCTGGCCTGGTGAGCCAGGGTTTCATTCTCGCTTTGCAGATGGGTCTGCCAGGCTTCCAGCTCATCGAGCAGGGCGTTGAAGTCGTTGCCCAGGTTGTCCAGTTCGGCGATTTCCGCAGGCGGCACCCGCTGATCGAAGGCCCGTTCGCGCCGGGCCGCGTGCGCCACATCGGCGAGGCTGCGCAACGGCCCGGTGATGCCCCGCAGCTGGCGGCGCGCCAGGTACAGCGCCAACCAGGCGCTGAGGGCGATGCACAGCACGATGCCCACCAGGCCACTGAGGAGAAACCGCAACAGGCTGCCGCCATGGCCGGTGACATTGATGGTGCCGATTTCCCGCCCCTGGTGCAGGATCGGCAGGCTGATGGGCTTTTCCAGAAAGGCGCTGGCAACGTGCATTTCCAGGTTGGTCAGAAAGCCGCTTTCCGGGCGCTGCCAGCTGGCCAGCAACTGGCCCTGGCTGTCATACACCTTGGCGTCGGCCACCTCTTCGGTGGAGGCGATCAGGGCCAGGGCCTCGGTGGCCACCACACTGTCGTTGAACACCACTGCAGCTTCCACGGTGTAGCTGATGGAGCGGGCGATCAGGTGCAGGTTGTGATCGGCGTACACGCGCAGGGCCAACACCCCGAGAAAGGTCAGGGACAGGCTGGCCATGGAGATCGCCAGCAGAGCGACGATCAGGTGGCCGCGACCGATGACCGACCGCAGTGTAGGGCGGGCGTTGGGCTTGAACAGTTTCATGGGGCCGCCGGACGACGACGGGAAAGCTGCAGCACGCTGGGATGAATCTTCACCCCACTGCGCGCCACGGAATCCAGGTTGACCTCGAACGACACCTGGCTGTCGCCGACCCGCAGGCAGAACAGGCTACCCACGGTGCACTGGTCGCCCCCCTCACTGATGCTCAGCACCGGTTGCCCGATCAGCGAGTTGAACAGACGGGTACGCTCATCATTGGACAATTTGCCGACATAGACCGAATCGCACTCACTGGCCAACGACGGGTTGTTGGCCAGCAGACGCCGCACCAGCACCGGGCGGCCGGTGGCCTGGGTCGCGCCCTTGAGCAGGTCATCGGTGTATTCGGTGGGGCCAACCACGCACAGACGCAGTTGCGCAGGCTCCACGGGCCAGCGAGCGTAGCTGAGAATGCCCAGCACCACTTGGGTTACAGCCTTGGCCCGTTGCTCGGCCAGGCTCGCGGACGCCGGTGGCTCCGACTGCGCGATGGCCAACAGGCTGAACAGGCAGAGAATGGTCGACAGCACACACTGTCTCCACCCCAAAATGCGCTCTGTCCTCAAGACAGCCACGTCCATGCAGGGATTCTCTTTGATTTTCACGGAAATGATGCCGCAACGATAGCACAGCCCGGGAAAATGCAGCGAGACCAACGCCCGAGCACGATGCCTGAGAAAAGCCGGAAACATGGGCGTCAGTCCAACTCCAGCATCAACCCGCTCAGACGCTTGACCTTGCGCCGAACAGCCTCTTCGAACACTCCGGCACGGGGCTCGATCAGGCTGAACCAGTCCTTGGCCCGGGTGATACCGGTGTAGATCAGCTCCTTGGTCAGCACCGGGTTCAGGGCGTCGGGCAGGATCAACGCGGTGTGGGCGAACTCCGAGCCCTGGGACTTATGCACAGTCATGGCGTAAACGGTTTCCACGTCATTGAGCCGGCTTGGCAGCACCAACCGCACCCCGCCCTGGCCATCGTTGCGCGGAAAGGCGACGCGCAGCACCTGACGCCCCGCCTCCGAGCCTTCCTGCTCAGGCAGTTTCAGGGCGATGCCGATATCACCGTTCATCAGGCCCAGGCCGTAATCGTTGCGGGTCATCAGCACCGGGCGACCCTCGTACCATTGCTGGTCGCTGTCGATCAGCCGGGCCTTGAACAGCGCCTGGGTGATCCGCAGGTTCAGGCCTTCGACACCCCAGGGGCCCTTGCGCACCGCGCACAGCAATTGGAAGCGATCAAAGGCCTGCAGGACATGGCGCGCCCAGTCGGTCCAGCGCCGATCCTCCAGAGGCGTACCCGGCGGCGGGCGCTGGCTGCGCAGTACATTCAGGTAGTGGCGGTAGCCTTGCGGCCCCTCGCCATGGCCCTCCAGCAGCAGCCGCTCCAGGGCCCGATCCTGCTCGCCCTTGAGGCTCAGGCCATACAGGTCGGCATGGCTGCGAGCCGCCAGCAGGCGCCGGGCTTCATCGGCCTGCTGCTGGTTGACCCAACGCGCCAGCTGGCCGATGCCGCTGCCTTCGCCGAAACGCCGGGAATGGCGCAGCATCACCACCTGCTGCGCCAGGGGATGCTGGTGGGCGCTGTCTTCCTGCAGGCCGCTGGCTCCCAGGTTCTCGCCACTGACCGCCTCCAGCCAGGCCCGGGTCTGCGGGTTGTACCAACCGGCCTCGGCGTCACGGCACAGGTCGCCGAGCACGGCGCCGGCTTCCACCGAGGCCAGTTGGTCCTTGTCCCCCAGCAACACCAGGCGTGCATGGATGGGCAAGGCGTCCAGCAGGTTGGCCATCATTTCCAGGTCGATCATCGAGGCTTCGTCCACCACCAGGACATCCAGGGGCAAGCGGTTGCCGGCGTGATGGCGGAAATGCCGGGTGCTCGGGCGATTGCCCAGCAAGCGGTGCACGGTGGTCACCTCGCTGGGGATCATTTCCCGCACCTCATCGGGCACCGCCAGGGAACGCACCTGCAAGCTGATGGACTCGGTCAGGCGCGCCGCGGCCTTGCCGGTAGGCGCCGCCAGGCGAATGCGCAGCGGCTTGCGTGCTTCCACCGCCGGGCCCTGGAGCAAGGCCAGCAGGCGTACCACGGTGGTGGTCTTGCCGGTGCCGGGGCCGCCGGTGATGATGCTGAAGGCGCCCCGGGTGGCCAGGGCACAGGCGAGTTTCTGCCAGTCGACGGGCCCCGCCGCCTTGGCCGGGCCAAACAGCCCGTCGAGGCGCGCCGCGAGGTTTTCCGGCGTGGCCTCGGCCAAGGCCAGGCGCTGGCGCAAGGCGTTGTCGATACGCCGCTCATCGGCCCAGTAGCGGCGCAGGTACAGGCGCTTGCCGGACAGCACCAGCGGCCGCTGCCGGGAAGACTCGGCATGATCCGCCGCCAGGGCCACCAGGCGGCTGCCGGCCAGGACCTTGCACCAGTGCGCCCCTTCAAGCCCCATCAACACCTGGGACGGCAGCGCCGGTGCGCCGTTTTGTGCGTCGCCTTCGGGCGGCAGCGACAGGGCGAAGTCCGGCTCCTTGAGGGTTTCGAACAGGTCCAGGCAGACATGCCCGTGCCCCAGCTGATGGCTGGTCAGGGCCGCGGCCATCAGTACCAGCGGATCACAGCCCGGGTCCAGCTCATGCAGGAAGCCGACAAAGGCCCGGTCCAGGGAACGCAGCCAGCCGCGCTCGACCCAGCGTTCAAGCAACAGCAGCAAGTCCTCGGCGCGGCTCAGGGGCGCCAGGTCGAAGGCCGGTTGCGGCGCCTGGTCCAGTGCATCGAACAGGTCCTGGGTCATAGCAACACTCCCTGCTCCCAGGCGGGCTCGGCCTTGGGTGGCTCGGGCTGGCCCTGGAACATGCGGTCCAGTTGCTCGATCAACTGTCGAGGCGGCCGGGCGAAGTAGGCCCCCTGGCTGGCGGCACGGGTGCCCCGCAGGAACAGGTACAAGGCGCCGCCCACATGGCGATCGTAGTCGTAGTCCGCCAGCCGGGCCTTCAATTGCCGGTGCAGGGCCAGCAGGTACAACACGTATTGCAGGTCGTAACGGTTGTCGAGAATCGATTGTTCCATGGCCTGCTCGGTGTAGGCCGCGTCGTCCGCGCCCAGCCAGTTGGATTTGTAGTCGGCCACGTAATAGCGGCCCTGGTGTTCGAAGGTCAGGTCGATAAAGCCCTTGAACATGCCGTTGAGCAATACCGACTCGGCAGTAACTCGGGGCGCGCCCTGATGGGTTTGCTGGCGTACCCGCTCATCGAGCTTGAGCACATCGACCTTGTGGCTGGCGAACCAGAACTCCATCTCGACCCGGTACTGGGTCAACTGCCCGAGCACCACCGGTGCCTGGCCCTCGCCCAGGGGCAAGGGCGCTTGCAGCAGGTGCTGCAGCCAGTCGCTCAGGGTCGGGATCCAGCCTTGCCAGCCGCGGCGATTGCAGCGCCGGCCCACGGCGTCCTCGATCGCCTCGGGGGCAGCGGCAAAACCCTCCTCCCCGGCCCACTCCAGCAGGCCATGAAGGAAGGTCCCGGGGTTCGGGCCGCGGGGGAAGCGGTGGATATCGCCGCCGCTGGCCAGGGTTTCCCGCGGAGCTTCGGGGTCCAGGCGTTCGTCGTCGAAGAGTTTCTGCGCCTGGGGGTTTTCCGGCGCCTCGGTGCTGCCCGCCCCCAGGATGTCGCTGATGCGCAAGGCACTGTAGGAGGCAATCCACCAGTTTTCCGCGGCGCGGCGGCTGGGCGTCAGCGGCGCCAGCAGGGTGGCCTCGTTGCGCGGTGGCTGATAGCGCTGGTCATCGACGACGGGCAGCTCGGACACGCCAATCGCAGCGCAGCCCTGCTGCAGGTCCAGCAGCCAGCGCAACAAGGCGCTGGATTCGCCCAGGACATCGCCGCCGCCCAGCAGGTAACCCAGGGCCGAAAGGTGCAATACCGAGCTGCTGTGATTGCCCCGCTTGAGATCGGCCACCCCCAGCCAGCAGGCATGCTGGGCCCGGGTCAGGGCCACATAGAGCAGCCGCAGGTCTTCCGCCAGGCGCTCTTCATCGGCCAGGGCAATCAGCTCCGGGGTGGGCCGCAGGCTGACCTGGGGCTTGCCGGCAGCATCGTGGTAATGCAGCGGCAAGCGGCTGCCATCCACCGGCTTGGTGGAACAGATGAAGGGCAGGAACACCAAGGGGTATTCCAGGCCCTTGGACTTGTGGATGGTCACCACCTTGACCAGTTGCTCATCGCTTTCCAGGCGCAGGATCTGCTCCTCCCCCGCCTGCCCGGACAGCGCCAGGTGCTCGGCCAGATGGCGGATCAGGGCCTGCTCGCCGTCGAGTTCGGCGGCGCTTTGTTGCAGCAGCTCGGACAAGTGCAGAAGGTTGGTCAGCACCCGCTCGCCATCACTGCGGGCCATCAGCGCCTGGGGCAGCTGGAAGTCATGCAGCAGGCGCCGCAACATCGGCAGCACGCCCTGGCTGCGCCAGATCGCCCGGTAGCCACGGAACTGCATGACCCGCGCTTCCCAGGCCAGTTCATCCTGGTTGAGCCGCTCCAGCTCCAGCAGCGGCAGGTTCAGGGTCAGGGACGCCAGGGCCGCGCGCAGCGGCCGCTCCACGTCCGGCTCGGCGCAAGCCTTGAGCCACACCAGCACATCCCGGGCTTCCTGGGCGGCGAACACCGAGTCCTTGTCCGACAGGTACACACTGCGCACCCCGCGGGCGGCCAGCTCGCCGCGCACGGCCTGGGCCTCCTTGCCATCGCGCACCAGGATCGCGATATCCGCCGGCAGCAAGCCTTTCAGCGCTTGCTGCTCACGGACAAACCCACTGCGCCCCTGCTGGCCGCCATTGAGCAGGCCGACAATCGCCGTGGCGCAAGCCGCCGCCTGATGCTGGCGATACTGGGCCCCGGACAGCGGCTGTTCCGAAGGCAATTGCCAGAAGTTAAGTGCCGGCACCGGCTGGCCGTCGACCAGCAATTGCTCCTTGCGCCCCTGGGCGGCCACCGCCAGGAATGGCACCGGGTTCTCGCCATCCGCTTCGCGAAACAGGAAGGCTCCCTGTCCCTGCGGCCGCTGTTCGGCTTGCAGGAACACATGGTTGACCGCGCTGACCATCGCCTGGCTGGAACGGAAGTTGGTGCCCAGGGTGTGCAGGCGCCCGCTGGTGGCCTGGCGTGCCCGCAGGTAGGTGTAGATATCGGCGCCACGAAAGGCGTAGATCGCCTGCTTGGGATCGCCGATCAGGAACAGGCCGGTCTCGGGGTCGTTGGCCTCGATCCGGTAGATGCTTTCGAAGATCCGGTACTGCACCGGGTCGGTGTCCTGGAATTCGTCGATCAGGGCCACCGGGAACTGCTCGCGGATCAGGGTCGCCAGGCGCTCGCCGCCATCGCTCTGCAGGGCGCTGTCCAGGCGCAGCAGCATGTCGTCGAAGCCCATCTCGGCGCGCCGCCGCTTCTCTTCTTCGAAACGTGCCCCCACCCATTGCGCGGCGTGTTGCAGGACCGCCGCATCCGGGCTGGGCAAGGCATCGAGGCTGGCCTTGAGCCCGGCCATGGCGTCGAGCCCGGGGTGATCGGGGGCCGCGCCTTTCCAGGCCTCGCTCATGCCTTCGGGGGTCAGGCGGGTGAAGCCGGTGCCGATGTCCAGTTGCTCGACGGATTCGTCCTCGGCCCAGGCACTGATCTTTTCGAACCAGGGCTCGAAGAACCGGGCCTGCATCTTGCGCCCGTCGACGCTCTTGCCGGCCACGCCTTGCAGGCAGATCTCCCGCAGTTGCGCGGCCCACTCGCGCCAGGGCGCCTTGATCTGCACCAGGGCTTCACGACGTTCTTGCAGGCAGGCTTCGATCAACTCGCTCGGCGTCTGCTCGGGTGGGTCCCGACGCTCGTTGCCGAACATTGCCCGCACTCGGGGCATGAGTTCGGCCGGCCCGACCCAATGGCTGCGCACCCAGTTCAGGGCATCCCCCTGCATCGGGTAGCAGAACAGCCGCCAGTAATCGCGCAGAACCTGGCCCAGCAGGTCGCTGTGATCGGTTTCCAGGGTCTGGGTGAACAGGCTGCCGCTGTCGAACGCATGTTCGCGCAACATGCGCTGGCACCAACTGTGGATGGTCGAGACCGCGGCCTCATCCATCCATTGCGCGGCGATGTCCAGGCGATTGGCACAGGCGGCCCACTGCTCGACGGGGTATTGCTCACGCAACTCGACGATCAGGCCATCGGGGGCGCTGGTTTCATCGCGAAAGAAGCGCGCGGCTTCCGCCAGGCGCGTGCGAATGCGCTCGCGCAATTCCTTGGTGGCGGCATCGGTAAAGGTCACCACCAGTATCTGCGGCGGCAGCAATTCACGCCCGAAACCCGCCGCCTCGCCGCCATGGCCCAGCACCAGGCGCAAGTAGAGCGCGGAGATGGTGAAAGTCTTGCCGGTACCGGCACTGGCCTCGATCAACTGGCTGCCGCGCAGAGGAAATGCCAGGGCCAGGGGAGCTTGTGCAGTCATGCGCCTGCCTCCTCGCCGAGCGCCGAACGCCAGGGAGCATTCAACAGGGGTCGATAAAGGGTCTCGGCCCAACCGCTGAAGGTTTCATCGGCGATCAGTGCGTTGTAGTCGGCGAATTGGCGGGCCAGGGCCGGGCTTTGCCGGCGTTCGCCCTCGCTGTTCTGGCCGTCGCCATCGTAGGTCTTGCGTGCAGCGGCCGCGGCTTTGTCCGGGTCGCTCTGGCCCAGCCAGGCGAAGGCGGTCTTGATCGCCACCGGCAGCGGCTGGCGCATGCCGGCCTGCCAGGCCTGCAGCAGGTTGCCGAGAATCTGCCGGGCCACCTCCTGCTCCAGCGGCGGCAACAACAGGCTGTCATCGCTGGCCACCAGCGCGGTGGTCAAGGAGTAGCCACTGGCGCAGGCCAGCAGATGATTGACCCAAGGCTTGATCAGCCGATGCCATTTACGGGTCTTGGTCGAGCCGATGCCGTTGGGGATGGCGCTCACAGCCAACAACCCGCCATCAGCTCGCTGGTGCAGGCTGCTGAGCCAACCTTCCAGGCGCACGCCTTGCAGTTCCAGGCTCACCGGCAGCGCACTGGTTACCGGGGTCGGCCACAGGTCGAGCAGTTGCCGATAACGCTGCAACAGGTCCGGCAGGGGCTCCAGCAGTTCGCGCTGCAGGCATTCGCCAAAACCGGCCATGGGCAACAGGCCACTGGCTTGCAGCCTCCGGGCCTGGGCCTGCAAGGCTTGCTCGGGCTGCGCTGCGTCGCCCAGCGCCGCTTCCAGCAGGCTGTCGCTGAGGCTGTAGCGCTGCAGGGCATCGAGCACGAAGGGCTCTTCATCGGCCAGCGGTGCTTCCATGGCTTCAAAGAACACCTTGAGCCTTTGGCTGAAGAAATGCCGCACCGGGTTGCGCAGGAAATCCTGCAACTGGGCAAGGCTCAGGGGCTCGTCCTGGACATAGGGTTCCAGGCGTTCGATTGCGCCCAGTTCCTCTCGGACCTGATGCAGCACTTGCCACTCCCGGGCGTAGCTGAACAGCGTGTCGCTGTCGTGGAAATAGCGAGCACTGAAGGGTTGCAGGGGATGCTCCTGGGTCAGGGCCTCCAGCAGGGAGTCCTGCTCATCGGGCAGTCGCCAGCCGCTGGCCAGGTGATCGCGCAACTGGCCGATCAGGACCGAGGCCGGGCGCTCGCTGTTGTCGCGAATGCTGCGGCCAACCCAACTGACATAAAGTTGGTCACGAGCCGAGAGCAGGGCTTCAAGCAGTAGGTAACGGTCGTCTTCGCGCCGTGATCGGTCGCCGGGGCGGTAGTCGCTACCCATCAGGTCGAAGTCCAGAGGCGGCTGCGCCCTGGGGTAATCGCCATCGTTCATGCCCAGCAGGCACACCAGCTTGAAGGGAATGGCGCGCATCGGCATCAGGGTGCAGAAGTTCACCGCTCCGGCGAGGAAACGCTGGGACAGGCGCCCCTGGTCCAGGCCGGCCAGCCAGGCTTCGCGGACCACCGTCAGCGGCAACTGATCTTGCAGGCCCACAGACTCGCAGGTTTCCAGCCAGTTTTCCCGCAGGTCGTCGAGCTGTCCCAGCAGGTAATCATCGTGCTCGTTGCTGGCAAGGAAGAACTGTTCCAGCAGGTTGTGCAGGCGCTCGCCCCACTCCGCCGGAACCGCCGGCTGGGTGAGTTGCTGGTAGGCGAACTGCAGGGCGTCAAGAAGGGCGACCAGGGGACCGATCAGCGCCGCATCCAGGCCACCGATCTCGTCATAAGGCTCGATACCGTCACAGGCGTCGGAGCGGCCGACGGCATAACCCAGGAGCATGCGCCGCAGGCCGAAACGCCAGCTGTTCTGCTCCAGTTCCGGGGGCAGCCCCAGTTCTGCGCGCTGCTCGGCATTCATTCCCCAACGGATGCCGGCACCTTCAATCCAGCGGTGCAGGGTCGGCAGGTCGGCTTCGTCGACGCCAAAACGCGCACGCAGGGCTGGAACGTCCAGCAGGTCGAGAATCTCACTGACCGGAAAACGACTGTCCGGCAGCTTCAATAGATGTTCGACGGCGATCAGCAGCGGGTCACGGCCACGCTGGCCCTGGTCAGTGAGGGTAAAGGGAATGAAGCGCCGGTCATCCCGCTCCAACTGGCCGAACACGGCGCGGATATGCGGGGCGTAGCTGTCGATATCCGGGACCATGACGATCACATCCCGGGGCCGCAGGTCGGGCTCTGCACTGAAGCGCGCCAGGAGCTGGTCGTGAAGGATTTCCACTTCTCGCTGGGCGCTGTGGGCAATGTGAAAACGGATCGATTGGTCGTGCTGGATATCGACCTGCGGCCACAACTCACGTGTTTCGTTCAGCGGGCGCAGTTCGAGAATGTCGTCCTGCAATTGCTGGAGCATGCTGGCCGGCTGGCTGTCACTGAACAGATCGATCCGGCCATCGCGAAAAGCGCTGCGATAGCTGTTGGGATCGTCATAGCTGTCCAGCAGGTTGATGTAGTCACGGCCTTGCTTGCCCCAGGCGGCCAGCAGCGGGTGGGCGTGCTGGTGCAGGGTTTGCGGATCCAGGGCCTGAGGCATGCCGGCCTTGCGCGCCTGGCGTTTGTATTGGTGGCGCAGCAGGTCCTTGTCGGCAACGATATCGGCCCAGTGATGGCGACAAGGGTTGTGCACACACAGCAGCACCTGACTGAAGCGGGCCAACCCGGCCAGTGCCTCCAGGGCCTGGGCCGGCAGCGAAGAGATACCGAAAACGATCACTCGGGACGGCAAGCCACTGGGCGCCACCTCCAGTTGGTTGATCCGCTCGATAAAGCGCTGGTGAACGCCTGCGCGACTCTGGGCCATCCCCTCGGTGCCGACATCCAACAGCAGCGCGCGCCATAGCTCGGCCTGCCAGCAGTTGGCAGGCGTCAGGGCCTTGGTTTCACCACGACCATTGCGCAGTTGGTGGCGGCCGGCGGCCCAATCCTCCAGCCAGTCGGCTCGATATACCTGGTATTGGTCGAACAGATCGGCCAGACGCTCGGCCAATTGATAGCGCTTGCGCAGGTCACTGTCGTGGGTCAGGAAGCGTTGCAGGGGTTCGAAATGCGGCTCATCGATCAACTCCGGCAACAGGCGCATCAGCCGCCAGGTCAGGGGAGCTTTATCCAGCAGGGATTTGGGCGGGATTTCGTCTCGCCCCAGGACCAGGCGGTACAACTGCCACATGAAACTGCCCGGCAATTGCACATCAATGGCAGCGGCAATACCGCAGCCACCGCCGTCATCCACTTCGGGGTCTTCGGCCAGGGCCAGTTTCAGCCATTGGGCGATACCGTTGCTCTGTACCAGGGCAATTTCATTTTCCAGGGGCGCCAGGGGATAACGCCGCATCCAACTGACCACCAGGCTGCGCAACTCGTCCAGGCGGTTACCGTGAACCACCATGAAACCAGGGTTGAGGGACGAGGCGTCCGGCATAAAGGCTTCCTTGGAGAATGCAAAAAGCTAGGGCGGAACCTTAGCACTGTCACCGGGCAGTGGCAGCCAGGTCGAGCAAACAGTGACAGAGAAAGCGCCGGGCTTTTATGTCGCGCAAAAACAAAACCCCAACTGCATGTGCAGTTGGGGTTTCGGAATTTAATCTTGACGATGACCTACTCTCACATGGGGAAACCCCACACTACCATCGGCGATGCATCGTTTCACTTCTGAGTTCGGGATGGGATCAGGTGGTTCCAACGCTCTATGGTCGTCAAGAAATTCGGTAGCCAGTCCGTTGCTTGTGCAACGTGCCAGCGAATGGGTATGTAATAGGTTTGTGTGTTCGCAAACTTTCGGTTTG
>NZ_JBXAMM010000001.1:1452944-1495037 GCF_058800645.1 Pseudomonas sp. GW822-FHT04H02 | reverse complement strand
GGCGAAGGCTGTTCGCCGGCAAGCCGGCTCCTACAGGGGAGGTTTCAGTGCGGCAGGTACACCGTCAGCATCTGGCCGGGCTTGAGGGCCTGGGCCGCGCGGGGGTTCCAGCGCTTGAGGTGCTGCATCTCGACATTGAAGCGCTTGGCTACCATGTACAGCGAGTCGCCCTGCTTGACCTTGTACTGAGTCGACTTCTTCTTGTTGCTGGCCAGGCTGGTTTTCTTGCTGGCCACCTTGCGGGTGTCCTGCATCACCAGCGTCTGGCCGACCTTGAGGTTCTTGCCGCTGAGCTTGTTCCAGCGCTGCAGGTCCTGGACGTCGACCTTGTTGGCCTTGGCAATGAGGGTCAGGTTGTCGCCATTCTTGACCCGGTAGATGCGCTTGGCCCGCAGCGAATCACGCCCTTCGTCGCGGTCGAAGACCGGTTTGAGGGAGCGCTTGCTGATCAGTTCTTCGGGTTTCATGGTGGACAGGCTGGTGGTCAGCAACTGTGCCTTGGAAGTCGGCACCAGCAGGTGCTGGGGGCCGTCGATGGTGGTGCGCTGCTTGAACGCCGGGTTGAGCTGGAACAGCTCGTCCTCGTCGATGTTGGCCACCGCCGCGACCTTGGACAGGTCCATGCGCTGGTTGATCTCCACCACCTGGAAGTAGGGTTCGTTGGCGATCGGGTTGAGGTTCACGCCGTAGGCCTGCGGGGCCAGCACCACCTGGGACAGGGCCAGCAGCTTGGGCACATAGGCCTGGGTCTCGGCCGGCAGCGGCAGGTTCCAGTAGTCGGTGGGCAGGCCGAGCTTTTCATTGCGCTCGATGGCCCGGCTCACCGTGCCTTCACCGGCGTTGTAGGCGGCCAGTGCCAGCAGCCAGTCGCCGTTGAACATGTCGTGCAGGCGGCTCAGGTAGTCCATGGCCGCGGTGGTGGACGCGGTGATGTCGCGGCGGCCATCGTAGAAGCGGGTCTGGCGCAGGTTGAAGTAGCGCCCGGTGGCCGGGACGAACTGCCACAGCCCCACCGCATCGGCCCGGGAATAGGCCAGGGGGTTGTAGGCGCTTTCGATGACCGGCAGCAGGGCCAGTTCCAGCGGCATGTTGCGCTCTTCGAGACGCTCGACGATGTAGTGGATATAAAGGCTGCCGCGCTCGCCGGCATTTTCCAGGAAGGAAGGGTTGCTGGCGAACCACAGGCGCTGCTGTTCAATACGCGGGTTGACGCCCAGGCCTTCTTGCAATTGGAACCCCTGGCGCATGCGTTCCCAGACGTCCTGGGGTACTTGCGGGGTGGGCTGGTTGCTCAGCCAGATGGGTTTCTGCTTGATGCGGGCGTTGAAATTCTGTGTGTGTGTCGCGTCGCTCTGCGGGGCATGGCCGGTGCTTTGGCAGCCCGCAAGAGTCGCTGACACAGCTACCGCGATGGCCTGGGCCAAGCGCGTCAATGCGTCTGAACTGATGGAATAACGAATAGATGACGACATTGGCTGGAAGTAAGTTCCGGGCAAAAATGTCGGGCGATTCTAGAAAGCACCCGGGGTGCGGTCAACCATTCAGAATTTTTGTACCAATCGATAGCCTGCTTAGAACTTATCTTTCCAAGCCCTCAGAGCCGCAAAGACCGCACTCTGCGACTGGTTATCCTGGCCATTCCGTTCGTCCGCTTTTTGTTTAACGGATGTTTCACCGGTACGCAGGAACGGGTTGGTCAATTTCTCCAGGGCCAGGGTCGAGGGCAGGGTCATGCGCCCTTGCTCACGCATCTGCGTAACCTTCGCCAGGCGTTCGGCGATGTCCGGGTTGGCCGGTTCCACCGCCTGGGCGAAGCGCAGGTTGCTCAGGGTGTATTCGTGGGTGCAGTAGATCAGGGTGTCGTCCGGCAGCGCGGCGAGGCGGCCGAGGGAGTGGTGCATCTGCTCCGGGGTGCCCTCGAACAGCCGGCCACAACCGGCCGCGAACAGGGTATCGCCACAGAACAGCAGGCCATGGTGGTAGTAGGCGATATGCCCCAGGGTGTGGCCGGGCACGGCGAACACCTCGAACTCCCAGCCGAGGATGCTGACCCGCTGGTTGTCTTCGAGGCCGATGTCGCGGGCCGGGATCTTTTCCCGGGCCGGGCCATAGACCGTGGCCGCGCTGTGCTGCTTGAGGCGTTCGACGCCGCCGACGTGATCGTGGTGATGGTGGGTGATCAGGATGTCGCTGAGCACCCACCCCGGGTGCTGTTCCAGCCAGGCCAGTACCGGCGCCGCATCCCCCGGATCGACGACTGCGCAGCGCTGGCTGCGATGATCTTGTAACAACCAGATGTAGTTATCGGTGAAGGCGGGCAGGGCACTGATCTGTATCATCTTCGGATTCGCCAAGCGGAAAACAATGGCGCATCTTAGAGCTTCTTGGCGTGTTGGAGAATGCAATGACCGATAAAGCCTTCGCTCAGGCAGATCCCGACTGGCTGGCCCTGATCAGTGCGGCCCGGGAGTGGCTGTCCGGCCCCCTGGGGCAATTTCTGCTGGATGAAGAGCGGCGCATGCTCGAAGAGGAACTGGGGCGTTTCTTCGGTGGCTACCTGGTGCACTACGGGCCCTCGGCGCAAACCCCGCCGGCGGCGCCCCAGGTGCAACGCAACGTGCGTCTCGGCGCGCCCTTGCCCGGGGTGGAGATCGTCTGCGAGGAGCAGGCCTGGCCCCTGAGCGAGCACGCCGCCGATGTGGTGGTGCTGCAGCACGGCCTGGATTTCTGCCTGTCGCCCCATGGCCTGCTGCGCGAGGCGGCCAGCAGCGTGCGCCCTGGGGGGCATCTGCTGATTGTCGGCATCAACCCCTGGAGCACCTGGGGCCTGCGCCATGTGTTCGCCCATGATGCGTTGCGCCTGGCCCGCTGCATCTCCCCGTCGCGTGTCGGCGACTGGCTCAACCTGCTGGGCTTCGCGCTGGAGAAACGCCGCTTCGGGTGCTATCGTCCGCCGCTTGCTTCAACGGCATGGCAGGCGCGGCTGGCCGGCTGGGAGCGCAGGGCCGGGCACTGGCAACTGTCCGGCGGCGGCTTCTACCTGTTGGTGGCACGCAAGATCGCCGTGGGCCTGCGCCCGGTGCGCCAGGTGCGGCGCGAGCCGATGGGCAAGCTGGTACCGCTGCCCATGGCCAAGGTCAACCGCCGCAACGCCGAGCCTTGATGAACTGTTGAAACCCTCTTTTTATACACTCCCGGCCGGCGTAGCCCGGCCCTGGGCCCGGTCGATCGCGGTCGGCGGGCCAATGGCAATTTTCTGATGGAAGGCGTGGATGAGCGATAGCGTAGAAATCTTTACCGACGGTGCCTGCAAGGGCAATCCCGGCCCCGGTGGCTGGGGCGCGCTGCTGGTGTGCAAGGGCGTCGAAAAGGAGCTCTGGGGCGGCGAAGCCAACACCACCAATAACCGCATGGAGCTGATGGCGGCGATCCGCGGCCTGGAAGAGCTCAAGCGCCAGTGCGATGTGCAACTGGTCACCGACTCGCAGTATGTGATGAAGGGCATCAACGAGTGGATGGCCAACTGGAAGAAGCGCGGCTGGAAGACCGCCGCCAAGGAGCCGGTGAAGAATGCCGACCTGTGGCAGCAGCTCGACGAACAGGTCAACCGCCACAACGTCACCTGGAAATGGGTGCGTGGCCACACCGGCCATCACGGCAACGAGCGGGCCGACCAGTTGGCCAACCGCGGTGTCGACGAGGTCCGCGGCTACAAGCAGTCCTGATGCCCTGAGCGGCCAATCAGCGACAAGGCAGCGGCCGTTCGAGCCGCTGCTTCATTTCCCCCATCGCACGGGGCGAATCCACCAGCACCGCATCCATCCTCAGGCAAGTGGCCGCCTGGTAGTCCTCGGCCGTATTGATGCCGATCGCCAGCATCCGCACCTTGCCCCGTGACTGAAAGCAATCCACCGCAGCGGGCGTCCACAGCCGGGCATCGACCTGGGAGCGCGCCTCGCCCAGGGTAAAGGTCTCGACCAGTTGCACCGGGCGCCGGTACTCGAAAGCCACCCAACTGCCGGGTGCAGGTGGTGCGTTGCAGTGGTGGGCGAGGGCGACGCTGGCCAGCCGGTCCCGGGTACTGTCCCTGGATTCGAACAGCCGGGCCTGGGGATAGGGCGCGAAAGCCTGCTGGTAGCCGGCATCGGTGGAGTAGATCAGCACCCGGTTCCAGGCGTGCAGCTGTTCCAGCAAGCGGGCGACGGCCTGGGCCTGGGGGGCAGCCGGCAGGGCCTTCATGTCGAGAATCACCGGCACCGACTCGGGGATCGCCATCAGCGCCTGACGCAACGACGGCAGGCTCACCGGCTGGGCGCGATAGGGAAAGCTCACCTGGCCATCGGCTGCTGTCTGCTTGAAATTCCACCCGGCATTGAGTGCCTGCAACTGCGCCAGGGTGTGCTGGTTGACTGCGCCTGTGGCCTGGGTATTGGTGCTCAGGTCGGCCGGTCGGTACAGCACCGGTACGCCATCGCGGCTGAGTTGCACTGTCAGCCAGAGCATGTCGACGTTATTGCGCAGGGCGTTGTCGATGGCCAGCAGGGTGTTCTCGGGAAAGTCCGCGGCGCCGCCGCGATGGGCAACGATCAGCGGCCGTTGTCGGCTGTCGCTGTCGGTGTGCGCAAGGGAAGAGCAGCCACTGATGCAGGCCAAGGCCAGCAGCAGTGGGAGCATCTGTCGAGTCTTGAGCATGGGAGGGCGGTTCCTGTGGGGTGAGTGCAACGCCGGGTATCAGCACCCGCGCGCCTGGGTGGGGCCGCACGGTAACGCAATAGCCTTGTTCGCATAAAGGAACGGCTGGGGCGCGCGATGAATTAGCTGCGGATGCGCCTGGGGGCTCAGAGCGCAAGCATGGCGCTGGCCAGTTGCAGGTCGCTACAGGGCGGGACGCCGAGCTCCTGGCGAATGTGCATCAGGGCGGCTTCCAACCGGGCGCCACGGATCTCGCCGGCGCTGGCCACGAAGGCCGCGGCATCGCTCTGGGCGGCGAGCACAAGTTTGTCGTCCTTGAATGAGCTGCTGGCTTTGGAGCTGCCCTCGGTTGAGCTCAGGGTCAGGCTCATGCTGATGTCGGTGCTGATCACCAGGGCGCTGGCCTGGACGAGGTCGGCGCACAGGCAGGCGCAGAGCGCGCAGGCCAGTCGGGTTTTGCTGGGGGTCATGGCAGGGCTGGGTCCGGCGGAAAATATCGTCGGGCACCCTAGCGCTTTGCGTTGCAGCGAACTGCAGCAGCTTTGCTAAGGATTGTTAAAAACTGCACAGGCTGGGGGCTGATGAATCCGCCATGGGTGTCCTGCCGCCAGAGCGTGCTAAAATCCCGCGCTTTGAAACACTTCCACCGTTGAGAACTGACCCCTGATGGCCAACAGATCTGTTGTACTCGATACCGAAACCACCGGCATGCCGGTGACCGACGGCCACCGGATCATTGAAATCGGTTGCGTCGAGTTGATCGGTCGGCGCCTGACCGGCCGGCACTTCCACGTTTACCTGCAACCGGATCGCGAGAGCGATGAGGGCGCCATCGGCGTCCACGGCATCACCAACGAATTCCTGGTGGGCAAGCCGCGTTTCGCCGAAGTCGCCGACGAGTTCTTCGACTTCATCCAGGGCGCGCAGCTGATCATCCACAACGCGGCGTTCGACGTTGGCTTCATCAACAACGAATTCGCCTTGATGGGCCAGCACGAACGGGCCGACATCACCCAGCACTGCACCATCCTCGACACCCTGATGATGGCCCGCGAGCGGCACCCGGGGCAGCGCAACAGCCTCGACGCCCTGTGCAAACGCTACGGCGTCGACAACTCCGGCCGTGAACTGCACGGCGCCTTGCTCGACTCGGAGATCCTGGCCGACGTCTACCTGACCATGACCGGTGGCCAGACCAGCCTGTCGCTGGCCGGCAATGCCTCGGACGGCAACGGCTCTGGCGAGGGGGCCGGCCAGGCTTCGGAAATCCGCCGCTTGCCGGCCGATCGCCCGCGCGGGCGGATCATCCAGGCCAGCGAGGCCGAACTGGCCGAGCACCAGGTGCGCCTGGAAATCATCGCCAAGTCCGCCGGTGCCCCGGCGCTCTGGACCCAGTTGCTCGAAACCCAGCAGTAAGCCTTTGCTGTGGCCGCTGCCGCTGCCGCTGCCGCTGCCGCTGCCGCAGGCGGCGAACGGCGCCGTAGGAGGCGCCGCGATATTGAGGGCCGCAGGGGCCTGGCGGGAGATCGCCAGGCAAGGCCCTTCGTTCCTTTTCGCAGCTTCGCGGGCCCAGCAGCGGCTACAGGCGTGGCTGGGAATGGACCGGCAATTGTTCCAGAGCGACGTTTTGTTACACCCAGCCCATGCCTGGGGTGACACGAAGCGTGCGCAGCTTCTACCCTGAGTTGATTGGCGGGGCCTGCCCGCCGTTTCAGGACACTGAGCCCCATGTATAAAGACCTGCAGTTTCCGATCCTGATCGTGCATCGCGACATCAAGGCCGATACGGTCGCGGGGGACCGGGTCAGGGGGATCGCCCGGGAACTGGAAAAGGACGGGTTCAGCATCTTTTCCGCGGTGGACTATGCCGAAGGGCGGCTGGTGGCTTCGACCCATCACGGCCTGGCCTGCATGTTGATCGCCGCCGAAGGGGCCGGGGAAAACAAGCACCTGTTGCAGAACATGGTGGAACTGATCCGCCTGGCGCGGGTACGTGCGCCGCTGCTGCCGATCTTTGCCCTGGGCGAGCAGGTGACCCTGGAAAACGCCCCCGCCGACGCCATGAGCGAACTCAACCAGCTGCGGGGCATTCTCTACCTGTTCGAGGACACGGTGCCGTTCCTGGCCCGGCAAGTGGCCCGGGCCGCGCGGGGCTACCTGGATGGCTTGCTGCCACCGTTCTTCAAGGCCCTGGTACAGCACACCGCCGACTCCAACTATTCCTGGCACACCCCGGGGCACGGCGGTGGCGTAGCCTATCGCAAGAGCCCGGTGGGGCAGGCGTTTCACCAGTTCTTTGGCGAGAACACCTTGCGTTCGGACCTGTCGGTGTCGGTCCCGGAGCTGGGGTCGCTGCTGGATCACACCGGCCCGCTGGCGGAAGCCGAGGCCCGTGCCGCGCGCAACTTTGGCGCCGATCACACCTTTTTCGTGATCAATGGCACCTCCACCGCCAACAAGATCGTCTGGCATTCCATGGTCGGTCGCGATGACCTGGTGCTGGTGGACCGCAACTGCCACAAGTCGGTGCTGCACTCGATCATCATGACCGGGGCCATTCCCCTGTACCTGTGCCCGGAGCGCAACGAACTGGGGATCATCGGGCCGATTCCCCTGAGCGAGTTCAGCGCCGAGTCGATCCAGGCCAAGATCGATGCCAGCCCGCTGACCCGCGGCCGGCCGCCCAGGGTCAAGCTGGCGGTGGTCACCAACTCCACTTATGACGGCCTGTGCTACAACGCCGAGCTGATCAAGCAGAGCCTGGGCAACAGTGTCGAGGTGCTGCACTTCGACGAAGCCTGGTACGCCTATGCGGCCTTTCATGAGTTCTTCGCCGGGCGCTACGGCATGGGCACGTCCCGCAGCGCCGACAGCCCGCTGGTGTTCACCACCCATTCCACCCACAAGCTGCTGGCGGCCTTCAGCCAGGCCTCGATGATTCACGTGCAGGATGGCGGCGCCCGGCAACTGGACCGCGACCGCTTCAACGAAGCCTTCATGATGCATATCTCCACCTCGCCGCAGTACAGCATCATCGCCTCGCTGGACGTGGCTTCGGCGATGATGGAAGGGCCGGCAGGGCGCTCGCTGCTGCAGGAAATGTTCGACGAGGCCCTGAGCTTTCGCCGGGCCCTGGCCAACCTGCGGCAGAACATCGCCGCCGATGACTGGTGGTTCTCGGTGTGGCAACCGGAGCGGGTCGAGGGCATCGACCAGGTGCGCACCGAGGACTGGCTGCTGGAACCTGAGGGCGAGTGGCACGGTTTTGCCGGGGTCACCGATGACTATGTGCTGCTGGACCCGATCAAGGTGACCCTGGTCATGCCCGGCCTGACCGCGGGCGGCGCCCTGAGCGAGCACGGGATCCCGGCGGCGGTGGTCAGCAAGTTTCTCTGGGAGCGCGGGCTGGTGGTGGAAAAGACCGGGCTCTATTCGTTCCTGGTGCTGTTCTCCATGGGCATCACCAAGGGCAAGTGGAGCACGCTGCTCACCGAACTGCTGGAGTTCAAGCGCAACTACGACGCCAATGTCAGCCTGGCCAGCTGCCTGCCCAGCGTGGCCGGGCAGGACCCGCAGCGCTACCAGGGCATGGGCCTGCAGGACCTGTGCGACCAGTTGCATGCCTGCTACCGCAGCAACGCCACGGCCAAGCACCTCAAGCGCATGTACACGGTGCTGCCGGAGGTGGCCATGAAGCCTGCCGATGCCTATGACCATCTGGTGCGGGGCGAGGTCGAGGCGGTTTCCATCGATCAGTTGCAGGGGCGTATCGCTGCGGTGATGCTGGTGCCCTATCCGCCGGGCATTCCGCTGATCATGCCGGGCGAGCGTTTCACCGATTCAACCCGTTCGATCATCGATTACCTGGCCTTCGCCCGGGCCTTTGACAGCAGCTTCCCGGGGTTTGTCGCCGATGTGCACGGGCTGCAGCATGACGATCTGGGCGACGGGCGCCAGTACACCGTCGATTGCATCAAGGCATGAGGAGTTTCCCGGCCATGCAACCTGTTGTGAATCCCCGTTATCCGGGCCTGGCGGTGCGAGTCGCCGATGAGGGCTTTGCCGCTTATATCTGGGGCAGCGACTTCAGCTTCGAGGTCAGCGCCTATGCCGTGGCCGAACGCGAAGTGCCGGTGGCGGACTGGGCCCTGCGACGGATCGTGCCCTATCGCAAATGCTATGGCATCGACCCGGAGGAGTTCAGCAGCTACCGCAATGCCGCGGACAGCGAGATCTTCATGGCCTATCTGGACGACCAGCCGGTGGGCCATGTGGTGGTCAGCACCAACTGGAACGGTTACGCCCATATCGATGAGCTGGCGGTGCATGCGCCGGCCCGGCGCCACGGGGTAGCCAGGGCGCTGCTGGATGTGGCGCAGTTCTGGAGTCGCAGGAAAAAACTGCCGGGGATGATGCTGGAAACCCAGAACAACAACCTGGGGGCCTGCCGCCTCTACGAGCAATGCGGCTATGTGGTAGGGGGCGTGGACCACCTGCGTTACCGCGGTATCGACCCGCAGACCGCCGAGGTGGCGATCTTTTGGTACCGGCTGTTCGCCAATGAGCTGGAGGAGCCGGCGCTTTAACCTGCCAGCAGGGCCTCGGCCTGTTCCGTGAGCAGCTCCAGCAGGGCAGTGGTCAGCGGCGAGCTGTCGCTGCCGTGGCGCCGCAAGGCGTACAGCGTGACGCTGATGGGGGGCGACAGCGGGCACACATCGAGCCCGGCGCTGCGGGCGCCGACGGCGGTGAAGGGGTCGACGATGGCCAGACCTTCGCCAGCTTCCACCAGGCTGCGCATCATCTGATAGGTCTGCACCCGGGTCTGGATCACCGGGCTGGGGCGCAGGTTCTGCAATTTGCTGGCAAGCATCACGCTTAGCGGGTCCTGGCCCTCCAGGCCGACCATGGCCTGGCCGGCCAGATCCTGCAGGGCGACGTATTTCTGCTTGGGTTGCAGCCAGCCGTGGGGCGCCAGGAGAAACAGCTTGCCCTGGGCCAGGGCCTGGCTGTGGATGTCCGGGTGCTGCGGGTCGTGCAGGCTCAGGCCCAGATCGCAGTCACGCAGCAGCAGGCTGTGGACCATGTCCCGGGTGCTCTGGCCGAGCAGGCTGCAAGGGGTGTCGGCGAAGCGCCGGCGCAGGGCGGCGATGCACTGGGGTAGCAGTTGCTGAACCAGCGGCGGGGTGCCGACGAGGCGCAGCGGTGGCGCCTGGTGGAACCTCAGGCTGTCGGCCAGGCGCTGCACCGGCTCGAAAGCGTCATACACCCGGGTGATGGCTCCCTGCAGCTCCCGGGCTTCACGGGTGGCCTGCAAACGGCCGCGAACACTGGCGAACAGCATGAAGCCCAATTGGCTCTCGGCGTCGCGCAGCAGGGCCTCGACCTCGGCCACCGAAAGTTGCAGCAGTTCGGCGGCAGTGCCCAGGTGAGCGGTTTGCAGGAGCGCCTGAATCACTTCGATATGACGTAAACGCATGCTTGAAGTCCATCTCCAGCCGTCGAGGGGTCAAGCAACGAATCCTAACCCAAGTGTGGCGACACAACAGCTGGCGATGATGCTCGCGAAGAATCACTGAGCTACATAGGTCTCGGGCTCGCGCACGATGGTTACATCCGACTGCACCAGCAGGAACTGGTTGTCATCGAGTTTCTTGACCCGGTCGCCGATGGCCAGGCGGTAGGTGGTCACGGGCTCCGATCCGGCCGCGCCGTCCTCCGGGGGCATGGATTCCTGGAATTCGTGCACTGAGTACACCCGTCCCTCGGCATCTCTTGCATGGAATTGTCCGACAAGTACTGCTGCCATTCTTTAGAGCCTCTGGAGATAAAACACGCAAATTCGGTGGTGTAGACCCGGTGTCCCCAGGGGAAGTTTTACCCCGGGAAAAAAATAATCCGCTACCGGTGCCAGCCTCGTTATCGCGGGCTCGCTGGCAACAGGCCATGGCTTGGGAATTATCGGGGTGGGGTAGCAGATATCACCTCGGGTCATCTATAACTAACACCTTCTTTACGCCAACGGTTGGAAACTCCCATGAGCAATGTCTACAAGGTCGCAGTACTGGTCGGCAGCCTGAGAAAGCAGTCCCTGAACCGCAAGGTCGCCCTGGCCCTGGCCGAGCTGGCGCCTGCCAGCCTCCAGCTGAACATCGTCGAGATCGGTGACCTGCCGCTCTACAACGAAGACATCGATGCCACGCCACCAGCGGCCTACACCCGTTTTCGCGAACAGATCCGCGGCGCCGACGCGGTGCTGTTCGTTACCCCGGAATACAACCGCTCGGTACCGGCGGCGCTGAAAAATGCCATCGACGTCGGCTCGCGGCCCTACGGTAAAAGTGCCTGGAGCGGCAAGCCGGGGGCGGTGATCAGCGTTTCTCCGGGGGCCATTGGCGGTTTTGGCGCCAACCACCACCTGCGCCAGTCCCTGGTGTTCCTCAATGTGCCCTGCATGCAGCAGCCCGAGGCGTACCTGGGTGGCGCTGGCTCGGCATTCGACGAGGCCGGCAAACTGTCCGAAGCAACCCGGCCGTTCCTGCAGGGCTTCATCAACGCCTACGGGCAGTGGGTCGAGCAGCAACGCAAGGCCTGATTCCCCACCATCATTCCCTGCATACTCAAGACCCACTCTCATGTTGATTGCCGTATCGATTTTCCTGCTGACCATTACCTTGGTGATCTGGCAGCCCAAGGGCCTGGGCGTTGGCTGGAGCGCCGTGTTCGGGGCGGCCCTGGCGCTGTTGTTCGGGGTGGTGCAATGGGCGGATATCCCGGTGGTCTGGCAGATCATCTGGAATGCCACCGGTACCTTTGTCGCGCTGATCATCATCAGCCTGCTGCTGGACGAGGCCGGGTTCTTTGCCTGGGCCGCGCTGCATGTGGCGCGCTGGGGGCGAGGGCGGGGCAGGCGGCTGTTTGCCTTCATGGTATTGCTGGGGGCGCTGGTCTCGGCGCTGTTCGCCAATGACGGCGCCGCGCTGATCCTGACCCCCATCGTCATTTCCATGCTCCTGGCCTTGCGCTTTTCACCGGCCACGACCCTGGCCTTTGTCATGGGCGCGGGGTTCATTGCCGACACCGCGAGCCTGCCGCTGGTGGTTTCGAACCTGGTGAACATCGTCTCCGCGGACTTCTTCAAGATTGGCTTCAACCGTCATGCGCTGGTGATGCTGCCGGTCAACCTGGTGAGCGTGGCCGCCACCCTGGTGGTGCTGCTGTGGTTCTTCCGCCGCGATATCCCGCTGGATTACGACCCCCGACAACTGGCCGAGCCCGCCAGCGCCATCCATGACCGGGCGACCTTCATGGCTGGCTGGTGGGTGTTGCTGATCCTGCTGCTGGGCTGTTTTGCCCTGGAGCCGCTGGGCATTCCCATCAGCGCTATTTCCGCGGTGTGCGCGGCGCTGCTGCTGGCGATTGCCGCCCGCGGGCACCGGATCTCCACGCGCAAGGTGCTCAGGGAAGCGCCCTGGCAGATCGTGATTTTTTCCCTGGGCATGTACCTGGTGGTGTACGGCCTGCGCAATGCCGGGCTCACGGCGTACCTGGCCGGCTGGCTGGATGCCTTTGCCGGCGGCGGGATCTGGGGCGCGGCCCTGGGCACCGGGTTGCTCACGGCGGGCTTGTCATCGCTGATGAACAATCTGCCGACAGTGCTGATCGGCGCCTTGTCCATCGATGCCAGCCAGGCCACCGGGGTGGTCAAGGACGCGATGATCTACGCCAACGTCATCGGCAGCGACCTGGGGCCGAAGATCACCCCCATCGGCAGCCTGGCGACCCTGCTCTGGCTGCATGTACTGGAGCGCAAGGGTATTCACATTGGCTGGGGGTACTACTTCCGGGTCGGCATCGTGCTGACGCTGCCGGTGTTGCTGGCGACCCTGGCGGCCCTGGCGCTGCGCCTGTCTCTGATGTAGGCGCCGGCTTGCCGCATAGGGGCGTCTTCGCCGGCAAGTCCGCTCCTGCGGCAGATTGTCAGGAGGGCTGCGGGGGGATGTGGGGCCAGAGATCGGCCACCAGGAACAGGCGTTCGGCTTCTTCCCAGCCGCCTTCAGGGGTTTGCTCCAGGCGTACCAGCAACTGCGCCGGGGCCTGGGGGGCAAGTTCCGCCAGCCATTGCTGCAGTTGCGTGGCGGTCCAGGCCTGCTCGGCCGGGTAGTGGGCCGGCGCCAGCCAGGCGTGGCGGGGCAGGGGCTGCCAGCGCCCCGGGGCGCTCTGGGCGAAAAATGCCGGCCAGTCGCGCTGATGCAGCCAGCGCCCGCACAGGTGTTGCGGGTGGGCGCCCTGGGGCGGTTCGGCGCGACCCGGCCAGGGGTACAGCAGGTAGCCCCCCAGCCACAGGTGCGCGCTGAACTGGTGGATATCCAGTGCCGCCAGGGCTTCGCGGCTTTCGTCCCGGGCGGAAATCGGCAGTTGGTGCCCATCCAGGTGCGCCAGCTTGCGGTCCAGGCGGTCATGGCAGCCGGGGCCCAGCCATTGGGCGCTGTCCTGGCCATTGCCGGCCTGGGGGCCCAGGTACAGCTTGATCGCCAGTTCCAGGTGGTGCACGCCGTCACGGTCGCGCAGCAGCATGTCCAGTTCGCCCAGGGTGTGGCCGCCGCGGCGGATTGGCAGGTTGGCCGCCAGCAGCTCGACCCCGGGGGCGTGGCGGACGGCAAATTGCCAGAGGCGTTCGTAATACAGGCCCAGGCGCCGGGTCGGGCCCTCGGCCAGCCACTGGCGCAGGGCGCGGCTGTCCAGGTCCTGGCAGCGCAGCCAGTGGGCCAGCAGTTGCGGCGCCTGGACCCAGTCGCTGCCGGCGAGCGGGTGGCGCTGTGGCCAGGGCGTGTGGCTGAGCATCGGCGGCGCGAGGATGACCCAGGCGAGGTCGCGGACTTCAGGTTGACGCAACTGGCGGGGAAGGCCGAGCAGATCAGGGAACAGGAGCATCTTGCGAGCATAGACGCAAACCCGGGCCGATCGCGATAAATGCGTGCCACTCGCAGTTGCGGCAGGGCTGGCTAAGCCCGTGTGGCTGAAAGGATTTTGTCTAACGCCGGGTTTCGCCCATAATCCTCCGTTTCGCCCGTACCCGAACCCCGCAGGAGCCCCATGGAGCAATTTCGCAATATCGGCATTATCGGTCGCCTGGGCAGTTCCCAGGTGCTGGACACAGTTCGCCGACTGAAAAAGTTTCTGCTGGCGCGGCACCTGCACGTGATCCTTGAGGACACCATCGCCGAAGTGCTGCCCGGCCACGGCCTGCAGACTTCCTCGCGCAAGTTGCTGGGCGAGGTCTGCGACATGGTGATCGTCGTGGGTGGCGACGGTAGCCTGCTGGGCGCCGCCCGGGCCCTGGCGCGGCACAACATCCCGGTGCTGGGGATCAACCGCGGCAGCCTGGGCTTTCTCACCGACATCCGCCCCGACGAGCTGGAGGTCAAGGTCGCCGAGGTGCTGGACGGCCACTACCTGGTAGAGAACCGCTTCCTGCTGCAGGCCGAGGTGCGCCGCCATGCCGAGGCCATCGGCCAGGGCGATGCGCTGAACGATGTGGTGCTGCACCCGGGCAAGTCGACGCGGATGATCGAGTTCGAGATCTACATCGACGGCCAGTTCGTCTGCAGCCAGAAGGCCGACGGCCTGATCGTCGCCACACCCACCGGTTCCACGGCCTACGCCCTGTCCGCCGGCGGGCCGATCATGCATCCCAAGCTGGATGCCATTGTGATTGTGCCGATGTACCCCCATACCTTGTCGGGAAGACCGATCGTGGTCGATGGCAACAGCGAGCTGAAAATCGTCGTGTCCAAAGATATGCAGATCTATCCGCAAGTTTCCTGTGACGGGCAGAACCATTTCACCTGTGCCCCGGGCGACACCATCACGGTCAGCAAGAAGGCGCAGAAGCTGCGCCTGATCCACCCGCTGGACCACAACTACTACGAGGTCTGCCGGACCAAACTCGGCTGGGGCAGCCGGCTGGGCGGTGGAGGCGACTGATGCTCGATCCCGCGCGTAGCTACGACCTGATCGGTGACGTGCACGGTTGCGCCCTGACCCTGGAGCACTTGCTGGATCGGCTCGGTTATCACAAGCAGGCCGGCGTCTGGCGGCACCCGTCGCGCATGGCGGTGTTCCTCGGCGATATCATCGACCGCGGCCCGCGTATCCGTGAGTCCCTGCACATTGTCCACGACATGGTCGAGGCCGGTCAGGCCCTGTGCATCATGGGCAACCACGAGTTCAATGCGCTGGGCTGGAGCACTCCGGCGGCCGAAGGCAGCGGCAAGCAGTTCGTGCGCGAGCACACCCCACGCCATGCCCGGCTGATCCACGAGACCCTGACCCAGTTCGAACAGCACCCGGGTGACTGGCACGATTTCCTGCAGTGGTTCTATGAGTTGCCGCTGTTCGTCGACGCCGGGCGCTTTCGCGTGGTGCACGCCTGCTGGGATGCCGGCCTGATCGCTCCGCTGCGCCAGCAGTACCCCAACGGCTGCATCGACCGCGAGTTCCTGCAGTCCGCGGCCGTTCCCGACAGCTTTGCCTGTACCGCCTTCGACCGTTTGCTGCGGGGCACCGACATGCGCCTGCCCCATGGCCTGACCATGACCAGCGGCGACGGCCTGACCCGCGCTTTCTTCCGTACCAAGTTCTGGGAAGACGACCCGCAGACCTACGGCGACATCGTGTTCCAGCCCGACGCCTTGCCCGAGCCTGTGGCCCGCACGCCGTTGTCCCCGGCCGAGAAGAACAGCCTGCTGCGTTATGGCGCCGAGGAGCCGATGCTGTTCGTCGGGCACTACTGGCGCAGCGGCAAGCCGGCGCCGATCCGTCCCAACCTGGCGTGCCTGGACTACAGCGCGGTGCTCTACGGCAAGCTCGCCGCGTATCGGCTGGACCAGGAAACCCGCCTGGATCCGAATAAATTTGTCTGGGTCGACGTTGAACGGCCCGAGGTAGTGCGATGAGTGCGGTAGCGGTATTGCGCCTGCCCCTGGCGACGGACCTGAGCGGCTTCGTCAAGCTGCTGCAACGCATGCAGGTGCCTCACCGGGTCAGCGAGGAGGCGGGGGAGCAGGTGCTCTGGGTGCCGGAATCCATCAGCGAGGACGTGCGTGGCCTTTACCAGCGCTTTCCCCAGGGCGACCCCGATCAGCAACTGGACATTCCCCAGGCCAGTGCCCCGGCGCGCCCCGGCTTCGTCCAGCAACTGCGCAGCAGCCCGGTCACCGCGCTGATCCTGCTCTTGAGCCTGGCGGTATGCGGTATCACCTTGCTCGGCGACAACCTGCAGACCCTGAGCTGGTTCACCTTCCTCGAGTTCCGCGTGGTTGGCGACTACATCCAGTTCAGCTCCCTGGCCGACAGCCTGGCAGCGGGGCAGTGGTGGCGCCTGGTGACGCCGATGCTGATCCACTTCGGCTTCCTGCATATCGCCATGAACGGCATGTGGTACTGGGAGCTGGGGCGGCGCATCGAAATGCGCCAGGGCGGCATCAACCTGCTGGGCCTGACCCTGCTGTTCAGCCTGGTGTCGAATTACGCGCAGTACTACTTCAGCGGGCCGACCCTGTTCGGCGGCCTGTCCGGGGTGCTCTACGGCCTGCTGGGGCATTGCTGGATCTACCAATTGCTGGCCCCCAACCCCATCTACCGCCTGCCCCGGGGCGTGCTGGTGATGATGCTGGTGTGGCTGCTGCTGTGCCTGTCCGGGCTGGTCTCGATGATCGGTTTCGGTGAAATCGCCAACGCCGCCCACGTTGGCGGGTTGCTTATCGGATGCCTCACCGGCCTGTTGGGCGGCTTGTACAGCCGCAGACGGGCCCTTTAAACGCTGGAGTCTTGTATGTCGTCCTTTGTTGAAATGATCGAAAACATCACCCCCGAGATCTACCAGAGCCTGAAACTGGCGGTAGAGATCGGCAAATGGTCCGATGGCCGCAAGCTCACCGCCGAACAGCGTGAACTGTCCCTGCAGGCGATGATCGCCTGGGAAATGCAGAATCTGCCCGAGGATCAACGTACCGGCTACATGGGCCCGCAGGAATGCGCCTCGAAGTCGGCGCCGGTGCCGAACATCCTGTTCAAGTCGGATGCCATCCATTGATCGAGATTGGCCGCGGTTCCATCAGTAAAATGTCGGCGCGCCTTGACGGGTCGAACGTTGAATACGCTTTTCGCCTGGGCGACAGCGAGGTACCGGTCAACCCCTTGATCGGCACCACAGTGCGCCTGGAATACCTGGGTGCGATCCATTGCAGCCATTGCGGGCGCAAGACCAAGACCAGCTTCAGCCAGGGCTACTGCTACCCGTGCATGACCAAGCTGGCCCAGTGCGATATCTGCATCATGAGCCCGGAACGCTGCCACTACGACGCCGGTACTTGCCGCGATCCGTCATGGGGCGAGCAGTTCTGCATGACCGACCACGTGGTCTACCTGGCCAACTCGTCGGGGATCAAGGTCGGCATCACCCGCGCCACCCAACTGCCGACCCGCTGGCTCGACCAGGGGGCCAGCCAGGCGCTGCCGATCATGCGCGTGGCGACCCGCCAGCAATCGGGCTTCGTCGAAGACCTGTTCCGTTCCCAGGTGGCCGACAAGACCAACTGGCGCGCCTTGCTCAAGGGTGATGCCCAGGCGGTGGACCTGGTGGCAGTGCGCGAGCAGCTGTTCGCCGCCTGCGCCGAGGGCCTGTTGGCCCTGCAGGAGCGTTTCGGCCTGCAGGCGATCCAGCCGGTGACCGATATCGAGCCTCTGGAAATCCGCTATCCGGTCGTGGAGTACCCGACCAAGATCGTCAGCTTCAACCTGGACAAGAATCCGATCGCCGAAGGTACGTTGCTGGGGATCAAGGGCCAGTACCTGATCTTCGACACCGGCGTGATCAACATTCGCAAATACACGGCGTACCAGCTCGCCGTGCATCAGTAGAAGGAATTCGCCATGCGCACCGACCAACCGAAGATGATCTACCTGAAGGACTATCAGGCCCCCGAGTACCTGATCGACGAGACCCACCTGACCTTCGAGTTGTTCGAGGACCACAGCCTGGTCCATGCGCAGCTGGTGATGCGTCGCAACCCGGCCCGGGGCGCCGGCCTGCCGCCCCTGGTGCTGGACGGCCAGCAACTGGAACTGCTGTCGGTGAGCCTGTCCGATCAGGCCCTGAGTGCCAGCGACTACCAGCTGGACGACAGCCACCTGACCCTGCACCCGACCAGCGCCAGTTTCACCCTGGACACCAGCGTGCGCATCCACCCGGAAAGCAACACCGCCCTGGAAGGCCTGTACAAGTCCAGTGGCATGTTCTGCACCCAGTGCGAGGCCGAGGGCTTTCGCAAGATCACCTATTACCTCGACCGCCCGGACGTGATGAGCAAGTTCACCACCACCGTGGTCGCCGAGCAGCACAGCTACCCGGTGCTGCTGTCCAACGGCAACCCGATCGCCAGCGGCCCGGGAGAAGACGGTCGGCACTGGGCGACCTGGGAAGACCCGTTCATGAAACCGGCCTACCTGTTCGCCCTGGTGGCCGGTGACCTGTGGTGCGTGGAAGACAGCTTCCGCACCCAGAGCGGTCGCGACGTGGCGCTGCGCATCTATGTCGAGCCGGAAAACATCGACAAGTGCCAGCACGCGATGAACAGCCTCAAGAAGTCCATGCGCTGGGACGAAGAGACCTATGGCCGCGAGTACGACCTGGACATCTTCATGATCGTCGCGGTCAACGACTTCAACATGGGCGCCATGGAAAACAAGGGCCTGAACATCTTCAACTCCAGCGCCGTGCTGGCCCGTGCCGAAACCGCCACCGACGCCGCGCACCAGCGGGTCGAGGCCATCGTTGCCCACGAATACTTCCATAACTGGTCGGGCAACCGGGTGACCTGCCGCGACTGGTTCCAGCTGTCGCTCAAGGAAGGTTTCACAGTGTTCCGCGACGCCGGTTTCTCCGCGGACATGAACTCGGCCACGGTCAAGCGCATCCAGGACGTGGCGTACCTGCGGACCCACCAGTTCGCCGAAGACGCCGGCCCCATGGCCCACGCCGTGCGTCCGGAAAGCTTTATCGAGATCTCCAACTTCTACACCCTGACCGTGTACGAAAAGGGTTCGGAAGTTGTCGGCATGATCCACACCTTGCTCGGCGCCGAAGGCTTCCGTAAGGGCAGCGACCTGTACTTTGAGCGCCATGACGGCCAGGCCGTGACCTGCGACGACTTCGTCAAGGCCATGGAAGACGCCAACGGCGTCGATCTGACCCAGTTCAAGCGCTGGTACAGCCAGGCCGGTACGCCGCGGCTGGCGGTGAGCGAGTCCTACGACGCAGCGGCGAAAACCTACAGCCTGACCTTCCGCCAGAGCTGCCCGCAAACCCCGGACAAGGTCGAGAAACTGCCGTTCGTGATTCCGGTGGCCCTGGGCCTGCTCGATAGCACCGGTGCCGACATGGCCTTGCGCGTGGCGGGTGAAGCCGCCGCCCAGGGCTCGTCCCGCGTGTTGTCGGTGACCGAGGCCGAGCAGACCTTTACCTTCGTCGACATTGCCGAACATCCGCTGCCCTCGCTGCTGCGGGGTTTCTCGGCTCCGGTGAAGCTGAGCTTCCCCTACAACCGTGACCAGCTGATGTTCCTCATGCAGCACGACAGCGACGGTTTCAACCGCTGGGACGCCGGCCAGCAATTGTCGGTGCAGGTGTTGCAGGAACTGATCGCCCAGCACCAACAGGGCCGGGCGCTGGTGATGGACGAACGTCTGGTGGCTGCCCTGGGCACTGTGCTCGCCGATGACAGCCTGGATCAGGCCATGGTCGCCGAAATGCTGTCCCTGCCGGGCGAGGCCTACCTCACCGAGATCAGCGAAGTGGCGGATGTCGAGGCGATCCACGCGGCTCGCGAGTTTGCCCGTCAGCAACTGGCTGACAGTCTGTTCGATGCCCTGTGGAAGCGCTATCAGGCCAATCGGCAGGTGTCCAAGGCCACCGCCTACGTGGCCGAGTCCGAGCATTTTGCCCGTCGCGCGCTGCAGAACATCGCCCTGTCGTACCTGATGCTGACCCACAAGCCCGAGGTACTGGCTGCGGCCATCGAACAGTTCGACAGCGCCGACAACATGACCGAGCGCCTGACCGCCCTGGCAGTGCTGGTCAACTCGCCGTTCGAGGCCGAGAAGGCCAAGGCCCTAGAAGTATTCGCCGAGAACTTCAAGGACAACGCCCTGGTCATGGACCAATGGTTCAGCGTGCAGGCCGGCAGCCCGTTGCCCGGTGGCCTGGAGCGGGTCAAGGCACTGATGCAGCACCCGGCGTTCAACATCAAGAACCCGAACAAGGTGCGGGCGCTGGTGGGGGCGTTTGCCGGGCAGAACCTGATCAACTTCCACGCCGCCGATGGTTCGGGCTATCGCTTCCTGGCGGACCTGGTGATCCAGCTCAACGGCTTCAACCCGCAGATTGCCTCGCGGCAACTGGCGCCGCTGACCCGCTGGCGCAAATACGACAGTGCCCGCCAGGCACTGATGAAAGGCGAACTGGAGCGCATCCGCGCCTCCGGCGAGCTGTCCAGCGATGTGTTCGAAGTGGTGAGCAAAAGCCTCGCCTGAGGCTTGTATCGCCCCCGGCATCGCCTTCGCTGGCAAGCCAGCTCCTACGGACCCAAGCCACCGCATATCCCCCCGTAGGAGCCGGCTTGCCGGCGAAGAGGCCCTCAAGCCTTGTACCGCCCTCGGCATCGCCTTCGCTGGCAAGCCAGCTCCTACGGACCCAAGCCACCGCATATCCCCCGTAGGAGCCGGCTTGCCGACGAAGAGGCCCTCAAGCCTTGTACCGCCCTCGGCATCCCTTCGCTGGCAAGCCAGCTCCTACGCGAGCGGTGGTGGTGGGGAGGCAGGGGGGATTTGGCTCTGTAGCGCTTCGCTCAAGTCGCGGTGATAGTTCTGCGCGCCGATGGCGTGCAGGATGCCGACCCGCTCCAGCTTGCCGTGCACCTTGAGGTTGGCTTCGCACAGCTTCACCACAATCGCGCGCTTGTGCAGCTGGCCTATCACTTCTTCCAGGGTCTGCAGCCCGGTGATGTCCATGAACGGCACATGCTTGAGGCGGATGATCAGCACCTGCGGGTCGCTGTGGGTCTGGGCCAGGGCCCGTTCGAAGGTCTCCGCGGCGCCAAAGAACAACGGCCCTTCGATGGTGTAGATCAGTACGCCCGGTGGCAGGTGCTGCTGGCCACTGCGGTGCAGTTCCTGCTGCAGATCCTGTTCCACCACTTGTTGCACTTCCACCGAGGAGGCCATGCGCCGCAGAAAATGCAGCATGGCCAGGACCACGCCGATGTTCACCGCGATCACCAGGTCGCTGAACACGGTCAGCACAAAGGTGCACAGCAGGATCGCCACATCGGCCCGGGGGGCCCGTTGCAGCATGCGCTTGAAGTGGTGCAGCTCGCTCATGTTGTAGGCCACCACGAACAGGATCGCCGCCAGGGCGCACAGCGGAATGTTCGCTGCCAGCGGCGCCAGGAACAGGATGATCAGCAGCAGCACCAGGGCATGGACGATACCCGCCAGCGGGCTGCTGCCGCCGTTGCGGATATTGGTGGCGGTACGGGCAATGGCGCCGGTGGCGGCGAAACCACCGAACAGCGGGGTGACCAGGTTGGCGATGCCCTGGCCCATCAGTTCCTGGTTGGAGTCATGGCGGGTGCCAGCCATGCCATCGGCCACCACCGCCGACAGCAGCGATTCGATGGCCCCGAGCATGGCGATGGCGAAGGCCGGGCCGATCAGGTCCAGGACCTGCGGCAGGCTGACCTCTGGAAACTGCAACGCCGGCAAGCCCTGGGGAATGCCACCGAAGGCACTGCCAATGGTGGCCACGCCCTGGAACTGGAACAGCGACTGCAAGGCCGTGGCCAGGGTCATGGCCAGCAGGGGGGCCGGCAAACGCTTGAGCTGGGGGATGCGCGGCACCCATAGCAGCAGCGCCAGGCTCAGCAGGGCCAGCAGGGTGGTGGTCAGGTGCAGTTGGGGCAGGGCTTGCAGCAGGTGCCAGAGTTTCTGATGAAAGTGCTCGCCGCTGACCGCGGGCAGGCCTAAGAAATCCTTCCACTGGCTGACCCAGATGATTACCCCGATACCGGCGGTGAAGCCCAGGATCACCGGGTCCGGGATGAACTTGATCAGGGCGCCCAGGCGGCTGATGCCCAGCAGGAACAGGATCAACCCGGCCATCAGGGTCGCCAGTTGCAGGCCGCCGACCCCGTATTGGGCGGTGACCCCGGCAAGGATCACGATAAAGGCCCCGGTGGGCCCGGCGATCTGCACCCGGCTGCCGCCGAACAGCGACACCAGCAGGCCGCCGACGATGGCGGTGTAGATACCCTGTTCGGGCTTGACCCCGGAGGCGATGGCGAAGGCCATGGCCAGGGGCAGCGCCACCACTGCGACAATCACCCCGGACACCAGGTTGCGGCCCCAGTGTGCACGTCCCAGCAATCCGGCTTTCCACGCCTCGCGTATGGCAATCATGGCTCTGTCCTGAAGTCTGTCCGGCTCATCATAGCCCCGGCCGGGGAGTGTCGGCCCCTGTCCTGGATCAGGCTTTGTCCCACTGTCGCGCAGACGCGGCCTAGACACATCCATCAGTCTTGCGAATGGCCGATCATGCAGGGTTTCGGCAGGGGCTGATGGTTAACAAAAGATAACGTGGCGTCGATTGTCATACCTTTCCAAAGCCCGATAGGATAGCCCGCAGCCGAAGGGGCTCTAGATTGCAGTTTCCAGGACGATCGTCATGATCGCCCAGGCCTGCGCAGCCCCCTCAAGGCGCCCTGAGAGGTTGAATGACCTGACAATAATAATGGGGGAATGGTCTATGAGTGAGCCTGTCATGGGTGTGGTTGTTGGCCGCCCGCCGGCGCTGCGCACGTTCGCACTGTTGGCTACAGCGCTCTCGCTGTTGGGCGTCGTGACGCTGTCGACGCCAGTCCTGGCCGCTGCCACTGCAGCGGATTCTGTCTATTCCATCGAATCGCCCAAGGCGGCGAAAAGCCTGATGCTCGATGTGGTCCACGCCGGCAAGCGCCTGGTGGCGGTGGGCGATCGCGGGCACATTCTCTATTCCGACGACCAGGGCCAGACCTGGGTCCAGGCCAAGGTGCCGACCCGGCAACTGCTGACGGCGGTGTACTTCGTCGATGATAAGCGCGGCTGGGCGGTGGGCCACGATGCCCAGGTCCTGGCCAGCAGCGACGGCGGTGCCACCTGGACCCGGCAGTTCCAGGACCTCAAGCGCGAGGCACCCTTGCTCGATGTATGGTTCAAGGACACCCAGACCGGCTACGCCGTGGGCGCCTACGGGGCCCTGCTGGAAACCAGCGATGGTGGCCAGCATTGGGAGGACGTCAGCGACCGCCTCGACAACGAGGACCAGTTCCACCTCAACGCCATTGCCCAGGTCAAGGATTCCGGGCTGTTCATTGTCGGCGAGCAGGGCAGCATGTTCCGCTCCGCCGATGACGGGCAGACCTGGGAGCGCCTCGAAGGCCCCTATGAAGGCTCGTTGTTCGGCGTGATCGGCACCGGCCAGCCGGCCACTCTGCTGGTCTATGGCCTGCGCGGCAATCTCTACCGCTCCACGGATTTTGGCAGCACCTGGGAACAGGTGGAGTTGAACGCCGCCCGTGGCGCCCTGGAGTTCGGCCTGTCGGGGGCGACCCTGCTGGACGATGGCTCGCTGGTGATCGTCGGCAACGGCGGCAGCGTGATCCGCAGCACCGACCACGGCCAGACCTTCAGCGTATTCAACCGTGCGGACCGCATCTCGCTGTCGGCGGTCACCGCTGCCGGCAACGGCGACCTGATCCTGGCCGGGCAGGGCGGTGTACGGATTTCTGCAGCAACGGGCGCTGAACTCGGCCAATAAGCCGGGCACATAATAAGAAGGTGGGGAATTCCATGAGCAGTCATCACCAGGACAAGGCGAACTTTCTTGAGCGCCTGATTTTCAATAACCGCCCGGCAGTGATCTTCATCTGCTTGCTGGTCAGCGCTTTCCTGTTCTGGCAGGCGACCCTGATCCGGCCGTCCACCAGCTTCGAGAAGATGATCCCGCTCAAGCACCCGTTCATCGAGCGGATGATGGAGCACCGCAACGACCTGGCGAACCTGGGCAACACCGTGCGCATCTCGGTGGAGGCCCGTGACGGCGACATCTTCACCAAGGACTACATGGAAACCCTGCGGCAGATCAACGACGAGGTGTTCTACATCTCCGGCGTCGATCGCTCCGGGCTCAAGTCGCTGTGGAGCCCCAGCGTGCGCTGGACCGAAGTGACCGAAGAGGGCTTCGCCGGCGGCGAGGTGATTCCCCAGAGCTATAACGGTTCGGCCGACAGCCTCGAACAGCTGCGCAACAACGTGCTCAAGTCCGGCCAGGTCGGGCGCCTGGTGGCCAACGACTTCAAGTCCAGCATCGTCGATATCCCGCTGCTGGAGTCCTACCCGGACCCGCAGGACCAGGGCAAGCTGCTGGCCCTGGACTACCAGAAATTCTCCCACCAGCTGGAAGAGAAGATCCGCGACAAGTTCGAGGCGCAGAACCCCAATGTGAAGATCCACATCGTCGGCTTCGCCAAGAAGGTCGGCGACCTGATCGACGGCCTGATCATGGTGGTGATGTTCTTCGGCGTGGCCTTCATCATCACCCTGGTGCTGCTGTACTGGTTCACCTGGTGCATCCGCAGCACCATCGCGGTATTGATCACCACCCTGGTGGCGGTGGTCTGGCAACTGGGCCTGATGCACGCCTTCGGTTTTGGCCTGGACCCGTATTCAATGCTGGTGCCGTTCCTGATCTTCGCCATCGGCATTTCCCACGGGGTGCAGAAGATCAACGGCATCGCCTTGCAGTCCAGTGATGCCGACAACGCCCTGACCGCGGCGCGGCGCACCTTCCGCCAGCTGTTCCTGCCGGGGATGATCGCGATCCTCGCCGACGCCGTGGGCTTCATCACCTTGCTGATCATCGATATCGGGGTGATCCGCGAGCTGGCCATCGGTGCCTCCATCGGCGTGGCGGTGATCGTGTTCACCAACCTGATCCTGCTGCCGGTGGCGATTTCCTACGTCGGCATCAGCAAGCGCGCCATCGAGCGCAGCAAGAAGGACGCTTCCCGCGAGCATCCGTTCTGGCGCCTGCTGTCCAATTTCGCCAGCCCCAAAGTCGCGCCGATTTCCATCGCCTTGGCCCTGGTGGCCTTTGCCGGCGGCCTCTGGTACAGCCAGAACCTGAAGATCGGCGACCTCGACCAGGGCGCCCCGGAGTTGCGTCCCGATTCGCGCTACAACAAGGACAACAACTTCATCATCAGCAATTACTCCACCAGCTCCGACGTGCTGGTGGTGATGGTCAAGACCGCGGCCGAAGGCTGCTCGCGCTATGAGGCCATGGCGCCCATCGACGAATTGATGTGGAAGATGCAGAACACCGAGGGCGTGCAGTCGGCGATTTCCCTGGTGACCGTCTCCAAGCAGATGATCAAGGGCATGAACGAGGGCAACCTGAAGTGGGAAACCCTGTCGCGCAACCCTGACGTACTGAACAACTCCATTGCCCGGGCCGACGGCCTGTACAACAACAACTGCTCCCTGGCGCCGGTGCTGGTGTTCCTCAACGACCACAAGGCCGCGACCCTGGACCGTGCGGTACATGCGGTGCAGGAGTTCGCCACGCAGCACAACAAGGACGGCCTGGAGTTCATTCTCGCTGCCGGCAACGCCGGGATCGAGGCCGCGACCAACGAGGTGATCAAGGAGTCCGAGCTGACCATCCTGATCCTGGTCTACATCTGCGTGGCCGGCATGTGCATGATCACCTTCCGCTCCTGGGCGGCGACCCTGTGCATCGTTCTGCCACTGGTGCTGACGTCGGTGCTGGGCAACGCGCTGATGGCCTTCATGGGCATCGGGGTCAAGGTGGCGACCCTGCCGGTGGTGGCGCTGGGGGTGGGCATCGGCGTGGACTACGGCATCTATATCTACAGCCGCCTGGAGAGCTTCCTGCGGGCCGGCCTGCCGCTGCAGGAGGCCTACTACCAGACCCTGCGCTCCACCGGCAAGGCCGTGCTGTTCACCGGCCTGTGCCTGGCCATCGGCGTGTGCACCTGGATCTTCTCGGCCATCAAGTTCCAGGCCGACATGGGCCTGATGCTGACCTTCATGCTGCTGTGGAACATGTTCGGTGCCCTGTGGCTGCTGCCGGCCCTGGCGCGATTCCTGATCAAGCCGGAGAAGCTGGCGGGGCAGAAGGGCAACTCGCTGTTCGCCCACTGATCCCGTTGCATGAGTACTCAGCCGCACCCTCGGGTGCGGCTTTTTCATGCCCGGTGTTCCGAGGGGAAAGCAGGTGGTGCTGAAGAAGCGGGCGGCCCCGGCAGTGCCTGTCGGAGGATGTATCCGGGGCAGTCGCTTGCGCGGCGCAATGCTGGCCCAACCCGGCAGCGCCAATCAGCTATCATTGCGCCTTTCCATCTGATGACTGATCGCTATGACCGCTGCTACCGACACCTTGATCTGCGCCCTTGAAGCCTGCGACATGCTGGAAATCGACGGCCTGCACGCTTTCGATTTCACCCTCGACGAGCAGCGCCTGCTGATCGAGTGCATGGACGGCCGCGCGGCCAAGCGCTGGAGCTTTACCCTGGCCCAGGTCCAGGCCGCGACCTTCGACCAGGACTTGCAGAGCTGGACCCTGGCAGGCGACTCCGGTGAGCACCGCCTGGTGTGCATGAGCGCGTTCAGTGCCCGCGACGAAGAGGAAGGTGAACATGAAGATGCGTAATTTCTGGCCCCTGCTGATGGCCGGCAGTGTCGGTGCCATGGCGGTCCAGGCCGCGCCGGCCACCGAAACCCATGAGCTGCTGGTGGGGTCCTATACCCAGGGCCAGAGCCAGGGTCTGTACCGCCTGCAATTCAATGAGCGCACCGGGCAGATCGACCCCAAGCCGCTGCAGGTGGTGAAGAGCTCCAACCCGTCCTGGCTGACCTTGTCCAAGGACCTCAAGTTCGTCTTCGCGGTGAATGAGAACAGCCCGGGGCAGGCCGACCCCATCGGTCGTGTCAGCAGCTACAGCCTGGCGCCGAAAACCCATCAACTGAGCCTGATCAACCAGGTGCAGAGCCAGGGTAACGAGCCCACCCATTCCAGCCTGAGTGCCGACGGCAACTACCTGTTCGTCAGCAACTATTCGGTGGATGTGGATCCGGGCGGCAGCCTGGCGGTGGTGCCGGTCAGCGATGACGGTCATCTGTCGCCGGTGGTGCAGCTCACCAGTCATCCGGCCAGCCGGGTCGACCCCGAGCGCCAGCAATCGGCCCACGTGCATTCGTCGGTGCCGTCCCCGGACGGCAAGTTCCTGTTCGCCAACGACCTGGGTGCGGACAAGATCTTCGTCTATCGCTATGACCCCAAGGCCAATGCGGAACACCCGCTGAGCCCGGCCGACCCGGCCTTCGTCCAGCTGCCGCCGGGCAGCGGCCCGCGGCACCTGCTGTTCAGCGCCGATGGCAAGCATGCCTACCTGACCATGGAAATGAGCGCTCAACTGGCGGTGTTCGACTACCAGGACGGCAAGCTGACTCAGCGTCAGATGCTCGACCTGGCGGCCAACGGCTCCAAGGAGAAAAAGGCCGCCGCGGCCTTGCATGCTTCCAAGGACGGCCAGTACCTGTATGTCAGCAACCGGGGCACCGCCAACCAGTTGCTGGTGTTTGCCATCGACCCGGCCAATGGCCAGCTCAAGGAAATCCAGCGGCGTTCGGTGGAAGGCGATCACCCACGGGAGTTCAGCCTCGACCCGAGCAACCGCTATGTGCTGATCGGCAACCAGAAAAGCAACGAGATCGTGGTGATCGAGCGCGACGCCAAGACCGGTTTCCTGGGCAAGACCGTGCAGAAACTGCCGTTCGATTCCCCCAGCGATATCAAATTCCTGGTGCGTCAATAGACCGCAGGCCCCGGCATCCGGGGCCTGACTCCTTCTATTAACGACGCTGATAATGGCTACTGCCGCAAAGAATTTTTTCCCGCCAACCCTCGGGAGTAAGTTTGCTTCACGGCCCACACGGGCAAGCAAGCCAACTGAATACGAGGGTTATACCGATGAACTTCAATCTCTTCTCCGTGATCGCAGCCTCCGCCATTTCCGCCACCGTGGCACTGCCTGCCAGCGCCAGCGTGGAAATCAGCCAGAAGAAATCCAGCACCAACACCTACACCCAGAAGTACCTGCAACAAAGCGCCAACTTCTACGCCGCCCTGGATCACAAAGCCCAGCAATGAGCGCTCCGGATCACCCCGCAAGCAGCAAACCCAAGGTATGCAGGAGCGAAGTCACTGAAGCAGTGATGTCGCTCCTGCATCACCTGTTTGCGACTTATTCTTCCCGCCAGGCAAATTTTGCTTGGTAGTGTCATATAGCCATGTGTTTAAATTTGACGCTGAATTATTGACTCTTTCCCGAGCAAGGATCGATAGCATGGTGATGCGTCTGACCGTGGTTCTGCTGTTGCTCTACTCCACCCCCATCCTGTCCTCTGCCCAGCCTGTCGAAGGCGAGCCGGAGACTTCCCGCGAGCGTCTGACCAGCCTGTTGCAGGACTGAGACGCCGGTTTAAAGCATCAAGAAAATTGATGATGGCTATGGATATAAACGTCTTTTTACTGGCGTTTGATTGATAGATCCTCTGGGCACGAAAACGCCTCAGGAGATCACCATGGCCCGTTCGATCCTCAGTTCCGCCAAGCACGGCGCCTACCTGGCGCTGGGGCTTTATCTGCTTCTGATGCTCTGGGCCAGCCTGGCTGCGGGCCTGCCGAGCGCTGCGTTGATTGATTCCGGCGCGGCAAGCGGCCAGGGCCCGGTACTCCATGCCGAAGCGGGGAGACGGCCATGAAAGGGCGCCGTCTGATGATCACCGCCTTCCTCGCGTTCTTCACCAATGGCACCAGCCTGCTGGGGCTGGGCCAGGGCTCGGCCGGAGCATTGGCGCGGGCCATCGAATGCAATCACCAGATCGCCCATCACAGCCAGGCGGCCAAGGCTCCGGCGCTGCTGGCGGGCAATCCACCGGGCAAATCCGCTGCGGCCTTTCCCGGGCCTTTCGCCCTGGATTGCCCACAGGCACGGGTATGCCCGGCCATGGCGGCCTGAGACGAGAAGAGGGGGGCAAGAGAAGAAGGGGCCCCGGAACCGGGACCCCATGCAGCGATGTCAGTCCTTGGACGAACCGCGTTTCACCAGTTTCATCACCACCACGAAGAACACCGGCACGAAGATCACTGCCAGGGTCGCGGTGATCATGCCGCCGATCACCCCGGTACCGATCGCCTGCTGGCTGGCGGAGCTGGCGCCGGTGGCGATGGCCAGGGGCACCACGCCGAGGATGAACGCCAGCGAGGTCATGACGATGGGGCGCAGGCGCAGGCGTGCAGCCTGCACCGTGGCATCGATCAGATCATGGCCTTCGTCGTACAGGCTCTTGGCGAACTCGATGATCAGGATCGCGTTCTTCGCTGACAGGCCGATGATGGTGATCAGGCCGACCTTGAAGAACACGTCGTTGGGCATGCCGCGCAGGCTCACCGCCAGCACTGCGCCCAGTACCCCCAGGGGCACCACCAGCAGCACCGAGGTGGGAATCGACCAGCTCTCGTAGAGCGCCGCCAGGCACAGGAACACGATCAGCAGCGACAGGCCCAGCAGCATCGGCGCCTGGCTGCCGGACAGCCGTTCCTGGAGTGACAGGCCGGTCCATTCCAGGCCCAGCCCGGTGGGCAACTGCGCCACCAGCCGTTCGATTTCCTGCATGGCTTCACCGGTACTGTGGCCAGGGGCCGGCTCGCCGGAGACGGCAATGGCCGGGTAGCCGTTGTAGCGGGTCAGTTGCGCAGGGCCCAGGCTCCAGCTGGCGCGGACGAAGGCCGACAGCGGCACCATCTTGCCGGCGCTGTTGCGCACGTTCAGGCGCAGCAAGTCTTCGACCTGGCTGCGCTGGTCGCCTTCGGCCTGGATCACCACCCGCTGCATCCGCCCCTGGTTGGGGAAGTCGTTGACGTAGGACGACCCCAGGGCGGTGGATAGCAGGCTGCCGATATCGGTAAAGGACACGCCCAGGGCGTTGGCCTGCTTGCGGTCGACCTCCAGTTGCACCTGCGGCGCTTCGGCCAGGGCACTTTCCCGGACGTTGGCCAGGATCGGGCTCTTTTCCGTGGCCTTGAGCAGCTCGTCCCGAGCCTGCATCAGGGCCGCGTGGCCGACGCCGCCACGGTCCTGCAGGCGGAACTCAAAGCCGCTGGAGGTGCCCAGGCCATCGATCGGCGGCGGCAGCACGGCGTACACCACGGCATCCTTGATCGCGCCGAGGGCGGCGTTGGCGCGGTCGGCGATGGACATCGCCGAATCCTCGCTGCCCCGTTGCGACCAGTCCTTGAGCGTGGTGAAGGCCAGCGCGGCGTTCTGCCCGTTACCCGAGAAGCTGAAGCCGAGAATGATGGTGCTGTCGCCGACTCCCGGTTCGCTGGCGTTGTGCGCTTCGATCTGCTCCACCACCTTGATCGTGCGGTTCTGGCTGGCACCAGGTGGCAGCTGGATGTCGGTGATGGTGTAGCCCTGGTCCTCCACTGGCAGGAAGGAGGAGGGCAGGCGGCTGAACAGCAGCGCCATGATCGCCAGCAGCGCCAGGTAGATCAGCAGGTAGCGGCCGGTACGCTTGAGCGCATAGGTCACGCCGCCCTGATAGCTGTCGCTCAGGCGTTCGAAGCGCCGGTTGAACCAGCCGAAGAACCCCGTGCGTTCATGGTGTTCGCCCGCCGCGATGGGCTTGAGCAGGGTGGCGCACAGGGCCGGGGTCAGGGTCAGGGCGAGGAACGCCGAGAACAGGATCGAGGTGGCCATGGACAGCGAGAACTGCTGGTAGATCACCCCCACCGAGCCGGGCATGAAGGCCATGGGGATGAACACCGCTACCAGCACCAGGGTGATGCCGATGATGGCCCCGGTGATCTGCTGCATCGCCTTGCGCGTGGCTTCCTTGGGCGACAGGCCTTCGGTGGCCATGATCCGCTCGACGTTCTCCACCACCACGATGGCATCGTCCACCAGGATGCCGATGGCCAGCACCATGCCGAACATGGTCAGCACGTTGATCGAGAACCCCAGGGCCAGCATGGTGGCGAAGGTGCCCATCAGGGCCACGGGCACCACCAGGGTGGGGATCAGGGTGTAGCGGATGTTCTGCAGGAACAGGAACATCACCAGGAACACCAGCACCATGGCTTCGGCCAGGGTGTAGAGCACCTTGGTGATCGAGACCTTGACGAAGGGCGAGGTGTCGTAGGGGATCTTGTATTCCACGCCGGCCGGGAAATAGCGCGACAGCTCGTCCATCTTGGCGCGGATCAGGGTCGCGGTATTCAACGCGTTGGCCCCGGGGGACAACTGCACGCCCACCGCGGTGGACGGCTTGCCGTTCAGGCGGGTGCCGTACTGGTATTCCTGGCTGCCGACTTCCACCCGGGCCACATCGCCGATGCGTACCGTGGAGCCGTCGGGGTTGGCCCGCAGGACGATATCGGCAAACTCTTCAGGGCTGGACAGCTGGCCCTTGACCAGGATGGTCGCGGTGATTTCCTGGCTGGCGGGGTTGGGCAGGTCGCCGATGCTGCCGGCCGGAACCTGGGCGTTCTGCGCCGCCACCGCGGCGTTGACGTCGGCCGGGGTCAGGTTGAAACCGATCAGTTTCTGCGGGTCGAGCCAGATCCGCATGGCCCGCTCGGCACCGTACAACTGGGCCTTGCCGACGCCATCGAGGCGGCGGATCTCGTTCATCACGTTGCGCGCCAGGTAGTCGCTGAGGGCGACATCGTTCAGGCGGCCGTCACTGGAGGTCAGGGTGATCAGCAAGAGGAAGCCGGCGGAGACTTTCTCCACCTGCAGGCCCTGCTGGGTCACCGCCTGGGGCAGGCGCGGTTCCACTGCCTTGAGACGGTTCTGCACGTCCACCTGGGCCAGTTCCGGGTTGGTACCCGGCTGGAAGGTGGCGGTGATGGTGGCGCTGCCGAGGCTGCTCTGGGACGAGAAGTACAGCAGGTGGTCGGCACCATTGAGCTCCTGCTCGATCAGGCTGACCACCGATTCGTCCAGGGTCTGCGCCGAGGCGCCCGGGTAGGCGGCGTAGATCTCGATCTGCGGCGGGGCCACGGTGGGGTATTGCGCCACCGGCAGTTGGGGGATCGCCAGGGCACCGGCCAATAGGATGAAGAAGGCGACCACCCAGGCGAATACCGGGCGGTCAATAAAGAATTGCGGCATGTGTACTACCTACTGGCCAGGGTTCTGGACGTGCGCAAGGGGGCTGGCGTCGATTTCCACCGGCTCGCCGGGGCGGGCGTGTTGCAGGCCTTCGACAATCACCCGGTCACCGGGCTTGAGGCCCTCGGTGACGATCCAGCGATCGTTCTGCACTCCACCCAGTTGCACCGGGTGCTGCGCCACGTTGTTTTGCGCATCCACCAGCAGCACCTGGGCGATGCCGGCGCTGTCGCGCTGGATGGCTCGCTGCGGCACGCTGATGCCTTGCTGGTTGACCGCCTGTTCCAGGCGCACGCGCACGAAACTGCCGGGCAGCAGGTCGAGGTCCGGGTTGGGGAACTCGCTGCGCAGGATGATCTGCCCGGTACTCGGGTCAACGCTGATATCGGCGAACAACAGCTTGCCCGGCAGCGGGTAGAGGCTGCCGTCGTCCTGGATCAGGGTCGCCTTGGCCTGGTCCTTGCCCACCTGCTGCAACTGGCCGGCGCGGAAGGCCCGGCGCAGGTCGTTGAGTTCACGGGTGGACTGGGTCAGGTCGGCGTGGATCGGGTCCAGTTGCTGGATCAGCGCCAGCGGCGTGGTCTCGTTCTGGCCCACCAGGGCGCCTTCGGTGACCAGGGCGCGGCCGACCCGGCCGGAAATCGGCGCGGTGACGGTGGCATAGCCGAGGTTGAGCTTGGCCCGCTGCACCGCGGCCTGGTTGGCGGCGACGTCGGCGCTGGCCTGGCGTGCCGCAGCCCGGGCATTGTCGTATTCCTGGCCGCTGATGGCCTGGTCGGCGACCAGCTTGGAATAGCGCTGCTCCTGCAACTGCGCCTGGAAGGCGGTGGCCTCGGCCTTGCGCAGGCTGGCCTGGGCGCTGTCCAGGTCAGCCTTGAACGGGGCCGGGTCGATGCGGAACAAGACCTCGCCCTGCTTGACGTCGGAGCCTTCGCGGAAGGTCCGTTGCAGCACCACCCCGGCCACCCGGGCGCGGACTTCGGCGATTCGTGGCGCGGCGATGCGCCCGCTCAGTTCGCTGGTGATGGACAGGGCCTGGCTCTGTACGGTTTCGATCCGTACCTTGGCCGGTGGCGGCGTCTGCTCGCCTTCGGTCTTGCCACACGCGCTCAGCGCCGCTGCCAGAACGACCAGGCAGAATGGCGCAAAGAGTTTATTCGACATGCTGATACCCCAATAATGACCTCGGCATGCTAAGGGCATGGGTCAAGGCCCGCTGTGAAGCTGTGTAGGTGCTGTGTGAAAAAGTGTGAAGCCTGCGCACCGGTGCGGCCAGGGTTGTATATCCTTGGCGCCTTGCTGGTTTTGCCCGGTGCCTTATAAAGAACGCCGGTATTCTGTATTTCTTCAATAAAGATCGCTCTCCATGCCCAATATTCTTCTTGTCGAAGACGACACTGCGCTGTCCGAACTGATCGCCAGCTACCTGGAACGCAATGGCTATCAGGTCAGCGTGATCAGCCGTGGTGACCAGGTGCGGGAGCGGGCCAAGGCCAGCCCCCCGGACCTGGTGATCCTCGACCTGATGCTGCCGGGCCTGGATGGCCTGCAAGTCTGCCGCCTGTTGCGCGCCGACTCGGCGACCCTGCCGATCCTGATGCTGACCGCGCGGGATGATAGCCATGATCAGGTGCTGGGTCTGGAAATGGGCGCCGACGACTATGTGACAAAACCTTGCGAACCGCGAGTGCTACTGGCCCGGGTCCGTACTTTGTTGCGCCGCAGCAGCCTCAGCGAGCCGCAGAGCGCCAGCGACCAGATCCTCATGGGCAACCTGTGCATCGACCTGTCGGAGCGCACCGTGACCTGGCGCGAGCAGTTGGTGGAGCTGTCCAGCGGCGAGTACAACCTGCTGGTGGTGCTGGCCCGGCATGCCGGTGAAGTGCTGAGCCGCGACCAGATCCTGCAGCGCCTGCGGGGCATCGAGTTCAACGGCACCGATCGTTCGGTGGACGTGGCGATCTCCAAGCTGCGGCGCAAGTTCGATGATCACGCCGGCGAGGCGCGCAAGATCAAGACCGTGTGGGGCAAGGGTTACCTGTTCAGCCGTTCCGAGTGGGAATGCTGATTCCATGCTGCGCATCCTGGTCCGTCTGTACCTGATCACCATCATTGCCTTCAGCGCCGCGATCTACCTGATCCCGGACCTGGTGATCAAGGTTTTCCACGAGCGTTTCCTGGACTACAACCTGGACCAGTCCCGGGGCCTGCAGAGCCTGATCGTCAAGCAGTTCCGCGCCTTGCCGGCGCAGCAGTGGCCGACCCTGGTCAAGGAGATGGACGAGGAGTTCCACCCGCTGCAGGTGGCCCTGGTGCGCATCGACGACCCGGATTTCAGCGATTACGAGCGCGAGCGCCTGCAACGCGGCGAGAAAGTGGTGCGCCTGGGCGATTGGGGCTGGCGCACCCTGGCGGTGTCGCCGCTGGATGAGCAACTGGCGGTGAAGCTGGTGGTGCCGCCGGACCCGCTGGACGTCAACCTGCTGTACTGGAGCATCAATGTCCTGATCGTCGCCGTGCTGCTGGCCTGCCTGCTGCTCTGGGTGCGCCCGCACTGGCGTGACCTGGAGCGCCTCAAGCGCACCGCCGAACGCTTCGGCAAGGGCCATCTGGGCGAGCGCACCCAGCTGCCCGCCAGTTCCAACATCGGCAGCCTGGCCAATGTCTTCGACACCATGGCCGGGGATATCGAAAAACTCCTGAACCAGCAGCGTGACCTGCTCAACGCGGTGTCCCACGAACTGCGCACGCCCCTGACCCGGCTGGATTTCGGCCTGGCCCTGGCGCTCTCCGACGATTTGCCGGCGGCCAGCCGCGAGCGCCTGCAAGGGCTGGTGGCGCACATTCGCGAACTGGATGAACTGGTACTGGAGCTGCTGTCCTACAGCCGCCTGCAGAACCCGGCGTGCCTGCCGGAGCAGATCGAGGTGTCCCTGGACGAGTTCATCGACAGCATCCTGGGCAGTGTCGACGATGAGCTGGAGTCGGATATCGTCATCGACGTCCTGCTGCACGGTGCCCTGGAACGTTTCACCCTGGACCCGCGGCTGACCGCCCGGGCCTTGCAGAACCTGCTGCGCAATGCCACCCGTTATTGCGAGAAACGCATCCAGGTGGGGGTGCTGGTCAGCGACGACGGCTGCGAGATCTGGGTCGACGATGACGGCATCGGCATTCCCGACGACGAGCGCGAGCGGGTGTTCGAGCCGTTCTACCGCCTGGACCGCAGCCGCGACCGCGCCACCGGCGGCTTCGGCCTGGGCCTGGCGATCAGCCGCCGGGCCCTGGAAGCCCAGGACGGCACCCTGACCGTGGAAGCCTCGCCCCTGGGCGGCGCGCGTTTTCGCCTGAGCCTGCCGCCCCCGCCCAGGGCCTGAATCCGTAGGAGCCGGCTTGCCGGTGAAAGGGCCGCAGAGCCCGGCGCTTGTCTCAAGGCCGCCTACCAGGCGGTGCGGCGCGGATTCGTTGGAGGAGCCGGCTTGGCGGCGAAGAGGCCCCTGAGCCGAGTGCCCCTGCGGATAACGCCTTCGCTGGCACGCCAGCTCCTGTAGCCTGCTCCTGCAGCGGGGGTGCAACTGACAGGAGTTTCATGCTGTCTGTTGTCGGGCACGGTTTATCCTGTTCGTACTCACCCGCAATGAGGAGGTTCATCCATGAACGATCAGGCGATTCATCATGCTGCGGCCGACGGCTACCAACAGGCCGCCGATACCTATGTGCGGGGCCGGCCGGACTATCCGCCAGCCCTTGAGCCCTGGCTGCGGGAGACGCTGGGCCTCGGGCCGGGCAGGGTGGTGGTGGACCTGGGCGCCGGCACCGGCAAGTTCACCGGCCGCTTGCTGGCCACGGGGGCCCAGGTGATCGCGGTGGAGCCGGTCGAGCAAATGCGCGCCAGGCTGGCGGCGGCCCAGCCCGAGGCCCAGGTACTGGAGGGCAGCGCCGAGGCGCTGCCGCTCAAGGATGCCTCGGTGGATGTGCTGGTCTGTGCCCAGGCCTTTCACTGGTTTGCCCACCGCGCGGCACTGGAGGAAATCCATCGCGTGCTCAAGCCCGGCGGCAAGCTGGCCCTGGTGTGGAACCTGCGGGATGCCCGGGTGCCCTGGGTGGCGCGCCTGGACGCCATCGTCAATGCCTTGCAGGTCGATACCCCGCGCTATTACACCGGTGCCTGGCGCCAGGCCTTTCCCCACCCGGGTTTCGGGCCCCTGCAGGAACAGCATTTCACCCAGGGCCACAGTGGCACGCCGGAGGACGTGATCTTCAACCGTGTGCGCTCCACCAGCTTCATCGCCGCCTTGCCCCAGGCCGAGCGCGAGGCCGTGGACCGGCAGATCGCCGCCCTGATCGACAGCGAGCCGCAGCTGCGGGGCAAGGCCCAGGTCACCGTGCCTTACACGACCGCCGCCTTCTATTGCACCCGGCAAGGCTGAGCTCATCACCCCCACATCGCCCCCATGTAGGCGCTGGCTTGCCAGCGAAGGCGTTATCCGGACGGGGCTCGGCTCAGGGGCCTCTTCGCCGGCAAGCCGGCGCCTGCAGGGGCGGTGGCCAGTCCCGCTTTTGGCCGATGCGCTGCCTTACGGCCCGCCGCCGCCACTTGCTATAGTTCGGCCCTCATTTTCTGCCCAGTAAAGGATCACTGCCATGTCCGAATACCAAGCCTTTCGCGTCGAACTTGCTGACAACATCGCCCATGTGCAGATCAACCGCCCGGAAAAGATCAACGCCATGAACGCCGCGTTCTGGAGCGAGATCGTCGAGATCTTCCGCTGGATCGACGACACCGACGCAGTGCGCGTGGTGGTGCTCAGCGGTGCCGGCAAGCATTTCTCTTCGGGCATCGACCTGATGATGCTGGCCGGGGTGGCCAACGAACTGGGCAAGGATGTGGGCCGCAACGCGCGCCTGCTGCGGCGCAAGATCTTCCAGCTGCAAGCCTCGTTCAACGCCGTGGACAACTGCCGCAAGCCGGTGCTGGCGGCGATCCAGGGCTATTGCCTGGGGGGCGCCATCGACCTGATCAGCGCCTGCGACATGCGTTACGCCGCGGACGATGCGCAATTCTCGATCAAGGAAATCGATATCGGCATGGCTGCGGATGTCGGCACACTGCAACGTTTGCCACGTATCATCGGCGACGGCATCCTGCGCGAGCTGGCCTACACTGGGCGCACCTTCGGTGCCGAGGAAGCACGCAGCATTGGCCTGGTCAACCGGACCTACAGCGATGCCGCAAGCCTGCTGGACGGGGTCATGGGAATTGCCCGGGAGATCGCCGCCAAGTCGCCGATCGCGGTCAGCGGCACCAAGGAAATGCTCAGCTACATGCGTGACCACCGTATTGATGACGGCCTGGAATATGTCGCCACCTGGAACGCTGCCATGTTGCAGTCCAACGACTTGCGCGTGGCCATCGCCGCCCATATGAGCAAACAGAAACCCGAATTTCTGGATTGATTGACGATGATTGAACGCTGGACCACCGCAGTACTCGACACCGACCTTCCCGGCGGCTGGGCCGTGGCCCGCGGCCCGGACGGCTTTCTCTACGACGACAACGGCGCGCTGTTCCCGCGGCACTGGCTCAAGGGCCAGGACCTGCCGCTGCTGGCGGAACACGGCATCGGCCATCTCGATGGCGAGCCGGTGTACCTGCTGGAACTGAGCGCCCGCGCCGAAGTGCCGGGCTGCGGCTGGAAAGGCCTGCGGGCCTTCATGCTGGAGGGCGATCACACCCTGTACAAGGTCCTGGGCTATGCCGCGCAGATCGGCACCTGGGCCCGGGAGCACCGGTACTGCGGCAGTTGCGGGCGGCCCATGGCCCAGGTGCCGGGGGAGCGGGCGATGTATTGCCAGCCTTGCGACCTGCGCAGCTACCCGCGCATTTCACCGAGCATGATCGTGCTGATCACCCGCGGTGACGAAATCCTCCTGGCTCGTTCGCCGCGCTTTGTCACCGGGGTCTACAGCACCCTGGCAGGCTTTGCCGAGCCGGGCGAGTCGGCGGAGGACTGCCTGATTCGCGAGGTGCGCGAAGAGGTGAGCATCGAAGTCAGGAACATCCAGTACGTGGGCAGCCAATGCTGGCCGTTCCCCCATTCGATGATGCTGGGCTTTCACGCCGAATACGCCGGCGGCGAGATCATTCCCCAGGAAGACGAGATCGAGGACGCCCAGTGGTTCAGCGTCCATGCGCTACCGCCGTTGCCGGCCTCGCGCTCGATTGCCCGCTACCTGATCGATCTCTATGTGGCGCGCCGCCTAGGCCACGCTGAACCAGTGCTGCCAGGCTAGGCGCACGGTCAGCCCAAGGACCACGGTGATGAACACCGGGCGAATGAACTTGGCACCACCGCTGATGGCGGTGCGTGCGCCGAAGAAGGCCCCGACCATCACCGACAGGCCCATGCACAGGCCGATGATCCAGTCCACCTGCCCGGAAAACACGAACACCGACAGCGCCGCGATGTTGCTGACGAAGTTCATGCTGCGGGCCACGCCGCTGGCCTTGACCAGGTCGATGGGGTAGAGCAGCAGGCTGCTCACGGTCCAGAACGCCCCGGTGCCGGGGCCGGCCACGCCGTCATAGAAGCCCAGGCTGAAGCCCTGGCTCGATTGCCACTTCTTCTTGATCGGTGCGTCGCTGTCCAGTGGCGCCTTGGGCGTGCCGCCGAACAGCAGGTACAGGCCGCAGGCGAAGACGATCACCGGCAGCATCTTGTTCAGCCATTCCGCCGGCAGGTAGTGAGCGACGATGGCCCCGGTCAGGGCGCCCACCAGGGTGCCGACAATGGCGTGGGTCCATTGCCTGGGGTGGAACAGCTTGCGCCGATAGAAGGTGAAGCTGGCGGTGGCCGAGCCGAAGGTCGAGCTGAGTTTGTTGGTGCCCAGCACCAGATGCGGCGGCAGGCCGGCGGTGAGCAGGGCCGGGGTGGTGAGCAGGCCGCCGCCGCCGGCAATGGCGTCGATGAAACCGGCGATGAAGGCCACGAGGGCGAGAATGGCGAGGGTGGTCAGGTCTACGCTGAGTTCGAAGGGCATGGGGTCGGCTTATTTCGGCGAGAAGCGCAAAGGGGGCTGCGCGAAAGTCCGCCATATTACCTGCAACCCAGCCCGCCGCGCGACCGCCTCGACCTTGGTCGGATGCCTCTCCCTGAACCGAGCGCCCGCCTGGATGACGCCTTCGCTGGCAAGCCAGCTCCTACGGGGCGGTGCGCCGAGATTTCGCTGCAGGAGCCGGCTTGGCGGCGAAGAGGCCGCTGGGCCGAGCGCTCGCCTGGATGACGCCTTCGCTGGCAAGCCAGCTCCTACGGGGGGCGGTGCCTGAGGTCAGCGCTGGGGGCCGTTGCCAATCTGCCAGACAAAGGGTGGCTCGCTGCCGTTGATCTTCCAGTCGCCGACGATCCGCGCCTTGTAGATCACCGGGTTGTGCGAAGACACGGTGCGCGCATTGCGCCAGTGCCGGTCCAGGGCCTTGCCCTGGCGAATGTCCGAAGCCCCCAGGGCATTGAACAGCTCGCTGGTGGCGCGCTGGACCAGTTCGGTGACCACCACCTGGGCCGTGGCCGATTCGATTTCCGCCGCCACATTGGCCGCGCGCTCCTGGGCCGGATCCCCGGCAAAGCGCGCCAGGTAGGCCTGTTGCGCAGGGGCTGCAGCACGCAGGGCGGCGGCTTCGGCGGCATACACCAGGGCCGCGATCTCGCCCACCACCTGCTGCACCTGGGCATCGGCGCTGGCCTGGGGCGCGTTGCCGTGGCTATAGATGCGCTTGCGCACCCGCACTTCGTGGGCCACATCACGTAGCGCCGCGCGGCCGATGCCGGCCAGGGTCGCCAGCAGCACCAGCTGGTAGAAAGCAGTCTGGTATTTGAAGCGGGTTGCGAAGTCGATGATGTTCTCGGCGTCCACTTCAGCGTCCTGGAAGCGCGAGGTGCCGCTGCCGGTGGTGCGCTGGCCGAAGCCGTCCCAATCGTCGCTCTGCTCGATGCCCGACTGGCGGGTGCGCACCGCGGCAATCACGTCGCCGCCGGTGTCCGTGCGCTGGGCATAGACATCGATCCAGTCAGAGAAAATGCTTCCGGTGCTGTAGAACTTTTCGCCGTTGAGGCGCCATTTTTCGCCATCCGGAGAGACTTTGGTGATGACCTGGCCGATGTCCACGGCGCCGATTTCGGTCCAGGCGCAGCCGACGATATCGCCTTCGACAAAGCGCTTGAACCACAGGTCCCGGCCCGGTCCGGGCGTGGCATTGAGCCGATCCTCGACAAAGGCAAAGTGCCCGCGCAGGGCCTGGGGCACGTTGGCGTCGGCCTCGGCCAGCTCGATCAGCAGCTGGAACAGCTGGGGCAGGGAAGCGCCGCCACCGCCATATTCCAGCGGCACCCGTACCGCGCCGAATCCGGATTCCTTGAGCCACTGGATGGGCTCGTAGGGCAGTTTGCGTTGCTGTTCCCGTTCCACCGCGCCACTGGCGATGCGCTGGAAGATCGGGCGAAAGCCTGCGGCCAGGGTCTCGTAGTCGACCCCCACGGACAGCGGATTGATTACCTGGTGTTCAGTCATGGTGTAGCTCCTGGGTTCGGCAGAAAAAAGCGCTGCAGGGTCCAGGCCGATTGCACACACCATGCCGAAGCCGCAAACGCCGGTTTGCCGGGGCAAGGGCTCCGGCAGAGCGCCTGCAACTGTTGCTCCGCCAACAGTTCATCAACAAAACAGCCCGTTTCCAGGGTTGGCCGGCCCCGCGCCGCCGCAGGCAGCGAGCCTCAGCCATTGCCCGGGAGAGGGCGTGCTTGAGGCTCCACACGGCGTCTGGCGGCCTACGCGCCGAGGGCTTCCAGGCCCTGGCACGCTTGCTGCTCTGCTCCGGGGTACTTTCCCAAGTCCCGAGGACCGAACCATGAGTCAGCAAGCCGTGAAATTTGCCTACTGGGTGCCCAACGTCAGCGGTGGGCTGGTGGTCAGCAAGATCGAGCAACGCACCCATTGGGGCATCGACTACAACCGCAAGCTGGCGCAGATCGCCGAGCAGGCCGGCTTCGAATACGCCCTGACCCAGATCCGCTTCACCGCCGGCTATGGCGCCGAGTACCAGCACGAGTCGGTGGCTTTCAGCCACGCACTGCTGGCGGCTACCGACAAGCTCAAGGTGATTGCGGCGATCCTGCCCGGGCCCTGGCAGCCGGCCCTGGCGGCCAAGCAACTGGCGACCATCGACCAACTGACCAATGGCCGTATTGCGGTGAACATCGTCAGCGGTTGGTTCAAGGGTGAGTTCCAGGCCATTGGCGAGCATTGGCTGGAGCACGACGAGCGCTATCGCCGGTCCGAGGAATTCATTCGCTGCCTGCGCGGGGTCTGGAGCCAGGATGCCTTCACCTTCAGGGGCGATTTCTATCGCTTCGACCACTACAGCCTCAAGCCCAAGCCCCTGGGCCAGCCGGAGATCTTCCAGGGCGGCAGCTCGCGGGCTGCCCGGGACATGGCGGCCCGGGTTTCGGACTGGTACTTCACCAACGGCAACAGTGTCGAGGGGATCAAGGCCCAGGTCGATGACATCCGCGCCAAGGCCGCGGCCAACCAGCACTCGGTGAAGATCGGAGTGAACGCCTTCGTGATCGCCCGGGACACCGAGGAGGAGGCGCGGGCGGTGTTGCAGCAAATCATCGATCAGGCCGACCCGGAGGCGGTGAATGCCTTCGGTGACGCCGCCCGGCAGGCCGGCAAGGCGTCCCCCGAAGGCGAGGGCAACTGGGCCAAGTCGAGTTTCGAGGACCTGGTGCAGTACAACGACGGGTTCAAGACCAACCTGATCGGCACGCCACAGCAGATTGCCCAGCGCATCGTGGAGTTGAAGGCGGTGGGTGTGGACCTGGTACTGGCCGGGTTCCTGCATTTCCAGGAAGAGGTGGAGTATTTCGGCCAGCGCGTGCTGCCCCTGGTACGCGAGCTGGAGGCTCGGGCGCGGTCCAAGGAACAGGAAGCCGCCGCCTGAACCGCCCCTTGCCGGCGAACGGGCCTCGCAGCCTTGTGCCGGGCTTGAGGG
>NZ_JBXAMM010000001.1:1305350-1452848 GCF_058800645.1 Pseudomonas sp. GW822-FHT04H02 | reverse complement strand
AGGGCGCTTTCGCTGGCAAGCCAGCTCCTACGGGGGCAGAGGAGGTGTGTTTTTTCGTAGGAGCCGGCTTGCCGGCGAATGGGCCTCGCAGCCTTGTGCCGGGCTAGGGGGCGCTTTCGCTGGCAAGCCAGCTCCTACGGGGGCAGAGGAGGTGTGTTTTTTCGTAGGAGCCGGCTTGCCGGCGAACGGGTCTCGGAGCCTTGTGCCGGGCTTGAGGGCGCTTTCGCTGGCAAACCAGCTCCTACAAGGGCAGAGGCGGTGGTGATTACAGGCCCAGTTCGCTCAGGCCCGGGTGATCGTCGGGCCGGCGGCCCAGGGGCCAGTGGAACTTGCGCTCCTGGGCCTTGATCGGCATGTCGTTGATGCAGGCAAAGCGCCGGGCCATCAAACCCTGTTCGTCAAACTCCCAGTTTTCGTTGCCGTAGGAACGGAACCAGTTGCCCGAGTCGTCGTGCCATTCGTAGGCGTAGCGCACGGCAATACGGTTGTCGGTAAAGGCCCACAGTTCCTTGATCAGGCGGTAATCCAGTTCCTTGGCCCATTTGCGGGTCAGGAACGCCTTGGCCTCTTCGCGGTTGTGGGCGAACTCGGCGCGGTTGCGCCATTGGGTATCCAGGGTATAGGCCAGGGATACCCGCTCCGGGTCCCGGGAGTTCCAGCCATCTTCGGCCAGGCGGATCTTTTCAATCGCCGACTCGCGAGTGAAAGGCGGAAGGGGCGGGCGCACTTGAGCGTTAGACGACATGATCTGTCTCCAATGAAAGTTGCTGTTCAAACAAAGAAGCTGCTCTTGTTTAAAACAATCAGAGGTCCAATAACTTTCGCGCCATGCATTGCGCATTATCAGCAGCACTGTGATTGCCCATGACAAGGGCAACGGTAATGGCGCCATCGATCAGGATCAGCAGTTGCGCTGCCAGTTCCTCAGGATGTTGCACGCCATGTTCCTGGCAAAGCTCGGTCACGTAGTCGAGCAGGTTCTGCTTGTGCCGTTTTGCTACTTGGCGCACCGGGTCTTGCGGGTCGCCGGTTTCGCCACTGGTGTTGATAAAGGCGCAGCCGCGAAAATCGGGGGTTGCGAACCAGTCCTTGAGCACGTCGAACAGCGCCAACAGGCGCAGGGCCGGGGTCGCGGCCTGGTTCACCGCGCTGCAGAACCAGTGCATCCAGCGCTGATCGCGACGCTCCAGGGCGGCCACCACCAACTCGTCCTTGTTGGTGAAATAGCGGTAGACGCTCTTGCGCGAGACGCCGGCGGTCTTCACCAGAAGATCCATGCCGGTGGCGGCAATGCCGTTCTGGTAGATCAGTTTCTCGGTGACATCGAGGATGATGTCTCGGGTTTCAGAGTGCATGATTTCGTTCATGTGGCGAACAGTAGAACGATCGTTCTCCTTGGTCAATGACATTCTTGAATTTTCTTCGAAACTGGCCATTACCCTTGTAGGCGCTGGCTTGCCAGCGAAGGTGTCATTGCGCCTTGCACAGGGCTTGGGGGCCCATTCGCCGGCAAGCCGGCTCCTGCGCACAGCGGGCGGGTGCTTTGCTGAGGGAGGGCGTTATACATGCCAGGCAGGGGACTCCGGCCGGTCCATGGTGTAAGCTCTTGCGCTCTTTGGATTTGAGCCACTGCGAGCCCTAATGCCGTCGCTTTTCAAACGTTCCCTGCTGCCCAAGCTGCGCAGCTTCCCACTGGCCGCCGAGGCTTTCACCACGCTGACCGGCGCCGCGCAGTTTCGCCGCACGCTGCTGGAGCAGATTGCCCAGGCACGCCGGCGCATCTATATCGTCGCGCTGTACCTGCAACAGGATGAAGCCGGCCAGGAAATCCTCGATGCCCTGCACGCCGCCAAGGCCGCCCGCCCCGAGCTGGAAGTGGTGGTCGTGGTTGACTGGCTGCGGGCCCAGCGCGGCCTGATCGGTGCCGGCAAGCAGCCGGGCAACTCGGCCTGGTACCAGCAAATGACCCGCACTCACGCCAGCGAAGTGCCGATCTACGGCGTGCCGGTTCAGACCCGCGAGCTGTTCGGGGTGCTGCACCTCAAGGGTTTCGTCATCGACGACTGCGTGCTCTACAGCGGCGCCAGCCTGAACAACGTGTACCTGCACAAGTTCGACAAGTACCGCTTCGACCGTTACCACCTGCTGCACAACCAGGCGCTGGCCGACTCCATGCACCACCTGGTGCAGCACGGCCTGGTGGAGTCGCGGGCAGTGCACCGCCTGGACCTGCCGAACCTGCCCACCACCCGCAGCCTGCGCAACGACATCGGCGATCTGCGCAGCCGCCTCAAGCACGCCACCTACGACACCACTGCCGGTGGCCTGGACAAGAGCGGGCTGTCGGTCAGCCCGTTGCTCGGGGTGGGCAAGGGCAACCCGTTGAACCGGGTGATCTGCGAGCTGATTGCCGGCGCCCAGCGCCAGCTGACCATCTGCACCCCGTATTTCAACCTGCCGCTGCCGGTGACCCGGGAGATCAACCGGGCCCTGGAGCGCGGGGTGAAGATCGACATCATCGTCGGCGACAAGACCGCCAACGACTTCTATATCCCGCCCAGCGAGCCGTTCAAGGTGATCGCCGCGCTGCCTTATCTGTATGAAATCAGCCTGCGGCGTTTTGCCAAGCGGCATCAGAAAGTGATCGACAACGGCCAGTTGAACCTGCACCTGTGGCGTGACGGTGACAACACCTACCACCTCAAGGGCATGTGGGTCGATGAGCGCTATACCTTGCTCACCGGCAACAACCTCAACCCGCGGGCCTTCCGCCTGGACCTGGAAAACGCCCTGTTGCTGGACGACCCCAAGGGCGAGCTGCTGCAGGCGCGCAACGCCGAACAGGCCGAGATCTATCGCCACACCCGCCGTATCGAGCACTTTCAGTACCTGGACAGCCTGGTGGACTACCCCGAGGCCGTGGGCAAGTTCCTGCGCCGGGTCAGCCGCGTGCGCATCGAGCGCTTGCTCTACCGCATGCTTTAACCCGTAGCCGCTGCCGAGGTCCACAGGACCTTCAGCAATCTCAAGAGCGGCGTCTGCTTCGCAGCCGTTCGCAGCCTGCGGCAGCGGCTACAAAAGCAGCGCAGTACCTGTAGCCGCTGCCAAGCCTGCGAGGCTGCGCAAAGGTCCGCAGGGCCTTCAGCAACCTCAAGAGCGGCGTCTGATTTGCAGCCGTTCGCAGCCTGCAGCAGCTACAGGTCTTTGGGCTGCGGGGCGGGCCAGATCGCGATCAGTACCAGCAGCACCGCCGCCAGCAGGTAGGGCAGGCGCGGTTCGATGGCGTAGATCAGGCTGCCGGCCATGGGCCCGATGACCACGCCCAGGCCCTGGGCGGCGCCGATGCTGCCGGCAGTCGCGCCCTGTTCCGAGGCCTCTACGGCATTCGCCGCCAGGGCCGAGAACGACGGAAACACCCCACCCATGCCTGCCGCCGATACAAAGAACGCCAGCCACAAGCCCCAGGCGCTGTCCACCAGCATGCTGCCGGCATAACCCAGCGCCGACAGCAGGGCGCCGTAGCGGATCATCCGCAGCGGCGGCCATTCCAGCTTGCGCACCACCAACTGCGCGCAGATCAGCGCCACGCCGACCATGGCCAGGGCCACCCCGGCCGTCTGGGCGGCATCGGCGGGGCTCATGTGCAGCCGGTCCAGGGCATAGAAGCTGACGGTGATCTGGGCCACCGACACACAGAGCATGGCGACAAAGGCCACCACCATGGGCCGGCGCAGTCGCGGGTCGCCCAGGCGTACCCGGGTCGGCGCCTGGGCCAGGTGCAGTTCCTGGCGCGGCAGTTGGTAGCGCAGCACCAGGAATGCCAGCAACGGCAGCACCGCCATGGCGTAGAACGGCAGGCTCAGGCTGTAGCGCGCCAGCAGCGCGGCCACCGCCGGGCCCAGCACCAGGCCCACGGCGTTGGCGGCGCCCAGAGTGGCCATGGCACGGGCGCGGTGCTGAGGCTCGACGTTATCGGCGATCAGGGCGAAGCCGCCCACCGGGATCGCCGCGTAGAAGGCGCCGATCAGGCCGCGGCCGAGCATCAGGCCGAGAAAGGCCATGGCGACGCTGGGCAGCGACTGCAGCGACAGGTCGATGAACAGGCACAAGGCCCAGTAGGCGAGGGTGAAGCCGGCGGTGCCCAGCAGCAGCACCCGGCGCCGGCCGAAGCGGTCACTGGCCTGGCCCCAGGGGCGCGCCAGGAGCATCCAGATCACCCCGGAAACGGTGACGGCCGCGCCGGCGTGCCAGGTTTCCAGGTGCAGGGCCCGGGAGATCGGGCCGATCAGCGAGACGAAGGCCATCATCGACATGGTGCAGGCCATATAGGCGGCCATCAGTGGAACCAGCGAGAAGGGTCTGACGGTCAGCGGCGCGCTGGCGGCTGTGGAGCGAGGCATGAAGGGTCTTCCATGAAAGTCGATGGGCCGTGAACGTTAACGGGATAACGTGTCACAGCCCAGGCTTATCTGCATTCGTGATGATGTTGCCGGCGAAGAGGGCCTTGAGGCGGGGGTTGTACCCAGGGCCGCTTTCGCTGGCAAGCCAGCTCCTACAGGGAGGATGGCGTGTTGGGTTCCGGGCTCAGTTCAGGCCCAGTTTGCCGCGCAGGGTGGAGAGGTCTTCGGCCAGGGTATTGACCGGGCCTACCAGGGCCTTGCGGTCGTTTTCCTTGACCTTGTCGTAGGTCATGAAGCCGCCGTCAGGGGTTTTGTACTTGGCCAGGATCTTGTTCACCGTGGCGAAGTTCTTGTCCACCTTGGCGACAAAGGCCTTGTCCTGCTTCTCGATCTGCGGACGGAACAGGTCGACGATTTTCTTCGCCCCGTCGATGTTGCCCTGGAAGTCGTAGAGGTCGGTATGGCTGTAGCGGTCTTCTTCACCGGAGATCTTGGTTGCGGCCACTTCTTCCAGCAGCGCGGCGGCGCCACCCACGACTTTTTCCGGCGGGAAGGTCAGGCCGGCGACGCGGGTCTGCAGGTCCTTGACGTCCTTGTTCAGGCCGTCGGCCAGCTCGCCCAGGCCTGCTGTGCTGTTTTCCGAGAACAGTGAGTATTCCAGGCGGTGGAAGCCGGTGAAGTCTTCGGCCTTGACGCCTTTCTCGTGGTCGTCGACCCGGGAGTCGATGGACGCGTCCAGGTCACTGAAGAGCTCGGCGATCGGTTCGATCGACTCGTAGTAGACCCGGGTCGGCGCGTAGAGCTTCTTGGCGGCGGCCAGGTCGCCCTTTTTCACCGCATCGGTGAACTGCTGGGTGTGGCTGGCCAGTTCGTCGAGCTGTTCGGTGACGTAGATCTTGTAGTCGGAGATCGGCCCCACCAGCTCCAGGGGCGCAGTTGCGGCGAACGCCGAAAGCGGCGCGTGGAGCAAGCCAAGGGTCAGCAACACAGCGAGAGGCGACTTTTTCATGGGACTTTTCCGTGGGGGTTGTTGTGTCATGGGTGTCAGGCAGTGCTTTTAGGCCGGGTGGCATCGAGCAGCGAACGCCCGATGAAATCCTCTTCGCCGGTGACCCCCGGCAAGGTGAAGAAGTAACCGCCGCCAGTGGGCTTGAGGTACTCCTCCAGGGGTTCGCCGTTCAGACGGGTCTGTACGGCGATGAAACCTTTCTCCAGGTCGGCCTGGTAGCAGATGAACAGCAGGCCCATGTCCAGCTGGCCGTTCTTGTTGACTCCGTTGGAGTAGTTGAACGGCCGGCGCAGGATCAGGTTCTGCTGGCTCTGGGCAGTGCGCGGGTTGGCCAGGCGGATGTGGGCGTCGAGCTTGGTGACCTTGCCATGGGGGTCCCGGGCGTAGTCGGGCACCTGGCTTTCCTTCTGGCCGTCCATGGGCGCGCCACTGGTCTTGATCCGGCCGATGATGCTTTCCTGCTCCTGCAGCGGGGTGCGGTCCCAGCGTTCGACGAAGTTGCGGATGATCCGCACTGCCTGGTAGCTGCCATGGGCCGCCCAGGCCGGTTCGTCACTGCCGGGCTGGACCCAGACGATCTGCTGCATGGCCTTCGGGTCGTTGGAGTCGGGGTTGGCCGAGCCATCGCGAAAGCCCAGGAAATTGCGCGCACTCTGCGCCGGCTCGCCGGGCTTGGCCGGGGCCTGGGGCGGTACGCTGCCTTCCTGTTTCCAGCGCACCAGCAGCAGGTCGGGCAGGTTCTTCACGATGTCGCGCAGGGCGTGGATGTTGGTGTCGGCGGTGTTGGAGCAGAACTGCAGGCTCAGGTCGCCGTGGCAGCAGGCGGGCTCCAGGGCATCGTTGGGGAAGCCCACCATGCGGATCAGGCGCTTGGGTTTGGCCGCCTCCAGGCCGAAGCGCTCGTCGAACAGCGATTCGCCCACCGAGACGGTGATGGTCAGGTTGTCCGGGGTCACAACCGGGCCGAGGATGCCGGAATCCAGGGGCGGCAGCTTCGGGTCCACCTGGGCCACCGGGCCACCGCGCATGAGAAAGGCAATGCGTTGGTCGAGGGTGCGAAACAGCCGCTCCAGGTCGTCGCGGTCGCTGGCCAGCACATCGAAGGACACCAGCATGCCCGCGGCCGGGCGCGGGGTGACGATGCCGCTCTGATGCTGGCCATGGAAGTCGTGGCGGTCCTGGGTCTTGTCGCTGCTGGGGGCTTCGGTGACCTGGGCGGGCGCGGCGGCCATGGCCGGGCAACTCAGGCTGCTGCCGGCCAGGGCCACGCCGGCGGCGCCCATGCCCAGCAGCACGCGCCGACGCTGGGCGGAAAAAGACGGATTGGGCTGGTCTGAATCGTTCATTGAAAACTCGTCTTGTTACAGGCCGGAAAGGCCAAGTGCGGGATCAATAGCGTCGAGGGCGTCGGCCAGGGCCTTGGCTTTGTCGGCGATCTCTTTGCGCTGCCGGGCGTCGACCTGGTCGTAGGCCACATAGCCGAAGCCGTCGCGCAGGCTGGCCAGGCGAGTGGCCAGGGCATCGGCGGCGCTGTCCACCTGGGGCAGCAATTGGGCCGCGGACTTGGCCAGCAGCGGCCGCAGCAGGTCGATGACCTTGCGCGTGGTTTCCAGGTTGGCGGCAAAGCCGTTGAGGTCGCTGTGGCTGTAGCGTTCTTCTTCACCGCTGCTGGCCCGCAGGTCGGCCAGGCTGCGCATGTTGCGCGCGACGATGCTCACCAATTGCTCCGGTGGCAGGGTCTGGGCCAGCAACTGTTCCTTGAGGCTGACCACGTCGCTGGACAGGCGCTGAGCTACGGGAGCCAGGCCTGCCAGGTCATTTTTCTGGAACAGGCCGTATTCCAGGCGGTGGAAACCGCTGAAGCCCGGATCCTGTTCGCGCTGTTCGAAATAATCGGCACGGGCGTTGATGGTGTTGTCCAGCTCGGCCAGGCGCTGGGCCGCCGGGGCCAGGCGCTGATAGGCTGCGCGGGCCGGCAGGTACAGCGCCTGGGCCTGTTTCAGGTCGCCGGCGTCTATGGCCTGCTGCAAGGCGTTCACTGCCTTGACCAGGGCACTGCCCTGGGTGCTGAGGTAGACCCGGAACTCCGACAGCGGGCCGATAAAGGCCACCATCGACGGCCGCGCCTTGGCCTGGGCGTCGGACTCGGCGGTCGGGGTCACGTGCAGGGTGCCGCGGGGGTTGCTCAAAAGCCCGCAGGTGATGGCGTAGTCCCCTGGCTGCAGGTTGGCGTTGATCACCTGGCTCAGGCCCGGGGCGATGTTTTCCCGTTCCTCCACCACCAGCACGCCGTCGAGAATTTCCCACTCCACGGCGCGATCCGAACGGTTGACGATGCGGAAGCTGGCGCGCCCGGCCGGGACTGTCAGCGCGTTGGGTTCACAATTCTTGGGGTGGATGGTCACGGTGATCTCGCCCTGGTGGGCCTGGCGCTTGCTGGCGGCCAGTTGCGAGGCGTAGTAGAACAGCCCGCCGGCGGCGATCATGACGATCACCGAACCGGCAACCGCCCAGCGCAGAGCGCGGGGAGGCGAGGCCTGGGGAGAGGCTTGCTGGGTCATGGGGAGCCTTACTGACTGGAAACGGAAGACGTTGAGCCGGGCGCCTTGGCTGGGGCGCCGCCGGGCAGGAAGAACAGCACCAGGGTCACGGCCAGGTACAGCGCATAGGCGCCGAGGGTGCTGATGGTGGGGGCGTCCTGGTAGCCGAACATGCCGGCCAGTACCGAACCCACCGGGCCATCCATGGGCAGGCTGGCGCTGAAGTCGAATAGTACGGTCTGCAGGTGGTTCCAGACCCCGGCTTCATGCAGGGCCTGCACCGAATTGGCGAGGATGCCGGCGGCCACCACCAGGATGAACAGCCCGGTCCAGCGAAAGAAGGCGCCAAGGTTCAGGCGCATGCTGCCGGTGTAGATCAGGAAGCCGACGATGATCGCTGAGATCAGGCCCAGCAGGGCGCCTATGGGCGCGCCCGGGCCTTCGCTCTGCTGGAACACCGCCAGCAGGAAGAACACGGTTTCCAGGCCTTCGCGGGCCACGGCGAAGAACACCATGGCGATCAGCGCCGTGACCTGGTGCTTGGAGCCGGCCAGGGCGTGGTCCAGGGAGACATGCAGGGAATGTTTGATCGAACGCGCCACCTTGCGCATCCAGAACACCATGGAACTGAGGATGCCCACGGCCACCAGGCCGACGATGCCTTCGAAGAGTTCCTGCTGCTTCTGCGGGAATTCGGCGCTCATCAGTTCCAGGCCGCCGCCCACCAGCAGGGCCAGGGCCGCGGCGAGGAAAACCCCGATCCACACGGCGGGCATCCACTGGCCACGGCCAGTCTGTTTCAGGTAGCTGGCGATGATGCCAACGATAAGCGCGGCTTCAATCCCTTCGCGCAACATGATCAGAAATGGAACGAGCATTCAGCACCGGTGGGCAAATAGGCTAGGGGGTAATTTGTAACATAATGATACTCATTGCTAAATGAAGATTATTGACAACTGCTGAACGGAAGCTGAACGGGTCTCGTTTACCAAGCCTAGACCGGTTTGTTGGCTCTGGGGGGGGCGATTGTTCCCTGCGCCGGGCGTGGGGGCGCTTTCGCTGGCAAGCCAGCTCCTACAGCTGGCGTGATATTGGGGGGCTCTTGTAGGAGCCGGCTTGCCGGCGAAGAGGCCCTTGAGCCCTGCGCCGAGCGTGGGTACTCAGCCGAGGTTCTGTTCGGTCAGGCGTTGCACCGCCAGGCGGCGGTAGTGGGAGGGGGTCATGCCCTTGAGCTGCTGGAAGCGCCGGTTGAAGTTGGAAATGTTGTTGAAGCCCGACTCGAAGCACACGTCGGTCACCGGTTTGTCGCCGTCGGCCAGCAGTTCACAGGACTTGCTGATGCGCAGCCGGTTGACGAACTCGACGAAGCAGCGCCCCGTGGCCTGCTTGAACACCCGGGAAAAATAGCTGGGCTTCATGCCCAGGTAGTCGGCCACTTCCTCCAAGGGCAACTCCCGGGCGTAGTGGGCAAAGATGTAGTCCACCGCGCGGTTGGTGCGGTCGACGCTGTGTTCGTCCGCCAGTTGCACGCTGGTGGCGCCGGACAGCAACTGGTAGTCGTCGCAGGCCGCCAGCAGCTCCATGAGGATGAGGAAGTAGCCAAGGCGGGTGATGCCGCTGGAGTCGGCGATGCGCTGCATCAGCGGCAGGGCCTGGGCGATGGTTTGCGGGCAGCGGAACTCGATGCCGTACTGCGCCCGCTCCAGCAGCGGGCTGAGGTTCTTCAGCTCGGCGAACACCTGGCTGCCACTGTCGAACAGCTCATCGGTGAAGTTCACCAGCATGTCGCGCTTGGCCACCACTTCGTCCTCGGCCACCTGGCTGATCCAGTTGTGGGGCAGGTTGGGGCCAGTGAGAAACAGCGTCTGCGGGTAGAAGTTGCCGATGTAGTCGCCGATGAACACCTTGCCGGAGCTGGCGACTATCAGGTGCAGCTCGTATTCCTTGTGGAAGTGCCAGCGCACCAGAGGGCAGGGGAAGCCGTGCTGGCGATAGATGATGGACAGGCCGTTGTGGTCGTCCATCAACTCATAGGAGGGGTCGGTGATCTTGCCGGGTCGGCTCATGGCGCGGGCCTGTTCTTGTTGTAGGCCCGGCTGATAATGCCTCGTGGCCCGCTCGCGCACCAGAGAGGGCGTTCTCAGGGTTGGCGCCCTGTTCGCCGGCAAGCCGGCTCCTGCAAGAACACCGCCGACATCACGCCAGCTGCAGGAGCTGGCTTGCCAGCGAAGGCGGCCTCACGTTCGGCGCAAATCCCAGGGCCTGTTCGCCGGCAAGCGCACCGCCGGCAGTGCGCCAGCGAAGAAGGGTCAGGAGGCCGGGCGGTTTTTCGCTTCGATCCACTGCGCCATGTACTGGGTGCTCTTGTGATGGTGGTGACGCAGCATGGCGCCAGTGAAGTTGTCCCGACGCAGTTGCTCCAGGTGCTGGCGGCAGTGTTGCAGGCGCTGGATCAGCGCCGGGCCGTGGACTTGCTGGCGGTAGCGCGCTTCGAGCAACTGCCGGCCATCCGCCTGGGCCTGCTCCCACAGCTGCCGGTCCTGATAGAGGCGCACCGCGGCCGCCGCCAGGCCACTGGCGGATTCAGCCACCGCCCCCGGCCATGGCAGGCCGTCCTGGGACATGGATTCGCTGCCCACCGGGGTGGTGACACTGGGCGTGCCGCAAAGCATGGCATCGAGCAGCTTGCCCTTGATCCCGGCGCCGAAACGCAGGGGCGCCAGGCAGATCCGCGCTGCACTCATCACCTGCAGCGCATCCTCGGCCCAGTTCATGATGTGAAAGCCCTGGGCCGGGTTGTGCAGCGCCGCGGCCTTGGGCGGGGTGTAGGCGCCGTACAGGTGCAATTGCGCGCCGGGCAATTGCTGGCGGATCAGCGGCCATACGCGGTTCTTCATCCACAGCACGGCGTCCCAGTTCGGCGCATGGCGAAAGTTGCCGATGCTCAGCAAGTGCGCCCGCTGCTCGAAGGGAGCAAAGCCCTGCGGCAGTTGCTCGAGCATCAGCGGGCACCAGTGCAGCAGGGCCGGCGGCAAGTGGAACTGCTGCACCAGCAGCTCGATTTCCACCTCGGAGATCATCAGGCTCAGGTCGCAGCGATAGATGGCGGCGATCTCGCGCTTGGCCAGGTCGGTGACGGCCATGTGCTGGAATTCCTGCTCCGGCGCCTGGGCGAACAGCGGGCTGAAGTCGTCTTCCTCGGTGCCCTCCTTGAGAACATCCTTGAGGCGCTGGTGCCGGGCATGACGCAGGCATTGCAGGTCGGAGGTCTCCAGCACCCGCAGGGCATTCGGGCAATGCTGCTCCACCCGCCAGCCGAACTGTTCCTCCATCATGAACTGGTCGAACAGCACGATATCCGGTGCCAGCTCGGCGACGAAACGGTCAAAGCTGGCGTTGTTGAGTTCGATCGGGCATTCACGAATGCCCAGGGCCGTCAGGTCTTCCTTGTGTTCGCCCTCGTTGGCCGGGCTGCTGAAGGTCAGCTCCCAGCCCTGTTCGAGGAAGCTCTGGAGGATCTGCATCATGTGCCCGCCGGCGGCGGAGGAGCGGGGTTCGGGCCAGACGTAACCAATGATCAGGACTTTGGTTGCGGCGGTGGGGCTCATGAGCGGGCATTCCTGGCAGGCGGGGGGTAAAAAAGGCCGCCATTAAACCACAGCGCGCCAGCGCCCGAGCAGGCTGCCTGGCCTCAGCCGAGAATGCTGCGCACCTTGTCGCGCAGCTGGTCGATGGAGAACGGCTTGCCGATGACCGACATGCCGGCCGGCACCTCGATGGACTCGGCGTAACCACTGGCGAACAGCACCGGCAACTGCGGCCGCAGGGTGCGGGCACGCTCCGCCAGCTCGCGGCCGTTCATCCCGGGCAGGCCGACATCGGTCATCAGCAGGTCGATATGTTGCCCGGCGTCCTCCAGCAGGCTCAGGGCCGCTTCGCTGCCGTCGGCCTCCAGCACGCTGAACTCCAGTTCTTCAAGGACATCGACAATCAGCATGCGCACGATGGCATCGTCTTCGACGACTAGGATGGTGGAGGCGCTGGCGGGCATAGGGACACTCTCAAGAAATGAATTCGGCGGGGCAGTGCGGCAGGCAGCCCTGTGCATCAGTAAGTGCCGGCTTGCCACAAGTTCCCGAAGCTGTACAAAAAAATCCCCTTGTACAAGCGTCGGCAAGAATAACCGCTTCCTTTGTCCCACGGCAGGACAAATCGCAAGCGAGCGCTACCTTGGTTATAAAAAATAGCTGTCCTGGCTGAATGTGGGGCAAACTTCGTTTTTTTTCACCAGCGCCAAGGCCCATCAAATGATTCGTCCGTCCTCGGTTGATGAACAGAGTTTCCGCAAGCTGCTGACCCGCAACATCAGCCTGCCGCTGGGTGTCGGTGTACTCAGCGCGTTTTTTTTCGTGTCCCTGATCACCTACCTGCTCTCGGTGATCCAGTGGGTGCAGCACACTGATCGAGTGATCAACAACCTCAACGAGTCGGCGCGCCTGACCATCGACCTGGAAACCGGCATGCGCGGCTTCCTGATCACTGGCGACGAGCACTTTCTGGACCCCTACGAAGTGGCCAAGCCGCGCATTGTCAGCGAACTGCGCAGCTTGCAGGAGTTGGTGGCGGACAACCCGCAGCAGGTGGACCGGCTCAAGCGCCTGGAAGCCCTGCAGGTGGAGTGGAACAGCTTTGCCCAGGGCATGATCGACCTGCGCCGCCAGAGCGGTGATTACCGCGGGGCGGTGCAGGCCGGGCGTGGCAAGCGCCTGACTGACGAGATCCGCAAGGAATACGACGACGCGGTGGCCATGGAGCAGCAGTTGCGTCTGGAGCGTAACGAGAGCGTTACCCGCACCACCATTTTCAGCGTGGTGCTGTACCTGCTGTTCGTGGTAGGCATCAGCGCGCTGCTGGCCTACATCGGCCGTCGTGACCTGCTGGCACTGTCCAAGAGCTACAGCGACAACCTCGAAGCCCAGGAAAAGAGCGCCCGGCGCCTGGAACAGCAGGCCTGGCTGCGCAACGGCCAGACCGAACTGGCCGAGCAGATGCTCGGCCAGCTGAGCCTTAATTTGCTGGGGCGCAACATCCTGCAATTCTGCGCTCAGTACCTGGGCACACCGGTGGCGGCGCTCTATGTGCGTGAGGAGCACGGTGGCCTCAGGCGCGTGGCGTCCTATGGCTTCTCCCGGGAACAGGAAACCCAGGAACAGTCGCTGTACAGTGACGAAGGGCTGGTGGGGCAGGCCGCGCAGCACAAGCGCCTGATCCGTCTGGACGAGGTGCCCGCCGATTACTTCAAGGTCAGCTCCGGCCTGGGCGATGGTTCGCCGCGCAGCGTGCTGGTGGTGCCGACCCGTGACGACGACCGGGTCAACGGGGTGATCGAGCTGGGCTTCCTGCGGGCCTTGAGCGAGCGCGACGTCGAGCTGCTGGAACTGATTGCCGGCAATATCGGCACCTCCATCGAGGCCGCGCGTTATCGCCAGCGCCTGCAGGAAGTGCTGGCCGAGACCCAGCAGCTCAATGAAGAGCTGCAAGTGCAGCAAGAAGAGCTCAAGACCGCCAACGAGGAGCTGGAAGAGCAGTCGCGGATCCTCAAGGAATCCCAGGTGCACCTGGAAACCCAGCAGGTGGAGCTGGAGCAGACCAACGAGCAACTGGCGGAGCAGGCGCAGATCCTGGCCGATCAGCGCGACGCCATGGACCGCAAGAACAACGAGCTCAACGAGGCCCAGACCCAGCTCGAGGAGCGCGCCGAAGAGTTGCAGCGCTCCAGCAAGTACAAGTCCGAGTTCCTTGCCAACATGTCCCACGAGCTGCGCACGCCGCTCAACAGTTCGCTGATCCTGGCCAAGCTGCTGGCGGAAAACCCCCAGGAAAACCTCAGCCCCGAGCAGGTCAAGTTCGCCGAGTCGATCTATTCCGCGGGCAATGACCTGCTGAACCTGATCAACGACATCCTCGACATCTCCAAGGTCGAGGCCGGCAAGCTCGAAGTGCGCCCGGAGAACGCCAGCGTGCCGCGCCTGGTGGACGGGCTGCGCAGCCTGTTCCAGCCGCTGACCCAGGACAAGGGCCTGGAATTCAAGGTGGAGCTGCAACCGGGAGCGCCGCAGATGCTGTTCACCGACCGCCAGCGGGTCGAGCAGATTCTCAAGAACCTGCTGTCCAATGCGGTCAAGTTCACCGAGAAGGGCCAGGTGAGCCTCACGGTGTCCGCTCAGCCGGGGGCCGGTATCGCCTTTGCCGTGCAGGATTCGGGGATCGGCATTGCCCAGGATCAGCAGCAAAGCATCTTCGAGGCCTTCCGCCAGGCCGACGGCACCACCAACCGGCGTTATGGCGGCACCGGCCTGGGGCTGTCGATCTCCCGGGATCTGGCGACCCTGCTCGGCGGCTCCATCAGCGTCAGCAGCGAACCCGGCCGCGGCAGTATCTTCACCCTGGTGCTGCCGGAGCAGTACCAGGAGGCCGCCGAGCCGCTGGTGGCGCCGCCGGCCCCAGTCGCGCCCGTGGCCGCGCCTCAGCCTGCCAGCCTGCCGCAGCCGGTGGCCGAGGCCCCGGGGGCGGACATTCCGCGCTTCGCCGATGACCGCGACAAGGCGCCGTTCAGCAGTCGTTGCATCCTGGTGGTGGAAGACGAGGCGAACTTTGCCCACATCCTCTTCGACCTGGCCCACGAGCTGGGTTACCACTGCCTGGTGGCCCACGGCGCTGACGAAGGCTACAGCCTGGCTGCCCAGTTCATCCCGGACGCCATCCTGCTGGACATGCGCCTGCCGGACCACTCCGGCCTGACCGTGTTGCAGCGCCTCAAGGAGAACGCCCAGACCCGGCACATCCCGGTGCACGTGATTTCGGTGGAAGACCGGGTGGAAGCGGCCATGCACATGGGCGCCGTGGGTTATGCGGTCAAGCCCACCACCCGCGAGGAGCTCAAGGATGTCTTCGCCCGCCTGGAAGCCAAGCTGACGCAGAAGGTCAAGCGCGTGCTGCTGGTGGAGGACGACGACCTGCAACGCGACAGCATTGCCCGGTTGATCGGCGACGATGACATCGAGATCACCGCCGTGGGCCTGGCCCAGGATGCCCTGGACCTGCTGCGCGAGAACGTCTACGACTGCATGGTCATCGACCTCAAGCTGCCGGACATGCTCGGCAACGACTTGCTCAAGCGCATGTCCACCGAGGATATCTGCTCCTTCCCGCCGGTGATCGTCTACACCGGGCGCAACCTGACCCGGGATGAAGAGGCCGAGCTGCGCAAGTATTCGCGCTCGATCATCATCAAGGGCGCGCGCTCGCCGGAGCGCCTGCTGGATGAAGTGACGCTTTTTCTGCACAAAGTCGAATCCCAGCTGTCCCATGAACGGCAGAAGATGCTCAAGACCGCCCGCAGCCGCGACAAGGTCTTCGAGGGCCGCAAGATCCTCCTGGTGGATGATGACGTGCGCAACATCTTTGCCCTGACCAGCGCCCTGGAACACAAGGGCGCGGTAGTGGTGATCGGCCGTAACGGCCATGAAGCCATTGCCAGGCTCAATGAGGTCGAGGATATCGACCTGGTGCTGATGGACGTGATGATGCCGGAGATGGACGGTTTCGAAGCCACGGTGCAGATCCGCAAGGATCCGCGCTGGCGCAAGCTGCCGATCATCGCGGTCACCGCCAAGGCCATGAAGGATGACCAGGAGCGCTGCCTGCAGGCCGGCTCCAACGATTACCTGGCCAAGCCCATTGACCTGGACCGGCTGTTTTCCCTTATCCGTGTGTGGCTACCCAAGATGGAAAGAATTTAGTGGAGCGTAATACCGAGATCGAACTGCGTTTGCTGATCGAAGCTATTTACCTCAAGTACAGCTACGACTTCCGCGACTACTCAGGTGCCTCGATCAAGCGCCGGGTCAACCACGCTTTGCGCCAGTTCGAATGCAAGACCATTTCTGCGTTGCAGGAGCGGGTGCTGCACGACCCCACCGCGTTCATGCAGTTGCTGCAGTTCCTGACCATTCCGGTGAGCGAGATGTTTCGCGACCCGTCGCACTTTCTGGCGATCCGCCAGGAGGTGGTGCCGCTGCTCAAGACCTATCCTTCGATCAAGATCTGGATCGCCGGCTGCAGCACCGGGGAGGAGGTCTACTCCATGGCCATCCTGCTGCGCGAAGAGGGGCTGCTGGAGCGCACCATCATCTATGCCACCGACATCAACCCCAGCTCCCTGGAGAAGGCCAAGCAAGGCATCTTTTCCCTGGAGAACGTGCGGGCCTACACCCACAACTACCAGCAGGCCGGCGGCCAGCGCTCCTTTGCCGACTACTACACCGCGGCCTACGACTACGCGATCTTCGACAAGAGCCTGCGCGAGAACGTGACCTTCGCCGATCACAGCCTGGCGACCGACAGTGTATTTTCTGAAACTCAATTAATTTCTTGTCGTAACGTATTGATTTATTTCAATAAAAAATTGCAGGATCGTGCCTTCGGACTGTTTCACGAGTCCCTCTGCCATCGTGGTTTCCTGGTGCTGGGCAGCAAGGAAACCCTGGACTTCTCCGCCTATGGCAAGCACTTCGAGCCCTTGGTCAAACAAGAACGGATCTATCGCAAGACATGAGCCAGGAGATTGTCAGCCAGGGTTTCTGGCCGCAGATCGAGGCGATCGTGGTAGGGGCCTCTGCGGGTGGGGTCGAAGCCTTGCTGAAGCTGTTCAGCGGTTTCGCCCAGGGTTTCCGCCTGCCGGTGATCGTGGTCCTGCACCTGCCCGACGAGCGCCGCAGCCAGCTGGCCGAAGTCTTCGACCGGCGTCTGGCGCTGGCGGTGAAGGAAGCCGACGACAAGGAGCAGATCGTGCCTGGCACCCTGTACTTCGCCGCGCCCGGCTATCACCTGTCGGTGGAGCAGGACCGCAGCCTGTCCCTGAGCCAGGAAGAACGCCTGCATCACTCACGCCCGGCCATCGACTACCTGTTCGAGTCCGCCGCCGATGCCTATGGCCGGAACCTGGCCGCGGTGCTCCTGACCGGGGCCAACCAGGATGGCGCCCGCGGCCTGGCCGAGGTCAAGCGCCAGGGTGGCCTGACCATCGTCCAGGACCCCAATGAGGCCCATGTCTCGACCATGCCGGACGCCGCCCTGGCCCTGCATCAACCGGACTACATTCTCCCTTTGCGCGGCATCAGCCGTCTGCTTGCCGAGCTGGAAGGAACCCATGTTAAGTAATATTCAAGCCAAGCTGCTGATCGTCGACGATCTGCCGGAGAACCTGCTGGCCCTGGAGGCGCTGATCAAGCGCGAGGACCGTACGGTGTACAAGGCGCTGTCGGCCGACGAAGCCTTGTCGCTGCTGCTCCAGCATGAGTTCGCCATGGCTATCCTCGATGTGCAGATGCCCGGCATGAACGGCTTCGAGCTGGCCGAGCTGATGCGCGGCACCGAGAAGACCAAGAACATTCCCATCGTCTTCGTCAGCGCCGCCGGGCGCGAGCTCAACTACGCCTTCAAGGGCTACGAGAGCGGGGCGGTGGACTTTCTGCACAAGCCCCTGGACATCCACGCGGTGAAGAGCAAGGTCAACGTATTCGTCGACCTGTACCGCCAGAGCAAGGCCATGAAGCAGCAGGTGGAGGCCCTGGAGCAGAGCCGGCGCGAGCAGGAAGCGCTGCTCCAGAAGCTCCAGGCCACCCAGAACGAGCTGGAGCAGGCGGTGCGCATGCGCGATGACTTCATGTCCATCGTCGCCCACGAAGTGCGCACGCCGCTCAATGGCCTGATTCTCGAGACCCAGCTGCGCAAGATGCACCTGGCCCGGGAGAACGCCGCGGCCTTCAGCCTGGACAAGATGCACGCCATGGTCGACCGCGACGAGCGCCAGATCAAAAGCCTGATCCGCCTGATCGAGGACATGCTGGACATCTCGCGCATCCGTACCGGCAAGCTGTCGATCCGCCCCTCGCGGTTCGATCTGGCGCAGCTGGTGCGCGGGCTGGTGGAAAACTTCGCGCCTCAGGTGGAAGCGGCGCAGTCGTCCCTGAGCCTGCAGGCCGAGCAGCCCCTGGAGGGCAACTGGGACGAGTTCCGCATCGAACAGGTGGTTTCCAACCTGCTGACCAACGCCCTGCGCTACGGCGCCAAGAGCCCGATCGAAGTGCGGGTCTATGCCCAGGACGGCGAGGCTCGGGTCGAGGTGCGTGACCACGGCATCGGTATCAGCGAAGACAACCAGAAGCGCATTTTTCAGCAGTTCGAACGGGTCAGTGCCAACCACGTGGCGGCGGGGCTGGGCCTGGGGCTGTTCATTTCCGAGCAGATCGTCACCGCCCATGGTGGTGCCATCAGTGTCGAGAGCCGGATCGGCGAGGGCGCGCTGTTTCGCGTGAGCCTGCCCCTGTAGAGGCCCGTTGGCCGGTGAATCATTAAAAGCGTAACGCGCACGCAACCTCTGCGTGACCCAATGGTCGTAACAGCAGCAATTGACCGAGCAAAGGTTTTCCATGAGTGAAGATGCACAAGACGTCGTACTGATCGTCGAAGATGAACCAGTGATCCTGATGCTTCTGGCCGACTACCTGTCGGGCCTGGGATACCGGGTGCTGCAGGCCGAGAATGGCGAGCAGGCGTTCGAGATTCTCGCCAGCAAGCCGCACCTGGACGTGATGATCACCGATTACCGCCTGCCGGGCGGGATCACCGGGGTGATGATCGCCGAGCCCGCCGTGAAGCTGCGTCCGGATCTGAAGGTGATTTTCATCAGCGGCTACCCCAACGAAATCCTCGAATGCGGCAGCCCCATCACCCGCAAGGCGCCGATCCTGGCCAAGCCCTTCGACCTCAACAGCCTGCAGGAACAGATCCAGCAATTGCTGGCTTGAAGCCCGGCTATCAGTCGCGGATCATTTCCCGCACCTTGGCGGTCAGCAGGTCGAAGGTGAACGGCTTGGTGATCAGTTGCATGCCGGGTTCGAGAAAGCCACCACGGGCCGCCGCGTGCTCGGCGTAGCCGGTGATGAACAGGACTTTGAGCTCCGGGCGGATCTGCCGCCCGATTTCCGCCAGTTGCCGGCCATTCATGCCCGGCAGCCCGACATCGCTGATCAGCAGGTCGATGCGCTGCGCCGAGTCGAGGATCGGCATGGCGCTGCGGGCATCGCCGGCTTCGACAAAGGCGTAGCCCAGTTCGCTGAGCACCGCACAGACCAGCACCCGCACCGCCGGGTCGTCCTCGACGATCAGCACGGTTTCACCGTTCTGCGCATTGGGCGGTTGTTGCACCAGAGGGTGTTCGGCCTGCTCCAGGTCGCCGACAAAACGCGGCAGGTACAGGCTGACCTCGGTACCTCGGCCCAGGGTGCTGTTGAGGGTCACATGGCCGCGGGACTGCTTGCTGAAGCCGTAGATCATCGACAGCCCCAGCCCTGTGCCCTGGCCGATGGGCTTGGTGGTGAAGAATGGATCGAACACGCGGTTGATGATCGCCTCGGGCATGCCGCAGCCGTTGTCGCTGACTCGCAGCAGCACGTAGTCCCCCGGCTTGAGGTTGTCGTGGGCCTGGGCGAAGTCCGGGGCCAGGCGCTGGTTGAGGGTTTCCACCAGCAGCCGGCCGCCGTTGGGCATGGCGTCCCGGGCGTTGAGCACCAGGTTGAGCAGGGCGCTTTCCAGTTGGTTGGGGTCGGCTTCGGCCACCCATAGCTGCGGGTCCAGGCGCATGTCCAGCTCGATGCTTTCGCTGAGGCTGCGTTGCAGCAGCTCGCCCATGGAGGTCACCAGGGCGTTCATCTCCACCGGCTTGGAGTCCAGCGACTGGCGCCTGGAGAAGGCCAGCAGGCGGTGGGTCAGGCCGGCGGCGCGGTTGGCCGAGGTCACCCCCAGGTCGATCAGGCTGTCCAGGTCCTCGGTGCGGCCCCGGGCCAGGCGCCGGCGCAACAGCTCCAGGCTGCCGATGATGCCGGTGAGCATGTTGTTGAAGTCGTGGGCGATGCCGCCGGTGAGTTGCCCCACGGCCTCCATCTTCTGTGACTGGCGCAGGGCTTCTTCGTTGTGCCGCAGTTGTGCGGTGCGTTCTTCCACCTGCTGTTCCAGGGTCTCCAGGGTGCGTTGCAGGCGCAGTTCGCTCTGGCTCAGGTCGATCAGCCGGTCGCGGGCGTCGTACTGCCGGCGCCTGCCCCGCAGGGCGGCGCTGACCAGGCTGATCAGGGTCGCCGGGTGGAAGGGCCGTTCCAGAAAGCTGACGTTGCCCAGGGGCTCGCTGAAGCGCGATGCCGGGTTCTGCTCGGGGCCGCCGTGCTGGGTCAGCAGCACGATGGGCAGGTCCGACCACGCCGGTTGCTGTTCCAGGTGGCGCAGCAGGGGCTCCAGGTCGACCCCGCGCAAGGCTTCGGCGGCGATGATCACCAGCCCGGCGCCATGCTCCAGCTGCTCGCACAGGGCGGGCAGGTGCGGGGTGATCAGGCTGCTGAAGCCGGCCTCCTTGAGCATAATCTGCGCCAGTTGGCTGTCACGCCCGTGGGGCGTGAGCACCAGAGCCCGTTCGGAAAAGTCCAGGTCGGGGCTCATTGGCCCTCATCCCTGAGCAGGGGTTTGCTCTCGCCCAGGTAGGTAGGTACGCCCCGCAGCACGCCCTGGAAGGCTTCCAGGGGCTCGCCTATGGTCAGGCCACGAGCGCTGATGCGGTATTCACGAATGGTCGACTCGTGGCTGCCGGTGCGTTTCTTGATGATGGAAATGGCCCGGCGCACCTTACCCAGGGCCTCGAAGTAACGCAGCAAGATCACGGTGTCGGCCAGGTAGGTGATGTCCACCGGGGCCTGCATGTCGCCCACCAGGCCATGCTGGGCCACGGTCATGAAAGTGGCGGCGCCCTGGCGGTTGAGGTACAGCAGCAATTCGTGCATGTGCAGCACCAGGGCATTTTCCTCGGGCATCGCTGCCTGGTAGCCGTTGATGCTGTCGATCACCACGGTCTTGATCCGCTCCTGGTCGACGCAGCGTCGCACCCGGTAGGACAGCTCCCCCGGCGAGAGCTCGGCGGCGTCCACCTGTTCGATGATCAGGTTGCCGCTGGCCTGCAGCGCCTTGAGGTCGATGCCCATGTTGCGCATGCGCTCGAACAGCAGCCCCAGCTCCTCATCGAAGATGAACAGCGCGGCTTTCTCTCCCCTGGCTACGGCGGCCGCGGCGAAGATCATCGAGATCAGCGATTTGCCGGTGCCGGCGGGGCCGAGGATCAGGGTGCTGGAGCCGGTCTCGATGCCGCCCCCCAGCAGCGCGTCCATCTCGGTGATGCCGCTGGTCAGGGTCAGGCGCTGGTATTGACCGCGGTGCTCGGCGGCCACCAGGCGCGGAAACACCTGGACCCCGTCGCCCATGATGGTGAAGTCATGGAAGCCGCCGCGGTACTTCTGGCCCCGGTATTTCACCACCCGGATGCGCCGGCGTTCGGCGCCGTAGCTGGGGGTCAGTTCTTCCAGGCGGATCACCCCGTGGGCCACGCTGTGCACGGTCTTGTCCAGGGATTCGGTGGTCAGGTCGTCCAGCAGCAGGACGGTGGCGTCATAGCGCACGAAGTAGTGCTTGATCGCCAGGATCTGCCGCCGGTAGCGCAGGGAGCTTTGCGCCAGCAGGCGGATTTCCGAAAGGCTGTCGAGCACCACCCGGGTCGGCTTGACCCGCTCCACCACTTCGAAGATCTGCCGCGTGGCTTCCCCCAGCTCCAGGTCCGAGGAGTACAGCAGGCTTTGCTGGTGCTCGGCGTTGAGCAGGCTTTCCGGCGGGATCAGCTCGAAGATGTGGATGTTCTCATCCAGTTGCCAGCCGTGGGATTGCGCGCCCTGGCGCAACTCGCGCTCGGTTTCCGAGAGGGTGATGTACAGGCAGCGCTCGCCGGCGGCGGCGCCGGCCCGCAGAAAATGCAAGGCCACGGTGGTCTTGCCGGTACCGGGTTCGCCTTCCAGCAGGAACACATGGCTACGTGACAATCCGCCGGAGAGGATATCGTCCAGGCCTTCGATGCCGGTGGCGGCTTTTTCGCTGAGCAACGCAGATGAGGTCGACAAACAATGCCCTCGCAAATAGGTCCAAGTGATCGGCGACGGCGTCGAGCACCTTGATATCGCTGATAAATCACTTGACCGCCTGCCGCTGGCACGGTTCAACCTTTTGTCGCCGTGGAGCCGCTGCTGAGCACAGCAGGCGCAGGGGGGGCAAGGGTGCCAAAGGTTCGGCTGGGGATTGCCAGGCAAGGCCCTGCGGGCCTTTTCGCAGCCTCGCAGGCTCGGCAGCGGCTACAGGTTTTGTGCTGGCTCTTGTAGCCGCTGGCGCAGGCTGCGAACGGCTTGGGCGGCATTCCGACGCAGCAGGCGCGGGGGGCTCAAGGGCGCCAAAGGTTCGGCTGGGGATCGCGAGGCAAGGCCCGGGGGGCGGCTACAGGCCCTGCTGCAGGGCCGGGTCGTCGGGGTTCTGCTGTTCCAGCTGGGCCAGCAGGACCTGGACGTTCTGCAACTGGCCGCTTTCCTTCCAGTAGCTGATCAGCAGCACCCGCGCCTTGCGGTTGTAGGGCTGGCGCTGGACGATTTCCTCCAGTTGCTTCTGCGCCGCTTCCAGCTCCTGTTCGCTGTGCAGGGTGGTGGCCAGGTCGTAGCGGTAGGCGGCGTTGTTAGGCTCCAGTTCCACCGCCCGGGACAAGCCGAGCAGGGCGAACTCGCCCTGGCCATGGTGCAGCAGCCAGAGCCCCAGGGCATGTTGCAGGTAGGCCGAATCCTGCTGTGCCTGCAACTGCTTGGCCAGCAATTGGCGGGCGGCATCGCTCTGGCCCTGCTTGTCCAGCACTTCGATCTGCAGCACCACTGCCTGCAGGTTGTCCGGGGCCAGGCGCAGGGCCTGTTCCAGGGTCTGCTGGGCCTTGATCAGGTCGGCATTGTGCAGGTACAGGCGAGCCAGCTGGTACTGGGCCTCGACGTTGTCGCCGCGGGTCTTGAGCACTTGGGTGTATTCGTCGATCACCTGCTGCAACGGGCCGAAGTACAGGCCCTGGTCGTCGGGGCTCAGGCCCAGCAGGGCGTCCACCGCGGCGAAGCGCACGCTCTGTTCGTGATCGTCCAGCAATGGCCCCAGCAGCAGGCTGCGCTGGCCGCTGGGCACCAGGCCGAGCACGCTCTTGATCGCCGCTTTGCGCACATCGGCAGAAGGGTGATAGAGGTCGGCGTCCGCCAGTTTCAATGCCTGGGGGCTGGGGTAGTTGGCCAGCACTGCCAGCAAGCGGATGCGCTGCTGGTCGTCGAGGTCGGGCCGGCCCAACTGCTGGTAGAGCACGCGCGCCGCGCCAGGCTGGCCATTGCGGGCTTTTTCCAGTGCCGCGCTGTAGCCATGCTTGATGGCCTCGGGAACCTGCGGCGGGCTGCTGCGCAGAAAGCTCCAGGCCAGGGCCAGGACGACGACGGTAAGCAGGCTGATCAGCAGGTAGCGGCGGGGCTGGGACATGCAGGAATCCGGAAGCTGGCGACTTTTGGAAGGCGCAAGCTTCGGTCAGGAACCGGCTTGAGTCAAACCCCGGTTCAGGTCAGCACGTACTCCTGCGGCTCCAGCAGCGGCGGCAGCTCGGTTTGCCCCAGCGCCGCCAGGACTTCGCGCTCCAGGCCGCGCAATAGAGCGCTGCACGGCAGGTCGTTGTCGTCATAGCCGAAAGGGTCTTCGAGGTCGTCGCCGATCTCGTCCAGGCCCAGGAAGGTGTAGCTGACAATGGCGGTGAAGATCGGCGTCAGCCAGCCCAGGGGCTCGGCCATGGCGAACGGCAGGAGGATGCAGAACAGGTAGATGGTGCGGTGCAGCAGCAGGGTGTAGGGGAAGGGCAGCGGGGTGTTCTGGATCCGCTCGCAGGCGGCCTGCACCAGGCTCAGGCTGACCAGCCGGGTTTCCAGTTGGGTGTAGCGCCATTCGCTGATGAGCCCCTGCTGGGCCCACTGCGAGCAGCGCTGGCCAATGCGTTGCAACTGCGCGTCGGTGAGGTTCGGGTGGCCGGGATCGAGGCTGGCCTGGGCCCAGGGGCGCAGGGCGGCGGCCTCGTCTTCATGGCGCAGGCGGGCGATCAGGCTGTGGGCAAAGCCGCACAGGTCGCGCAGCATGCCCTCGCGCTCGGGGTGGCCGTCGATGATCAGGCTTTCACGGATCAGCGAACGCACCTCGATGATCAACTGCCCCAATTGCTTGCGGCCTTCCCACCAGCGGTCGTAGCAGGCGTTGTTGCGAAAGCTCATGAAGATCGACAGCGACAGCCCCAGCAGGGTGAAGGGTGTGGCGTTGACCTTGGAGAAATAGCTCGGTTGCAGGGTTTCCACCAGCACGATCACCGAGGCCAGCAGTGTGACCAGTACGCAGCGCAGGGCAATGCGCTTGGCAATCGAGCCCTTGAGGGCGAAGAGGATGCCGATCAGGTTCGGCTTGGGGCGGACAATCATGGGGGGCTGAGGCCAGGGCGATTACGCGGCGAGTGAAGAGTAGGAGCGCGCTGTGGGGCTGTCCAATCGCAATGGCCAACCGCATGATCGACGGCCTCTATCAATGGGATTGGGGTGGGCGGTGTTCTGGCGGGCGCCTTCGCTGGCAAGCCAGCTCCTACCGGGGCCATGCGTTTGGGGCCATGCGTTGCGCGGGCTCTTGTAGGAGCCGGCTTGCCGGCGAAGAGGCCCTTGAGCCGGGCAAAAAAAAGCCCCGCGACCGAATGATCCACGGGGCCAAACATTGGTTGGTTGCGGCCAACCAAAGGAGCTCGTTGCAAATCCTTACTTGCTGGCTACCGTCTCCGGTTGCCAGCCACCACCCAGGGCCTTGTAGATGGCGACGATGCCGCGGTACAGGTCGACTTCGGCCTGGGCCTGGGAGTCTTCGGCGGCCAGGCGTTCACGCTGGGCATCGAGCAGCACCAGGAAGTCCACGGTGCCTTCGCGGTAGCGAATCTCGGCCAGGTTCGCGGCGGCGCGGCTGGATTCGCTCTGGCGAATCAGGGAGATCAGCCGTTGCTGGCGCTTGCCGTAGTCGCTGAAGGCGTTTTCCGATTCCTCCAGGGCCAGCAGCACCTGCTGCTCGTAGCTGGCCAGGGCGCCGTCGGCATTGGCGTCGGCGCCGCGCAGGCGGGCTCGCACACTGCCCAGGTCGAAGGCCGCCCAGGTGATGCTCGGGCCCAGGGCCCAGGCATTGGCCGCCGAGGAGCCGATCTGCGAACCGCGCCCGGCAGTGAAGCCGAGGAAGCCGCTGAGGCTGACCCGTGGGAACAGGTCGGCCTTGGCCACGCCGATGCGCGCGGTGGCCGCTGCCAGCTTGCGTTCGGCGCTGAGAATGTCCGGCCGGCGTTGCAGCAGCTCGCCCGGGTCGCCAATCGGCAGGGCCTTGGCAATGGCCGGCAGCTGCGCCGGCGACAGGTCGACGCTGAGCTTGTCCGGGCGTTCACCCAGCAGGGTGGCGATGCGGTTGCGCTGGCGGGTCTGCTCGGCCTGCAACTGCGGCACGCTGGCTTCCACCGAAGCCAGGCGGGCGTCGGCGCGGACCACATCGAGCTGGTCGCCGACCCCGGCGTCGCGCAGGCTTTCGGTGATCTTGCGCGACTCCTGCTGGTTGTCCAGGTTGGCCAGGGCGATCTTTTCCCGCAGCTGTGCGCCGCGCAACTGGCCGTAGGCGTCCACCAGCTCGGCGATCATGGTCACCTGCAGTTGGTAGAGGTCGGCCTCGGCGGCCTGCTGGTCGGCGTCGGTGGCTTCCAGGTTGCGCTGGATGCGGCCGAACAGGTCCAGCTCCCAGGCCATGTCCAGGCCCAGGTCGTAGCGCTCGCTGTTCACTCGCTTGGTGGTCTGGCCGGGGATCTGCCCCTTGGCCAGGTCGCTGCTGGCGCGGCTGGTGATGGTGGGCATGGCGTCATTGCTGGCGTCATCGCGAATCGCCCGGGCGGCCCGCAGGCGGGCGAAGGCCACCCGCAGTTCACGGTTGCCCTGCAACGATTTGCTCACCAGCTGGTTGAGAGTCGGGTCATCGAACTGCTGCCACCAGATGCCTTCGAAGCGTGCGCGGTCGAAGTTCTTCTGGCCCGCAGCGCCATCGGTGGCGGCGCTGATGTGCGCCGCCTCGGTGGTTGGGCTCTGGTAGTCCGGACCGACGGCGCAGGCACCGAGGGCCAGCACCAGCAGGCTCGGCAGGAAGACTTTGGAACTCATTGTTGCGCCTCCAGTTGCAGAGCACGGGCGGCTTTGCGCGCCTCGCTGCGCTCCACGTAGTTGCGGATCAGTACATAGAACACCGGAGTCAGCAGCAGGCCGAAGAAGGTCACCCCGAGCATCCCGGAGAACACCGCGACACCCATGGCATGACGCATTTCCGCACCGGCGCCGCTGGAGATCACCAGGGGCACCACGCCCATGATGAAGGCGAAGGAGGTCATCAGGATCGGCCGCAGACGCAGGCGGCAGGCTTCCAGCACCGCGGCCAGCGGGTCCAGGCCTTCCTCTTGCTTGTCCTTGGCGAACTCGACGATCAGGATCGCGTTCTTGCAGGCCAGGCCCACCAGAACGATCAGGCCGATCTGGGTGAAGATGTTGTTGTCGCCCCCGGAGACGATCACCCCGGTAATGGCCGACAGCAGGGTCATGGGCACGATCAGGATCACCGCCAGTGGCAGGCTCCAGCTTTCGTACTGAGCGGCCAGCACCAGGAAGGCCAGCAGCACGCAGAGCGGGAAGACGAACAGCGCGGTGTTACCGGCCAGGATCTGCTGGTAGGTCAGCTCGGTCCATTCGTAGGTCATGCCGTTGGGCAGTTCTTCCTTGAGCAGTTTCTCGATCGCCGCTTCCGCTTGCCCGGAGCTGTAGCCCGGGGCCGCTGCGCCGTTGATTTCCGCGGTGACGAAGCCGTTGTAGTGCATCACGCGGTCGGGACCTGCGGTGTCGCTGACCTTGATGAAGGTGGCCAGGGGGATCATCTCGCCCTTGTTGTTGCGCACTTTCAGCTGGCCGATCTGCTCGGGCTCGAGACGGAACTGCTGCTCGGCCTGGACGTTGACCTGGTAGGTGCGGCCAAAGCGGTTGAAGTCGTTGGCATACAGCGAACCCAGGTAGATCTGCAGGGTGTCGAAGATGTCGGAGATCGCCACGCCGTGGGTCTTGGCCTTTTCCCGGTCGATGGCAGCATCCACCTGGGGCACGTTGACCTGGTAGCTGGTGAACAGCCCGGCCAGTTCCGGCACGCTGCGGCTCTTGGTGATGACGTTCTGCACTTCCTTGTACAGCTCGTCGTAGCCCAGGCCGCTGCGGTCCTCCACCTGCAGGCGGAAGCCGCCGATGGTTCCCAGGCCCTGTACCGGCGGCGGTGGGAAGATCGCCATGTAGGCGTCCTGGATATCCGCGTACTTGCCGTTCAGGGCACCGGCGATGGCACCGGCGGACATGCTCGGGTCCTTGCGCTCATCGAAGGGCTTCAAGGTGACGAAGACGATGCCGTTGTTCGGGCTGTTGGTGAAGCCGTTGATCGACAGGCCGGGGAAGGCCACCGCGCTTTCCACGCCGGGCTGCTTCAGGGCGATGTCGGACATGCGCTTGATCACGTCTTCGGTGCGGTCCAGGCTGGCGGCGTCCGGCAGTTGGGCGAAGGCCACCAGGTACTGCTTGTCCTGGGCCGGGACGAAACCGGTCGGGGTGTGGGCGAAGCCGAACCAGGTCAGCACCATCAGGCCTGCATAGAGGAACAGGGCGATGCCGCTGCCGCGGATGACCCGGCGCACGGTGCCGACATAACCATGGCTGGCGCGATCGAAGAAGCGGTTGAAGGGTTTGAACAGCCAGCCCCCCAGCAGCTTGTCGAGGATCTTCGAGAAACGGTCCTTGGGCGCGTGGTGTTCCTTGAGCAATACCGCGGCCAGGGCCGGCGACAGGGTCAGGGAGTTGAAGGCCGAGATCACCGTGGAGATGGCGATGGTCAGGGCGAACTGCTTGTAGAACTGCCCGGTCAGGCCACTGATGAAGGCTGCCGGTACGAACACCGCGCACAGCACCAGGGCGGTGGCGATGATCGGGCCGGTCACTTCACGCATGGCGCGCTTGGTGGCCTCCACCGGGTTCAGGCCCAGGCCGATGTTACGTTCGACGTTCTCCACCACCACGATGGCGTCGTCCACCACGATGCCGATGGCCAGCACCAGGCCGAACAGCGACAGGGCATTGAGCGAGAAACCGAACAGGTGCATCACCGCGAAGGTGCCGATCAGCGACACCGGTACGGCCACCAGCGGGATGATCGAGGCACGCCAGGTCTGCAGGAACAGGATCACCACCAGCACTACCAGGATCAGGGCTTCGAACAGGGTGTGCACCACGGCCTCGATGGAGCCGCGGACGAAGATGGTCGGGTCGTAGACGATGCTGAAGTCCATGCCCTGCGGGAAGCTCTGCTTGAGTTCGGCCATCTTGGCCCGCACTTCATTGGAGATCTCGATGGCGTTGGAGCCCGGACGCTGGAAGATCGGGATCGCCACCGCCGGCTGGTTGTTGAGCAGGGAACGCAAAGCGTACTGGCTCGACCCCAGCTCGATGCGGGCGATGTCCTTCAGGCGGGTGATCTCACCGTCCTCACCGGAGCGGATGATGATGTTCTCGAACTCTTCCTCGGTGACCAGGCGGCCCTGGGTGTTGACCGACAGCTGGAAGCTGGTGGCGCTGGGCGCAGGCGGCGCGCCCAGGGCACCGGCGGCGACCTGGCGGTTCTGTTCACGGATGGCGGTGACCACGTCGGTGGCGGTCAGGTTGCGCGAAGCGGTCTTGTTCGGATCCAGCCAGACCCGCAGCGAGTAGTCGCCCATGCCGAACAGCTGCACGTCCCCCACGCCACCCAGGCGCGCCAGCTCATCCTTGATGTTGAGCAGGGCGTAGTTGGACAGGTAGAGCATGTCGTAGCGTTTGTCCGGCGAGGTCAGGTGGACCACCATGGTCAGGTCCGGAGAGGCCTTGTCCACGGTGATACCGATGCGCGTCACTTCTTCGGGCAGCTTGGGCTGGGTGCGGGTCACGCGGTTCTGGACCTGCACCTGGGCGTTGTCCAGGTCGGTGCCCAGGGCGAAGGTGATGGTCAGGGTGATCTTGCCGTCAGCGGTGGATTGCGAGGACATGTAGAGCATGTTCTCGACCCCGGTGATCGCCTGTTCCAGGGGCGCGGCCACGGTTTCACCGATGACTTTCGGGTTGGCCCCCGGGAAGTTGGCGCGCACCACCACGGTGGGCGGCACCACTTCCGGGTATTCGCTGATGGGCAACTGGAACAGCGAGATGGCGCCGGCGATCAGGATCAGCAGCGACAGCACCGCGGCGAAGATCGGCCTTGAAATGAAGAACTGGGAAAAATTCATCTTGAGAGTCGTCCCTTAACCGCGCGGTGTCGTAGCGGCGAGTTTCACAGCCGGAGCCGCCTTGGCAGGGGTGACCTGCGGCAGGTTGCTGGCTTCCAGTGCTTGGCGTTGTTGGGCCAGGGCGGCGAGGGTTTCCTTGCTGGCCATGGGGATCACTTCAGGCGTGACCGGTGCGCCGGGACGTGCCCGCTGCAAGCCCTTGACGATGATGGTGTCGTCCTTGCTCAGACCGTTGCGCACGATGCGCAGGCCTTCGATCTTCGGCCCCAGTTCCACGGCGCGGTAGGCCGGCTTGTTGTCGGCGTCCATCACCAGCACGAACTTCTTGCCCAGGTCGGTGCCCACGGCTTCGTCGTTGATCAGCATCGCCGAGTAGGTGCCACTGCCCACCAGTTTCAGGCGCGCATAGAGGCCCGGGGTGTAGCTGCCGTCGCTGTTGTCGAACACCGCGCGGCCACGGATGGTGCCAGTCTTGGGGTTGACCTGGTTGTCGACGAAGTTCATCTGCCCCAGGTGCGGGTGGCCTTCTTCATTGGACAGGCCCAGGTACACCGGGGTGGTCTGGCCGCGCTGGCCCTGGCGGGCGAGCTGGGTGTACTTGAGGTACACGCGCTCGTCGGCGTCGAAGTAGGCGTAGACCTTGTCGGTGGAGACCAGGCTGGTGAGCGGGGTGACATCGGCGGTCACCAGGTTGCCGGCGGTGATCTGCGCGCGGCTGACCCGGCCGCTGATGGGCGCCACTACCCGGGTGAAGCTCAGGTTGAGCTTGGCCACGTCCAACTGGGCCTGGATCGCATCGACCCCGGCCCGGGCTTCCTGGGCGGCGCTGGTGCGGGTGTCGGCCAGCTCGGCGGAAATCGCGTTGCTGGTCAGCAGGCGCTGGCCGCGCTGGGCTTCGTTGGCACTGCGGGTCGCGGTGGCCCGAGCCTGTTGCAGCTGGGCTTCGAGGCGGCGTACTTCAGCCTGGAAAGGCCGTGGGTCGATCTGGAACAGCAGGTCGCCTTTCTTCACCAGGGCGCCTTCGGTGAAGGCCACCTGATCGATCTGGCCCGAGACCCGAGGCCGGATCTCGACGGTTTCCGGGGCTTCCAGGCGCCCGGTGAATTCATCCCATTCGTTGACCGGCTGTTCCAGCACCTTGGCCACGCTGACTTTGGCAGCGGGCGGGGCGGAGGCGGTCTCAGGGGCTTTGCCGCACGCGCTCATCACCAGCACGGCGAGAACGGCGAGTGGAAAACGTAGGAGTTTGACTGACTGGTCCATGGTGCATCCGCCACTGTATTTGAGATGGGCGGATGATGCTCGGCAGGGTTGTATCTCACGAATCGAATGAAGCGAAGGTAACTATCATTCGGAATGATATAAGCGCCAAGCAAGCCCTCTAGCATGCACCTTTCGTTAGGCTGCTATCAATTCCCTGGCGTGCAATTAGTTATTGCGGCTGACGCAACATTGGCTGTTGTCGCAGGTGCCGGCTGGCTGGCCATCGTAGCCCCGTGCGTCGAGGTCCATGGTCTGCCAGCTCAGTTCGTAGTGCATTTCCAATCAGATGGAAGAACTGTTGAGTTGCTGAAGCTCAAGTTGCCTGGCGGCACTGGCTTCGAGGTTTGCACGCTCTTGATCCAGGTACCGATAAATGCTTTGGAGGTTGGCGATTTTCTGTTCGATCTCTGCCATTTTTCTTTCAATGAGCTTGGCGCCGTCCGCACAATCGATCATCTGGTTGCGCTGCGCCTCCAGAATCTCGCCTATCTCCCCCAGGGAAAAGCCCATGCTTTGCGCGCGCTGGATAAAGTCCAGGTCCTGCAGCGTTTGTGCTGTGTAAACGCGGTAGTTGTTAGTTCGCCGCTGCGGTGAGATCAGGCCGATTTGCTCGTAGTAACGCAGCGTATGGCGGCTGGCGCCGCTCCGGGCCTCGATTTCGCCAATTTTCATGAAAACACCGCTTGACCATAGAGTTGGGTCGATAGTTTACGTTTGGTTCCTTACCTTGAACAAGGAACAGGGAAATGAGCGTGGAGTGCTTTGTCACCGGGGGTACCGGCTTCATCGGTCAACATTTGCTGGCATGCCTGAGCGCAAAAGGCCACACCGTCGGGGTGTTGATGCGTCGCCCAGAGCGACTGGCTGAATTGCGGGAGCAAGTCGTCAATTTGGGAGGAGACGCAAGCCGGGTATTTGCCGTGGCCGGCGATCTGGAGCGGGATAACCTAGGGCTGAGTCCTGCTGACCGGGAAGTGCTAAGGCACGCCAGAGTCGTATTCCACCTGGGCGCACACTTCGCCTGGGGGCTGTCATTGGAGCAGTCTCGTGCGGTGAATGTCGAAGGGGCAAAGCGGGTGGCGCTGTTGGCGGCAGAGCAAAACAGCCGGTTAGTGATGATCGGCGGCTACATGCTGAAAAACCATGAGAATCTGCAACGCATCGGCATCGATCCTCGTTATCCGCGGCGGACGAACTGGCCTGCCGTCTACCGCCATGTCGGTGGTTACGAGGCGAGCAAGCTGGAGGCGCATTTTGCGACCTTGGAGCTCATGTCCGCCAAGGGCGGGGAGATCACCGTTGTCCACCCCGCGACGGTTTGTGGCCACAGCCGCACGGGGCATATCCTTGACGGCCAGCCACTGGTGGAGCTGATCCGCAACCTTGTGCTGGGAAAACTGACGGCAGTGCCCGGTACCGCCCAGCACTGGCTGCCACTGGTTACCGTGGATTACCTGGTTGAGCTGGTGGCGGCTTGTGCTTTTGATCCCGCCATGGCGGGTGAGGAGCTGCTGGCGCTGGATGCGCAAACTCCCAATTTGCGAGAACTCCTGGTCCAGGTGGCGCAACCTTTGGGCTTAAAGCCTCCCAGGCATCATATCTCGCTCCGATTGCTGAAGTGGCTGCTGAGCATTCCTCTCGTGGCGCGGTTCATGAATACAAAACCCGAAGCCTTGGACTTTATCCAGACCACTCGATTTGATACCGCGGCCGTCGAGCAATTTGCCAACAGGCATGGGCTAGCCAAGCCGGATATCCGTCAGGCCTTGCGGCACACGGCAACGTTCGTCAACGCATGTTTCATAGCCAAGGGCTAGCCGCTGACTTCTTCCTTGGGGGCATCCCTTTCAAGCAGCCAGGGTTTGCCCCCACTTATGCCCCCGAATACTTCGCAAGCCAGCGGAACCTGACGGAAAGCTACAGACCGAATTAGTCGCTAAAGGACTCTTTTCAGAAGAATCTATGGATGCCTGTGGCACTTGATCAAAGACTGTCTGGATCGCCAAAGAACATCTGAATTCTTGAGCGCAACCAACGCTCGCCCGGATCGTTGTCCTGTGAACCGCGCCAGGCCATGTGCAGTTCGAAGCTGCGTACTGGCAGCGGCGGGTCTTCGGCGCGTACGCCGCCGGCGGCGGTGAGGGCGTCGGCGGTGTAGTCGGGCACGGTGGCAAGGATGTCGGTGCCGGCCAGCAGGGTGCTCAGGCCGTTGAATTGCGGTACGGCGAGCACGACGTGGCGCTTGCGTCCGAGCTTCTCCAGCTCCTCATCGATGAACCCGCTCAGGTCCCCGGCGAACGACACCAGGGCGTGGGGGCGGGCGCAGAAGTCGTCCAGGGTCAGGGGGCCGGGCACGGTGTCGGCCCGCAGCAGTTTGGGCAGGCTGCGGCGCAGGACCTTGCGCTTGGCGTTGGCCGGCAGGTCGGCGGTGTAGCTGACGCCGATGGAGATTTCGCCGGAGGCCAGCAGCGCGGGCATCAGCAGGTAGTTGGCGCGGCGCACCACCAGCACGATGCCCGGGGCTTCGGCGCGCAGGCGTTTGAGCAGCATCGGCAGCAGGGCGAATTCCACGTCGTCGGAAAGACCGATACGGAACACGGCGGTGCTGGTGGCCGGGTCGAATTCGGCGGCGCGGCTGACGGCGGTGGAGATCGAATCCAGGGCCGGCGAGAGCAGGGCGAAGATTTCCACTGCCCGGGCCGAGGGCTCCATGCTGCGCCCGGTACGCACGAACAGCGGATCGTCGAACAGGTTGCGCAGGCGCGACAGGGCTGCACTGATGGCCGGCTGGCCGAGGAACAGCTTCTCGGCGGCGCGGGTCACACTGCGTTCGTGCATCAGTGTTTCGAATACGATCAACAGATTCAGGTCGACACGACGCAGGTCATTACGATTCATCTGGAGTCCTGGCAGAGTCAGCGAGCTTGACGGGAGCGACCATATCGGAACAATGGCCGGCGTGAATCTTACGGGGAAAGGCTGGTACTCTGCATCGGCTAAATGTTGTTTGTTTGTAGCCGGGCAAGGTTCGAGCACGCTGTACGCCCCGATTTTCAAGGGCACGAAATCAATGCCAGGCATGTCGACTATTAATAGGCACTGATAGTCTTGCTTGCAAAGCCCGGATAAAGTTCGCGGCATTAGAGGTTAATTTGACGAGGTTTGCGATGTCCCGCACGATTCGTTTTCACAAGTTTGGACCGGCCGAGGTGCTCAAATGCGAAGAGCATGCGGCCTCGTTGCCTGCGCCAGGCGAAGTGCAGGTACGAGTCGAAGCCATCGGTATCAGCTGGTATGACGTGCTCTGGCGGCAGAACCTGGCGTCGTCCCATGCGCGCCTGCCCTCGGGCCTCGGGCACGAAATGGCCGGTGTGGTCACGGCCGTGGGCGAGGGCGTCGACGACCTGGCGGTAGGTGACAAGGTGGCGAGTTTTCCCGCCGAAAGCCCCAACGATTACCCGGTGTATGGCGAGCTGATCGTCCTGCCGCGTTCGGCCCTGACCCGTTATCCCGATGTTCTCAGCCCGATCGAGGCTGCTGTTCATTACACGCCGCTGCTGATCGCCTATTTCGCCTACGCCGACCTGGCGCGGGTCAAGCCGGGGCAGTTTGCCCTGGTCACGGACGCCAGCCATTGCGCCGGGCCGTCCTTTGTCCAGTTGGGCAAGGCCCTGGGTGTGCGGGTGATTGCCGCCACCAAGACCGCTGAAGAGCGTGAATACCTGCTGTCCCTGGGTGCCGAGAAGGTGATTGTCACCGAGGAACAGGACCTGTTGATGCAGATCAACAAGCTCACCGACAACCGCGGTGTCGACGTGGTGTTCGACGGCCTGGGCGGCCCGCAGATGTCCATGCTCGGCGATGTCCTGGCGCCCCGTGGCAGCCTGGTGCTCTATGGCCTGCAAGGCGGCAACCAGACGCCGTTCCCGGCCTGCGCGGCGTTCCAGAAGAACATCCAGTTCTTCGTCCATTGCATCGGCAACTTCACTGGCAAGCCGGAGTTGGGAATTGTCCAGGATCAGGTCGCGCTGCAGCGTGCGTTGCGCGACATCAACCAGCTCACCGCGGACCGGGTGCTGCTCCCCCTGAAGACCCGGGTATTCGCGTTCAACGAGTTTGTCGAGGCGCACCGCTACATGGATGAATGCCCATGCCGCGAACGGGTCGCGCTTCAGGTCGAACCGGTCTGATCCCAACGCCAGGCAAAGCCTGGCGTTTTTTATTGCCTCGATTTGCCGGCCCTTGCGCCGGCTTTTTAGTTTTTCCCCTGGGAGTCATTTTGCCGGCAAGCCGGCTACTGCATAAAAGGGCCGGGGCGCCGGGATAGATTCCATCGCGCTGCGGTCAAACTGCCAGTAAACTGCGGCCCATTTCCGAACCATCCTTTTCCAGAGGTTTTGCATGACTCTCAGTCCTTTTGCGGGCAAACCGGCACCGGCTGAATTGTTGGTCGACATCCCGCGACTGGTTACGGCTTATTACACCGGTCAGCCTGATGCATCGGTGTCTACCCAGCGTGTGGCCTTCGGCACCTCCGGGCACCGTGGCAGCTCGTTCGATCTGAGTTTCAACGAATGGCATGTGCTGGCCATCAGCCAGGCCATTTGCCTGTACCGCGAATCCCAGGGCATCGACGGCCCGCTGTTTGTCGGCATCGACACCCATGCCCTGTCGACCCCGGCCGGGGCCAGCGCCCTGGAAGTGCTGGCGGCCAATGGCGTGACCGTGATGATTGCTGCCGGCGACGAGTACACCCCGACCCCAGCGGTGTCCCACGCCATCCTCTGCTACAACCGTGGGCGTACATCGGGCCTGGCGGACGGCATCGTCATCACCCCGTCCCATAACCCGCCACAAAGCGGCGGCTACAAGTACAACCCCACCAACGGCGGCCCGGCCGACACCCACATCACCAAGTGGATCGAAGCCAAGGCCAATGAACTGCTGGCAGCCAAGCTGGCCGGGGTCAAGCGCATCAGTTACGAACAGGCGCTGAAGGCCGATACCACCCATCGCCACGATTACCTCAACACCTACGTCGCCGACCTGATCAATGTCATCGACCTGGACGCCATCCGCAACGCCAAGCTGCGCCTGGGCGTGGATCCGCTGGGCGGAGCAGGGGTGCGCTACTGGTCGGCGATCGCCGAGCACTACCGCCTGGACCTGGAGGTGGTGAACAAGCAAGTGGACGCCACTTTCCGCTTCATGTCGGTGGATTGGGACGGGCAGATCCGCATGGACCCGTCCTCCAGCTACGCCATGCAGGGCCTGATCGGCCTCAAGGAACGCTTCGACGTGGCCTTCGCCTGCGACCCCGATCACGATCGCCACGGCATCGTCACCCCGAGCGGCGGCCTGCTGGCGCCGAACAACTACCTGGCGGTGTCCATCGATTACCTGTTCCAGAATCGCCCGCAATGGCGCGCTGATGCCGCGGTGGGCAAGACCGTGGTCAGCAGCGGCCTGATCGACCGGGTCGCTGCACGCCTGGGCCGCCGTCTGTATGAAGTGCCGGTGGGCTTCAAGTGGTTTGCCGATGGCCTGTTCGACGGCTCACTGGGCTTTGGCGGCGAAGAAAGCGCCGGTGCCTCTTTCCTGCGCCGTGACGGTGGCGTCTGGAGCACCGACAAGGACGGCCTGATCCCGTCCCTGCTGGCGGCGGAAATGACCGCGCGTACCGGTCGCGATCCGAGCCAGGCCTACCGCGCCCTGTGCGACGAGCTGGGTGAGCCGTTCTCGGTCCGCGTCGATGCCAAGGCCAACCCGCAGCAGAAGGCCCTGCTCAGCAAGCTGTCGCCACAGCAGGTGACTTCGACCCAACTGGCCGGCGAGCCGATCCAGCAGATCCTCAGCCATGCACCGGGCAACGACCAGGCCATTGGCGGCCTGAAAGTCATGACGGAGAACGGCTGGTTCGCCGCACGCCCGTCGGGTACTGAAGACATCTACAAGATCTACGCTGAAAGCTTCATCGGCGACGACCACCTCAAGCAGCTGGTGCAGGAAGCCCAGACCCTGGTGGACACCGCCATCAGCGGCAACTGACCGGCGCTCCGGGCCCGTCAGGCAAAAAAAGGGGCGACCATCACGGTCGCCCCTTTTTATTGGCCGCTGTATTTCACGCCAGATCCACCAGCACGATCTCGCTGTCCTGCAGGGCCGTCACCCGCAGCACCGGCTCATTCTCAACCGCGACGCCGTCTCGAGCTTCGGCGCGCAAGCCGTTGACTTCAATCGCGCCGGTCGCCGGAACCAGGTAAGCCCGGCGCCCGTCGTCCAGGTGATACTCGGCCGTTTCCCCGGCCTTCAGGTTGGCCGCCACCAGCCGCGCATCGGCGCGAATCCGCAGGCTTTCCTCATCGCCAGCCTTGCCACTGGCCAGGGTCACGAAACCTTCACGCTGGCCCTTGGGAAAAGGCTTGGCACCCCAGGAAGGCGCGGAGCCTGCCTGGTTGGGGATGATCCAGATCTGGAAGATCTTGGTTGGCGTGGCTTCCAGGTTGTACTCGCTGTGGGCGATCCCGGTGCCGGCGCTCATCACCTGCACATCACCGGCTTCGGTGCGGCCCTTGTTGCCCAGGTTGTCCTGGTGGCTGATGGCCCCTTCGCGAACGTAGGTGATGATTTCCATGTCCCGGTGCGGGTGCTGGGGGAAACCGGTGCCAGGGGCGATCACATCATCGTTCCAGACCCGCAGGTTGCCCCAGTGCATGCGCTTGGGGTCATGGTACTCGGCGAAGGAAAAATGGTGGTGGGCATCCAGCCAGCCGTGGTGCGCGCCGCCCAGGGAGCTGAAAGGTCTGAGTTCAAGCATGATCTTCTCCTCATTAAGGGCTCGTCATGGCACGTTGTACCCGGGCCAGAAAACGATAACCGTTGGTTGATGGCGAGCATCTTCCATCAGCTATAGATCGATAAAAAGCGCAAAAAATGCCGTAATCCAATCGTAAAATTAGATGATTATTTTGTCGCAAAGTTGGTGTTAAACCTTCGGTTCATCGCTTAAGTTAATGACCTGCAAGCAATTGGCTGGATACCGTGGAACAATCCGCCGAAGATTACTGCTCAGCCTCACACCCTGGAGTCCGCGTGTCGCAACACACCCCCGATCTGCCCCCCGAGCTTTTGCCCCTGGCCCAGATGCCCTTGTTGAAACGCCTCGCGGCGCGCTTCTTCGGCCATGGCCTGAACCGCCTGCGGGCCCAGCATCGGGCTTCCTGGCTGCATGGTCAGGCCGATGGCTTTCGCAGTGGCCACACTGCCGGCGTGGAATACGGCTACCAGGAAGGCCGGCTCGAGGGGCTGGAGGAAGGCCGCCAGGTGCTGTTGATCCGCGACAGCCGCAACACCGAGCACCGCCCGCCCGGGGTGGATGACCGGCTGTTCGATGACTGGCGCCTGCCGTTGAGCCCCGAGCTGAAAAAGCGCTTCAAGGCCGATGTCGCCCGCCTGCTGCCCGCCGCGGCGCAACCCAGCGCCGCGCAGTGGAAGATGATTTTCAGCGACACACCCGCCACCGCGGTGATCGCCGGGGCCGGCGCCGGCAAGTCAACCTCGCTGGTGCTGCGCCTGCTGCTGTTGCATCACTATCTGGGCTTCGAACTGGACGCCATGACCGTGGTGACCTTCACCCGGGAGTCGCGCAAGGACTTCATCACCAAGCTCACGCAAGTCTTTGCCCTGTGGGGGCGGCAACTGGGCGCCAGGGAAGCCCGGGAGCTGGTGCGGACCTTCCACTCGCGGATTCTGCCCATGGTCCGCAGCCTGCCGGGCTTCGAGCGCCTGCAGGCCTTCGAGAACCTCAGCGATCGGCTCCAGGGCGGCGAAGACGAGGTGGACAGCAACCCATTCGATCTGCGCATCAACGACGCCCAGCGTCGGCACCTGAATGCCTGCTACCAGGCACTGTACCGCGATGACCCGCGCTTTCGCCTGGCGTTGCAGCCATTGGTACGCCACGCCCTGCAGCTCAAGGAACTGGAGCGCGATCACCCGGACGTGCAAAAGCGCATGGCGGTGACCGAACTGGCGGCCAAGCGCGATGAAGAACTCTGCGACACCGTGGAGGACCTGTGGTTTCGCGCGGGCGCCTGGCCGATCAAGGGCATCGAGCCGCAGCGCCAGCGGTTCGAAATCAACGGTGCGACCTTTCACAGCCATGGCTATTGTGCGGAGCTGGACGCCTGGGTGGTGCTGGGTTTCGACCCGCGCGAGAGCCCGCAGCTGACCCGGCCCGGGGCCAAGCTGACGGTGCGGGCGGAGTGGGCTGTAAAGCGCACCCTGTTTCAAGCTTTTTGTCGTAAGCCATTGATTTGGCTTGATAGTTACGAAGCTTCAAAGCGTTCTGCCGGCGCCTTTTCGGCCCAGGTCAATGGCGGTCCGGGTTTCGATTACAAGGTCAAGGGTGAGCTGGCGTCGGCGCCGCTGCTCGATTGCTTTGTCGCCGCCGCAGGCTTTATCGAGAACCTGGGCTTGGAAGTGGGCGATGCCGTCGCGGGCATGAGTTTTGCGCAGGACGATCCGGACCGGTTTTTCTTCGAGGCCCTCAGCCTGTTCTGGCGAGCGCTGGAGGACCATCTGCTGGATCAGTCGCCGCCCATCATGAGCTACAACCGCATGTTCGCCCTGTTCAGCGAGCGCTCGCCGGAGAACTTCAAGCTGCTCAGCGATGCCTGCCTGCGCCCGATGTCACACTTGATGATCGACGAGTTCCAGGATGTTTCGCCGCAGATCGTTTCCTGGATCAGGGCCAGCCTTGCGGCGATCCGCAGCCGAGGCGCCGCCTTGCACATCGGGCGCGCCGCCCAGCATTCCTCGCTGCTCTGTGTCGGTGACGACTGGCAGTCGATCTACGGCTGGCGGGGCAGCTCGCCCAAGTACTTCATCGAGTTCAACAAGGAGTTCCCGTCCCCGGGCACCACCCGGGTTATGCTCAGCGAGAACTACCGCAGCCATCAGCATGTGATCGATGCCGCGGAGCATATTGTCCGCGCGGCGCCGGCCATTGCCGGAAAGAAGGCCAAGGCCAGCGGCGAAGCTACAGAGCTGTGGCCGGTGCAGGTGCTCGATCGCGATGATCAGGGCCTGGCCCAGCGTCTGGCTGAGCACTATGAGCAGGGTGATTCGATCTTGATGTTGTTTCGAAAAAGTAGTGATAAGTTACTGATTGAAAACGTTATTTCACAAATAGTTAATGTTGATTCTAGTCTGCCTCCAGGGTCGCGGCGCCTGAAACAGCTGACCTATCACAGCGCCAAGGGACTGCAGGCGGATGCGGTATTCCTGCTGGGCGACTGCCAGCACCTGAGCAGCTCGCCGTACAAGAACCAGGTCTATCGCATGGCCGGGTTGGGCAAGGACGGCGATGCCGAGCCCTACGACAGCGCACAGAAGGACGAGATCCTGCGGCTGGCCTATGTGGGCATCACCCGGGCCGCCAAGCATTGCTACTGGTATGTGGACCGCCAGGAAGGCCCCTCGGGCAATGCGCCCAAGGCTTCGGACCGGGTACCGCGAGACAAGCCGTACTTCCAGGACTTGCGCCAGGCGACATGAAAAAAGCCCGCTGGCGAGGCGGGCTTCGGGTGAGGCAGCGGGGCTTCAGGCCTTGAGTGCCAGGGACGGGGAAAAGGCCTCCAGCTCATCTTCCACCGCCTCGATTATTCGTTCGACATCCGCAGCGCTCATCACCGTGGCACAGGGAATGCCGGCGATGGCGATCATGGTTTCGCCGCTGGCGCGATCGAAGAGCCGGGCGATCATGCTGCCGGGCGCATCCATGCTGGCTTCGAAACCCATGGGATGAAAATGCCAGCGCATCAGCTGGCAGGCGTTGGGAAAGGTGACTTTACTGGCCCAGACTCTGTTCATCGGTGGCCCACCTTGATTCATTGAGCGCTTCCTTGTGCTCGCGGTAGGAACGACCGGATCGTCAATGACCCGATCGGTTGAGGTTTTAAAAATAGCATTGGCTTGTGACGGTTCGCAGTTTTTTTGCCCACCGTCCGGCGGTTCACTCACGGATTATTGATGCAAGTCATGTCATCTCCCAGGCACCCCCCGGCGGCTGCCGTATCTGGCCGGCGGCCGGTCGTTGAAGCCCTTGGCGAAGTTCGGCAAGCTGCGCCTTTTCCTGTTCGAGAAACCTATGTCTGCCCCCGATGACGGGCCGCTGCACACCCAGGCTACCGGTGAAACCGTGATGCGCTACCACCTGTGCTGGAAGCACCGGGACCTGGATGGAGTAATGGCGCTGTACCACCCGGACATCCAGTACAACGACTTTTTCCAGAACCGTACCCTGGGCCTGGAGGAGCTGCGCGAATACGTGCGGGCCAGCATGCCCCGGGCTCCCGACGAGGCCCTGGAGCACAGCGATCGCATCCGCCTGGATGGCAACACCGCGTTTATCCAGTACCAGGTGACCCTGCGCGGCGGCCAGGGCCTGGTGTCATTTCGCTCCAGTGAAGCGATCACCGTGCGCGACGGGCTGATCTGGCGGGTCAACGAGTACGCCTCACTGGTCCGGGAGCCGGCACCGAGCAAGTCCTCCGCCAGACTGCGCCCGGCGGCCAGCCGGCTGGGGCTGTCGCCGCGCCAGTTGAGTTTCATGGCCGAGGACCTGCAGCAGTATTTCCAGCGCCAGCAGCCGTACCTGGACCCCGAGCTGGACCTGCAGCGGGTGTCCCGGGAATGCGGTTACAGCCGCAACCAGATTTCCTACCTGCTCAACCAGGTGCTGGGGCAGAGCTTCTACCGCTACGTCAACCAGGCGCGCCTGCAGCATCTGCTGGCAGCGCTGGACCAGGCCACGCCGCCGCTGCGCATCGACGAGCTGGCGTTTGCCGCAGGGTTCAACTCGCTGTCGGCCTTCTACAGCTGTTTTCGCCAGCACACCGGCCAGTCGCCCAAGGCCTACGCCAAGCAAATTTCTTTGCGTGCACGCGCGCAAGACAGCCCCTGAGGCCAGGCACTAGGATCGCCGCATTCGAAATTCGGGTTGCGGAGTGCTTGCATGCCAGCGTGGCGCAGTATCAGTTTGTGGATGGACCAGCTCGACGAGCCGCTATTGCCGCGGCCGCAGCTTGCGCAAGACCTGGACCTGGACGTGGCGATCATCGGCGCCGGCTATACCGGGCTGTGGACCGCCTATTACCTCAAGCGCCAGGCGCCGCAGTTGAATATTGCGGTGATCGAAGCGCAAACCGCCGGTTTTGGTGCCTCGGGCCGCAATGGCGGCTGGCTGATGGGCAACCTGCTGGGAGAAGACCGGCTGCTGGCCGCTCTGTCGCCGCAGCAGCGCCGGGCCTCCTTCGACCTGTTGCACGGCATCCCCGATGAAGTGGCCAATGTCATCGAACGTGAGGGCATCGACTGCGATTACCGCAAGGGCGGGGTGCTGTATTGCGCCGCCCGCTACCCGGAGCAGGAAACCAGCCTGCGCCACTATCTGGACACGCTCTATGCCCAGGGCCTGAACCAGGACGACTACCGCTGGCTCAACCCCGAGCAACTGGCCCAGCAGATCCGCCTGGCCAAGCCCTATGGCGGTATCTTTGCCCCGCATTGCGCCACCATCCAGCCTGCCAAGCTGGTGCGCGGCCTGGCCCGGGCGGTTGAGCGCCTGGGGGTGACCCTCTATGAAAACAGCCCGGTGACCCATTGGCAGTCCGGCAGCCTGCAGACGGCCCAGGCTTCGGTGCGCAGCCGCTGGATAGTGCCGGCAGTGGAAGGCTATTCGGTCACCTTGCCGCCCCTGGGCCGCTACCAGTTGCCGGTGCAAAGCCTGCTGGTGGCCACCGAGCCGCTGGCGGAGTCCGTCTGGGAAGAAATCGGCCTGAGCCAGGGCCAGGCCTTCAGCGAAAGCAGCCGACAGGTGACTTATGGCCAGCGCTCCATGGACAACCGGCTGGTGTTCGGTGCCCGGGGCGGCTATCAGTTCGCCAGCAAGCTGCGCCATGACTTCGACCTGACCCGTGACGAGGTGGAACTGCGCCGCTACCTGTTCGGCGAGCTGTTCCCGCAACTCAAGAACGTGCGCATCAGCCATTCCTGGGGCGGCAACCTGGGCATGTCCCGGCACTTCAAGCCGCACATGCTCTGCGACCGGCGCAAGGGCATCGCCCTGTCCGGCGGCTATGGCGGCGAGGGCGTCGGCGCCAGCAACCTCGGCGGCCGGACCCTGGCGGACCTGATCCTGGAACGCGACAGCCCTCTGGTACACCAGCCCTGGGTCATGCCCGAGTGCGGCCTGGAGGCCCTGCGGGCCTGGGAGCCGGAGCCGTGCCGCTGGCTGGGCTACAACGCGATCATTCGCAGCTTCGTGCACGAGGACCAGACTCTGGCCAACCCGGCCTCGGCTCCATGGCGGCGCAGGATGGCCAGCCGGATCGCCGGCTTCATGGAAGGTTTCATGCACTGAGCCGGCCTCTATGTACCGAACGCTGTCCGTTCGGATTTTCCGTCGAAAGGTAGAACCATGAGCATCACCCAATTCAAGCAAACCGCCACCGCCATCCTGGCCGAATCGGCACCAGTGGCGGTGCCCCTGGGCACTCCGGTGGCCGTGACCTCGGTGACCGCCGTCGAACGCAACGACGGGGTCGAGACCGGCATCTGGGAATGCACCCCGGGGCGCTGGCGGCGGCAGATCGTCGCCCAGGAGTTCTGCCACTTCATCCAGGGCCGTTGCACCTTCACCCCGGACAACGGCGAAACCCTGCACATAGAAGCCGGCGATGCACTGATGTTGCCGGCCAACAGCACTGGGATCTGGGATATCCAGGAAACGGTGCGCAAGACCTACGTCTTGATTTTCTGATCCCTTGATTGCCTGCCAACAACAAAACCAGCCACAGGTATCGACTCATGATCCGCAAGACTTGCGCGTTGCTATTGCTCAGCCCGTTGTTCCTGGCCACGTCCCTGGCCCAGGCCGATACGGTGAAGATCTACAACTGGTCGGACTACATCGCCCCGGACACCACCAAGGCCTTCCAGAAGGAAACCGGGATTGGTTTCACCTACGACGTCTATGACAGCAACGAGACCCTGGACGGCAAGTTGATGACCGGAAAATCCGGGTATGACGTGGTGTTTCCTTCCAACCACTTCATGGCCCGGCAGATTCAGGGCGGGGCACTGAAGAAGCTCGACAAGAGCCAGCTGCCCAACTGGAAGAACCTCAACCCGGTGCTGCTCAAGGCCCTGGAGGTCAACGACCCGGGCAACCAGCACGGCTTCCCCTACCTCTGGGGCAGCACCGGCATTGGCTACAACGTGGCCAAGATCAAGGAAGTGCTGGGCAACGATGCCCCACTGGATTCCTGGGACCTGATCTTCAAGCCCGAGTACATGCAGAAGCTGCAGAAGTGCGGGGTGGCGATCCTCGACAACGGCCCGGAACTGATCCCTACCGCTCTCAATTACCTCGGGCTGGCGCACCACAGCAAGAACCCGGCTGACTACAAGCAGGCCGAGGCGTTGTTGATGAAGGTCCGGCCTTATGTCAGCTACTTCCACTCGTCGAAGTACACCAGCGACCTGGCCAACGGCAATATCTGCGTGGCGGTGGGATTCTCCGGCGACATCCTGCAAGCGGAAAGCCGTGCCAGGGAGGCGAAGAACGGGGTGGAGATCGGCTACTCGATTCCCAAGGAAGGCTCGCCGATCTGGTTCGACATGGTGGCCATGCCAGTGGATGCCCCGGATGAGCAGGCCGGCTATGCCTTCATGAACTACCTGCTGCGCCCCGAAGTGATGGCCAGCGTGAGCAACTACGTGCACTACGCCAACGGTAACCTGCAGGCCGACAGCCTGATCGACCCGGCCATCAAGAACGACACCAAGGTCTATCCGAGCCCGGAAATGATGGACAAGCTGTTTGCCCTGGAGGCCATGCCGCTGGACATCGACCGCATCCGCACCCGCCTGTGGAACAAGATCCGCAGCGGCAGCTGACCTGACCCCTTCGTAGGAGCCGGCTTGCCGGCGAAGAGGGCCTCAAGCCCTGTGTTGCGCTCGGGGTCGCCTTCGCTGGCAGGCCAGCTCCTACGCCCGTCGTTCTCCATGGAGGGCGCCAGCCGGTCCGCCTCTTAGGTGCCGGTGTGGAGGGCGGCAGTTTCTATAGCTGGGTGTTTTCCGGGAGCAGGGCGCCGCCATCCACCACCAGGGTCTGGCCGGTGATATAGCCCGCTTGCCGTGACGCCAGGAACAGCATGGCCCAGGCAATATCCTCGGCACTGCCCAGGCGCTTCAGGGGAATGCTCGAAGCCAGGGTCGAAGCATCGCCGAGATTGTCCATGGCCTGGGTGGCAATCAGCCCGGGCTCCACGCCGTTGACCGTGATTGCATATTCCGCCAGCTCCAGCGCGGCAGCGCGGATGAAACCATTGACCCCGGCCTTGGAGGCCGCGTAGTGGGCGAGTCCGGGAATCGCCGTGCGCGGGCCGGTGACCGAGGAGGTGATGACGATCCTCGGCTGCTGGGACCGACGCAACGCCGGCAAGGCGGCCCGGGTCAGCCAGAAGCAGCTTTTCAGGTTCACCGCCAGGGTGCTGTCCAGGGTTTCATCCTCCAGTTCGGCCAGTTTCTGCATCGGAAAGATCGCGGCATTGTGCAGCAGCAGGTCGAGGCCGCCGAAGGCCTCCAGGGTTGCCGCCACTGCCTGTTCGGCGGCATTGCGGGTGCCCAGGTCCACAGGCAGCAGTTCGGCGGTGCCGCCGGCTTGGCGAATCAGCCGCAGGGTTTCATCGCCTGATGCCGCGCTGCGGGTCGCCAGCATGACCCTGGCCCCCTGGGCGGCGAACAGTTGGGCGATGGCCCGGCCGATGCCCTGGCCGGAACCGGTGACCAGGGCGATGCGCCCACGCAGATCCTGGTTCATGAGCCTGCTCCTGGCAGAACCTGGGCCAGGCACTGGTCCAGCAGGCGGTTGTGCAGGTCGACCTGCGCCTCGCTGGCGGTCGGGCACAGCAGCGCCATGTTGTGGAACGGCGTCAGCAACACCCCGCGATTGAGCAGGTACAGGTGCAGATAGGCTTCGATCAGCCCATGGCGGGCATGATGGGCCTCGCCGCCGTTGCGCGGAGGCTGCTGCATGAACAGGTATTCGACCCGGGCGCCGATGCGGGTCACGTGCCAGGGCAGGCGGTGCTTGTGGATGATGGCTTCGACCCCGGCCCGCAGGCGCTCGGCGAGATGGAACATATGGGCGTAGCTGGCCTCGTTCATCACTTCGCTGAAGGTGGCGCGCATGGCCGCCATCTGCAGGGCGTTGCCGGCCAGAGTGCCGCCGAAGCCGAAATGGTTGATCGCCTGGCCCGGCTGGAAATGCGGCAGCACCTGCCAGATCCGTTCGGCCATGGCCTGGCTGGCGCCCCAGACCGCCGTGGGAATGCCACCGGCGATGGATTTGCCGAGAACGAAGAAATCCGGCTGCAACCCGTGCTCGCCGCAATAGCCGCCGGGGCCGCAGGACAGGGTGTGGGTCTCGTCGATGATCAGCGGCACCTCGTAGCGCCGGGTCAGCTCCCGCAGGCCATCATGAAAGCCCGGGGCTGGCGGCACCATGCCGACGTTGGTCATGAAGGGTTCGGTGAGTACCGCGGCCACGTCGCCATGGGCCAGGGCCGCTTCCAGGGCCGGCAGGTCGTTGAACTCCACCAGCCGCGTGGTGGCCTGGTGCTGCAGGCCGTTGGCGTGCACGCCGTCCCGCGGGATCATCTGGCCCTGGGCGTCGAACTCCACCTGGGACTCGTCGACGCTGCCGTGGTAGTTGCAGTTGAACACCAGGATCTTCTGCCGCCCGGTGATCATCCGGCACAGGCGCAGGACAAAACGGTTGGCGTCGGTGGCCGAGGTGGTGACCTGCCAGTAGGGCAGGCCAAAGCGCCGGGTCAGTTCCTTGCCGACCCACAGGCTGTCGGCCGTGGGCAGCATCAGGGTCGAACCATGCAGAGCCTGTTCGGCGATGGCAGCGGCGACCGCCGGTTGGGCGTGGCCGAACATCGCTCCGGTGTCACCCAGGGCAAAGTCCACGTAGTGATGACCGTCGCAATCGGTGAGGGTCGCGCCCTGGGCGTCGGCCACCATGATCGGGTAGGAGCCGGGCCATTGCTGCATCCAGTGCAAGGGCGCGCCGTACAGCCAATGCTGGAGGTTTTCCTGGTAGAAAGCGCCGGAGCGCGGGTGTTTCTCGGCAAACAGTTGCAGTTCGGTCTGGTAGCAACTGGCGACGCGTTGCAGATCGAGGCCCAGAGTCATGGCAGTGTCCTGTGAGGAAGAGGGCTGGCTGGCCCAGGTGCCGGCCTGGGCCGGCAGCCTGGAGCCAGGGGGCGGGTATCAGCGGTGCCGGGTACGGTTGAGCACCTCTGCCAGGGCTCCCACCGGAAAGTTGGCGGCGCTGCTGAAGTCGGCACCCTGGTAGCCGAAGATCTTGCCGTCGCTGCGACCGGCCTTGAGGTCGATCAGCACCAGGCCCAGGGTCGGGACGATCTTTTCTCGCCAGACGAACAGGTACAGCTGCTCGGCGATCTTGTAGTAGTGGCAGCGGTCGGTATCCGCCAGCCCCTGTTCGACGCCCCGCAGGCATTGCCAGCTGTAGAAGTTGGCATTCAGGTAGATGTGCTCGTAGGCCTCGCTGGCGCTGTAGATGTACCGGTTGCGCAGGCCCACCAGTTCATCGGTGGGTTCATGGCGTGGCGTGCTGGCGGTGACCGGCGTGTCGATGGCGCCGTGGAGAAACTGGGCCTTGACCGAGGTCAGCTCGCCACCGGCCAGGGCCCGGCTGAACAGGTCGACGCTGGATTCGGCCTGGCTGGGCATCTGCCCGATGACGGCGCTGAAGCATTGCTGCTCAAGGTCCAGGACCAGGCTCACCGAGTGGATCTGCCCCTGTTCGTGCTTGAGGAAGTCCACCAGGTAGATGCCGGGGCGCAGGCAGGTTGCGCGATAGGGCAACTCGGCGCCGGCCGCTTCCCCGACGTTGTTCCAGCGCAGGGTGTGGGCGGCGAAATGGTGTTCGATCTGCCAGTGGTTGTCGAAGTGCAGGGTCAGGCGGCGACCGGCCAGGTCGTCGACCGCCGGGAGGATGTGATTGTCTTCGGCAAAGCCATCGGCGAGGGCTCCGACGGTGATCCATTCAGGTTGCGGGTTCATGGCAAGGCTCTTGTCAGCAAGGAGAGCTGCATGTTCGGCCGCCAGCCCCGGGTTGCCCATCAACCTTATGGTTGAAGTGCCCGGGCTTTACAGGAACAGCGCCCTGACCAGCTCCGTACGGTTACTGGCGCCGACCTTGCGGAACAGGTTGATCAAGTGGGTCTTGACCGTGGGCAGGCCCAGGTCCAGGCGCCGGGCGATGGTCTTGTTGTCTGCGCCGTCGCGCAGCAGCCAGGCGATTTCCCGCTCCCGGGGTGTCAGGCCCGACAGGCGCTCATCGACCTGGGACCAGGGCGCCAGGGCGGCAATCTCCAGCAGGCCCTGCAAGGCATGCAGGGTGCCCAGTTCCTCCACGCTGAAGTGCCCCAGCCCGACGTCGCGCAGCAGCGACAGGCCGGCGACCGGCCGTTCGCCATCGCGGGCCAGGATTTCCACCACATCCAGTACCCCATGGCGCTGCAGGAACCCCTGATAAACCTCGCTCTCGTGATGGCCCTGGTGGGCCATGCCCATGTGCAGCGACAGCACCGGGCGCCCCGCCGCGGCGCAGTGACGGGGTTGCAGGGGGTCGTAGTGGCGAAAGTGCTGCAGGTAGGCCTGGTGCATCTGCTCCGGCATGCGGTACAGCGAAAAATCCCGGGCCTGCAGTTGGGCATCGATGCGGTAGAAGGCGCAGAGGCTGGCGGGTACTACCCGGGTGAAAGCGGCGATGCAGCGGTGGCCCAGTTCATGGGGGCCGGGCAGGGAGGCGGGTGCGTTCATCGGATGGCTCCTGGCTGGACCTGGGGCAGTGGCTCGGTGAAAGGGGCGCAAGGACGTGGGTTAATCCTGTCCGGAACCCGGACTGCCACAGTGAAACCCTGCTGGGCGTGCCTGGCAAGCCTCCAGCGCTGCAGGCTGCGATCGTGATTGCCTCGATCGCAGCCTGCGGCCGGGGTTAGCGGCGGGCCTTGCTCAAGCCTTCGGCCAGGGCGTCGACTATGGCATCGGCCTGTGCCTGCTGGATTACCAGGGGCGGCGAGAGAATGATCTTGGTGCCCACCGGGCGCACCATGACCCCGTTGTCCCGGGCGATCTGTGCCACCTGATTGGCGTAGCCGCTCATGGGGTCGATGGGTTCGCGGGTGCTCTTGTCCGCCACCAGGTCCAGGGCCAGCATCAGGCCCTTGCCGCGCACTTCGCCGACGGTGTCGAAGCGCTCGACGAAGGGCTTCAGCTTGTCGAGCATGTAGTCGCCCATTTTCGCGGCGTTGGCCGGCAGGTCCTCCTTGACCACGATGTCCAGGCACGCCAGGGCGGCGGCGCAGGCTACCGGGTGCCCGGAGTAGGTGTAGCCATGCATGATGGCCCCGGTGAAGTTGGCGTTCTTCTCGAAGGCTTCCTCGATGCGCCGGTTGACCACCGTGGCACCCAGGGGGATGTAGCCCGAGGTGATGCCCTTGGCCAGGCACATGATGTCGGGCTTGACGCCCCACAGGCGGCTGCCGAACATCGAGCCGCTGCGACCGAAGCCGGTGACCACTTCGTCGGCGATCAGCAATACGCCGTACTTGTCGCAGACTTCGCGGATCAGCGGCCAGTAGTTGGCCGGTGGCACTATCACGCCGCCAGCGCCCTGGATCGGCTCGGCAATGAAGGCGGCGACGGTGTCCGGGCTCTGGAACTGGATTTCCCGCTCCAGCAGGTCGGCGCAGATCTTGCCCAGTTCTTCCGGGTCCTGGCTGTAGGGGTTGCGGTACAGCCAGGGGGTATCGATGTGGTAGCAGCCCGGCAGCAGCGGCTCATAGTTGCGGCGGAACACCGTGTTGCCATTGACCGAGGCGCCACCGAAGTGGGTGCCGTGGTAGCCCTGGCGCAGGGAAATGAACTTGGTGCGGTCGGCCTGGCCTTCGAGCTTCCAGTACTGGCGGGCCAGCTTCAAAGCGCTTTCGATGGCGTCCGAGCCGCCGGAGCTGAAGGCCACCCGGCGCATGTCCTCGGGTTCCAGCAGGTTCATCACCACCCGCGACAGTTCTTCGGCCCGGGGATGGCTGACCCCGTCGAACAGCTGGAAGTATTCCAGTTCATCAAGTTGCGCGGTGATCGCCGCCTTCACTTCCTTGCGGTTGTGGCCGACGTTGACGTTCCACAACCCGGCAACGCCATCCACCAGCTGGTGGCCCTTGTCGTCATACACATAGCAGCCGTCGCCACGGACGATGCGGATCGGCTCGCGTTGCTTCATTTCGTTGGGGTGCAGCATGGGGTGCCAGAAACGGCTTGGTTCGCTCACGTTGAGTCTCCTGATAACGCACGGACAGCGTGGAGATATTAGTGCGTCATTTATGCGCCCCTGGCTTGCCTCTGTGTGCCAGGGCACTTGACCCAGGCTGCCAGTGGCGGGTTTGCGGGCCTGTTCGCTGGCCAATGGCGCGCACCTGCAGGGGCTGGCTTGCCAGCGAAGGCCCTGGCGGGGCTGGCAGCCAGGGCCAAGTTTCGCGGCAGCCAGGGTCAAGACGGCGTGCGCCTTTGCGCTCAAAGTCCATCTCGAACTAGGTCTACCTGCGAGGATTCAAGATGAGCGTTGCCATCGACCCACGTGTCGCTGCATTCATAGACAGTCAGCATGGCCTGCTGATCGACGGTCACAGCCAGCCGGCCCTCAGCGGTGCGCGGATGGCGGTGTACAACCCCGCCAGTGGCGAACAATTGGCCGAGGTCGCGGCAGCTGCCCAGGCCGATATCGACCTGGCGGTGAACGCCGCACGTCGGGCCTTCGAGGGTAGCTGGAAGGCGCAGCGCCCCGCCGACCGCGAGCGCCTGCTGCTGAAGCTGGCGGACCTGCTGGAAGCCAATGGCGAGGAACTGGCGCAGTTGGAAACCCTCAACAACGGCCAGTCGATCCACCTGGCCCGGGCCCTGGAGGTGGGAGCGGCCGCGGAGTTCACCCGCTACATGGCCGGCTGGGCCACCAAGATCGAGGGCAAGAGCCTGGATGTCTCCATCGCCGCAGTGCCCGGGGCGCAGTACCGGGCCTACACCGTGCCGGAGCCGGTGGGCGTGGTGGGGGCCATAGTGCCGTGGAACTTCCCGCTGCTGATGGCCATCTGGAAAATCGTTCCGGCCCTGGCCTGTGGCTGCACCGTGGTGCTCAAGCCGGCGGACGAAACCCCGCTGATCGCGTTGCGCCTGGGCCAGTTGTGCCTGGAAGCGGGGATCGCCCCCGGGGTGGTCAACGTGGTCACCGGCAGTGGCGCCCAGGCCGGCGCGGCCCTGGCCGCCCATTCGGGAATCGACAAGCTGGCGTTCACCGGCTCGACCCAGGTGGGCAAGCTGATCGGCCATGCCGCGGTGGACAACATGACCCGTTTTTCCCTGGAACTGGGCGGCAAATCGCCGGTGATCGTGCTTGACGACTGCGACCCGCAGACCGCCGCCGCCGGCGCCGCCGGGGCGATCTTCTTCAACCAGGGGCAGGTGTGCACGGCGGGTTCGCGGCTGTACATCCAGCGCCGTATCTATAACGAGGTGCTGGAGCGCCTGGTGGCCATTGCCGGGTCCCTGAGCATCGGGCCGGGGCTGGACGAGCAGGCACAGATCAATCCGCTGATTTCCGCCAAGCAGCAGAAGCGCGTGCTGCAGATGGTCCAGCGCGGAGTCGAAGAGGGCGCCCGGCTGCTCTGTGGCGGTGTCGCCCATGGCGAGCGGGGCTTCTATGTGCGCCCGACGGTGGTGGCCGATGTGCACGCCGACCAGCAACTGGTGCGCGAGGAAATCTTCGGCCCGGTGGTGGTGGCCACGCCGTTCGACACCCTGGACGAAGTGGTGGGCCTGGCCAATGACAACCAGTACGGGCTGGGGGCGAGCATCTGGTCCAACGACCTGGGGCGGGTCATGCAGCTGATTCCGCAGATCAAGGCCGGCACTGTCTGGGTCAACACCCACAACATGCTGGACCCGTCGATGCCCTTCGGTGGCTACAAGCAGTCGGGCATCGGTCGCGAGATGGGCCATGCGGCCATCGAGGCCTACACCGAGAACAAGTCGGTGTGCATCGCTTATTGAGCCGAACGCCTTCGCCGGCCAGCCGGCCCCTGCGGGGGCAGGGCCAACCGGTTTACTGTAGGAGCCGGCTGGCCGACGAAGAGGCCCCTGGATTGGGCGGTGATCTTGCCGACGCCTTCGTGGCGAGCCAGCTCCTACAGGGTGTGAACATGAAGACAGCTGCGTCAGACAGCCAAGCACTCCGCCATCAGGCGTGCCCTTGAAATGCCTAGAACAACAATCATCAACCCATGCTTTCGAGGTTTACCACCATGTCGCTCAACGACAGACTCAGTCGCCACCTGGATCAAGGTGTAGTCGGCTTTCCCACGGCCCTGGCCAGTGCCGTGGGCTTGATCATGGCCAGCCCGGTGATCCTCACGGCCACCACGGGCTTTGGTATCGGCGGCGGCGCCTTTGCCATGGCGATGGTGATCGCCCTGGTGATGATGCTGGCGCAATCCACCACCTTCGCCGAAGCGGCCTGCCTGCTGCCCACCAACGGTTCGGTCTATGACTACCTGGCCTGTGGCCTGGGGCGTTTTTTCGCCATCACCGGGACCTTGTCCGCCTACCTGATCGTGCACGTGTTCGCCGGTACCGCGGAGACCATTCTCAGTGGAGTCATGGCCCTGGTTAACTTCGAGTCCCTCAACACCCTGCTGGAGCAGAGCGGCAGTGCCTGGCTGGTGGGGGTGGGGCTGGTGCTGTTCTTCGGTGCGCTGAACGCCGTGGGCATCACCGCCTTCAGCCGTGCCGAGGTGATCCTGACCTTCGGCATGTGGACCACCCTGATCATCTTTGGCGTGCTCGGGGTGCTCAAGGCCCCGGCGGTGCAGCTCGATGGCTGGTTCGGCGCCTCGATGGTGGGTACCGACCTGCCGACCATCCTGTCCCTGGTGGGCATGGCCATGTTCATGTTCGTCGGCTGTGAATTCGTCACGCCCCTGACGCCGGATGTGCGCAAGGCCGCCAAGACCATTCCCCGGGCCATGGCCCTGGGGCTGGTGGGGGTAGCGGTGTGCATGTTCATCTATGGCGCGGCGATGAAGCGCCAAGTGGAAAACATCGCCCTGAGCGAGGATGGCAGCGTGCACCTGCTGGATACGCCCATGGCCATTCCGCATTTTGCCGAGCAGATCATGGGGCCCTTCGGCCGTATCTGGCTGGGCATCGGCCTGCTGTTCGCCGGTGCCGCCACCATCAACACGCTGATGGCCGGCTTGCCGCGGATCCTTTACGGCATGGCTCTGGATGGGGCGTTGCCGAAGGTCTTCACTTACCTGCACCCGCGCTTCAAGACGCCGTTGCTGTGCATTGCCGTAGCCGTGCTGATTCCCTGCCTGCATGCCTGGTGGCTGGGGGGCAGCACCGACAGCATCATGCACCTGGTGCTGGCGGCGGTCTGTGCCTGGAGCACTGCCTATCTGCTGGTCACCCTGTCAGTGGTGATGCTGCGCATTCGCCGGCCGGACCTGCCCCGGGCCTACAAGTCGCCGTGGTTTCCGCTGCCGCAGATCCTGTCTTCGGTGGGCATCCTGCTGGGCATGTGGTTCATCACGCCGCCGGGCATGAATCCGCGGGACATCTATGTGCCTTTCGGCAGCATGCTGGGCCTGACCGCGATCTATGCGCTGGTCTGGACCCTGCTGGTGCAGAAGGTCAATCCGTTTCGCCCGGTGCCGGTGGAGGAGGTGCTGGAACAGGCGCTGGGCCTGAACCCGGATACCGCCCATAACCTACGGGAGAGCGTGCCTGATGAATCTTTCAAGCTGGCGGCAAAACCTCTTTGAACTGTGGAACCGCGCGCCATCGGGCTATCGCCCGGGGCTGACCCTGGGGCAGTTGCGTCGGGATCTGGCGGGGCTCGATTTCACTCCACAGAGCCAGGTGCAGGGCGGTTTTCATTGCCCGCAAAACGGTTTGAGGTTCGTGGTGCAAGAGCGCGCCCAGGCGCAGTTCCTGATGCACATCGTGGCCTGTGAGTGGCGCCTGCCGGTGCCTTGCGACACGGCCCGGCAGGCGCGGATCCGTCTGCGTCACACTGGCGCGATCCGCCGCCAGGGCGTCGCAGCTCGGCTGCTCACGGGGGAGGACGCTGAATGGGCGCCGCTGCTGCAGCGCCTGTGCAGTGACCAGCGCTTGCTGGAGCACCTGTTGCCCCTGGATTTCAAACACCTGGAATTGCGGCGCGATGCCCAGGGCTGGCAGGTGCACCTGGAGCATTTCGGCGCCAGCGAAGTGGTCAACCGCCTGCCCGGGTTCCGCCGCTATATCCGCTTGAGCGCTGAACAGCGGGTAGCGCTACTGGGCAGCTTCACTGAGTTGTACAAGCTACTGCGAGATTTCTGAGGGACATAACCGTAAGCGCTGGCATACAGCCTGCTTAAGCCATAACAGACTATCCATGCTGTCAGGCGCCTTGCCTGGCAAATAGATAACATGTTAATGATATCGCCATAACAACAAAGGCGGTTGGAACCGGCTTCTGGAGGTGCACAGTGCTTGCTTCGCATAGTTTCAGTTCCTGGGTGGGCGCCCTGCAGGGCGTCTGCGGTCGATTCGATGCCCGTCCGGCGCGCAATCCCGCCTTGTTCATTGGTGAAGTGGGCATGCAGGATTACGCCGGGCTGGAGGTGGCGCAGATCCGCACCAACGCCGGGCTGATCTCCCGCCAGAGCACCAAGGTCGATCATGAGGACGATCGCCATTGCTTCCTCATCATCCAGCGCAGCGGCCATGCGCGCTTGAGCCAGGGCGGCGAAAGTGTCGAACTGGCCCCGGGGGACATGGCGCTGCTGGACTCCGCCGGAGCCTGCGAGATCGTGCCCCATGGCCTGATCGAGCATGCTTCGTTCCATCTGTGCCGGGAGGACGTCTACCGCCACCTGCCGGCCCAGCAGCGCAAGTTCGGCAAGCTGTCGCAAAATTGCGCCAGCGGGCGCCTGATGCGTTTGCTGGTGGAGCAGATCTGCGCCGGCGAATTGCAGGGTTGTGCGGCCCAGCAGGAAGGGCAGGCCTTGCAGGAAGCCCTGATTGCCTTGCTCGGTCCGACCTTGCGCCAGACCGTCAACAGCCTGGACGGCTTTGACGAGGGCCTGCATGGCGGATGCCTGCGTGATCAGGCGCGGCAGTTGATCAGCCAGTCCCTCAATGAGCCGGGCCTGACTCCGGTATCACTGGCCGGCCAGCTGAATATCTCGGTGCGCCAGCTGTACCGGCTGTTCGAGGAGCAGGGGGACAGCGTTTGCCGCTTCATCCAGCGCTCGCGGCTCAAGCGCAGCGCCGCGGACCTGAGCAATCCGCACCTGCGCAACGAATCCATCACCGACATTGCCTTCAAATGGGGCTTCACCGATTCGGCGCATTTCAGCCGCACCTTCAAGAAGCATTTCGAACAATCGCCCCGGGATTTCCGCGCCCGGTCCCTGAACGCCTGACGGCATGGCCCTTGCGGCCGCCGTCGTTGCCGGCGGCCGCACCGCAAGGCATGCGTCGCTCTTGATTGCGCCTTCGCCTGTAGGAGCCGGCTTGCCGGCGAAGAGGGCCGCAAGGCATGCGCCGCTCTTGAGTGCGCCTTCGTCTGTAGGAGCCGGCTTGCCGGCGAAAAGGACCGTCAGGCATGCGTTGAACTTGAGGGCGCCGTCGCTGGCAAGCCAGCTCCTACCGATAGCAGATAGCGGATAGCGGATAGCGGATAGCGGATGACGGGCGGCAGATGGCCGCTGGCAGACCGGCAATCACGGATTTTCCAGGTCGTGCCCCAGGGATTGGATAAACAGCGAGAACAGCTCCGGCTGGCTGGAGATATCCAGCTTGGCGTAGAGGTGGCGGCGGTGGACCTTGATGGTGTCCGGCGAGATCTTCAGCCGTTCCGCCATGGCCTTTGAAGAAAATCCCCGGAGGATCAGGCGGGCTATCTCCAGCTCCCGCTCCGAAAGTACGGCGCTGCCGAAATGGCTCAGGGCGTCGCGGATCTGGCTGGCCATTTCCTGGGGCGCAGGGCCTTGGGGGCGGGCCTGGCTGTGTTGCCAGTGCTGCTCCATCAGCGGCAGTACCCAGGCTGAAAAGGTGGTGAGCAGGCCGATCTCGTCGTGGCTGAAGACGCGCTGGCTGCCCAGGGAAAGCGACAGGGTGCCAGCCTCGGGCAGTTGCAGAATCAACTGCACTTCGTCTTCCAGGACGTTGTCGTGGAAGTAGCTGAGAAAGTATTCGCTCTGGCGAAAATGGTCCGGGGCCACTTCTTCCAGGCGGTACAGGCCGCTGGGGTAGCCTTCGCGACAGGCCTGGAAGAAGGGGTCCAGCAGGTACAGGCCGTTGAGGTAGGTGAGCATGGACGCCGGCTTGCTGCTGGGTTCGGCGTCATATTCCTCCAGGGCCCGGGGCGGGCCGTCCAGCGGGTAGAAGATCGCCAGGGCGTTGTCGAACGGCGTAGCCTGGTGCAGCAGCAGGATCAGCTGTTTCCAGAAGCGTGGATTGCCGATCAATGTGAGGGTGCGGCCCAGGCCGGCATGCAGGCCCACTTCCCTGAACAGGTTACTCAAAGGCGTTGCTCCGTTGATCCGCTGAAATGTCGTGGCCCGGTTTCGTCGATTTAACCGCCGTCGTCAAGGGGAGTACTCCAATAGGGGAATTGGGTGATGGTCTGCATCTGCCTAGAGTAGCTCCCAGCAAGTGCGCCCCAGAACGCACCCGCCCGATGAATTTCGTTTCTGCCTCAGACCAACAATAAACACGAGGATAACGATATGAGCTCTCCCTCTGCGCCCGACGGTGCGCTGAAACCTACCTTGAGTGTGTTCGATGTGGTGGCCATCACCGTGTCCGGTGTGACCCCCGCCAGTTCAGTGTTCGTGATCGCCCCCTTCGCCATCCATCAGGCCGGTAGCGGGGTGTTCCTGGCCTTCGTCATGGCCGGGTTGCTGGCCCTGATGTTCGCCTTTTGCTACGCCGAGCTGGGCCGCGCCCACAACAGCGCCGGCGGCGAGTATGTATACGCCAAGCGAGTGTTCGGCGGCATGGCCGGTTATGCCACCTTCCTCACGGTGCTGGTGATGCTGCTGTTCATTCCGCCGGTGCTGGCCACTGGTGCCGCCACCTACCTGAACAATGCCCTGGGCACGAACTTCGACTCCCAGACCGTGGCCCTGGTGATCGTGGTCTGCAGTTACCTGCTGGGCATCCTCAATATCAAGCTCAATGCCTGGATCACCGGCACGTGCCTGCTGCTGGAAGTGGCGGCCTTGCTGGTGATCGTCTGGCTCGGCTTCGGCAATGCCTCGCAGCCGGTGAGCATTCTGCTGCAACCGCAGATCGTCGATCACGGCGCCTTGCAACTGGCGCCCTGGGCACTGGTGATCGGCGCGGTGGGCATCGGCCTGTTTTCCTACAACGGCTACGGCCCGGCGGTGCTGCTGGCCGAAGACATGAAATGCAAGGGCCGCGGGGTGCACAAGGCGGTGCTGTGGTCCCTGGTGCTGGTGGTGATCATCGAACTGGTGCCGCTCACCGCGCTGCTGATCGGCGCGCCGTCCTTGAGCGCGATGCTCGCCAGCCCCGACCCCATCGGTTACCTGCTCACCAGCCATGGCAACGAGACCCTGGCCCGGGTGGTCAGCGGCGGGATTTTCCTTTCGGTGTTCAATGCCATTGTCGCCATCGTCATCCAGATCGGTCGGGTGGTGTTCAGCAGTGGCCGCGATGCGCTGTGGACGCCCACTATCAATCGCCTGTTCACCCGCATTCACCCGCGCTGGGATTCACCCTGGCTGGCGACCCTGTTCCTGGCCATTCCCTCGGCGGTGCTGAGCTTCAGCTCGAACCTGGCGGACCTGACGTCCTTCAGCGTGCTGCTGATCATGCTGGTGTACCTGATCGTCGCCCTCAGCGCGCTGATGAGCCGGGTATTGCTGCGCGACCGCGAGCATCCCTACCGCATGCCGCTGTGGCCGCTGCCGGCCTTGCTGGCGGTGCTCGGCGCGGGTTACCTGCTGGTCAATCTCTTCCTCGAAGCGTCCCTGCGGGACATCATGGTCATCATCGGGCTGCTGGCGCTGTCGGTGATTCTTTATGGCACCAACGGCCGGTACAGTCCGGCGTTTCAGAAACTGTAAGGAGTGGTTATGCGAGCACGTCAATTGGGCATCCACCTGGGCCTGGGGACGCCAGGCCCGTTCAATGCGATCACCGATGTTCCCGGGGTGCGGGTCGGCCACAGCACCTTGAATACCAGCGTGGACGGCAAGCAGGTGCGCACTGGGGTTACCCTGGTCCAGCCCCGGGCCGGGCACGCCCGCCAGCAGCCGTGCTTTGCCGGTTGCCATGTGCTCAACGGCAATGGCGATGCCACGGGCCTGGAGTGGATTCGCGAGGCCGGCACCCTGACCACGCCGCTGGCGATCACCAACACCCACAGTGTGGGCGTGGTGCGCGATGCCTTGATCGCCCTGGAGCGCGAGGCATTGCAAGACCCGGCGGTGTACTGGTGCATGCCAGTGGTGATGGAAACCTACGACGGCCTGTTGAATGACATCTGGGGCCAGCATGTGGGTGTGCAGCAGGTGCGCGAAGCCATGGCCTGCGCCGAGTCCGGGCCGGTGGCCGAGGGCGCGGTCGGCGGCGGCACCGGGATGATCTGCCATGAGTTCAAGGGCGGCATCGGTACGGCGTCGCGGCGGCTGACGGCCGAGCAGGGCGGCTACACCGTCGGTGCCCTGGTCCAGGCCAACCACGGCAAGCGCGAGGAACTGCGGGTCGATGGCTATCCAGTGGGGCGCCGGCTGGGGCATATCCCTTCGCCGTTTGCCGAGCGCGGGACCCCGGGCATGGGCTCGATCGTGGTGATACTGGCCACCGATGCGCCGCTGTTGCCGCACCAGTGCCAGCGCCTGGCCCAGCGCGCATCCATCGGCATCGCCCGCACCGGCGGAGGCACCGAGGATTCCAGCGGCGATATCTTCCTGGCCTTTGCCACGGGAAACCGGGACTTGCCGACGGCGGACTACGGGCGCAAGGGCCTGGGTTTCAGCACGCCGCTGGCGATGCTCAACAACGATCACATCTCGCCCTTGTTCAGCGCAGCCGCCGAAGCGGTGGAGGAAGCCATCATCAACGCCCTGCTGGCGGGGGGGCCCATGACCAGCGCCGACGGCGTGCAAGTGCCGGCCCTGAGTGCGCAAGTGTTGCTGGAAACATTGGAACTAACTGGTTGGAACAGAAGTTAACGGACTAAGAAGTGCGACGCGGTCGACATAACTGTTTATATGGATATTTAATAATTAAATTGTAGATTGTCGGACAATGACTGCCGTTAATCAGTTGGAAAAGAATCTTTCGACTGTACAGTCATTGTTTGCTGGAGTTCGCTGGAACAGTGAGATTTGACGTCAAAAAAGTAGTGGACGCCTGATTTCAAATTGTGTCAGTTTTCTTGCGCCTGCTTAGGGCGAGTGATAGGACGATCTCGCCAGGGATTGTCGCTATCTGACAAAAACTGTTCCATTGATTACAAGGAAGTGTGTTTATGTCGAAAGTAACAGAGAACGCTATTGCATCTGCCGAACAACAACTGGTGCCTTTGGCCGCAGCAAGTTCGGCGTATAACCAGATCAATAGCTTCAGCCACCAATACGATCGTGGCGGCAATCTCACGGTCAATGGCAAACCTTCGTTCTCGGTCGATCAGGCCGCCACGCAACTGCTGCGTGACGGCGCTGCCTATAAGGACCTGAACGGTAACGGCAAGATCGATCTGACCTATACCTTCCTGACCTCGGCTTCCTCGAGCACCATGTACAAGCATGGCATCTCCGGGTTCAGCCAGTTCAGCGCCCAGCAGAAGGCCCAGGCAGTCCTGGCCATGCAGTCCTGGGCTGACGTGGCCAACGTCGTGTTTACCGAGAAAGCCTCGGGTGGCGACGCCCACATGACCTTCGGCAACTACAGCGGTGGCCAGGATGGCGCGGCGGCATTTGCCTACCTGCCAGGTACCGGCGCCGGCTACGACGGCACCTCGTGGTACCTGATCAACAGCAGCTACACCCAGAACAAGAACCCCGACCTGAACAACTATGGCCGTCAGACCCTGACCCATGAGATCGGTCACACCCTGGGCCTGGCTCACCCTGGCGACTACAACGCCGGCGAAGGCAACCCCAGCTACAAGGACGCCAGCTACGGCCAGGACACCCGTGGCTACAGCGTCATGAGCTACTGGAGTGAAAGCAATACCAGCCAGAACTTCAGTAAGGGCGGGGTCGAAGCCTATTCGTCCGGCCCGCTGATGGACGATATCGCGGCTATCCAGAAACTCTACGGTGCCAACTACAGCACCCGTGCCGGCGATACCACCTACGGCTTCAACTCCAACACCGGGCGTGATTTCTACAGCGCCAGCTCGTCTTCCGACAAGCTGGTGTTCTCGGTGTGGGACGGTGGCGGCAACGATACCCTGGATTTCTCCGGTTTCACCCAGAACCAGAAGATCAACCTCAATGAAGCCTCGTTCTCCGACGTTGGCGGCATGGTGGGTAACGTTTCCATCGCTCAGGGCGTGACCGTGGAGAACGCCATCGGCGGTTCGGGCAACGACCTGTTGATCGGCAACAACGCCGCCAACGTGCTCAAGGGTGGTGCCGGCAACGACATCATCTACGGCGCCGGCGGTGCAGATCAGCTGTGGGGCGGCTCGGGCTCGGACACTTTCGTGTTCGCCGCCAGCACCGACTCCAAGCCGGGTGCGGCGGACCAGATCATGGATTTTGTCAGCGGCCTGGACAAGATCGATCTGACCGGGATCACCAAGGGCGCCGGCCTGCACTTCGTCAACGCCTTCACCGGCGCGGCGGGTGACGCGATCCTCACCACCTCCGGGGGTGTGAGCACCTTGTCCGTGGACTTCTCCGGGCATGGCGTGGCGGACTTCCTGGTCAGCACCGTGGGCCAGGCAGCGGTCAGCGACATCGTCGCCTGAGTGAAATGAGCACAGGGCCGCGCAGTCGAGCGGCTCTGCGTTCTTGCTTTGGGCCCTGGCCTGAGCGAGTCTACCGGGCGAACGGAGCACCCTATGACCCTGCATATTTCCTGTTGCCGGGCGGCCCGATGGCTGCTGGCGACACTGATGATCTTTTATGGAGCAATCACCATGGCAAGCAGCCTGCGCTTGGCGGACCCCTCGGAACTGGTTGGACACTGGCAGCTGCAACAGGCAGCCGCACCCGCTGAAGGTTGCACCCTGGACCTGTTGCACAACGCCGCCCTGGGCGACGGCGCCGACTGCCTGTCGAAATGGCTCGGGGAAGCCGCGGTGGGCTGGTTCCCGGAGCCCGATGGCATTGCCATTACCGGCCGCGAAGGCTCGAAAATCATTTTCTTCAGTCGCCAGAAAGAGGGCCTCTACGAAGCCCGCCTGAAAGCCGACGGTCTGATTGTGTTACAACGCGCCGCTAATTAAGCGATGAGTGTGTTCGTCTAATAAACGACGGCCATTATATCGCCACTCTCTTGGCCGGCAGGAACATGTTCGGGCTGCTGTTGGATACAGCTGTCCGAATTATTCGTGTCCGCAGGATTCAGCAACTAAGTAGTGCGGGTTGTTAGTTGTAGGCTACATTGGTTCCACGCTAGCGGGCGCGGATTAACAGCTCAGGGAAAATGTTAGAAATGGTGAAGAACAATCATCCTGCACCACTGTTCAAGGCACTGGGCGAATATAAGGGCATCCTCATCAGTGTCGGTTGTTTCACTGCGTTGATTAACGTGCTGATGCTGGTGCCTTCCATCTATATGTTGCAGGTCTACGACCGGGTACTGTCGTCGCAGAATGAAACCACCCTGGTGATGCTGTCGTTGATGGTGGTGGGCTTCTTCGTCTTTATCGGTCTTCTGGAAGTGCTGCGCAGCTTTATCGTGATCCGCATCGGCAGCCAGCTGGAGCGCCGCTTCAACCTGCGGGTCTACCAGGCCGCGTTCGAGCGCAACCTGTCCCGGGGCGAGGGCCATGCGGGGCAGTCCCTGGGAGATTTGACCCATATTCGCCAGTTCCTCACCGGGCCGGCACTGTTCGCCTTCTTCGATGCACCCTGGTTCCCCATCTACCTGCTGGTGATCTACGCCTTCAACGTCTGGCTCGGAGTGTTCGCCACTGTAGGCGCGTTGTTGCTGATTGCCCTGGCGTACCTCAACGAAGCCATGACCAAGAAGGACCTGGCCGAGGCCAGCGGTTTTTCGCAGCGTTCCACCCAGCTGGCCACCAGCCACCTGCACAACGCCGAAACCATCCAGGCCATGGGCATGCTTGGCGCCTTGCGCAAACGCTGGTTCGCCGTGCACTCGCGCTTTCTCGGCCTGCAGAACCAGGCCAGCGATACCGGCTCGGTGATCAGCTCCCTGAGCAAGACCTTGCGTCTGTGCCTGCAATCCCTGGTGCTGGGCCTGGGTGCCTTGCTGGTGATCAAGGGCGACATGACCGCGGGGATGATGATTGCCGGTTCGATCCTCATGGGCCGGGTGCTGAGCCCCATCGACCAGTTGATCGCGGTGTGGAAACAATGGAGTTCGGCCAAGCTGGCCTACGGCCGCCTGGATGCACTGCTGCGCGAGTTCCCGCCCAGCGATACGGCGATGTCCTTGCCGGCGCCCAAGGGCCAGGTGAGCTTCGAGCAGGTCAGCGCCGGCCCACCCGGACGGCGGATGGCGACCCTGCAACAGGTGAACTTCAGCATCAATGCCGGTGAAGTGCTTGGCGTGCTGGGGGCTTCCGGTTCCGGCAAGTCGACCCTGGCCCGGGTACTGGTGGGCGTATGGCCGACCCTGGGCGGTACCGTGCGCCTGGACGGGGCCGATATCCATCGCTGGAACCGCGACGAACTGGGGCCCTACATCGGCTATCTGCCTCAGGATATCGAGCTGTTTACCGGCAGCATCGCCGAGAACATCGCACGCTTTCGCCAGGCCGACCCGGAGCAGGTGGTCCAGGCCGCGCAGATGGCCGGGGTGCATGAGCTGATCCTGCGCCTGCCCCAGGGCTACGACACCGTGCTCGGCGATGACGGCAGCGGCCTGTCCGGTGGCCAGAAGCAGCGGGTGGCCCTGGCCCGGGCGCTGTATGGCAGCCCGAGCCTGGTGGTGCTGGACGAACCCAATTCCAACCTCGATACCGTGGGCGAAAGTGCCCTGGCGGCGGCCATTGCCCAGCTCAAGGCCCGGGGCACCAGCGTGGTGCTGGTGACCCACCGTTCCTCGGTGCTGGCCCTGGCCGACAAACTGCTGGTACTCAACGAAGGCCGCTTGCAGGCCTTCGGCCCGAGCCAGGAAGTGCTCAAGGCCCTGGCCGGCGGCCAGCAAGCCCAGGCCCAGGAGGCGCCCAAGCCCGTTGCAGCGGCGCCCGGCGGCCTCAGCATGAGCCGGCAATACCAGGCTCCGACACGGAATTCAGGCGCATGAGCAAGGACAGCAACATGATGATCGAAGAGGGTTACGCGCCGGAACGGGTCGAGCGTGACGCGGGCTTTTTCGCCCGCATGGGCTGGATCCTGGCCCTGGTGGGGGCGGGCAGTTTCTTCGTCTGGGCGGCGCTGGCGCCCCTGGACCAGGGCATTCCGGTGCAAGGCACGGTGGTGGTGTCCGGCAAACGCAAGGCGGTGCAGTCCATGAGCAGCGGGGTGGTCAGCCGGATCCTGGTGCGCGAGGGCGAAAGCGTGAAGCAGGGCCAGCCGCTGTTTCGCCTGGACCAGACCCAGGTGGCGGCGGACGTGCAATCGCTGCAAGCCCAGTACCGCATGGCCATGGCCAGCCTGGCGCGCTGGCGCAGCGAGCGCGACAACCTCAAGCAGGTGGATTTCCCCGCGCCCCTGAGCGACAGCGACGATCCGCGCCTGGCCCTGGTGCTGGAGGGCCAGCGCCAGTTGTTCAGCAGCCGGCGCGAGGCATTCTCCCGGGAGCAGGCGGGCATCCGTGCCAATATCGAAGGCGCCACCGCGCAACTGGCCGGCATGCGCCGGGCCCGCACCGACCTCGGTAGCCAGGCCGAATCCCTGCGCCAGCAACTGAGCAACCTGCAACCTTTGGCGGACAACGGCTACATCCCGCGCAACCGCCTGCTGGAATATCAGCGCCAACTGTCCCAGGTGCAGCAGGAACTGGCGCAGAACACCGGGGAAAGCGGGCGAGTGGAGCAGGGCATCCTCGAATCCCGGCTCAAGCTGCAACAGCACAGCGAGGAGTACCAGAAAGAGGTGCGCAGCCAGTTGGCCGAAGCCCAGCTCAAGACCCAGACCCTGGAGCAGCAACTGACCTCTGCCGGTTTCGACCTGCAGCACAGCGAGATCATCGCCACCGCCGACGGCATCGCGGTCAATCTCGGGGTGCACACCGAGGGCGCGGTGGTGCGCCAGGGCGAGACCCTGCTGGAAATCGTGCCCCAGGGCACTCACCTGGAGGTGGAAGGGCGGCTGCCGGTGAACCTGGTGGACAAGGTCGGCACCCACTTGCCGGTGGACATCCTGTTCACCGCCTTCAACCAGAGCCGCACGCCACGAGTGCCGGGCGAAGTCAGCCTGATTTCCGCCGACCAGATGCTCGACGAGAAAACCGGCATGCCCTACTACGTGCTGCGCAGCAGTGTCAGCGACCAGGCCATGGAGAAGCTCAACGGCCTGGTGATCAAGCCCGGCATGCCGGCGGAAATGTTCGTGCGCACTGGCGAGCGTTCCCTGCTCAATTACCTGTTCAAGCCACTGCTCGACCGGGCAGGTTCTGCACTGACCGAAGAATAAGGATGTCGCGTCGTATGAGTAAGCTTTCCATTCTCGCGGCGGCTCTGGCGCTGTTGGCCTGCCAGACGGCCCAGGCGGTGGGCCCGTTCCAGATCTACGAACAGGCCCTGCGCAACGACCCGGTGTTCCTCGGCGCCATCAAGGAACGCGACGCGGGCCTTGAAAACCGCGCCATCGGCCGTGCCGGGCTGCTGCCCAAGGTCGGCTACAGCTACAACAAGGGCCATAACAACTCCAAGGTCAGCTACCTGGATACGGTGCGCGGCACCATTACCGAAAAACGCAACTACGACAGCTACGGTTCGTCCCTGACCCTGCAGCAGCCGCTGATCGACTACGAGGCCTACGCCAATTACCGCAAGGGCGTGGCCCAGGCGCTGTTTGCCGACGAGAACTTTCGCGGCAAGAGCCAGGAGTTGCTGGTGCGGGTGCTGAGCTACTACACCAAGGCGCTGTTCGCCCAGGACCAGATCGACATCGCCCTGGCCAAGAAAAAGGCCTTCGAGCAGCAGTTCCAGCAGAACCGGCACATGTTCCAGCAGGGCGAGGGCACCCGCACCGACATCCTCGAAGCCGAGTCGCGCTACGAATTGGCCACCGCCGAAGAGATCGAAGCCCGGGACGAGCAGGACGCGGCCTTGCGCGAGCTGGCGGCCCTGACCGGCGAGCCGAACCTCGATGTGCGGGATCTGGACCCCTTGCAGGAAGACTTCCAGTCCTTCTCCCTGACTCCGGCCAACTACGACACCTGGCACGAGATGGCCCTGAGCAACAACCCGGTGCTGGCTTCCCAGCGCCAGCGGGTCGAGGTCGCGCGCTACGAGGTGGAACGCAACCGCGCCGGGCACCTGCCCAAGCTCAGCGCCTACGCCACCATGCGCCAGAACGAATCGGAAAGCGGCAACACCTACAACCAGCGCTACGACACCAACACCATCGGTATCGAAGTCAGCGTGCCGTTGTATGCCGGGGGCGGGGTCTCGGCCTCGACCCGCCAGGCCAGCCGCTCCATGGAACAGGCCGAGTACGAACTGGACGGCAAGACCCGGGAAACCCTGATTGAACTCCGCCGCCAATTCAGTGCCTGTCTATCGGGGGTGAGCAAGTTGCGGGCCTACCAGAAAGCCCTGACTTCGGCCGAGGCCCTGGTGGTCTCGACCAAGCAGAGCATCCTGGGGGGCGAACGGGTCAACCTCGATGCACTGAACGCCGAACAGCAGCTCTACACCACCCGCCGCGACCTGGCCCAGGCGCGCTATGACTACTTGATGGCCTGGACCAAGCTGCACTACTACGCAGGCACTCTGCGGGAAGAGGATCTGGCCAGGGTCGACGAGGCTTTCGGCCAGCGCGCGCAGCCTTAGGAGGCCTTGCCGACCGCAGGCTCAGGGACAATAAAAAAGAGGAACGAGCATGAGTATCTTCGATTACAAGACCGCCCTTGGCGGTGACGGCAAGGCCCTCTACAGCGAAGCCATTACTCTGGCGCTGTACGCCTCCACACCCACCGGCGAGGCGCTGCCGGGCACCGCCTGGCGCCCCATCAGCGCCAGCCAGCTGGGCTACCAGGGCAACATCAGCGCCCAGGGCACGATTTCCGGCGAGCAGGCGATTGTCAGCGACGCCCAGGTCGAGGTGCTGGGCAAATACGACGCGGCCGGGCAACTGCTGTCCATCGGCATCAGCTTTCGCGGCACCGACAGCCTCAAGGACGGTATCAACGACCTGCAGGCGGCCTTCGTTTCCGGCTTTGCCGACAACTACAGCCGCCTGGCCTTTGACAACCTGCTGGGCAAGGTGGCGGCCTTTGCTGCGGCCCAGGGCTTGAGCGGCAGCGATGTGCTGGTCACCGGCCACAGCCTGGGCGGCCTTGGGGTCAACAGCCTGGCGGCCATGAGCAGCGATCACTGGGGCGGCTTCTACCAGGACGCCAGCTACGTGGCCTTCGCCTCGCCGACCCAGAGCGCCAACAGCTCGCAGGTGCTGAACATCGGTTATGAAAACGACCCGGTGTTCCGCGCCCTGGACGGCACTCATTTCAACGCCTCGTCCCTGGGCACCCACGACAAGCCCCAGGAATCGGCGACCAACAACATCGTCAGCTTCACCGATCACTATTCATCGTTCCTCGGCAAGTTGATTCCCCAGAGCATCCTCAATCCGCAGTCCTGGTCGGCCCATAGTGCGGTGGACTACGCCGGCGGCCTCAACCGCCTGATCAACTCGGATTTCTATGACCTGACCAGCCGTGACTCCACCGTGGTTATTTCCAACCTGTCCGAGGGCAAGCGCGATCAGGTCTGGGTCAAGGACCTCAACCTGTACGCGGAAAAACACACCGGCAGCACCTTCATCATCGGCACCCAGAGCAACGACCTGCTGCACGGCGGCAAGGGCAACGACTACCTGGATGGCGGGGCCGGCGATGATCGCTTCCGCGATGACGGCGGCTACAACATCATCCATGGCGGGCAGGGCCATAACGTGCTGGAACTGCAGCAGCCGCTGAAGAACTTTTCCATCGCCAATGACGGCGACGGCACCCTGTATATCCGTGATGCCTACGGCGGCATCAGCATGACCCGGGACGTCGGCGCCCTGGTCAGCCACGAGACCGGAAGCTGGTGGCAACTGTTCGGCAAGGACGTGAGCCACAGCGTCACCGCCGACGGCTTGCAGAACGGCAACCAGTGGACCGCCTACAACCATTCCCTCAACGGCGATGCCTACGGCAATGCGCTGGTAGCCAGCGTCGATGGCGACTGGCTGTTCGGCCATGGCGGCGATGACCTGCTGAGCAGCGACAAGGCCAACGTGACTTTCGTCGGCGGCACCGGCAACGACGTCATGCACTCCAGCGGTGGCGGGGGCAATACCTTCCTGTTCAGCGGCAACTTCGGCTTCGACCTGATCCACGGCTACCAGAACACCGACAAGCTGGTGTTCATGGGCGTGCCCGGGGTCGACGCCCATTACGACTACAGCCAGCATTTGTCGCAGAACGGCAACGACACCCTGCTCAGTGTCGGCGAGTTCTCGGTGACCCTTGTGGGGGTCGGCATGGACAGCCTTTCGGGCTCGGGCCTGGTCTTCGCCTGACCCTCACCGATATCCAGCGCTAGAGGCCCCGCAGCCCCCTGAAAAGGGCTGCGGCGGCGACAGCTTTGCCCGCAGCAGGCGCCCCTGGGCGTAGGGCGCGAACCCTCAAGGAGCCAGTCCCATGAAGTAAGCCGTGGTTGCTGATCGGTTACGGAAAGTCGATCCCAGAACAACAACAAGAGACGTCATCAACATGGATGTGAATGTTCATCAGCTCAATGTGCTGGCGGCCGGGGTGTTCCTGGCGTTTGCCGCGAACCTGCCGGGTGGGGCCCAGGCGGCCTACCAGGAAACCGGTCGCCCCGGTGATGCCGCCAGCTGGCGCTCCGCCGAATACCTGCAGGACTGGGGCCTGGACCGGATGCAGGCGAACCAGGCCTACGCCGCCGGCCTTACCGGTAGCGGGGTCAAGATCGGTGCCCTGGATTCGGGCTTCGATGCGGCCCATGCCGAAGCCTCGTCCCTGCGCTTTCACCCGGTGATCGCCAGCGGCAGCTACCAGGACGGCAGCGGGTTCCAGGTGTCCGGGGTGCTCAACGCCAACAACGACACCCACGGCACTCACGTCACCGGCACCATGGGCGCCGCCCGCGACGGCAACGGCATGCATGGGGTGGCCTTCAATGCCCAGGTCTACGTCGGCAACACCAACGGCAATGACAGCATGCTCTTCGGCCCGGGCCCCGACCCGCGCTATTTCCAGGCGGTGTACGGTGCCCTGGCCGACGCCGGGGTGCGGGTCATCAACAACAGCTGGGGCAGCCAGCCCAAGGACGTCAGCTACCAGACCCTCCAGGGCCTGCACGCCGCCTATGCCCAGCACTTCGGCCAGGACACCTGGCTCGACGCGGCGGCGCAGGTCTCGCGCCAGGGGGTGATCAACGTCTTCAGCGCCGGCAACAGCGGCTATGCCAATGCCAGCGTGCGATCGGCACTGCCGTATTTTCAGCCGGAGCTGGAAGGGCACTGGCTGGCGGTCTCGGGCCTGGACAAGAACAACCAGCAGAAATACAACCAGTGCGGGATCGCCAAGTACTGGTGCCTGGCCACGCCCGGCGCGGCCATCACCAGCACTGTGCCCGGGGGCGGCTACGCCACCTACAACGGCACTTCGATGGCCGCGCCCCATGCCACCGGAGCCCTGGCCCTGGTGATGGAGCGCTACCCCTATCTGGACAACCAGCAGGCCCTGCAGGTGCTGCTGACCACCGCCCGCCAGCTCGATGGCTCGCTGACCCAGGCCCCTGGCAGCCTGGTGGGCTGGGGCGTGCCGGACCTGGGCCGGGCATTGCACGGGCCCGGGCAGTTGCTGGGGGAATTCAAGGTCAACCTGGAGGCCGGGCAAGGCGATGTGTGGAGCAACGGCATCTCCGACCAGGCCCTGGCCCAGCGCCAGGTGGAGGATGCCGCCGAGCACCAGGCCTGGCAACAGACTCTTAAGGATCGTGGCTGGGAGCAGGGCCCGGGGGCCCAGGCCAGCCAGCAGGAACTGACCGACTACGCGATCGGCATGGCCCGGGATGTGGCGGCCGCGCAGCGCCTGTACCAGGGCAGCCTGGTCAAGTCCGGGGCCGGCTGGCTGTTGCTCAGCGGTGACAGTAGCTATCGCGGGCCGACCACGGTCGATGGCGGGCTGCTGGTGGTCAATGGCAGCCTGGCATCCGCGGTCACGGTCAACAGTGGCGCGAGCCTGGGTGGCAGCGGGCAGGTCGCGGCGCTGACCGCGACCCGCGGCGCGCGCGTGGCCCCGGGCAACTCCATCGGCACCCTGAATGTGGCCGGCGATGTGAGTTTCCAGCCAGGTTCGACCTACGCCGTGGAGCTGACGCCGACCGCCAGCGACCGTATCGTCGCCGGCGGCCGGGCACATCTGGAGGGCGCCCAGCTCAGCCTGAGCCTGGAACACAACGCCAACCTGCTCAGCGCCGGGCAGGTCCGGGGGCTGGTCGGGCGCCAGTTCGACATCTTGCAGGCCGCGGGCGGTATCGATGGCCAGTTCGCCCTGGTGCAACCCAACTACCTGTTTCTCGGCGCGGTGGTCGATTACTCCGCCAGCGGCGTGCAACTGGGCCTGGTGCGCAGCGACGCGACCTTTGCCAGCGTGGCCGCCAGCCCCAACCAGCGCGCGGTGGCCACGGCGGTGGAGCAGTTGGGCACGGCCGACCCGGTCTACGAAAGCCTGCTGCTGTCGGCCTCGCCGGCTTCGGCTCAAGGGGCGTTGCAACAGTTGTCCGGGGAGATCTACCCGGCCCTGGAGCAGACCCTGCTCAATCAGGGCCGCGACCTGCGCGAGGCCTTTGGCCAGCGCTTGCAGCGCCCGGGGCCAAATGCCGGGGAGGGCGAGGCGAGTTTCTGGATCAAGGGCCTGGGTGGGCAGGCGCGCACTGACGGCGACTCGGGCCACAGTTCCTACCAGGGCAAGGGCAGTGGGGTGCTGCTGGGGCTGGACCGCGACCTGGACGCGGACACGCGGGTCGGCCTGGCCGCCGGCTACAGCGACACCTCGCTGCGCATGGGCGGCGCCAGCCACTCCAGCGCGCAGATCGACAGCTACCACCTGGGCGCCTATGCCGGGCGCGACCTGGGCGGCCTGCGCCTGAGCCTGGGGGCCAGCCACAGCTGGCATAGCGCCCAGGTGCGCCGCGACCTGCAATACGCCGAAGCCAGCGCCAAGCAGAAGGCCCGGATCGACGGCCGCAGCAGCCAGCTGTTCAGCGAGGCAGCGTATCGGCTGCAGCTACCGGCCCTGACGTTGGAGCCCTTCGCCAACCTGGCCTACCTGCACCTGCAGCGTGACGCCTTCCACGAGAAGGGCGACGCCGCGGCCCTGCGCGCCGGGGACGACAGCGCCGAGGCCCTGCTGGGCAGCCTGGGGGCCCGGGGCCTGAAGCGGCTCAGCCTGAGCCGCGGCCAGCCCCTGGAGCTGTCCAGCAGCCTGGCCTGGCAGCACCGCCTGGGGCATGACACTTCCAGCCAGCACCTGGCATTCGCCAGCGGCGGCCCGAGCTTTGCCGTGGACAGCGCAAGCGCGTCCCGGGATGCGGCGCTGCTGGGGCTTCAGGCGCGCCTTGGAGTCACCGCCCAGCTGGACCTGAGCCTGGATTACCAGGGCCAGCTGGGCAATGCCGAACAGTTCCACAACGTGGGGCTGAACCTCGACTGGCGCTTCTGAAGCGCCGGTCGCCATACCCCGGCGCAGAGCGTCGTCGCGCCGGTCGATTGCCCATACAACTAAGGATGGTCGTAGTGAAGCAGTTTCAACCTGGACAACCGCATCTTCGCAATACCCGCTCCGGATGGCCTCGCTGCCGGCAGCTACCCTGGGCGTACAGCCCGCTGGCCAGCGCCCTGGCCGGTTGCCTGGCCCTGGCCACTGGTGCCCAGGCGGCGCCCTATGTGGAAACCGGTAAGCTCGGCGACGCCGCCAGTTGGCGCAGCGCCGAATTCAAGGCCGACTGGGGCCTGGGGGCGATACATGCCGACAGTGCCTATGCCGCCGGCTACACCGGCCAGGGCATCAAGCTGGGGATCTTCGACCAGCCGGTGTATGCCCAGCACCCCGAGTTCGCCGGCAGCGACAAGGTCATCACCCTGGTGACCAGCGGCATCCGCCAGTACACCGATCCCTACATTCCGGTAAAGGCTGGAGACGCCTTCCGTTATGACGGCACGCCCTCGGTGGGCTCGGACGGCAAGCTCGGTTCCCACGGCACTCACGTGGGCGGTATCGCCGCCGGCAGCCGCGATGGCGGCGCCATGCATGGGGTGGCCTTCGACGCCCAGATCATCAGTGCCGAGAACGGCGACCCCGGCCCCGAGGACGGCATCATCCTGGGCAACGATGGGGCGGTGTACAAGGCCGGCTGGGACGGCCTGGTAGCCAGTGGCGCGCGGATCATCAACAACAGCTGGGGCATCGGCATCACCGACGCATTCGCCAAGGGCGGGCGCGATCCGGCGTTCCCGCACTTCGGCCTGAGTGACGCCCAGGCCCAGTTCAGCCAGATCCGGCCCTTGCTCGGCACCTTGCAAGGCGGTGCCTATGACGGTGCCATCAATGCGGCCCGCAGTGGCGTGCTGACCATCTTCGCCGCCGGCAACGACTACAACCTGAACAACCCGGACGCCATCGCCGGGCTGGGCTATTTCGTCCCGGAAATCGCCCCGCAGTGGCTGACAGTGGCGGCCTTGCAGCAGAACCCGGACACCAGCAGCGCCGAGCCTTACACCATCAGTACCTTTTCCTCACGCTGCGGCTACACCGCGAGCTTCTGTGTCTCGGCCCCGGGTACACGGATCTACAGCGCCGTGATCGGTGGCACCAGCCTGGAAGACATGACGGTCGGCTACGCCAACAAGAACGGCACCTCGATGGCCGCGCCCCATGCCGCCGGTGCGGCAGCGGTACTGATGGAGCGCTTTCCCTATATGGATGCGGCGCAGATCGCCGGGGTGCTGCGCACCACCGCCCGGGACATGGGCGCCCCGGGCATCGACGAGCTGTATGGCTGGGGCATGATCGACCTGCAAAAGGGCATTCGCGGCCCGGGCATGCTGGTCACCGAGCAGGACATCCCCCAGGAACTGCGGATCGATGGCGCCTATGGTTCCTCCCAGTGGGTAGCCAACCTGCCGGGGGTGGGAGCGCTGCTGGACGCCGGCAAGCCCACCCAGCGGCGCTGTACCCAGTTCAACTGCGGCTTCGACATCTGGAGCAACGACATCAGCGGCCATGGCGGCCTGACCAAGGAGGGCATCGGCACCCTGGTGCTCAGCGGCAACAACAGCTACGCCGGCCCGACCCTGGTCAACCAGGGCCGCCTGGCGGTCAACGGCAGCCTGACGTCGGCGGTGACGGTGAACCAGGGCGCAACCCTCGGCGGCAATGGCCGGATCGGCGGGCTGACGGCCAACTCCGGGGCCACGGTGGCCCCGGGCAACTCCATCGGCACCCTGAACGTGGCCGGCGACGTGACCTTCCAGCCGGGCTCGACCTACGCCGTGGAGGTGTCGCCGACCGCCAGCGACCGGATCGTCAGCAGCGGCCAGGTGACCATTGCCGGGGCCAACCTGGCCATGGTCCTGGAGCCTTCGGGCACTGGCAGCGGCAGCGTGCTGGGGCGCCAGTTCGACATCCTCGATGCGGCGGGCGGGGTCCAGGGCAGCTTCGGCACGGTGTTGCCCAGCTACCTGTTCCTTGCCGGCAGCCTGGACTACTCGGCCACTGGTGTGCAGTTGGCGGTACAGCGCAGTGCGCGCTCGTTCGCCAGTGTCGGCCTGACCGACAACCAGGTGTCGGTGGCGGCTGCCGCCGAGCAACTGGGGGCCGGCAGCCCGCTGTTCGAAAGCCTGCTGCTGGCGCCGACTGCCGCCAGTGCCCAGCAGGCCTTCCAGCAATTGTCCGGGGAGATCCACCCGGCGGTGGCCAGTGTCCTGATCAACCAGGGCCGTCACCTGCGCGACACCATGGGCGAGCGCCTGCGCCAGGACGCCGGGGCTGTCGGCAACGGCACCCAGAGCCTTGATGAAGGCGCCTGGTTCAAGGTCCTGGGCGCCTGGGGCAAGGCCGATGGCGGGCATTCCCAGGCCGGCTACAACACCTCCATCGGCGGCTTGCTGGCCGGGGTGGATGGTGAAGTGGGCGAGGGCCGGCGCCTGGGGCTGTTCGGTGGCTACAGCGACAGTTCCCTGAACATGGGCGACGGTACCCATTCCTCGGCCAAGGTCGACAGCTACCACCTGGGGGCCTATGTCGGCCAGCAACTGGATGCCGTGCGCCTGAGTGTGGGCGGTTCCTATAGCTGGCACCGCATCGACGTCAAGCGCGAGTTGCAGTTTGCCGGGGAATCCGAGCGGCTCAAGACCAAGCGTGACGCCCAGAGCGCCCAGCTGTTCACCGAGGCCGCCTGGAGCCTGGACCTGCAACCCCTGGCGCTTGAACCCTTCGCTAACCTGGCTTATGTCAATGTGGCCAGCGACAGCTTCAAGGAGAAGGGCGGCGACGCGGCCTTGAGGGGCGCGGATGACCACCGCGAGGCCTGGCTCACGACCCTGGGCCTGCGCGCTGGCCAACGCCTGCAACTGAGCTCGACCCGAAGCCTGGAGCTGTCGGCTACCCTGGGTTGGCAGCACCACCTGAGCCCCACCGACGCCACGATGAACCTGGGGTTCGTCGAGGGCGGGCAGGGCTTCAAGGTGCAGAGCCTGTCCCTGGATCGCGACGCCGCGGTCATTGGCGCCCGGGCCGGCATGGCCGTGGGCCGAGGGACTCGGGTCAACCTGGATTACAACGGGTTGCTGGGGGCCCGGGACAAGAGTCACGGGGTCGGCTTGACCCTGGACTGGCAGTTCTGAAGGCCGGGTAGCCAGCAGTCCCCCGGCCCTTCACCGAGTTGCCCGAGTCCCGCCATGGGGCTTGGGCGGCATGCGTTTGCTCTGACAATTCCAACAACAGAAGAGGCAATACCATGGGTGTGTTTGACTACAAGAACTTCACTGCAAGTGACTCCAAGGCGCTGTTTTCCGATGCGCTGGCGATCACCCTGTACTCCTACCACAACATCGACAACGGTTTTGCCGAGGGCTACCAGCACAACGGCTTCGGCCTGGGCCTGCCGGCGACCCTGGTCACGGCGCTGATCGGCAGCGGCAATTCCCAGGGGGTAATCCCCGGCATTCCCTGGAACCCCGACTCCGAGAAGGCCGCGCTGGATGCCCTGCACCAGGCCGGCTGGTCCACCATCAGCGCCCAGCAACTGGGCTACGACGGCAAGGTCGATGGCCGGGGAACCTTCTTTGGCGAGAAGGCCGGCTACGGCACGGCCCAGGTGGAAATCCTCGGCAAGTACGATGCCCAGGGCCACCTGGAATCCATCGGCATTGCCTTTCGCGGCACCAGCGGGCCACGGGAATCGGTGATCAGTGACACCATCGGTGATGTGATCAACGACCTGCTGGCGGCCCTGGGGCCCAAGGACTATGCGAAGAACTATGCCGGCGAGGCGTTCGGCAAGTTGCTGGGAGATGTCGCCGCCTTCGCCCAGGCCAATGGCCTGTCGGGCAAGGATGTCCTGGTCAGCGGCCACAGCCTGGGCGGGCTGGGGGTCAACAGCCTGGCGGACCTGAGCAGCGAACGCTGGTCGGGGTTCTACAAGGACTCCAACTACATCGCCTACGCCTCGCCGACCCAGAGCGCCAGCGACAAGGTGCTGAACATCGGCTACGAGAACGACCCGGTGTTCCGCGCCCTGGACGGCTCAACCTTCAACCTGTCGTCCCTCGGGGTGCATGACGCCCACCAGGACTCGGCGACCAACAACATCGTCAACTTCAACGACCATTACGCCTCGACCCTGTGGAATGTGCTGCCGTTCTCGATCCTCAACATTCCCACCTGGCTCTCCCACCTGCCCACCGGCTACGGCGACGGCCTGACCCGGGTGCTGGAGTCGAAGTTCTACGACTTCACCAGCAAGGACTCCACCATCGTGGTAGCCAACCTGTCGGACCCGGCCCGGGCCAGTACCTGGGTCCAGGACCTCAACCGCAATGCCGAGACCCACAAGGGCAGCACCTTCATCATCGGCAGCGACGGCAACGACCTGATCCAGGGCGGCAGCGGCAACGACTACCTGGAAGGCCGGGCCGGCAACGATACGTTCCGCGACAGCGGCGGCTACAACATCATCCTCGGCGGCCAGGGCAGCAACACCCTGGACCTGCAGCAGTCGGTCAAGAACTACAGCTTTGCCAGCGACGGCGCCGGGACCCTGTACCTGCGCGACGCCAATGGCGGTATCAGCATGACCCGCGACATTGGCGCGATCCAGAGCAAGGAGCCGGGCTTTCTCTGGGGCCTGTTCAAGGACGATGTGATCCACCAGGTCACCGACCAGGGCCTCAAGGCCGGCGGGCAGGTTACCCAGTACGCCTCGTCGGTCAGGGGCGATGCGGGCGACAACGTGCTCAAGGCCCATGCCGGCGGCGACTGGCTGTTCGGCCTGGACGGCAACGACCACCTGATCGGCGGCCAGGGCAACGACGTGTTCGTTGGCGGTGCCGGCAACGACCTGATGGAAGCCGGAGGCGGCAACAATACCTTTCTGTTCACCGGGCATTTCGGCCAGGACCGCATCCTCGGCTACCAGGGTGGCGACAAGCTGGTGTTCATGGGGGTGAGCGGCGTGCTGCCGGACCAGGACTATCGGGCTCATGCCAGCAGCAGTGGTAACGACACGGTGCTGACCTTCGGCCAGGACTCGGTGACCCTGGTGGGGGTCAGCCTGGAGCACCTCAACGGTTCCGGCATCGTTCTCGCCTGATGCCGGCGCGGCGCGAGGCCTGCGATGGGCCTCGCACCGTTCATTGCCGGGGGAGAGTGACCTACCAGTCGATTTGCGACTCCAATAGCGGTAAAGCTGAAACGTGTCAGCTCGTTAGTACAGGCAGGCATTCACGCTACGGCAATGACAGGAGAGTTTTGACGGTGAGTAACAGCAAGAGGTATGCGAGCGGTGTGGTGCTGGCCCTGTGGGTGGTCATGGCATCCGCCGAGGAATTGCCTCACAGCTCGATTTTGAAGCGCTATGGGGTGACCCCGGACCAGTTGCCGGCCGGCCAGCCGGCGCCTGAAGTGAAGGAGGAGCCGGCCCCGAGCCGCTTCCATGTGCAACCCGAACAACCCTGGGCCCAGGTCCGTCTGGGGGACGACAAGAGGCCGGATACCACCGGCAACATCAGCATCGACAACGCCGAGGCCCGGGAGCGCGAGCGTTGCCAGCAGGTGCGTAACGAATTGTCCAGGCGCGGCAAGCCCCTGGGGATTTTCTGCGAGCCAGGGCAGGGGCCCTTTCCCTGGTCGCACTGACTTCAACCGCAGCGGATCATTTTTCCTGGCGGACGGTGGCCACATCGTCCGCCTTGACCCGGATGGTCTTGCCGGAAATGTCCTGGAATTCATAGAAGCCGTCGGCGGTCTTGGTCTTGGGCTGGTCCCGGGTCAGGTATTGGGTGCCGTTCTGCAGGGTCACCACAGTGGGCGAGGCGCAACCGGCCAAGGCCATGGCGCCGCAAGCGGCCAGAAACAATCCCAGGTTCTTCACTTTCATACAGACCTCTCATCAATGATGCGCACGCGCATTGGCGCCGGACACTATAGCCATGGGCCCTTGGTGTAGTGAAGACGACGAAAGTTCGCCAGGGAATTGTAAAAAACTTCGCTGTGCCATTTATCCAATAGTGTTTGCCAGACCCGGTCGCCGGCTGTTATCTGTATGCATAACCAGTATCCGATCAGCCGTGGCGCTTGCGTTCAGTGACTTCCAATCCCCTCGAAAACCCCCTCTATTACCTGCACAACTTCCGCCAGGTATTGAACTGGCTGCAGCTGCGCTATGCCGATGTGCTGAGCGCCGATGAACAGCGCTTCATCCTTGATTTCGCGCAACTGGCCGAGCCTTCCCAGGCCTTGCTGGTGCGCATGGTGATGCGCAAGGGCCGGCACTTTCGCCTGAGCAAGCTCAGCTACCCGGAGATCGGCGACAGCGCCGTGGCCCTGGAGCCGTTGCTGGCGCTGGGCTGGGTCGATGAGCAGGCGCCGCTCTGCCTGGAAGAGCTGTTCGGCCTGCTGCAAAAGGCCGAGATCCTGCAGTGCTTCAACGGGCTTGCGGCCAAGGCCAGGAAAGACCAGTGGCTGGAAGAGCTAACCCAGCAGGGCCTGGCGCCCCAGGCATTCGCCCAGTGGTGCCCGGCGCTGCCAGACCGGCTCCTGAGCCTGACGCTGATGCCGCTGTGCGATCGCCTGCGCCTGATGTTCTTTGGCAACCTGTATCAGGACTGGTCGGAATTCGTCCTCGCGGACCTGGGCATCTACAGCTACGAGAAGGTCGAGATCAGTGCCGATGCCCGTGGCCTGCGCAGCCGCGAAGACGTGGACGGCTTCCTCTATCTGCATGAGTGCCAGGAAGCGTTCGAGGCCGGCGCCGAATTGCCCGAGGTGCTGGCGCACATTGCCCGCTTCCAGACCCTCAACCCCTGGCTGGAAAAACGCCGGGCCAAGCTGCTGTTTCAGCTCGGCCAGCAGTGCGAGCGCCTGGCGCAGTGGGCGCTGGCCCGGCAGATCTACCAGGAGTGCGCCTACCCGGGCGCGCGATCGCGATTGATCCGGGTGCTGGAGCGCAGCGCCCAATACCAGGCCGCCCTGGCGCTGGCCGAGCAGGCCGCTGCCGCGCCCGAGAGCGCCGCCGAGGCCCAGCACCTGCTGCGGATCATGCCCCGGCTGCGGCGCAAGCTGGGCGGGCCGCCGGCGCCCCGGGCGGCCAACCGCGAGGTGCAGCGCCTGGACCTGTGCCTGGCGCGTGACGCCGACGGCCTGGCGGTGGAACTGCATGTCCAGGCCCATCTGCACCAGCCCCAGGCGCCGGTGCACTACGTGGAGAACAGCCTGATCAATTCGCTGTTCGGCCTGCTGTGCTGGCCGGCGATCTTTGCCCCCTTGCCCGGTGCGTTTTTCCACCCGTTCCAGCGTGGGCCGGTGGACCTGTTCAGCGAGGACTTCCATCAGCGGCGCAGCGAACTGTTCCAGGCCTGCCTGGCAGAACTCGACGATGGCCGTTACCGGCAGAGCATCCGCCAGCGCTTCGTGGCCAAGTGGGGGTTGCAGTCGCCCTTCGTGTTCTGGGGCGCGCTCAGCGAAGAGTTGCTCGACCAGGCCCTCGACTGCCTGCCCGCCGAGCACCTGAAACACTGGTTCCAGCGCCTGCTGCTGGACATCAAGGCCAACCGCGCCGGCATGCCGGATCTGATCCAGTTCTGGCCCGAGCAGAAGCGCTACCGGATGATCGAGGTCAAGGGCCCGGGGGATCGCTTGCAGGACAACCAGCTGCGCTGGCTGGATTTCTGCCAGGAACACCGGATGCCGGTGGCGGTGTGCTACGTGCAGTGGCAGGACCCCAGCGCGTGAGTTATCGCGTCGCGGTGCGCGCCCTGTGCGAATTCAGCGCCAAGGCCGGCGATCTGGACCTGCGCTTCACCCCATCGCCCACGGCGCTGGAGGGCATTGCCGGGCACCGTACCGTGGCTTCGCGACGCAACCCCGGCTACCAGAGTGAAGTGGCCCTGGAGGGGCGATACGCCGAGCTGCTGGTCAAGGGCAGGGCGGACGGCTACGACCCGGCGCAGAACCTGCTGGAGGAGATCAAGACCTACCGTGGCGACCTTGAGCGCATGCCCGACAACCATCGTCAATTGCACTGGGCCCAGGCCAAGGTCTATGGCTGGCTGCTGTGCCAGAGCCTGCAACTGCCGAGCATCCGTGTCTCGCTGGTGTATTTCGATGTGCTCAGCGAAGGCGAAACCGCGCTGGTGCAAGAGCACAGCGCCGAGGCGCTGGAAGAGTTCTTCAATCGCCAGTGCGCGCTGTTCCTGCACTGGGCGCAACAGCAAATGCACCATCGCGCGACCCGGGACCAGGCCACCCGCGACCTGCGCTTTCCCCACGCCGAGTTTCGTCGCGGCCAGCGCCCGCTCGCCGAGTCGGTGTACAAGGCGGTGAGCACCGGGCGCTGCCTGCTGGCCCAGGCCCCCACCGGCATCGGCAAGACCCTGGGCACGATCTTTCCCATGCTCAAGGCCATGGCTGCGCAGCAGCTGGACACACTGCTGTTTCTCACCGCCAAGACCCCGGGCCGGCAACTGGCCCTGGATGCCGCCCGGGTGCTGTTCTCCGGGGTGCCGGGGCTGGCGTTGCGGGTGCTGGAGCTGGTGGCCCGGGACAAGGCCTGCGAACACCTGGACAAGGCCTGTCACGGTGAGTCCTGCCCGCTGGCCAAGGGCTTTTACGACCGCCTGCCGGCGGCACGCCAGGCCGCCAGCCAGGTGCCATTGCTGGATCGTCAGGCGCTGCGCGAGGTGGCCCTGGAGCATCAGGTCTGCCCCTACTACCTGAGCCAGGAAATGGCTCGCTGGAGTGACCTGGTGGTGGCCGACTACAACTACTACTTCGACTTCAGCGCCTTGCTCTTCGGCCTGGCCCAGGCCAACCAGTGGCAGGTGGCGGTGCTGGTGGACGAGGCCCACAACCTGGTGGAGCGCGGGCGTGGCATGTACAGCGCGAGCCTGGACCAGCAGCAATTGGCGAGCGTGCGCAGCAGCGCGCCCCAGGCCTTGAAGAGCCCGTTGCAGCGGCTCAATCGTGAGTGGAATGCGTTGCACAAGGAGCAGGTGGCCGAGTATCAGGCCTATGCCCAGCTACCTGCCGCGCTGCTCAAGGCCCTGGCCCTGTGCGTGGCGGCCCTGGGGGACTATTTCAACGAACAGCCCCGGGGCCTGGACAGCGGTTTGCAGGGCCTGTATTTCGAACTGCTGCAGTTTGCCCGGGTGGCGGAGCTGTTCGATGAGCAGCAGTTCATCTTCGACATCAGCAAGCGCGCCCTGGGCGCCAAGCGCAGCCTGTCGCGCCTGAGCCTGCGCAATGTGGTGCCGGCGGCGCTGCTGGGGCCTCGGTTGGCGGCGGCCCGCAGCACGGTGCTGTTCTCCGCCACCCTCAATCCCCGAGGTTACTACGCTGACCTGCTGGGGCTGCCGGACAACACCGTGTGGCTGGATGTGGAATCGCCGTTCGACGCCGGGCAGCTGGAGGTGCAGATTGTCAGCCGCATTTCTACCCGCTATGCCCACCGGCAGGCTTCCCTGGCGCCGATTGTCGAGCTGATGGCCCGGCAGTTCGCGGCGCGCCCGGGCAACTACCTGGCGTTCTTCAGTAGCTTCGACTACCTGCAACAGGTGGCCGGGTTACTGGCGCGCGAGCACCCGGACATTGTGCTCTGGTGCCAGTCCCGAGGCATGGACGAGGCTTCGCGCCAGGACTTTCTCCAGCAGTTTCGCCCAGAGGGGCAGGGTATCGGTTTCGCCGTACTCGGCGGTGCTTTCGGCGAGGGCATCGACCTGCCGGGGTCGAAACTCATCGGGGCCTTTGTCGCCACCCTCGGCCTGCCCCAGCTCAACCCGCTGAACGAGCAGATGAAGCAGCGCATGGCGGCGCTGTTCGGCTCCGGCTATGACTACACCTACCTGTACCCGGGCCTGCAGAAAGTGGTGCAGGCGGCAGGACGGGTGATCCGTGGCCAGTCCGACCGTGGGGTGCTGGTGCTGATCGATGATCGCTTTGCCGAACCCAGGGTCCGCCAGCTGCTGCCGAGCTGGTGGGCCCTGGACGCGCCAGCGGCTGGCGTCTAGGCCGGGCAGGAGGGTTGCGCCGGTTCAGGCCTGGCGAGCGCGGACAAAGCGGCGCAGGGTCTGGCCCGGGCCCGTGCGGAAATGGCTTGGCCGGGGTTGGCCGGCATCGGCGGCGATGAATACGAACTCATCGTCGCTCAGCTGGTAGCTGGCCGGCAGCGCCTGGCCGGCGTCTGCGCCCATGGAGTCGGTCCAGGTGATCGACTTGGGATGGGTGCTGCTGTCGAGGGTAAAGGTGCCGGCCAGCAGCAGTTCACCGGCCGGGGTCACCACGCGAAAATCCTGCCCTTCGATAAAGGTCAGGGCGCCGGGGGCGCTGTGTTCGTCCGGTGGGTTGAGCACGCCGCTGTCTTCCATCGCGATCTGTTCCCAGGCACCTTGCAAGCGTTGCAGCTCCAGCAGGTCGGCGGCTTCGGGTGAAATCAAATCCATTTTCAGGCAGTTCCTTGGGCTGGGAATCAGTTGAATATATTGCGGCCAATGCAGTAGGTCAGGAGGTCCTGGTCGCTCTGCACCTCCAGTTTACGCATGGCGGAGATCTTCTGCGCGCTGATGGTCTTGGCGCTGCGGTTCTGGCTGCGGGCGATCTCGCTGACACTTTTGCCGGAAACGAACAGGCGCAGAATCTCGAATTCCTTGGGCGACAGGGTGGAGATGCGCTCGTCGATGGCGACATTGGATTCCAGCACCGAATTGGGGACCGGCTCCAGGCTGCGATACACGGCTTTCTGGGCAATGGCCTTGAGGGCGATCTGGATTTCTTCGTGCAACTGGCTCTTCTGGATCACCCCGACCACACCCAACTCCCGCAGGCGGGTGAGGATCAACTGATTGGAAATCATGGTCAGGATCAGGATCTGCACGTGCGGGAAGTTGCGCTTGAGGTATTCCACCAGCTTCAGTCCATCACCGTAGGGCGAGTCCCCGGGCATGTTGTAGTCGGTGATGACCACATCCACCTGGCAGCTTTCCAGCTTCTGGATCAGGCCTTGGGAAGACAGGGTTTCGCCGACGATCTCGAAGCGATCATCACGCTCCATCAGCTCACGCACACCGAGCAACACGATAGGGTGATCGTCAGCGATGACTACTTTCAGTTTTTCCATGGCAAACACACCCGTGCAATACGCAATTTAGTAAAGGAGCTAGGGACCGTCGGTACATTAAACCCAGCAGGCCATTATTCAAGGGGCAACAGGAGTCTGGACAAGCGTTGCATCAGTTGCCTGGCCTGGGCTTGCAAATCCGCAGTCAGAGCACCGTCCAGCAATCGGCACTCCAGTTCGGCGCACGCCTTGGCCAGTGGGGCTGCCTGCACCGCCCCCATGGCGCCGGCGATGCTGTGCAGTCGTGCGGCGGCGATCTTGCCGGCGCCGCTGTCCAGCGCCTCCGCCAGCCGCCGCAGATCCTCGTGCATGGTACTGAGAAACAGCGGGCGCATTTTCTCGGTGACTTGAATCCGGTCGCCTTGCGCTGTGTCGGGGGGAGGCCGGGACGGTGCGGCCGGCGGAATGCTGGGCGCTGCGGTCGCGGTGCTGGTGGGGCACAACTTCGACAGATGCCCCCGCAGGGTCTGCAGGTTCATGGGTTTGACTATCCAGGTGTTCATGCCGGCGGCGAGGCAGCGGATGCCTTCCTCGCGCAATGCATTGGCGGTGACACCGATGATCGGCAGTTGCGGGTCGCGGCGACGCAGCTCCCGCGCCAACTCGTAGCCGTTCATGAGTGGCATATTTACGTCGGTGATCACGATGTCGAAGCGCTGTGGCTGCCAGTGTTCCAGGGCCTGCTTGCCATTGGCCGACAGGGTCACCTGGCAGCCCAGGGCCTGCAGTTGTTCCTTGATGATTGCCTGGTTGATCGGGCTATGTTTGGCCACCAGGATGCGCAGGTTCAGTTGGCCCATGCGGCCGGTTCTCTGCTGTGCCTGTGCCTGACACAGGGGCAGGCCCTGGTGGGCCAGCACCGCGGCCTGGGCGATGGCGCGAATATCGTGGGCGTCGACCTGCCAGGAGGTGGCCTGCGGCAGGCGGCCACTACGGCCCCCGGAGACGGCACTGACGCATGGGCCAGGCCAGGAGGCCAGGCCATCCCGGGGCAGCATGTCGATGAGCACGCCAGTCTGCGGCTCGTCGTTCCAGCCGAGGGGGGCCGGATAGGCCGGCACTCCCAGGCGGCCGAGCCAGTCACAGGTGTTTTTCAGCAACTCCGGCACCGGAGCCCGGACATACACTGGCGCACCTTCGGGCCATGGCAGCAATGGCGGCAGCCCTCCTGGCAGGCAGCGCAGCGTCAGGCGCAGAGAGAAACTACTGCCCAGCCCCGGCTCGCTGGTCACCTGCATCTGCCCACCCATCATCTGGCACAGGCGCTCGCAGATCGCCAGCCCGAGGCCGGCCCCGGCTTCGTTGGAGGCGTCGCGTACCTGGAAGAAGGGGACGAACAGCTGGGGTTGCTGCTGGGCTGAAATGCCGATCCCGGTATCGGTGACCTGCCATTCGATACGGGCTTGCTGGTCCCGCAACTCCAGCACCCGGACCCGCAACACCACCCGGCCGCTGTCGGTGAACTTGATCGCATTGCTCAGCAGGTTGTTGAGAATCTGGCTGATTCGCGCGGCGTCCCCCAGCAACAGGTCCGGCAGGTTGGGGTCGATGCAGGCATAGAGCAGCAGGCCGCGCCGCTGGGCAGAGCCAGCGTGGGCGTGCAAGACATCCTCCAGCATGTCCAGCGGGCAGAACTCCAGCGGATCGATGCTCATTTGTCCGGCCTCGATCCTGGAGACGTCGAGCACGTCGCTGATCAACTGGAACAGGGTGCTGGAGGAGCGCTGGATGGTCTGCAGGTAGTCGCTCTGGCGGCTGTCCAGGTGGGTCAGGCCGAGCAGTTCCAGGGTGCCGAGCACGCCGTACAACGGGGTGCGGATTTCATGGCTCATGGTGGCCAGGAACAGGGTCTTGGCGGTATTGGCGGCGTCCGCCGAGCGCCTGGCCCGGTCCAGTGCCTTGGCATCTTCCACATGCCGGGTGACATCGTTGAAGGCACACACCAGCACATCCTGGCGTTGGTAGCGGGTCGAGACGAACTCTACCTGCAGATAGCGCCCGTCGATGTCGAGGCTGGTTTCGCCGCCGTCGATCAGGCTGCGGTCCTGGGCCAGCCGAGACAGCAGTTGCGCCGTGCCTTGCCATTGCTCGGCCTGACGGTTCTGCAGGATAACCTGGAGGTTGTCGCTGCTCACCACGCATAGCCCCGAGGGAACGGTGTCGATGACCACACGGTTGAAGTCTTCGCTTTCATTGAGGCATTGCTGCGCCCGTTGTGCCGGGACCACCACCTTGTTGCGGTACCAGCGGCTGGTGGCCCAGCCGCAGGCGATGCTGCCTACCCCGAGGGCCAGCAGGCTCAGCATGGCCCACAGCGCGTAGTCGAGGTAGTTCCTGTAGCTGATGGCATAGAGCCCGGTCCACAACTGCGGAGTCTGGCTGGTCACCTTGACGATCATCCCCTGTAGGCCGAAGTTGAGGCCTTCACCCAGCACGTCGGCAGGCGTCGGGTCGCCGGTGAGGGCGGTGCCGGAAGGCTCGATGAGGGTGAAGTCGTCGTAGATCGACCAGTGTCTGGTGTGCTCGAGGTAATCGAGGTCATCCAGGCTCAGCAGTGACGCGACCACGCTCCAGTCGTTGCCTCCCTGGACATCCAGCAGTGCAGCCGGCTCATGCAGGTTGGTGTACGCCAGGAACCTGGTCGGTAGAGCTTCCGACGCGGGCGGCCTGTACTGTTGCCAATGGATCTGGTGGTCGGCAAAGCCGTCGCTCTTCACGAACTGCTGGTGCAGCACCTGGTCTGCCACCTTGGTGTCGGACGTGGTGTTTTCCCCGGGGTGGCTGATGTCGAAATGGCCGAAGGTGTTGAACACAAAGGTTCGCGGAGCGACATGGTGTGAGCCTGACCAGAAGGCGCTGTAGAAGCTCGACAGTTGTAGCTCCAGGGCGAACACCCTGGGCAGCTCGCCGGCCGCCGGCTGTTGGGGGTACAAGCTCAGGCTGAAGGGCGTTGCGAAGGGGGATCGCTGGCCTGCGGTGGGCGGGAAGGCTTGCAGGTTCAGGTGATGAGGGGCGTCGAGGCTCAGGGCGTCGATCGAATGGCGCGCGGCCAGGCGTTTGAGAAACAGTTCCTGCTCCTGGATGTTCTCCATCAGTTGGGCGAAATGTAAGCGCACGTTGCTGTTCTGTTCATCGAACAGACGCTCGAGGGTCCAGTACAGGGTGGCGAACAGCAGCAGCGCCAGGCCCAGCAGTATGCCCATGTTCAATCGGGGCAAGCTGCGAGCCAGGTTCTGCAGCAAGGTGCTGCTTTCTTTCATCACTGATTTCCCAAACACATATAAGGGCCCCGCCGAGATTCCTATCTCTGGGGCAGGACCGTCAGCGATGAGTGACTGTTGCGTGGGCAGGCAATGGGTTCATCGGTTAATACACCGTGGCCGGCCCGTCTTGGGCCAGCAGTTGCTGAAACTGTTGCGAGGAGACCGCATGGGAAATCAGGAAGCCCTGCACCTGGGTGCAGTCGATCTTGCGCAACAGAGCCAGTTCGTGGGCGCTTTCCACGCCTTCGGCGACGACCGTCAGGCCCAGTTGCCGGCCCAGGGCGATGATGCAGGTCAGGGCCTGGGCTATTTCTTCATTGTTGTGGCAGCCCTGGACCAGCCCCCGGTCGATCTTCAATTCGGTGAAGGGTGTCGACACCAGGTTCATGTAGGAGCTGTAGCCCTTGCCGAAGTCGTCCTGGGACAGGCCGAAGCCCTTGATACGCAGGCGGCAGGCTCCGGCGTAGAAGTTGCTGATGTGCTCCGGGGTCGAACACTCCATGAGTTCGAAGCAGATCCTGGCCGGCACACCGTTGTGCTGGATCACGAAGTCGTACAGGCGGTCGGCCAGGTCGGCGCTGTTGAGCAGGTGGGTCGGCAGGTTGATGGACACCGGGATGTCATAGCCGTCTTCGCGCCAGTGCACCTGGGCTTCCAAGGCCTGTTCCAGGATCAGCCACAGCAGATCTTCTTCGAGGCGGGCCACGGTGAGTGCCGGCAGGAAGTCGCAAGGCAGGAGCATGCCGTGTTGTGGGTGGATCCAGCGCACCAGGGCTTCGGCGGCGACGATGCGACCGTTGTTCAAGGCTTTCTTGGGTTGGAACCAGGCCTGGATCTGCCCGTTGCGCAGGGCTTCACGCAGGGTCTCTGGGCTGCATTCGACCCCGATCTGTGGGGGGCTGCTGTCATTGGCGAGTCCTGGCAACTGAGCGGTGAGTGCACGCAGTGCAGCCAGGTTCACGGGTTTGGAAATCAACCCGATGACCTTCAGCCCCAGGTTGCGGGCCACCAGGCTGGCGCCCATCAGCATGCGCCGGGATGACGCACTCATGATGGCCAGGGCCGGGCGCACGCGATGGGTGGCCAGGCTCTGGATGAACTGCACGCCATCCATGCCGGGCATCAGCAGGTCTGTCAGTACCAGGTCGAAGTGCCGCTGCTTGAGGCGTTCCAGCGCTTCTTTGCCGCTGCTTGCCACCTCCAGCTGGTAGGGCCCCAGCTCGTTGAACAAGTGTTGCAGGTACATGTACTGAAACGGCTGATCTTCGACGATCAAAATGCTACAGGACTTCATGGGGGGCTCTTTCATAGGGCGCCAGATAGTTGAACAACGCTCTTAATGCAAAGGGCTTCACCAGGCAGTGGTTCATCCCGGCTGCAAGACAGAGCTCTTCTTCTCCGCGCATTGCATTGGCCGTTGCCCCGATGATGGGGATCGAACAGCCTTGACGCCGAAGCTCCTGGGCCAGTTCATAACCGTTGAGTTTCGGCATGTTCACATCGGTCAGCACAACGTTGAAACGACCGGCCTTCCAGATGCAGAGGGCCTCTTCACCGTTCGAGGCCAGCTCCACGCTGCACCCCAGTTCTTCCAGTTGATCCTTGAGGATCAACTGGTTGATCACGTTGTCTTCGGCCACCAGGACATGCAGGCTGAGCTTTTTCAGCTCGCGGTGATCGGAGTGATCCTCGCTCTGGGCCACCCATACCCCCTGGGCCTGGCTGACGGCCTGATGGATCGCCCGCAGGTTGTTGGTGTTGATCTGCCAACTGCCGCCGTCGATCCGCGGTTCGTTATGGCCATCGCCGCTGGCGAGCACCAGGGGGCCCTGCCAGTCGGGTTCCAGGCGCTGCTCCACGCTGCCGGGGTGTAGTTCGATCAGTACATTGCCCCGGGCCCGGTCGGACGGGCTCGGCAGGCTGAACTGGGCCCGGGCACCCCAGCGGCGCAGCCAGCCCGCCACCGATTCGGCCAGTTCACGCACCGGGGACACCACATAGACCATCTCCGGCAGCAATGGGCTGATCAGCGGGGTGTCGCCCTGCACGGCAGAGGCCTCCAGCGGCAGAGTCAGGGTGAAGCTGCTGCCCAGGCCGAGCTCGCTGACCATGCGGATATTGCCGTTCATCAATTGGGTCAGGCGCTGGCAGATCGGCAAGCCCAGGCCGGTGCCGGCGATCACGTTGGTGTTGCCTTCGGTCTGGTAGAAGGGCTCGAAGATCAGTGTCTGGTCGTCCTGGGCAATGCCCCGGCCGGTGTCGGAAACCTGCCAGAGGATGTTGCTGCGCTCGCCATCGCGGCTTTCGGTGCGGACCCGCAGGACAATGCGCCCGGTATCGGTGAACTTGACCGCGTTGTTCAGCAGGTTGCTGAGGATCTGGCGGATCCGGGTGACATCGCCGAGCAGGATCTCCGGCAACTGCGGGTCGACACAGGCATAGAACTGCAGGCCCTTGGCCTGGGCGGCCGCCGCGTAGCCCTGGATGATCTCGTGCACCAGATCCAGGGAGGAGAATTCGCTGAGCTCCAGGGCCAGTTGCCCGGCTTCGATCTTGGACACGTCGAGCACGTCGCAGATCAACTGCAGCAGCGTACCGGAAGAGCCTTCTATGGCTTGCAGGTAATCCTTCTGCTGGTTGTCCAGCTGGGTCCGCGACAGCAGCTCCAGGGTGCCGAGCACGCCATACAGTGGCGTGCGGATCTCGTGGCTCATGGTGGCCAGGAACAGGGTCTTGGCTTCATTGGCGGTATCGGCCAGACGCTTGGCTTCTTCCAGCGCCGCCTCGATCTGCTTGCGAGCGCTGATATCGCTGAAGGCGCAGAACAGCACGTCCTCACCGTTGTAGCGAGTGGGGGCGGAGCTGAGGTACAGATGGCGCCCGTCGGCGGTTTCAAAGTAGTCCGAGCTGTTGGGGCGGGCCGGGTCGAAGGCCTGCTCGATCCACCCGGAACACAGCTGGTCGCGTTCGCTGCCGTTGCCCAGCCATTGCTGGGACAGGGTGTTTTCCAGCACCACCCGGCCATCGCTGCGGCGCAATACACAGAGTGCCACCGGGGCGATCTGGATCACGTCGCGGCTGAAGGCCTCGCTTTCGACCAGGGCCTGGATCCGGTGCAGGGCGGGGGCGATCAGGCGCACTTCGACCCAGTGGGTCAGCAGGCCGATCAGAGCCATGCCGGTCAGGCTGATGAGCAGCGCCGCCAGCAACTGCGGCCAGAGGCTCTTGAGCAGGTTCTGCAGGTCGAAGGAGTACACCAGCTGCCAGTCGGTAGCCCCGAGCTGCTTGCGGATCACCAGATGGTCGGGCCACCAGCGGCCGCCGAGAAAGCCGAAGAAACTGCCGCCCTGGACGTGGCGTACGTCGGCGCTCAGTCGGGCACTGGGCGCACTGCTGAAAATCAGCCCGCCCTGGGAATTGAACATCATGAAATCCCCGGCGCTCTGGTCGCTGAGGGCGGCGGAGACGCTCTTGCCGTCCATCTCCAGTCCAAGCCAGCCGGAGTGGGCGAAGCGTTCGTCAAGGCGAGTGAAGATGTACAGATGGGCGCCCGCCGCGGAGTTGTCCATCAGCCAAAGTTCTTCGCCGACAGGGATCTGCTCGGCCTTCAGAGCGATCAGCTTGTCCAGCAACCCGCCGGGCAGATCGCTGGTCTGTGGCCGGGTGCTGAACAGGCGTTGCACCTGCAGATCGCGGGTGCCGGGAATGTAGAGCAGGTTCAGTTGCTTGTTTTGCAGGTAGTTGCGCATGCGCAGGGTCAGCCAGATCCCCCACTGGTTGCCCTGCGGTCCACCCAGTTGCAGGTATGTCTCTTCTTGGGAGGCACCGCTGGCGCCTGGGGGGCTGATATGTTCCCCAGGGTCGTAGACCGCCGCCAGGCTCAGGCTTTCCAACAGGGCCGAGCGACTGGTGAAGAATGCCTGGGCCTCGGCAATGGCGCTGCTCATGTGGCTTTGCCGTTGTGAGAGTTCGTTGTGCAGGCTGGAGCGAAGAAAGTTGTAGACCGCGCCGAACAGGCCGACCAGAAAAATCAGCGCCACGACACGAAGCAGCCGGCGGGCTGCTTCAGGACTGGAAAATAGGGGATTGATCTGATGCAGGTAGCTTTTTAATCTCATGCGCCAACTGTAATTGGGGGCATGCCAAGCAGGGATCAGACAATTCTTAAATCGCCGGGTACAAAGTAGGTTTGTGGCACTTACAGTGTTCAGGCACTTCCTTATCCGTCGAACCTCGCAACTTTCCTCGCCTGTTCATTTTTTCAATGACTATCGTGCAGCCTTCGCGGTTTGAAAAATGCTCGTTGCGTCGGTGTTGTGCCTAGACCATTTCCAGGCGCTGCTTGCGCCGTGGCGGAGCAAACACCTGATCCAGGGCCTGCAGGTCCTCGTCGGGCAATTGCAATTGGCCGGCCTGGGCATTCTGACGGATGTGTGCCGGGCGCACCGCCTTGGGAATCACCAGCACGCCGTCCTGGCGCAGCAGCCAGGCCAGTGCCACCTGGGCCGCGGTGACCCCATGGCGCTGGGCGACCTGCAGCAGCACCGGTTCGGCCAGCAAGGCGCCACCCTGGCCGATCGGGCAATAGGCCATGAGCGGCATCCGCCGTTGCTGGCAGGCGGGCAGCAGGTCGAACTCGATACCCCGGGACTCCAGGTTGTACAGCACCTGGTTGGTAGCGCAGGCCGGGGAGTCGAGTTCGTCCAGGTCGGCCACATCGAAGTTGGAGACTCCCCAGCGGCGGATCTTGCCGGCTTCGCGCAGGCGCTCCAGGGCGTCGACGGTTTCCGCCAAGGGATACTGGCCGCGCCAGTGCAGCAGGTACAGGTCGATGAAGTCGCTGCCCAGGCGTTTCAAGCTGCGCTCGCAGGCCAGGGGCAGGCCTTTGCGACTGGCGTTGTGGGGGTAGACCTTGCTCACCAGGAACACCTGGTCGCGGCGCCCGGCAATGGCCTGGCCGACCACTTCCTCGGCGCCGCCTTCGCCGTACATCTCCGCGGTGTCGATCAGGGTCAGGCCCAGGTCGATGCCGGTGCGCAGGGCAGCGACTTCCTGATCCCGCAGGTGGCGGTCCTCGCCCATCCGCCAAGTGCCCTGGCCAATCACCGGAACCTGCGTGTCTGCCAGCATCAACGTGCGCATGCTTACCTCCTGGTATCTATCGAGAGTGATCAGTGCACGGCACAGGGAAGCAAAGCCGGCGGGCAGGGTCAAGGCTGCGCGAGGGCGGGAGGCTGGGTCTTTTATATTCCCAAAAGAAATAACTATCTAATTATTTATTCCTTTTAAGGCTTTTGCCAAAGGCGCATGTTTAGCCCCAGCCGCTCAACTCCTGAGCCCGGTGCCAGCAAAGGACTTTTCAGCATGACCATTCAAGCGATCAACGTACGCAACCAGTTCAAGGGCGTGATCAAGGAGATCCACGAAGGCCAGGTGGTTTCGGAAATCGACGTGCAGACCGCCTCGGGCATTGTCACTTCGGTGATCACCACCCGCTCGGTGCGCGACCTGGAACTCAAGGTCGGCAGCGAAGTGATCGCCTTCGTCAAGTCCACCGAAGTCTCCATCGCCAAGCTCTGAGCCGCACCTGCGGACATCGTCCATTCACAGGGGAGTGAAGCATGCCGCACTCGCTGGATATCACCGCGCTGCCGGTCCTGGACCTGAGCCAATTGCAGGGCCACCCGGAGCAGCGTCGGATCTTTCTCGACGGCTTGCGCCAGGCGGCGCGGGACGTGGGTTTCTTCTACCTGACCGGGCACGGAGTCGACAGCGGCCTGCTGCGCCGGGTGCAGGACCAGGCGCGGGCGTTCTTTGCCTTGCCCGAGGCCGACAAGGCGGCCGTGGGCATGATCCACTCGCCGCACTTTCGCGGCTATAACCAGGCGGCTTCGGAGATCACCCGGGGCCAGCCGGACCTGCGGGAACAGTTCGACCTGGGGGCCGAGCGCCAGGCCTTGCCCCTGGATCCCCACAGCCCGCCCTGGACCCGCTTGCAGGGCCCCAACCAATGGCCGGCGCAACTGCCGGCGTTCAAGCCCGTGCTGCTGGAGTGGCAGCAGGCAATGACCGCCATGTCCCTGCGCCTGTTGCGCGGCTTTGCCCAGGCATTGTCACTGCCGGAACAGGCCTTCGATGGGCTGTACGGCGAACGGCCCAACGAGCACATCAAGCTGATCCGCTACCCTGGCCGCGCGCCGGGGCAGAGCAACCAGGGCGTGGGAGCCCACAAGGATTCCGGGTTCCTCAGCTTTCTGCTGCAGGACCAGCAGGCCGGCCTGCAGGTGGAAGTGGAGGAGGGCCGCTGGATCGACGCGCCGCCCCGGGACAACACCCTGGTGGTGAACATCGGCGAGCTGCTGGAGCTGGCCACCCACGGCTATCTGCGCGCCACCGTGCACCGGGTGCAGTCGCCGCCCGCGGATCGCCAGCGGCTGTCCATCGCGTTTTTCCTCGGTGCCCAACTCGATGCCCGGGTGCCGCTGTATCCCTTGCCCGAAGCCTTGTTGCGCGAAGCCCGGGGCCCGGCCAGCGACCCCGACAACCCGCTGTTTCGCGAAGTGGGCTGGAACTACCTCAAGGGCCGCCTGCGTTCGCATCCGGACGTGGCCCGGCGTTTCTACCCCGATGCCCTGGTGCCCAAGGCACTGAGTGCCTGACCTTCATCCGCTGCTCAAGGACACTGCCATGCTGAAGAACACCGTCTTGACCCTGGCGTTGCTGGCCAGCCTGGGGGCGGCCCTGCCGACCACTGCGGCGCAGCCGTTGCGGGTAGCCGCCGACCCGGTGCCCCATGCCGAGATCCTCGCCTACGTACAAAAACTCGACCCGCAATTGCAGCTCAAGATCATCGAGATTCCCAATGGCGTGAACTCCAACGAACTGCTGGCCCACGGCGATGTGGACGCCAACTACTTCCAGCACCTGCCGTACCTCAAGTCTCAGGAGCAGGCCCTGGGCCAGCCCTTCGCCGTGGCTGCCAGCGTGCACATCGAGCCCCTGGGGATCTATTCCAAGCGTCACCAGCGCTTCGAGCAGTTGCCCCAGGGCGCCAGCGTCGCGGTGCCCAACAATGTCACCAACCTCAGCCGCGCGCTGTACCTGTTGCAGAGCTACCAGTTGATCCGCCTCAAGCCCGGTTTCACCGACCCGGCCCGGGATCAGGCGACCCCCAGGGACATCGCCGACAACCCGAAACAGCTGAAGATCCTGGAGATCGAATCGCCGCAGATCCCCCGGGCCCTGGACGACGTGGACCTGGCGGTGATCAATGGCAACTACGCCCTGGAGGCCGGGCTGGTGCCGGCCAAGGATGCCCTGGGCCTGGAAAAGGCCGAGCACAATCCCTACGCCAACATCCTGGTGACCACCCCCAAGCTGCAGGATGACCCGCGCATCCGTCAGTTGGCCAAGGACCTCAACTCGCCGGAAGTAGCGGCGTTCATTACCCGCACCTACTCGGGCTCGGTGATTCCCGTCACGGACCGCCAGCCATGATCGAGGTCCAGCAGCTTTGCAAGGTCTACGGCGAAGGCCAGCCCGCGGCACTGGATCGGGTTTCGCTGACGGTTCCCGACAGGGCGGTGTACGGCATTCTCGGGCGCAGCGGCGCCGGCAAGTCGACCCTGTTGCGCTGCCTGAACCTGCTGGAGCGGCCCAGCAGCGGGCGCATCCTGATGGACGGCCAGGACCTTGGCGCCTTGTCCGCGAGCGAGCTGCGCCGGCAGCGCCAGGGCATCGGCATGATCTTCCAGGGCTTCAACCTGCTGCATTCGCGCACGGTTCAGGACAACGTCGCGGTGCCTCTGGAAATTGCCGGCCTGGGCAAAAGCCAGCGCCGCGCGCGGGTTCTGGAACTGCTGGAACTGGTGGGTCTTGGCGACAAGGCCCAGGCCTATCCTTCGCAACTGTCCGGTGGCCAGAAGCAGCGGGTGGGCATCGCCCGGGCCCTGGCCGCCGGGCCGCGTTACCTGCTGTCGGATGAGGCCACCAGCGCCCTGGACCCGGAAACCACGGCGTCGATCCTGCAATTGCTGGCGCAGATCAACCGCGAGCTGGGGTTGACCATTGTGCTGATCACCCACGAACTGGAAGTGGTCAAGGCCATTTGCAGCCACGCCGCGTCCCTGGCGGGCGGCCGGCTGATGGAGAGCGGGGCGGTGGCCGAACTGCTGGGCAACCCGCAGTCGGCCCTGGGCCGGGCGCTGTTGCCGGGCTACAACCTGCCGTTCAACGGCAGCCAGCCCCAGGCCGAACTGACCTTTTTCGACAACCAGCGCGCGGCGCCGCTGCTGGAGCAACTGAGCCGCCAGCAGGCGCTGGAGCTCAAGGTCCTGGCCGGTGGTGTCGAAGCGGTAGGCGGCCGGCGGGTAGGGCGCCTGCGCATCGCCGCCGCCCCCGCCGACGCCGGCAAATTCCAACAACTGCTGACGGCCCTGGCCCAGCGAGGAATTCGGAGTGAACGCCTGTGAACCGCAGCCTCGATTGGCAGGAACTGGCGCAGCTGCTGCTGACCGCCACGGGTGAAACCCTGTACATGGTGCTGCTGGCCTCGCTGTTCACCCTGTTGATCGGCCTGCCCCTGGGGGTGCTGCTGTTCATCAGCCGCAAGGGCGGCCTGTACCCCATGCCAAGGCTCAACCGGCTGTTGGGCGGGCTGGTCAATCTGGGGCGCTCGCTGCCCTTCGTGGTGCTGCTGATTGCGCTGATCCCCCTGACCCGGCTGGTGGTGGGCACCACCCTGGGCAGCACTGCCGCGGTGGTGCCCATCACCATCGGCGCCTTTCCGTTTTTTGCGCGGATCGTCGAGAACGCCCTGGATGAAGTGGACCGCGGTCGGGTCGAGGCGATCCTGGCCATGGGCGGGCACATCGGCCATGTGATCTTCAAGGCGCTGCTGCCGGAAGCCTTGCCGGCCCTGCTGGCAGGGCTGACCCTGACCCTGGTGATGCTGATCGGTTTTTCCTCCATGGCCGGCGTCATCGGCGGTGGCGGCCTGGGGGACCTGGCGATCCGCTACGGCTATCAGCGGTTCAACAACCAGATCATGGTGGCCACGGTGCTGGTCCTGGTGCTGCTGGTACAGGGGGTACAGAGCTGCGGCGACCGCCTGGTGCGGGCCCTGGCCCATCGCCGCTGAGTACATTCGGGGCGCGTTTCAGCGCCCTTCGTGCTGCTTGCGATAGGCCCCGGGCTGCAGGCCCACGGCCTTGGTGAAGGCCCGGGTGAAGGCGGCGATCGACTGATAGCCCACGGCGGCGCCCACTTGCTCCACTGTCTGGTTGGCCTTGAGCAACTGGCAGGCGTGGCGCATGCGCAGGGCCAGCAGTACCTGCCCCGGGGATTGCCCGGCCAGTTCATTGAACCGCTTGAAGAACGCCGAGCGCGAAAGCCCGGTCAGGGCCGCCATGCTTTCCAGGGGCCAGGCTTCGCCGGGGCGCTGGATCAACTGCTCCAGCAGCGGTGCAAACCCCGGGTGGCGGGCCAGGGCCACCAGGCCGCCGAGGTCCTGGTTGGCGTTGACCTGTTGGCGCAGCACATACAAAAACAGCAGATGGCTCAGGCGTTCCAGCAGCGCCGAGGAGGGCGCCGGGGTGCGCTGGCATTCTTCGAGAATCAGCTGGAACAGCGCCCGGGCGGCGCTCAGGGACGGGTCGCCGGCCCGCAGGATGAGCCAGCCCGGCAGGCTGTCGATGATCAGCGAGGACAGCCCGGGCTTGAAATGGAAAAAGCCGCAGACCAGCCCCACACCGTCCTGGGCTCCCGGCTCCAGGGGCACCATGGGCGTGCGCGGCAGTTGCTGCGCCGCTTCAGCTTGCTGGGCACTGGACAGCCGGTAGCCCAGGTCCTGCAGCAGGAATACCGCGTCCCCGGCATCCAGGCGCAGGGCCTGGGGCGCGCCGTCGATATGCAGCCAGCAATGGCCCTGGACGATCAGGTGGAAGCTGGCCCGGGCCAGGCCCTGGGTGCTGGCGTGCCAGCCTCCGCAGTAGCGTCCGACGTGAAACAGGCTGGCATCGAGTTCCAGGCCTTCTAATAACCAATCAACCAGTGGGCTTGACGAAATCATCTAAGGGAAACACTCAGAAGCAAGTAATCGCTACTTTAGAATATGGATCGGAATTCTTATAACCAACAGACTTGACGCACACCTACACAGCAGGAGTCCACTCCATGTCCCGCGTCACTCTACACACCTTGCACACGGCTCCAGAAGCCGCTCGGCCCTTTCTTGAGAACGCGCTGAAGAACTCGGGCTTTATCCCCAATCTGCTGGGCATCCTGGCCAATGCCCCGGCGGCCCTGGAAACCTACGTCACGGTGTCCGCCCTCAACGGCAAGGCCGAGTTGAGCCTGGCGGAGCGTGAAGTGGTGCAATTGGTGGCCGCCACCACCCATGGCTGCGATTTCTGTGTCGCAGGTCATACCTCGGTGGCCCTGAACAAGGCCAAACTTGCGGACCCGGTGGTCAGCGCCCTGCGCGAGCAGAGCACCTTGCCCGAAGCCCGGCTGGAAGCCCTGGCGGCATTTGCCCGGGAAGTGATCGCCACCCGGGGCAAGGTCAGCGACGCCGGCTATGCCCAGTTCAAGGCGGCAGGATACAGCGAAGGCAATGCCCTGGAAGTGATCCTGGGCATCAGCCTGGCCACCCTGTGCAACTTCGCCAACGTGTTCGCCGGCACTGAACTGAACCCCGAGCTGGCCAAGTATCGCTGGTCAGTGCAAGGTCAATGAGCCAGGGCGCCGGCGGTTGCGCGGCGCCCCCTTTCAAGGAGAAAACCACATGCTCGATGCGCAATTGAGTGAATGGCTGGATGCCCAGGCCCAGGCACTCGACCAGGGCCAGTGCGACCCGCAGCAGGTCCTCGCCCGGCTGGCGGGCGCCGAGGTACTGCGGGTCGGTATCGACCCGGCTCAGGGCGGCAGCGGCGGCGACCTGACCGATGCTCTGGAAGTCATGGCCAGCGTGGCCAGCCATTCCCTGGCGGCGGCCTTTGTCTGCTGGGGCCAGCGAGCCTTTATCGAATACCTGCTGCACAGCCCCAATGCCGGTTTGCGCCAGCGCCTGCTGCCCTCGTTGCTCAGCGGCGAGCTGGCCGGTGCCACCGGGCTGTCCAATGCCATGAAGTTTCTCTCGGGGATCGAGGCCTTGCAGGTCCGGGCCCGGGAACAGGAGCAGGGCTGGAGCCTCAACGGTCGTTTGCACTGGGTCACCAACCTGCGCAAGAGCGGGTTCGTGGTGGCGGCGGCCATCGAGCGCGAGGAGGGCGGCGCGCCGTTCATCCTGGCGATCCCCGATGCCTTGCCCGGGTTGCAGCGCTCCGATGACCTGCAACTGATGGCCCTGCAATCGAGCAACACCGCTGCCCTGGAACTGAACCAGGTGGCGGTGGCCCGTGACTGGCTGCTGCACGAGGATGCCCGAGTGTTCCTGCCGGCGGTGCGCCCGGCCTTTCTCGGCCTGCAATGTGCCCTGGCCATCGGCCTGGCGCGCCGGGCCCTGAGCGAGGTGGAAAAGCACGTCGAGGGCGCCCGTTCGATCCTCCACGAACCCTTGCTGGAACAACGCCAGCACCTGGAGCAGACCGTCGGCGAACTCAAGAGCGGCCTGCTCGACGGGCGCTTCCTGAGCCAGCCCGGGGCGCTGTTCCGGGTGCGCATCGCTCTGGCGGAAGCCACCGCCAACGCCGTGCAACTGGAGCTGCAGGCCAGCGGCGGCAAGGCCTACCTCAGCGAGTTCGGCAGCGGCTTTGCCCGGCGCTGGCGCGAGTCGGCCTTCGTGCCCATCGTCACCCCGAGCCTGGTGCAACTGCGCGCCGAACTGCAACGCCAGGCGCGGAATGCGGCAGCATGAGCGGCCTGTTGAACGCACAGGCGATCAGCCTCGGCTACCCCGCGGCGCAAGGCTGGCACACGGTGCTGGAGGATTTCGACCTGCACCTGCAGGCCGGCGAGGTGGTGTCCATTCTCGGCCCCAGCGGGGTCGGCAAGTCCAGCCTGCTGCGGGTCCTGGCCGGCCTGCAGAAGCCCCACGCCGGGCAGGTCAGCCTGTTGGGCGAGCCCCTCGACGGCCCTCATCCGCGGGTCGCGGTGGCATTCCAGGACCCCAGCCTGCTGCCCTGGCTGAACCTGGAGCACAACGTCGCCTTCGGCCTGGATTTTGCCCGCCAGCCGCACCTGAGCCCGCGCCAGCGCAAGGAGCGCATCGACCAGGCGATTGCCGCAGTGGGCCTGGAACACGCCCGCCAGCGCTATCCGGCCCAACTGTCCGGCGGCATGGCCCAGCGCACCGCACTGGCCCGCTGCCTGGCGCGCCAGCCCCAGGTGCTGCTGCTGGATGAACCCTTCGGCGCGCTGGACGAGGTGACCCGCGCCGACATGCAGCAACTGCTGCTCAAGGTGATCGGCCAGCACCGTACCGCGGCGCTGCTGATCACCCACGACATCGACGAAGCCCTGCTGCTGTCCGATCGGGTGCTGCTACTGGGTAACAGCCCGGCGCGCACCCTCGGCCAGTGGCACATCGAGCTGCCGGCGCCGCGCGCCGAGCGGATCGAGGAACTGGGCGCGCTGCGCATCGAGATTCTCAAGACCCTTCGGCGGGCGAGCCGCAACCCCCACACTTCCCCTTTGCCTGCACCGTCGGAGATTGACCATGTGCCTGGACGACTTCACTCATACCCGTCGTGACTTTCTCAAGCTCAGTGCGCTGCTGACTGCCGGCGGCGCCTTGCCGCTGCTCAACAGCCTGCAGGCCCGCGCCGCCCAGGAACCGGACGCGCCGGTGCGCATCGGCTACCTGCCGATCACCGACGCCACGCCCTTGCTGGTGGCCCACAACAACGGCCTGTTCGAGGCCGAGGGCATCAACGCCGAGCGCCCGGTGCTGCTGCGCAGTTGGGCCCAGGTGATCGAGGCGTTCATTTCCGGGCAGGTCAACGTGATTCACCTGCTGTCGCCGATGACCGTCTGGGCCCGCTACGGCAGCCGGGTGCCGGCCAAGGTGGTGGCCTGGAACCACGTCGGCGGTTCCGGCCTGACCGTGGCCCCGGGCATTACCGAGGTCAAGCAACTGGCGGGGCAGTCGGTGGCAATCCCGTTCTGGTATTCGATCCATAACGTGGTGGTGCAGCAACTGTTTCGCGACAACGGCCTGGTGCCGGTGAGCAAGGCCGCCGGCAGCGCCCTGGGGGCCAACGAGGTCAACCTGGTGGTGCTGCCGCCTTCGGACATGCCGCCAGCCCTGGCCAGCAAGCGGATTGCCGGCTACATCGTCGCCGAGCCGTTCAATGCCCTGGCCGAGGAACTCAAGGTGGGCCGGGTGCAGCGCTTTACCGGGGACGTGTGGCGCAACCACGCCTGCTGCGTGGTGTTCATGCACGAGCATGACCTGGACAACCGTCCCGAATGGTCGCAGAAGGTGGTCAACGCCATCGTCAAGGCCCAGCTGTGGACCCGCGACCACCGCGCCGAGGCCGCGCAACTGCTGTCCAAGGATGGCGCCAACCGCTACACGCCCCATGCGCCCCAGGTGCTCAACCGGGTGCTGGCGCCGGCGGCGGCCGACCGCGAGGCCTACCTGGCCAGCGGCGCGATCCAGCACAGCCACTGGGACGAGCAGCGCATCGACTTCCAGCCGTATCCGTTCCCCAGCTACACCGAAGAGTTGGTCAAGCGCCTCAAGGACACCCTGATCGAGGGCGACAAGGGCTTTCTGGCCGGCCTTGACCCGGCACACACCGCCAAGGACCTGGTGGACGATCGCTTCGTGCGCAACGCCATCGCCTCGGTGGGCGGGCTGAAGGCCTTCGGCCTGGCGGACAGCTTCGAGCGCAGCGAGGAGTTCGGTCTTTGATGGGCAAGCAACCTTCTTCCCTGAGCCATTGGCTCCTGGGGCTTGCCGGGCTGTCGAGCCTGCTGCTGGGCTGGTGGCTGGGGGTGCACCTGCTGGGCGATGGCAACGGCCTGGCTGCGCGTTTCTCCCCCGAGGCGACCTTCGCCAGCCTGCTGGAACTGCTGGGGCGTGGCGAGCTGTACGAGCATGTGCTGGTGAGCCTCAAGCGGATCCTGGTGGGTTTGCTCCTGGCCTTGCTGATCGGCGTGCCCCTGGGCCTGCTGGTGGGCAGCTACCGGCACCTGGAGGCAGCCACCACCCCGGCGTTCCAGTTTCTGCGGATGATCTCGCCGCTGTCCTGGATGCCGGTGGTGGTGATGCTGATGGGGGTAGGGGACCAGCCGATCTACTTCCTCCTGGCGTTCGCCGCGCTGTGGCCGATCCTGCTCAACACCGCGGCCGGCGTGCGCCAGCTGGACCCGCGCTGGCTGCAACTGAGCCGCAGCCTCAGCGCCACCCGCTGGGAGACCCTGCGCAAGGTGATCCTGCCCGGGGTGCTGGGGCATGTGCTGACCGGGGTACGGCTGTCCATCGGCATCTTGTGGATCGTCCTGGTGCCCTGCGAAATGCTTGGGGTCAGCGCCGGCCTGGGCTACTTCATCCTCGACACCCGGGACCGCCTGGCCTATTCGGAACTGATGGCCATGGTGCTGCTGATCGGCGTGCTGGGTTTTGCCCTCGACGCCCTGGCCCGTGGCCTGCATCGCCGCTGGTCCCACGCCTGATGCCCGCCGGTGGGCCCGGCGCGACACCGGCGGCGCCCCCGTAGGAGCCGGCTTGCCGGCGAATGGGCCCTCAAGCCTTTCACCGCTCCAGCGGGCGCCTTCGCTGGCAAGCCAGCTCCTACGGCCCAGCGTAATCGCGGTGCTACCTGCGTAGGAGCCGGCTTGCCGGCGAATAGGCCCTCAAGCCTTGCACCGCCTCTGCGGGCGCCTTCGCTGGCAAGCCAGCTCCTACGGCCCCGGCGTAATCGCGGCGCTACCTGCGTAGGAGCCGGCGCAGCGCCGGGGTGCCTGGACGATCAATGCCCCACCAGTTCCTCCAGCAACTGCTCTTTGTAGCCTTGCAACACGGGTGAAGAGCGGTCCCGGGGATGGGGCAGGTCGACGCGGATCTCATGCTTGATCCGCCCCGGATGCGCGTCCATCACGATTACCCGGTCCCCCAGGTACAGGGCTTCTTCAATGTCATGGGTGACCATGATCACCGTGCAGCGCTGCTGCACCCAGATACGTTGCAGTTCGTGCTGCAGGCGCACCCGGGTCAGGGCATCCAGCGCCCCCAGGGGTTCGTCCAGCAACAGCACCTTGGGCTGGTTGATCAGCGCCCGGGCAATGGCGCCGCGCTGGGCCATGCCGCCGGAGAGCTGATGGGGGTAGGCCTGCTCGAAGCCTTGCAGGTTGACCAGGGCGATATGCTCGGCCACCCGGCGCTGTTTCTCGGCTTCGGACAAGGGGTGGTTCTTCAGTGCCAGGGCGATGTTCTGGGCCAGGGTCATCCAGGGAAACAGCCGATGGTCCTGGAACACGATGCCCCGTTCCAGGCTGGTGCCGGTCACTGGCTTGCCGTCCAGCAGCATCTGCCCCTGATAGTCACCCTCCAGGCCGACGATCAGCCGCAGCAGGGTGGATTTGCCGCAGCCGCTGGCACCGACAATGCTGACGAACTCTCCGGGCTGGACGTCCAGGTCGATGCCTTGCAGTACCGGCAGGGCCTGGCCCTGGATCCGGTAGCTCTTGTTCAGGCCGCGGATCTGTAGGGCCCCGGTCCGGGCGTGGAGATGAGTGGGGAGCGGGGCGTGTTGGGCGATCGCATTCATGGGGAGGCCTTAACGGGTAGGGCGCCAGCGCAGCAGGCGGCGGCTCAGAAGGGTCAGCAGCAATGTCATCAGGTAGCCGCACAGGCCGATGCACAGCACGCAGAGCACTATCACTTCCATGCGTGAGCCGGCTTCGGCGTTCATCATCAGGTTGCCCAGGCCGGCCCCGGAGGACAGGAACAGCTCGCTGCCCACCGCCGTCACCCAGGCAAAGGCCAGGGCCTGCAACAGGCCGGTGGCAATGCTCGGCAGCGCCGCCGGCAGCAGGATGTGCCGCAGCCGCTGCGCCGGGTTTAGCACCAGCACCTGGCCGACCTCGCGGTAGCGCCGTTCCACCTGGCAAAAGCCCTGGTAGGTGTTAAGCACCATGGGGTAGAAGGCCGCGAGGCTGACGATCAGCATCTTGGAAAACTCACCGTTGCCGAACCACATGGCAATCAGCGGAATCCAGCCGAGCATCGGCACCTGGCGGATCGAATGGAACAGCGGGCCGATCAGGCGGTTGGCCAGGGTCGAGAGGGCCATCAGGGCTCCCAGCATGACCCCGGCCAGGGTCCCCAGCAGCAGGCCGCCGCTGGCCCGGCCCAGGCTGGCCAGCAGGTTGACCGGCAACTCGCCGTTGCCCAGCAGTTCCAGCAAGGCGCTGGCGATGGTGGAGAGCGGCACGAAGGCGTAGGCCCCGGCGGCGTCCTGGCGGGACAGGTATTCCCAGCCGCCGATCAGCAGCAGGGGCAGCAGCAGGCCGCGAAACTTGGCCAGTAAAGTGGTCATGCAAGGGCTCCTAGCGGGTTTGCCAGCGCAGCACGCGCTGTTCCAGGCGGCGGAAGGAGAAGTCCAGGGCAAAGCCGATCACGCCGGTGACCACTATCCCCACCATCACCACATCGATGCGCAGCATCTGCCGGGCCATCTCGATCATCTGCCCCAGGCCGCTGTCGGCGGCCAGCAGCTCGGTGGCCACCAGCACCACCCAGCAGCGGGTCAGGCCGATGCGCAGGCCGGTGATGATCGGTGGTGCCGCGGCGGGCAGGGCGATCTGGCGCACCAGGGTCGGCCAGCGCAGGCGGTAGACGTCGGCCACCTCGAAGTAACTGCGGGGAATGGCCTTGACCCCCTCGCTGGCGGCCAGGGCCACGGGGAAGAACGCAGTCTTGGCGACGATGACGATCTTGAAGGTTTCATCGATGCCCAACAGCAGCACGAACATCGGGATCAGGGCGATGCTGGGGATCTGCCGCAGGGTATGGAACAGCGGCGCGCAGTACGCCTCGACGGTCTTGGACAGGGCCATCAGCACCCCGAACACCAGGCCGCCAAGGGCCCCCAGGGCAAAGCCCAGGCCCAGGCGCGACAGGCTGTTGTGCAAATGCTCCAGCAACTCGCCGCTGGCCAGCAGGGTTTCGAAGGTGTGCAGCACCTGGGCCGGCGGTACCAGCAGGTTGCGCGGGAAGATCCCGGCCTGGGCCACCAGGGTCCAGAGCATCAACAGGGCCAGGGGCGAGACCAGCCAGGTCAGGGAGGTGAGCGTGCAGCGCAAGGAATGAGCCATGGCGGTTCTTATATCGGCGAAGTACCCGATGCCTATCGCAAGACCTGTGCCATCGCGCGCTCGTAGGAGCTGGCTTGCCAGCGAAGGCGTCGGCCGGGGCGATGCAGGGCTTGCGGGCCTGTTCGCCGGCAAGCCGGCTCCTACGGGAGGAGCGGCGTGTGGGTGGGTTGTGGGCGCTGGCGTGCCAGCGAAACTGATGCCTGGGCAGCAGCCGCTGCTGCCAGGGCAACACCCCGGCAGCAGTCCGGCCTCAGAAGTCGTAGCTGAGGCTGGTGTAGTAGAACGCGCCCTGGGCGCCCTCGGGGCTGGTGATGGAGTATTTCGGCACGCCATACAACTGTGCCCCGGATGCCTTGTCCGGGTGGGTGTCGAACAGGTTGATGGCGCCCACCGACAGCTTCAGCGCCTTGTCGAAGCTATAGGAAATGTCCAGGTCAGTGACCCATTGCGCGCTGAAGGTCTGGTCCAGGGTCGGGTTGCTGGCGTTGAGGCTCTTCCATTGCCCGTACCGGCGCTGCGCCAGGGTCAGGCCCCAGCTGTCATACAGCCAGTTGGCGCTCAGGGTCAGCTTGTTCTTCGGGGTGCCGTCCTCGATCAGGCCCTGGGTGGTGCGGCCGACGATCTGCGAGCCGGCGATGTTGCCCACGTCCCGCAGGGCGGTGATCCGGGTGTTGTTCTGGCTGTAGCCGCTGGACAGGTTCAGGCGCCCCCATTGCTGCAGGTCCAGCTGGTAGTTGCCGGTCAGCTCGACGCCATCGGTGCGGGTGTCGGCGACGTTGGTGTAGAACGCCGCGCTCTGGATGTTGGCGTACGGGGTGCCGGCGAAGATCGGCGTGACCACCGAGGCCGGCAACTGGTCGGACAGGGTGATGCGGTTGTCGATGTTGATCCGGTACGCATCCAGGGTCACCGAGGCGTTGGCCAGCGGCCGCCAGACCAGGCCCAGGGAGTAGTTGGTGGACTCCTCGGGCTTCAGCGCCTTGCCCCCCAGCAGCTTGGCTTCCGGGCTGTCGGCGCGCAGGGTGCGTTGCTGCACCTCGACGTAGTTGCCGCTGCCCGGCGGTTGCTCCACCACTTGCACGCTGAACGAGGACAACCCGCTCTGCACCAGGGACGGCGCCCGGTAGCCGGTGCTGGCGGTGGCCCGGGCGGCGAGCTGCGGGGTGAAGTCGTAACGCAGCGACAGCTTGCCGTTGGTGGTGTCGCCAAAATCCGAGTAGTGCTCGGTGCGCACCGCGACCCCGGCCTGGAATTTCTCGGTGATCTGGCCTTCGACGTCGATATAGGCGCCCCAGACCTTGCGCTCAAGGGATGCGGCGTCGACCTGGGTAATGCCCGAGTAGTAGCCGGGAATGCGCCGCCCGGTGACCGGGTCCACGGTATTGAACAGCGGCCCGTTCTGCCAGCCCGCCGCTTCGCCGGCGCTCAGTTCGTAGTTCTCCTGGCGCCAGGCCAGGCCCGCCGACAGGGTCAGGGGCTTGAACAGGAGGTCGGTGGGGAAGTCCCGCACCCAGTCCAGGGTCAGGTTGGTCTGGTCGGCCTCGCGCTTGCCGGTGTAGATCTTCGCCGGGCTGGCCTCGCCCCAGCTGGGGTTGATGGCGTTGCGGTCGGCGGATTTCAGGCTGTTGTCACCGTGGTTCAGCGCCAGGTCGAACTTGCCCAGGCGTTCGTCCTCGTAGCGCAGGCCACCGGTCAGGGCATAGTCCTCCAGCGAGTAGCGGGTGATCGGCAGGCGGCCGTCGGGGTAGCGTTGCAGGGCGTCGCTGCCGTAGTTGTTGCGCAAGGTGGTGGGCGGGTCGAAGAAGCCTTCGGCGTCGGTGTTCTTGTGGGAGTAGGTGGCAAAACCGTAGGCGGTCAGCCCCTCGCCCAGGCCGAACTCGCTGTTGGCGGCGAAGTTGTACTGGTCCGAGACATTGCCCGAGCCCCAGCGCCAGGTGCGGTAGCGGTTGTTCTGTTCCCGGGGGGTGCTGGTGCTGGTGGAGCCGGGGTAGAAGATCCGGTTGTCGGGGTTGGTGTCACTGGCCGGGTCCTGGCTGCCGGCATCGAAGCTCAGGGTCAGGAAGCCGTCGTTGGGCAGGCTCAAGCCCTTCCAGCCGCTGAGCTTGCGCTGCAGGCCGTCGCCCTTGTCGTAGCCGCCGAAACGGTAGCCGAGGTTGCCGCCGTCGTCCTTTTCCTTGAGCACGATATTGATCACCCCGGCGATGGCGTCGGAGCCGTACTGGGCGGCGGCGCCGTCGCGCAGGATCTCCACTCGCTCGATGGCGCTCAGGGGGATCAGGCTCAGGTCCACCGCGGCGGCGCCGCGGCCGTTGACCAGGCTCTGGCGGGTGACGTTGGCGCTGGTGTGGCGGCGCTTGCCGTTGACCAGCACCAGCACCTGGTCTGACGCCAGGCCACGCAGGGAAGCACCCTGGGCGATGGAACCGGCGAAGGCGCCCTGGGGCGACTGCGGGTAGCTGAACGAAGGCGAGAGGGCGGTGAGGGCGCCGGACAGGTCGCTGGCCCCGGTCTGCTGCAACTGCTGGGCGGACAGCACGTCCACCGGTGCGGCGCTTTCCAGGGCCGTTACATCACTGCGCCGGGTGCCCAGCACCACCACCGTGTCCAGGTGATCGGCGCTGGCGCCGGGGGCATTGCTTGAGGTCTGGGCAGCGAACGCGGGCACGGCAAGGCTGCCGACGACCAGCGCCACAGCGCCGGCCAACGGATTGCGATGGAACATCTTTGGATTCCTTGTGAAATGAATGACCCCAACCGCCCCTGTAGGCGCTGGCTTGCCAGCGAAGGCGTCGTCATGGACGGCGCAAGGCTTGCGGGCCTCTTCGCCGGCAAGCCGGCTCCTACAGGGTGGGTGCGGTGGTGGGCGATACCGGCGGCCCGGAAATCAGGGTTCGGGTGGCCTGCCGCGGGGCTCAGAAGCGGCTGGTGACGCTCAGGCCCACGGTGCGCGGGTCGCCGTAGGTGATGACGTATTGCCCCAGGGTGCCGTTGGGCCGGCCATGGACCTGGTAGCGGCGGTCGGTGAGGTTGTTGACGAAGCCGGTGACGCTGAGCTTTTCATCCGGGCTGAACCAGGTCAGGCGGGTGTTGGCCAGGGTGTAGTGGGGCTGGCTCAGGGTCTTGTCGGCGCTGCTTTGGCGGTCGGCGAGGAAGTATTCCTTGTCGCGGAAACTCACGTCGCCGCCGGCCACCAGCTTGCCGCCGATCTCCAGGGGAATGGTGTAGTCGGCCCCCAGGGACACCACGTTGCGCGGCGAGCGCACGAAACTGTTGCCGCTGTAGTCGCCGGTGACCGCGCCGGTGTTGGGGTTGGTGTTCTTGAAGTCGGTGTACTCGGTATCCAGGAACGAGATCGCCGCCCGCAGGTGCAGATAGTCGGTGGGCTGGCCTTCGAGCTCCAGTTCCGCGCCCTTGACCTTGCCCTTGGCGCCATTGGTCAGGGCCGTGGTGAGCACGCCGTTGTTGACCGTCAGCAGGTTCACCTGGATGTCCGAGTAGTCGTAGTAGAAGACATTGGCGTTGGCGGTCAGGCGATGGTTGAACCATTCCGACTTGAGGCCGATCTCGTAGGCGTCGAGTTTCTCCGGGTCCACCGTGGTCAACTGCGCCAGGCTGGTGGACAGCCCGGTATTGAAGCCCCCGGAACGGAAACCGTGGGCGTAGCGGAAGAACACCCGGACGTTGTCGTTGATCCGGTATTCCGGGGTCAGATCGTAGGTCCAGGCTTCCCAGGTCTTGCTCTCGTCGCGGCTGCCGTTGCTGCCGGCGGCGCCCAGGGGGATCAGCGGGCCGTTGGCCGTGGCCCGGGTGAGCTGGGTCAGGTCCAGGTCGATGTCTTTCTTTTCCTGGGTCCAGCGCAGGCCGCCGGTCACGGTGAAGTTGTCGGTGAAGTCGTAGGTCAGGTTGCCGAACAGCGCGTAGCTGTCGGTGGTGTGCTGGTAGTTGAGGTCGCGAAAGTCGGTGGCGCCGCCGGTCTGGTTGGAGCCGGTGCCGTTGGGCGTGGGGCCCGGGGTGATGAGGCGCTTGGCCGAGCTGTCCAGGTCCTCATGGAAGTAGTGCACCCCCGCCAGCCAGCGCAGGGTTTCCTGCTGCGGCGAGGCCAGGCGCAGTTCCTGGGAGTACTGGTTGTAGCGGTTGTCGCTGATGGCCGCGCCGTTGACCTCGTAGGGGGTGTAGTCGGCGTCGCTGGTGGACTGCCCGCGAATGTAGTCGTAGGCGCTGATGGAGGTCAGGGTGTAGTCCCCCAGGTGCCAGTTCAGGGTCAGGGACGTACCGTCGTGATCGAGCTTGGCATCCTCGTTGACGTTGAGGGCGATGTTGCGTCCGTCGGGCCGCTGGTAGCCGACGTTGTAGTAGCGGCCCACCGGCAGCGAGCCGTTGCTGCCGTCGCCCTTGTATTCCCGGGCGTGGATCTTCAGCAGGGCGTCCAGGTCCGGGTTGAGCCTGGCCAGGAACTGCAGGCGCACGGCCTTCTTGTCGACGTCGCCGTAGGTATGGTCGTCGGTGAGGTTCTTCTGGAAGCCGTCGCGTTCTTCCGAATACAGCGACAGCCGCGCCGCCAGCCTGTCATCCACCAGGGCACCGCCGATGGCGCCATTGAGGATGCGCTCGCTCTTGCTGCCGATGCCCAGGGTGCCGTAGCCGTCGGTGTCGAAGGTCGGCTTTTTGGAAATCACATTGACCGCACCGGCAGTGGTGTTCTTGCCGTACAGGGTGCCCTGGGGCCCGCGCAGGATCTCGATGCGCTCCAGGTCGAACAGCGGCCCGCCGCCGGCGATGGGCGCGTTGAGGTAGACATCATCGGCGTAGATGCCCACCGGGAACACCGTGGCCGCCCCGGTGTCGCCCGTGCCCAGGCCGCGGATGTACCAGCGTGGGCGGCCGTCGCCGTCGGGGTTCTTGGCCGAGGCGTTGGGGATGAAGGTGGTGATGTCGCCCATGTTGCGCACCCCGTCGGTCACCAGGCTGGTGCCCTGTACGGCGGACACCGCCACCGGAACCTCTTGCAGGGTTTCCTCCCGGTGCTGGGCGGTGACGGTGACGGTCTTCAGGGCGGGTTCGCTGCTGTTCCCGGTGGTGTCGGTGCCTGTGGTTTCGGCGGCCAGCAGGCCCTGGCTGAATGTGCCCCCGGTGAGCGCCAGTGCCAGCCATAGACTCTTGGTGATCGGATTAAGCTTATGCATGTTGAACTCCCCCATTTAAAGTTTCGCTAAGAGGGCTAGAGCAGAGAACGTGCCAAGAGGCTTATTGGGTTTTATGGGTAAGCGTTAGTTTGATCAAGTCATTGAAAAACAAGGCTTAATTTAAATTCGTTTGAGTGTTTTAGAGAGGGGTTTGGCAGGCGTGAAAAGTTGCGGGCCAGAGGTTTAAAACATCCTGCGCAGCATTCAGCAGAAGTTGCTTGGCTGGTGCTGCTGGAGCAGCACCGATTGCCCGCTGGACTGTTGCTGCACCAACACCGGCTCCCCAGCCCGTAGGAGCCGGCTTGCCGGCGAAGAGGCCCGCGAGACATGCATCGCCTGGGCTGACGCCTTCGCTGGCAAGCCAGCTCCTACGCAGGGATGCGGTGTACCTGCTTATGTAGGAGTCGGCTTGCCGGCGAAGAGGCCCGTGAGACATGCGTCGCCTGGGCTGGCGCCTTCGCTGGCAAGCCAGCTCCTACGGGTTCCACCGTCAGTTCGTGGGGTTATACCGCCACGCGGGAGGTGGAGCCGATGACCGTCTCCAGCACACTGAAGTCGATCCACTCGCGCACGTCGAAACGCCGTGGAATGAACTGCCAGCGATGCAGGAAATCGGTGAAGTCCTGCAAGGCCTCGATGGATCGCGCATCCAGGGTGGTGCGCAGGCGTCGGTGGGCATCCTCGCCATAGGCGGCCGCCACCCAGTACTCGCTGGTGTTCAGTTCCCGGGCCAGGAAGCGCCGGGTTTCCTCGGGGTTGGCCCAGGCCCATTGTTCGGTGCGCAATACGGTGTCGACGATCTTCACGCTGGCGTCGAAGTGCTCGCGCAGCAGGTGGGTGTCCACGGTCAGGGTACGCGGGGTGCCGTTGTTGGAGCGGATCAGCGGGTCGGGGTGGGAACCGGTGTCCACCACCACCTGCAGGCCGAACTCGTTGGCCAGGTGCACGGCGTGGGCGCCCTTTAGGAAGATCGCGTCGATATCGCCCCGCAGCAGGCCGATCAGTTCGTTGTTGCGCCGGCTGAAGCGGGTCACCCCAAGGCTCACTTCGGAACCGTACAGGTGCTGCTTCTGCTCGTCGCTGTAGGTGCCGCCGTAGGGGTAGTCCACCAGTTCCACGTCGGCCACTTCCAGGCCTTCTAACCTGAGGGCGTTCTCCAGGCCGCGCAGGGCCTGGGCCCGGGTGAAGTCGATCTGCACGTTGGCCCACTTGGGCAGGCCGAAGCGCCGGTTCTTCAGGTCGCGGATGCTCTTCACGCCGCTTTCGGCGGTGGTCAGGATCAACTGCACCTCGTCGCTCCAGGACAAGCCCAGGACCCGGGTCTGCACGCCGCTGGAGTAGGCCCAGATGGCCGGGATGTTGCCGCCGTGGCGCACCGAGTTCTGCAGGTGGTGGTCGTAGTGGGCCTCGCGCACTTCGCGTTCGCTGGATTCGCGCAGGGACTGGATATTGGTGCCGAACGGCAGGAAGGCCTCTGCCAGGCGTCCGGACTGTACCGCGATGCCGAGCCCGGTGGGCACCGGGCTGTGGGTGTACCAGAGGGTATCGAGTGATTTGCTCATAAGGGTCTTCAGTTCGAATCCATGAAACCTGGCGCGGTCAGCCGGCCAGAGCGGTAGGGGTAGCCAGCAGCGCATCCAGCGGCCGGCGGTCGATCCATTGGCGCACATCCACCTGCTGCGGGATGAAGCGCCAGCGCCGCAGGAAGGCGCTGAAATCCTGCAGCGCGTCGATGGCCTGTTCTTCCAGGCCGGTGCGCAGGCGCAGGTGGGCATCCTCGCCATAGGCGGCGCTGGTCCAGTACTCGCTGCTGTTGGTTTCCCGGGCCAGGTAGCGGCGGGTGTCTTCCGGGTGGTGGCGGGCCCAGTCTTCGGCCCGCAGCACCGCGCCGAGAATCCCGGTGGCGACGTCCAAGTGCTGCTCCAGCAGATGACTGTCCACTGTCAGGGTGCGCGGTGTGCCGTTGTTGCAGCGGATCAGCGGGTCGGGGTGGGCGCCGGTGTCGATCAGGGTACGCAGGCCGAACTCATGGGCATGGCGGGCGGCACTGGCGCCCTTGAGGAAGATCGCGTCGACTTCGCCTCGCAGCAGGCCCTGCAGTTCCAGGTTGCGTCCGCTGCTGGGCTGGGCGCTGACCGGGGTGTCGGCCAGGGTCTGCACCTGGGGGTCGCTGAAGGTGCCGCCGTAGCGGTAGTTCACCAGTTGCAGGTCGCCCACTTGCAGGCCGTCCAGGCCCAGGGCGTTTTCCAGGCCGCGCAGGGCCTGGGCGCGGGTGAAGTCGATCTGTGCGCCGGCCCAGTCCGGCAGGCCGAAGCGTCGGCCCTTGAGCTCCTTGATGCGGTGGATGCCGCTGTCGGCACGGGTCAGGATCAGTTGCACTTCATCGGCCCAGGACAGGCCGATCAGCCGGGTTTCCCGGCCCTGGGCCCGGGCCCAGAGGGCCGGGATGCTGCCGCCGTGGCGCACCGAGTTGCGCAGGCTGTGATCGAAGTGCGACTCGCGCACGGCCTGGTCGCTGGACTCGCGCAGCGACTGCACCTGGGTGCCGAGGGCGCCGAGGCTGTCTTGCAGCCAGCCTTTCTGCACGGCAATGCCCAGGCCCGTGGGGACCGGGCAGCGGGTGTACCAGAGGGTATCCAGAGGATGGGACATGAACGGGCTCCTTATAGGCTCAGGCGCGGGCCTGTAGCGGCGTCGCCTGGGCGACGGGGCGTTGCTGCACCAGGGGCAGGACTTCCTGGCCGATGCGCAGGGCTTCTTCCAGGTGCGGGTTGCCCGCCAGGATGAAGGTGGAGAAACCGGCATCGCGGTACTCCGCCAGGCGCTCGGCAACGTTCTGGTGGCTGCCCACCAGGCCCACGGTGGGCCCCGGCTTGGCCTTGGCGAAGCCGGCCCAGAGGTTGGGGCCGAGGATCAGGTCGTCGAAGCGGTCGACGTTCTGGTGGTAGGCGGTCTGCCGCGCAGCGCCCACCGAATCCGAGCCGCTGGTGAAGTTCTTGGCGATCAGGCTGCCCTTGCCTTCGAGCTTGTCGAACTGACGGCGCAGGTCGGCCCAGGCCTGCTCTTCGGTTTCCCGGGCGAACAGATCGACCCGCAGGCCGAAGCGCACCGTGCGCCCCTGTTTGTCCGCCAGCTCGCGAACTCGCTCGATGTGGGGCTTGAGCTGGTCGATGGGCTCGGCCCAGTTGAGGTAGACGTCGGCGTGCCGCGCCGCCACGTCCAGGGCCGCATCGGAGAAACCGGAAAAATACACCCCCGGCTTGCGTTCCTGCTGCAGGCCCGGGGGCAGGGCGCCGTTCTCCAGCTGGTAGATATCGCCGTCATAGGAGAAGCGTTCGTTCTGCCACAGGCCCTGGATGATGTCGAGGAACTCGCCGGTACGCTGGTAGCGCCGGTCGTGGTCCAGGTAATCGCCATTGGCTCGCTGGCTGACCGGGTTGCCGCCGGTGATGATGTTCCAGTCCAGGCGGCCGTGGCTGAGGTTCTGCAGGATCGCCGCCTGTTGGGCGGCGTAGGCCGGCAGGGTCCAGGTGGCCTGGAAGGCGATCAGAAAGCGGATGCGCCGGGTTTCCCGGGCCAGGGCCGCGGCCACCACCCAGGGCTCGGGGCCGGTAGGCAGCAGGGCGCCTTCGAAGCCCGCCAGCTCGGCGGCCTTGGCCACCTGGGCGATGTAGTCGATGTAGGTGAAACCGTCGGGCTCGCCGTTGGCCAGGCGCCCGGGGGCGATATGCCCGGCACGGGGGTGGGGGTTGCCGCGATTGTGCTTGTCGGTGCTCAACTGCGGGCCGTCGGTGCCCAGCGGCAGGCGCCAGAAAAATTCAGTGCTCATGGGTGCTCCTGATTCAGTAACCCGTTGCGCCGCGCGGGTGCGAAGACGCCTGTCAGGGGGTAATTGCAACGGCCATGCCATGGCTGTCGCAGCCCACCATTGCGGGGGTTCGGGGGCTTCAGCCGGCCTAGCGCAGGGCCCTGGTGCTGCTGTAGCAGCACCCCGGCAGCAACCGCTGCTGAGCGCGCAACAACCCAGCGCCGTCCTTGCCGGCGAAGAGACCCTTGAGCCTTGTGCTGTCCTTGCGGGCGCCTTCGCTGGCAAGCCAGCGCCTACAGCTGGCGCGATATCGGCGGTGCTTGTGTAGGAGCCGGCTTGCCGGCGAAAGGGGCCGCGGGGTTTGCGCCGCCGGGTTGGTCGGCGCTACGCAGATAGGCCTGGTACAACGCCGCATAGGCGCCGTTCTGCCGGATCAACTGCTGATGCGGCCCCTGTTCCACCAGTTGGCCGTGGCGGATCACCGCGATCCGGTCGGCGTCGCGGATGGTTGCCAGGCGGTGGGCGATGATGATCGCCGTGCGCCCCTGGCACAGCCGGCGCAGGGCGCGCTGGATGCGCCGCTCGGTGTGGATGTCCACCGCCGAGGTGGCTTCGTCCAGTACCAGCACCGCCGGGTTGGCCAGGTAGGCCCGCACCAGGCACACCAGTTGCCGCTGGCCATGGCTCAGGTGCCCACCCAGGGGGCCGACCTCGCTGTGGTACTGGTGGGGCAGGCGTTCCAGCACCTCGTCGGCCCCCAGCTCCCGGGCCGCGGCAATCAGCGTTGCATCATCGGCGCCGGGGGCTGCCAGGCGCAGGTTGTCGAGGATAGTGCCGCTGAACAGCACATTGTCCTGCAGCACCACGCCCACGGCCCGGCGCAGGTCGTGCTGGGCCAGGTGCCGGATGTCCACGCCGTCGAGCGTCACGGCGCCGCCCTGAACGTCGTAGAAACGGGTCAGCAACTGCACCAGGGTGCTTTTGCCATGGCCCGAGGGGCCGACAATCGCCAGCACTTCGCCGGCCTTGATCTGCAGGTCCAGGTTCTGGATCACCGCGTTTTTGCTCCTGGGGTCGTAGGCGAACCGCACCTGTTCGAAACCGACCTCGCCCCGGGCCCGCTGCATGCGCTGGGGCTGGGCCGGGTCGAGGACCTGGGGCCGGGTGTCCAGCAGCAGAAAGATCCGCTGCGCCGAGGCCGAGCCGGTGGCGTAGCGTTCGAACAGGTCAGAGAGTTCCTGCAACGGGCCCAGAAACAGAAACACGTAGAACAGGCTTTCCGCCATCTGGCCAACGCTGATCTGGTTATCGGCCAGCCCATAGCCGCCCACCAGCAGCAGCGCGGCCATGCCGGCGGTGCTGAGCAGCGCGGTGAATGGGGCGAACCAGCTGGAGCGCAGGCTGCCGCGGATCAGCGCCTGGTTGAAGTCATCCAGCAGGCCGCGATAGCGCTGCAGGTTGGGTTCCTGCTGCCCGCATTGCTGGAGCATGCGCGCGCCGCTGACGCTTTCCACCAGGTGCGCGGTGAAGCGGCTGCGGTTCTCCGCGACCCTGGCCCAGTTGCGCTGGGAGATGCGCTTGAAGCCCCAGGTCGACAGCGCCAGCAGCGGCACCGTGGCCGCCAGGCTGAGGAAGAAGCGCGGGTCGATGCGCCACAGCATCAGCGCCGCCAGGGCGCAGCGCAGCAGGGCCCCCAGCAGCTCCGGCGGACCCTGGATCAGCAGTGGTTCCAGGCTGTCGACGTCGCGGTCGGCGCGGGAAATGATGCGCCCGGCGCGGGTCTGGTCGAAGTAGCTGACGCTCAGGGCCTGGATATGGGCAAAGACCTTGACCCGCAGGTCGTTGAGCACCCGGATCGCCGCGCTGCCGGCGACGAACTGCGACAGCCCGGCCAGGACGAAGCGCCCCAGCCAGCTGGCCGCCAGCCCCAGGCCCAGCCACAGCACCAGGGACTCGTCCAGCAGCCAGTGACCCTGGTCCGGGACCAGCCCGCGGTCCAGCAGTTCGCGCACGAACCAGGGCCGCAGGAACACCGTGAACACCAGCAGCAACTCGATGCCGATCACCGTCAGGATCGGGCCGCGGATCGGCCGCAGCAGGGGCAGCAGGCGCGACAGCATGCTGCGGTCCAGGGCCTGGCGGGCAAGCATTTCCTCGATTTCGATATCGCTCAGGGCCTTGCCGGCGATTGGATTAGCCATGGTCGACTCCCAGCAGGTCGCGGTAGTGGGCGTTGGTCTTGAGCAACTCGGCGTGGCGGCCGCTGGCGCGGATTCGCCCGTCCTGCAGCAGCAACACCCGGTCCGCCAGAAGAATGGTCGAGAGCTTGCTGGAGATCACCAGCAAGGTGGTGGCCCGGCCCTGGTCTCGGCGCAACTGGCGGATGTTGTCCAGCACCTGGCGTTCGCTGATGGCGTCCAGGGCGCTGGTGGCGTCGTCGAGGCAGAGAATGTCCGGCTCCCCCAGCAGCGCCCGGGCCAGGCTCAGGCGCTGGCGCTGGCCACCGGAGAGGGTGACCCCGCGATCGCCGAGGCGGCTGTCCAGCCCTTGGGGCAAGCGTTCCAGTACGTCTTCGGCGGCTGCCAGGGCCAGGCCCTGGCGCAGTTGCCGGTGGCTGGCGTCGGGGGCCGTGAGGCGCAGGTTGGCCGCCAGGGTGTCGGAAAACAGGAAGCTTTCCTGGGGCACCACATGCACCCGGCGCCGCAGCTGTTGCAGGTCCAGGTCGCGCACGTCCTGCCAGCCGCTGAGTTCCGAGCCCAGCAGCACCCGGCCGGCACCGGCCTCGGTGAGGCGCGGCAGGAGGCTGGCCAACAGGCTCTTGCCGGTGCCGGTGGCGCCCACCAGGGCCACCACCTCGCCGGGCTCAAGGCTCAGGGTGCAGTCATCGAGAATCTTCCGGCCACCGCCGGGGGCGCTGACGCTGACCCCCTCCAGGCGCAACCCCAGGGGCGCCTGGGGCAGCCGGGCGTTGCCACTGCGGATGTGCAGCGGCTCGTCCAGCAACTGCCAGATGCGCTCGGCACTGGAGCGGGCATCGGCGAAGGTCTGCATCACCCGGCCGATGCCTTCGATGCGAAACACCAGGGTGGTGACGATCAGCAGGGCGCTGACCAGCTCGCCGATCCCCAGCTGCCCGGCCGCCACCTGATGAGCGCCGTAGACCAGGATCCACACGTGGCTGAGGGCGACCACGGCCTGGGGCAGGGGGATACGCGAACTGGAATAGGCCAGGGCCCGGCGCGCGTGCTCGGCGAACAGCCCGACCTGGGCGGCAAAACCCTGGATGCGGCTGTGCTCCAGGGCGAAGGACTTGATCACCCGCACCCCGCCGATGCCCTCGCTGAGTTCCTGGTTGACCCGGTCGTAGGCAGCGCCCACTGCGCGGTCGAGGCTCACCAGGTGCTCGGTCTGGCGCACGAAGATCCACAGTCCGCAGGCGGTGAGCAGCAGCGGCACCACCGCCAGCCAGGGGCTGTACCAGGCCAGCAGGCCGACCGTGGCCAGCACCACCAGGGGCGTTTCCACCACCTGGCGCCAGAAGCTGATCAGGGCATCGCGGACCTTGTCCGCATCGCGGGTGGTGCGGGTGATCATTTCACCCATGCCGTGCTGCCAGTGGTAGCCCAGGTGCAGGCCCTGGACCTGCTGCAGGATACGCTCGCGCAGGCGGGTCAGCAGTTCCTGGCTGAGCACCAGGGACAACACCGTGGCGGCGTACTGCAACAGGCCGCGGCCCAGGGCCACCGCCAGCAGCAGCCACAGCCAGTACCAGCCCAGGCTGGCATCCAGGCTGCCGTCGGCCAGGTGCTTTACCGCCTGCCCGCTGCTGACATCGTTGACCGCATGGCCGATCAGCCACTGCTGCCAGACCAGCCCGAGGTTGACGGCGACATAGAGCAGCGCCACCAGGGTGAAGCGCCAGGGCACTTCCCGGTAGATCGCCAGCGCGCGCAAAAGAGGGTGTTTTTCGATCATGCAGGGCTCGTTCAAAAAATCGGCCACCCCAGTAGGAGCCGGCTTGCCGGCGAAGAGGCCCTCGAGCCTTGTGTCGGTCTTGAGGACGCCTTCGCTGGCGAGCCAGCTCCTACGGTGTGCGTGATGCCATGGTTATTGGTAGGAGCCGGCTTGCCGGCGAAGAGGCCCCCGAGCCTTGTGTCGGTCTTGAGGACGCTTTCGCTGGCAAGCCAGCTCCTACGAGGGATGGCGGTGGTTGGGGTTATGGCGCGGGGCGGGTCGCGCCCTGTTGCTCCTTGGCGTTGAGGATCGCGGTGTATTCGCCCGGGTCGACGCCGTTGAGGTAGTAGTTGCCCACGTGGTGCAGGCGCCAGCGGATCGGGTCGTGGGTGGTGTGCACCCGGGCATTGCGCCAGAAGCGGTCGAGGTTCCATTTGCTCAGGGAGGAACTGGCCCCCAACAGCGAGAAGATGTCGCTGGAGATCTTCAGCGAGGCGCTGTCGGAATGGGCCCGGGCGGTGGCCACGGACAGGATCAACTGATCTTGCAGTTCCTTGTTGTCCGGGTCCTGCTCGTGTTCGTCGAACACCCGCGCGGCATCGCGCAGCAAGGATTCGGCAGCACGCAGGGCCACGGCGTATTCACCGATCTGCTTGATGATGTGCGGCTCTTCGCTGGCGTGGTCGACGCCGCTTTCCACCCAGGGCCGGGCGTGCTGCTTGAGGTAGTCCACCGCGGCCCCCAGGGCTCCGGCGGCGATCCCGGTGTCGATGGCTGCATGGAGGATCTGCGGGAAGGTCAGGCCGGTGCGTTTCATCGGGCCCTTGCGCGGCGAGACAAAGTCTTCGTCCAGTTCGATGTTGTCGAACAGCACCGTGCCGCTGACCGAATTCTGCTGGCCGAAGGCATGCCAGTCGTCCACCAGGGTCAGGCCCGGAGCGTTGCGGTTGAGCAGCACCCCGGCGCCGCCTTCTTCGCTGGCGGCGGTCAGGGAAATCCATTCGGCCAGGTAGGAACCGGTGGAGTAGAACTTGCTGCCGTTAAGGATCAGCTTGCCGTCGGCGCGGCGCTCGATACGGGTCTTGAGGGCGAACTTGTTCTTGCCGCCGACCTCCGCCAGGGCATTGCCCAGGCGCTTGCCGGCCAGCACGTCGCTGACCACGCGGTCGCGCACGGCATCCGGGTAACCGTTGAAGATGCCCCGCAGCATCACGTTGTGGATCTGCAGCAACTGGCCCACACCGCCATCAGCCACCGAGATCAGGCGCACCGTTTCGACGATGGTGGCCACCGAGGCCCCCAGGCCACCGAAGGCCTTGGGCACACCGATGGCGGTCAGGCCGCTGTCGGACAGCAACTGCGCCTGGCGCCGCGGCAACTGGCCGTTGGCCTGGCTGTCGGCGGCGATGGCGGCGATTTCCGTGGCGATTTCCCGGGCCACGGCGATGGCTTCGGCCTCGCTGCCCAGGACACGGACCGGAGTGACAGGAAGGGCTTGAACGCTACTCATGCTGGTACCTCTATCTGAAGAAATCTGCCCCCAGGGGCGTGTGTATCGACCTGATCCGTAGGAGCCGGCTTGCCGGCGAAAGGGCCCTTGAGCCTGGCGCCGGTCTTGGCAATGCCTTCGCTGGCAAGCCAGCTCCTACAGGGGCGTGTGTATCGGCCTGATCCGTAGGAGCCGGCTTGCCGGCGAAGAGGTCCTTGAGCCTGGCGCCGGTCTTGGCAACGCCTTCGCTGGCAAGCCAGCTCCTACGAAAAAGGGCTGGGTTTGAGGAGGCTTGAGCAAGTTCTGCGCCAGGGCCTTTTCAGTGTGCTGAAAATCCGTTGCAGGCCTTGTGCGACAAGGCTGGCGGGCGGGTGCGCAATGGGTGCTAAAACGCCTGCTGCTGCTCCAGCAGCAATGCTCGTCGGCCCGTTGCTCCGACAGCAGCAGTCGCCGCGCAATGCTGCTGGTCGGGCAGCAGTCGGCGAGGTGCCGGTTTCGCGGGCAGCGGCCCCGGCCCCGTAATCCGGGGCCTTGCCCGGTTGGCACAGGCGCTGCAATAGCCCTGGCAACAGCCATTGCACAGGAACTCGTTCATGACGCTTGCCGCCACATTGCCCACGTCCGCTGCCCAGCCTGAACTGGAGCAGATCTGGTTCACCCGCTGCCCGGTGCCCACGGCTTCCGGGATCGCCTACAAGCTGGGCTGGCTCAGCGAGGAGTTTGCCGCCGACGGCCTGCCGGTCGCGACCCTGCAGGAAGCTCGGCAACTGGGCCATCACCATTACGATCACCAATTGCCCGGGCTGTTTCGCGAGGGCGGCAACGTGCCGGCCCTGGCTGCCCGCGCCGCCGCTTCCCCCAGCCGGCTGATCGGCCTGACCTGGATCGAGGAATGGCAAACCTTGCTGGTGCGCCCGGATTCCGGCATCAGCCGCCCCGAGCACCTCAAGGGCAAGCGCCTGGCGCTGCCGGCCTGGGGCGAAAACCGCCCGGGCAGCATCGCCCGGGCCATGAGCCTGCACGGCTACAAGGGCGCCCTGAGCCTGGCGGGCCTGGGTTTCGACGATGTCGAGCTGGTGGAAGTGGCGCTGCAGGACCAGGAGCGTGCGGCGACGCCCCAGGAAGGTTTGCAGCGCCTGTGGTCCGGCCTGGACTACCTAGTGCGCGGCGAGGTGGACGCGGTCTACGTCAAGGGGGCTGCCGCCGCCGATGCCGCGCGGCGCCTGGGGCTGGTGGTGGGCATCGACCTGGACCTGATCGCCGAGCCGCGCTACCGCATCAACAACGGCACGCCGCGACCGATCACCGTGCACCAGAGCCTCTTGGACAATCACTTCGACCTGGTGGTGCGCTTTCTCGCCCAGACCCTGCGCGCCGCCGATTGGGCGGCCCACAACCGGCCGGCCCTGAACGCCATCCTGGAAGAGGAAACCCGGGCCGGCAGTGCCGGGGTGAATGAGGCCTACCGCGGCGATTTCCACACCACCCTGGCGCCGGACCTGTCGCCCCAGCGCCTGGAGTTCCTCGATATCCAGAAAAACTTCCTCTATCGCCATGGCTTCCTGGAACGGGATTTCGCCATCGCCGATTGGGTCGACCCACGTCCCTTGCACGCCGCCCATGAACTGCTGGCCCAGCGCCGCGCCTGAACCCGGAGAATCGCCATGACCGTATTGATCAACGAACAACCCATTACCCAGGAACTGCAGGCCTTCATCGATCAGGTGCTGCTGGAGGCCGAACAGGCATTCACCGTGTTCCGCGAAACCCAGACCATCACCGCCAACGGCACCGTGGGCTTCATCGAGCGGGTACCGGGCCAGGAACTGCTGGTCTCGGTGAACTACGGCGGCCCGTGGAACTACCGCAAACCGTTGCAGGCCACGGTCACCGACTTTGCCGGCAAGGTGATCCTGGGCCAGGGCAAGGGCGGCCTGGGACGCTATACCAAGCTGTTCCAGCAGCATGCCGACATCACCACCGTGTCCCACGTGCACTCGCCGTACCTGGGCGCCTGGGCCCAGACCCACCGCACGCTGCCGTTCCACTATGTGCCGGTGCAGCGCTACCAGCTGGCCCGGGAGCTGCCGGTGTACATCGACCGGCGCCAGCCCGAGGTGGACTTCATCCTCGACAGCATTGACCAGAACCCCTTCAACCTGGCGATTCTCGAAGCCAACGGCGGCTCCACGGTATGGGGCAAGCAGGGCCTGCGGGCCACGGCGGAATTCATCCTGTTGCTGGAAGAAGGCGCGCAACTGCAACTGCTGGCCGACGCCCTGGGTGGCTCCCGCCCTTATGGCCCAGGCGTACTGACCCAGCAATGGAAGATGAGCGGCCTGTACGAGCGCGCCACGGAACTGGGCCTGGTGCCCGCCATCGACCGCCGCAGCTGACCTGCCGCCCCCCGGGCAGCGGCTATCGGAGCTGTTGTAGGAGCTGGCTTGCCAGCGAAAGCGCCCGCAAGGGCGATACAAGGCTTGAGGGCCTCTTCGCCGGCAAGCCGGCTCCTACGCGGTGGGGGTGGTCGGTGGGCGGGGCAGCGATGGCTGTACAGGCTTCAATCATTCAAGGAACAGCTACATGGCAGTCAAGATTCTCTGGTACCTCACCACCCCCGACGGCCCCTATCCCTGGGAGCCGGAAGGGCGCTGGAACACCGATTTCCAGCACCTCAAGCAACTGGCGGTGGCCAGCGATCGCCTGGGCTACTACGGTTCGCTGCTGGGCTCTAGCCCCAATGAAAGCCTGGCGGTCTCGGCGGCGCTGATCGATGCCACCCAGCGCTTGCGCTTTTTGGTGGCACAGCACCCGGGGGAGTTGTCGCCGGCGGTGCTGGCCAAATGGGCGCTGACCTTCGATCAGTTCTCCAACGGCCGCCTGCTGTTCAACGTGGTCAACGGCAGTGACGCCGGGCTGGCCACCCTGGGGGTGCACTATCCCCACGATGAGCGCTATGACTTCAGCCTGGAGTACTGGCGGGCGTTCCAGGGCTTCTATGCCGGGGACACCGACGGCTACGACGGCCGCTACGTCAAGCTGGCGCCGCGCTCGCCGGCCGCGGCCGGCCATCCCCTGGGCGGCTGGCACGCGCCGAGGCAACGCCCCGGCATCCCGCTGTGGGGCGCCGGCACCTCCGGCCCGGGAGTGGCCCATTCGGTGCAGTTGCTGGATGTGTACCTGAGCTTTGCCGACACGCCGCCGAAACTCGGCGAGAAATTCCGCAAGGTGGCCGCCGAGGCGGCGAAGATCGGCCGTGAGCTGAGCTTCGGTACGCGCCTGCAGATCATCGTCCGGGAAACCGAGGAGGAGGCCTGGGCCCACGCCGAGAAACTGCTGCAGCGCACCTCGCTGCAGACCGCCCGGGCTTCCATCGAACGCCAGTTGCCGCCGGGGGAAACCCTGGGCAGCTTCCACAGCGACGACCCGCAGATCCAGCGCAATGTCGAGGCGATCCGCGCCGGCCGCCTGCCCAAGGCCCGGGACCTGGAGATCTACCCTAATGTCTGGCTCGGCCCGAGCCTGTTCGGTTTCAACATTCTCGGGCCCGCCGCCGGCACCTACCTGGTGGGCAGCGCGCGGCAAGTGGCCGAGCGCATTCGTGAATACGAAGAGCAGGGCACCTCGGCCTTCATCCTTTCGGGCTTTCCGCTGATCGACGAAGCCCACCGGGTGGCCGACCTGCTGTTCCCGCTGCTGGACCTGGACCACGGTTTCGAGGTGCCGCGCCTGGGCGCCACGCTGGCGGCCAGGCAACCGGCCAAGGCCACCGAGCAGGCCTGAGGAGCGAGCCATGAGCGAGGCATTTTCCCGCCGGGTATTCCTCGGCCATTCCCTGGCCGCCGGTGGCGGCCTGTTGCTGGGCAGCAGCCTGCTCAGCGGCTGTGACAACGGTGCGGCGCCCGGTGCCGCGCCGCTGCTGCCCGGCACCCCGGTGCGCGGCGGGCGCCTGCGGGTGGGGATCATCGATGGCGACCAGTCCGGCAATCTCGACGCCCACAAACCGGTGGGCGGCGGGATCATTCGCGGCTGGGCGCTGTACAGCAAGTTCTGGGAATGGAACCCGGACGTCAGTACCCGGCTGGCCCTGGCGGAGTTCGCCGAGCCCAATGCCGACGCCAGCGTCTGGACCATCCGCATCAAGCCGGGGCTGGAGTTCCACCACGGCAAGAGCATCGGCGCCGACGACATGCTGTTTTCCATCCTGCGCCTGACCGACCCGCAACTGGCTTCGCCCTTTGCCGGGCTGGTGGGGGCCATCGATCGCCAGGCCCTGCGCAAGCTCGATCAGCGCACCATCGAAATCCGCTTCAAACAGGGCCAGAGCTTCTTTCCCCTGGACGAAACCCTGATCAGCTTCGGTGCCATAGTGCCCACCGATTACCACCCGCAGACCAACCCGGTGGGCGCTGGCCCCTACCGGCTCAAGCGCTTCATTCCCGGCCAGCGTTCGCTGTACAGCCGTTTCGAGAACTACTACAAGCCCGGCCAGCCCTACGCCGACGAACTGGAGATCATCGAGTTCAAGGACCAGGTGTCGCGGGCGGCGGCGCTGCGGGCCGGGCAGATCGACGTGGCCAGCGGCGTACAGGCCGAGCACAGCGCGCTGCTCAAGGCCGATCCGCGGCTGCGCTTCTACGCCTCGCCGAGTACTTCTTTCACCGGCTTCAACCTCAATCTGGCCAAGGCGCCGTTCCAGGATGTGCGGGTGCGCCAGGCATTCCGCCTGCTGGCCGACCGCCAGGAGCTGGTGGACCGTGGGCTCAATGGTTTCGGCCGAGTCGCCAATGACCTGTATTCGCCCCACGACCCCACCTACAACCACGGCATTGCCCAGCGGCCCCATGACCTGGAACAGGCCCGTGCGCTGTTGCGTCAGGCCGGGCACAGCGACCTGCGGGTGGAGCTGACCACCACCCCGGGCCCGGGGGTGAACGCGGCGCTGGTGTTCGCCCAGCAGGCGAAGAGGGCCGGGGTCGAGGTCAAGGTGACCCAGGTTGACGCTTCGGTGTTCAACGGCCCCCAGCGCGAACAGTGGCTGCTGTCGCCCGGGGCCACGCCGGCCCGGGGCTTTCTTGCCTCGGCGCTGCACAACGACGCCCCCCAGGCCATCTACAACCGCAGCAACTTTCACGACCCGCGATTCACCCAGCTGTACCAGCAGGCCCTGGCCCAGCCCGATCTGCAACTGCGCCGGCAATGGGTGCACGAAGCCCAGGCCATCCAGCACCAGCGCGGCGGGCTGCTGATCTGGGGCTTCAACGATGTGCTGGACGCGGCCTCGGTGCGGGTTGGCGGGCTGGTGCCGGAACAGACGACCTTCGCCTCCTGGCGCTTTGACGAAATGTGGTTGAACAATGCCTGACACCTGCCGCAACACGCCCCGTACCCCGGCCTGGCTGTCCTGGTTCGTCGGCCGCCTGGGCTACGGCCTGCTCACGGCCTGGGTCATCAGCCTGGTGGTGTTCATCGCCACCCAGGCGCTGCCCTCGGACCCGGCGCGGGTGATCCTTGGCCCCGATGCGCCCCTGGAAAGCATCCTCACCCTGCAACGGCAACTGGGGCTGGACCGGCCCCTGCTGGAGCAGTACCTGCACTGGCTGAGCCAGACCCTGGAAGGCGATCTGGGGCAGTCCCTGGATTCCAGCGCGCCTGTGGCCGACGTCCTCTTCGCGCGCCTGGGCTACACCCTGGCGTTGCTGGCCGGGGTCATCGCGCTGGTGGTGCCCGCGGCGCTGCTGCTGGGGGTGACCCTGGCCCTGCGTCGTGATAGCCGCCTGGACCGCTTGAGCCTGTCGTTGCTGATCTTCCTCAAGGCTACCCCGGGTTTTCTTCTGGCCATTGGCCTGGTGCTGCTGTTTTCCATGCCCCACATGGACCTGCTGCCGGCGGTGTCGATCCTCGACCCCCAGCTGGCACTGTGGCGCCAGCTGCAATTCCTGGTACTGCCGGTGCTGGCCTTGAGCCTGTCGGCCTTGCCCTACCTGACGCGCATGGTACGCGCGGCAATGATCGAGGCCCTGGAATCGGACTACGTGATCGCCGCGAGGCTGCGGGGCATCCCTGAGTGGCGCATCGTCTGGCGCCACACCCTGGCCAATGCTCTGGTGCCGGCGGTGCAGGGGCTGGCCCTGACCCTGCGCACCCTGATCGGCGGGGCCCTGCTGGCGGAAGTGGTGTTCAGCTATCCGGGGATCGGCACCGCCCTCAACTCGGCGATCCAGATGCGCGATCTGCCGATGATCCAGGCCATCGTGCTGGTGATCACCCTGGGGGTGGTGCTGATCAACCTGTTGGCAGACCTGGCCACGGTGCTGCTGACCCCCAAGTTGCGTACGGCGCGGCGGGCCGGCCTGATCCGCCGCAACCGACGAGGCCTCCAGCCCTGGTGGCGCCGCTCGGCGCCCAAGGCTCCCTGAACCTGCGGCATGAGAACCTATCCATGAACGACTTACGCATTTCCCGCTGGCGCCTGTGGCTGGGCGAACCGCAAACCCGCAAGGGCGCATTCATCACCTTGCTGGTGGTCCTGCTGGCGCTGTTCGGGCCCTGGCTGGCGCCCCATGGCAGCACCGACATGCTGGGCCCGGTATACGGCGCGCCCGCTGCCGGCGCCTGGCTCGGCCATGACTTTCTTGGCCACGACGTGCTTTCGCGGTTGCTCAGCGGGGGCCTGTCGGTGTTGTGGATGTCCCTGGCGGCGGCCTCCATCGCCCTGCTGGTGGGCAGCGCCCTGGGGTTGCTGGCCGGCCTTTCGCGGCGCCGGCTGGACACGTTGATCAGTTGGCTGGCGGATGTGTCCCTGGCCTTTCCCGACCTGATCCTGGTGCTGCTGATCGTTTCGATGCTGGGGCGCGCGCCCTGGTTGATCGTGCTCACCGTGGCCATCGCCTTCACCCCCGGGGTGGTGCGCCTGGCCCGGGGCAGCGCGGTGGCGGTGGCGGGGCAGGAGTTCGTCGAGGCGGCGCAGATGATGGGCTATTCGCGCTGGCGGATCCTCTCTGGGGAAATCCTGCCGAACATCCTCACGCCGCTGCTGGTGCACTTCGGCAACATGCTGACCTGGGGCGTGGGCATGCTGTCGGGGCTGAGCTTCCTCGGCTATGGGGTGGCGCCGCCGGCCGCCGACTGGGGGCTGATGATCAACGAGAACCAGGCCGGGCTGCTGGTCCAGCCCTGGGCGGTGCTGGCCCCGGCGCTGCTGATCGGGGTGTTCGCCTACGGCACCAACATCCTCGCCGAGGGCATCGGCCGCAGTCAGGCGCGGATCGGGGAGAAAGGCCCATGAACGCCGTGGTGGAAGTGACCCGAGAGGCCCGGGTGCTGCAGGTTGAGGGATTGCGGGTGGAGCTGGCGGGTGGCGTGGAGGTGTTGTCCGGAGTCGGCTTCAGCCTGGCCGCGGGGGAAATTCTTGGCCTGGTGGGGGAGTCGGGCTCGGGCAAGACCACCCTGGCCACGGCCCTGCTGGCCCATGCCCGGCGGGGCGCGCGGATTGTCGAAGGGCGGGTCGAGGTGGCCGGGCAGTCGTTGCTGGACCTCTCGGCGCAGGACCTGCGCCGGGCCCGGGGCGGCCTGATCGGCTATGTGGCCCAGGACCCGGCCACCGCCCTGAACCCGGCGCTGCGCATTGCCGACCTGCTGGAGGAAACCCTGGCGGTGCATCCATCGCACCTGGGCCGCCACGGGCGGCAGCAGCGGATCCGCGACACCCTCAAGGATGTGGGCTTGCCGGCGGATCGCGAGTTCCTGCGGCGCTTTCCCCATCAGCTGTCCGGCGGCCAGCAGCAGCGGGTGATGCTGGCCCTGGCCTTTGTCCTGCGGCCCCGGCTGATCGTGCTCGATGAGCCCACCACGGCCCTGGATGTGACCACCCAGGCGCACATCCTCGGCACCTTGCGCCACCTGTGCAAAAGCCTGGGTGTGGCGGCGATCTATGTGTCCCACGACCTGGCCGTGATCAAGGACCTGGTGGACCGGGTGCTGGTGATGTACGCCGGGCGGATCGTCGAAAGCGCCTCCCGCGAGGCGCTGTTTCGCCAGCCGGCCCACCCCTATACCCGGGGCCTGCTGGCGGCGATTCCCGATGTCGGCCAGCGCCGGCCCCTGCTGGCGATACCTGGGCAGGCCCCGGCGCCGGGGCAGCGGCCGGCGGGGTGTGCCTTCGCGCCCCGGTGCCCGCGCCAGCGTGCCCAATGCACAGCGGGCGAGCCGTTGCTGCAAGGGCTTGCAGCTGATGTCCAGGTGGCCTGTATCGACCCTTATCGGCAGGCGTTGCCCATGCCGGCGCCCGTGGTGGCGGTGCAAGCGGCTGTGTCCGGCAGCGAACGACGGCCGCTGCTGGAGGTGCAGGGCCTGAACCTGGCCTATGACCGCCAGGTGCTGTTCGACGTCAGCCTGCAAGTGGTGGCGGGGGAGTGCCTGGCGCTGGTGGGCGAGTCCGGCTCCGGCAAGACCAGCCTGGCCCGGGCCCTGGCCGGGCTTGGCGAGCACGCCGAAGGCCGGGTGCGGTATGCCGGCCAGCCTCTGAGCCTGTCGGCCCGGCAGCGGAGCAAAGGGCTGCGGCACCAGATCCAGTACATTTTCCAGAACCCCTATCGGGCGCTGAACCCGCGGCACACCCTGTACCAGACCCTGAGCGCACCCCTGGAGCACTTTTTCGGCATCCAGGGGGCCGAGGCCAGGGCGCGGGTCCATGCGGTGCTGCAACGGGTGTCGCTGTCGCCGGCCCTGGCGGACCACTATCCCCACAGCCTGTCCGGGGGCGAACGACAGCGGGTGGCGATTGCCCGGGCCCTGGTGTGCGAACCCAAACTGCTGATCTGCGATGAAGTCACCTCGGCCCTGGACGTCTCGGTACAGGCCTCGATCCTCGCGCTCCTGCGCCAGTTGCAAGACGAAGGCCTGACCCTGCTGTTCGTCACCCATGACCTGGGCGTGGTACGGGCCATTGCCGACCGGGTGCTGGTGCTCAAGCAGGGACGGGTGGTGGAGCAGGGCGCAGTGGACGCCGTGCTGGACCGACCCGAGCACATCTACACCCGGACCCTGCTGGAGAATTCGCCACGGCTTGGGTGACATCTTCAGAAACTCTTGCACCGCCTTCGCTGGCAAGCCAGCTCCTGCAGGCCAGCTCTCAACCGTAGGAGCCGGCTTGCCGGCGAAGAGACCCTCCCAGAAATACCCGGATCCACAATGCCCCGGCGCACCCGTACCCACGGGTTAGCCTTGACTTGTGTATCCGTCACACGGAGGGCATCGCAATGCCCCAGCGCTTCCACGGCAACCGGCTGCGTACCGGGCGCTACTCTCAAACCGGCCAGCTCTACCTGCTCACTGCTGTGACCCACCACCGCGAACCATTCTTTGGTGATTGGCGTATCGGCCGCCTGTTGGTGCGACAACTGCACCAGGCCCAACTTGAAGGTCGTGCCAGTTCCCTGGCCTGGGTGGTGATGCCTGATCATTTCCACTGGCTGCTGGCGCTGGGGACGGGCTCGCTATCGGCCCTGATGCGCGGCATCAAATCCCGCAGCGCACGGGACATCAATGCTTGCCTGCAGCGAACCGGTCGCGTCTGGCAAAAGGGTTACCACGACCGCGCACTGCGCCGGGAAGAGAACCTGCTGGGGGTCTCCCGTTACATCGTCGCCAACCCGATTCGCGCCGGCCTGGTCACCCGCGTGCACGATTACCCCCTCTGGGACGCCATCTGGCTGTAGGAGCCGGCTTGCCGGCGAAAGGGCCCGAAAGGCATGTGGCGAATCTGCCGACGCCTTCGCTGGCAAGCCAGCTCCTGCAGGGGCTTGGGTTGTGGGGCATTTGCCGGTGGACTGTGCTGCGCCGGCCCTGGCGTGCGTCTAGCTGCCATAGCCCCGCAGTCGTATCGGTAATGAGCCAGAACATGCAAGACCTGTTGAACCAGATTCTCGATGAAGTCCGCCCCCTGATCGGCCAAGGCCAGGTGGCCAATTACATTCCGGCCCTGGCGGATGTGCCGGCCAATCAGTTGGGCATTGCCGTGTATGGCAACGACGGCCAGGTGTTCAGCGCCGGTGACGCCGATACGCCGTTCTCGGTGCAGAGCATTTCCAAGGTCTTCAGCCTGGTGCAGGCCATCGGTCATTCCGGCGAGGCGATCTGGGAGCGCCTGGGCCACGAGCCCTCGGGGCAGCCGTTCAATTCCCTGGTGCAACTGGAATTCGAGCGTGGCCGGCCGCGCAACCCCTTCATCAATGCCGGGGCCCTGGTGATCTGCGACATCAACCAGTCGCGCTTTGCCGCGCCGGCCTTGTCCATGCGCGACTTTGTCCGGCGCCTGTCGGGCAACCTGCAGGTGATGGTGGACGGTCGGGTGGCCGAGTCGGAGTACCAGCACCGCGCCCGCAACGCGGCCATGGCCTACCTGATGCAGTCCTTCGGCAACTTTCACAATGATGTGGAGGCGGTGCTGCGCAGTTACTTCAGCCACTGCGCCTTGCGCATGAGCTGCGTGGATCTGGCCCGGGCCTTCTGCTTCCTGGCCAACGACGGCTTCTGCAAGCACAGCGGGGAGCAGATTCTCACCCGGCGCCAGACCCAGCAGGTCAACTCGATCATGGCCACCAGCGGCCTGTACGACGAGGCCGGCAACTTCGCCTATCGGGTCGGCCTGCCGGGCAAGAGCGGGGTGGGCGGGGGAATTGTGGCGGTGGTGCCGGGGCAGTTCACGGTCTGCGTCTGGTCGCCGGAGCTCAACAGCGCCGGCAACTCGCTGGTGGGCATGGCGGCCCTGGAACTGCTCAGCCAGCGTATCGGCTGGTCGGTGTTCTAGTTACCAGGCGCCGGGGTTGCTCAGGCTGAGCTGCCCGCGATCGATGAAGCGCTGGGTGCCGAACAGCCCGCCGGCAAGCTTGCCGCGCAGCACGTAGGGCAGGTTGTCCAGGCTTTGGGTCTGGCTCAGGCCCAGGGTCTGGCGCAGCACCGAGAAGGCCGAGACGCTGACCGGGATCACCAGGATGTCTTCCGAGTAGCGGCCGATATGCCCCTGCTGGTCGCTGACCCCGGAGGCCAGGGGGCGGCCGTTGACTTCCAGGTCCAGGGCCACGCCGTTGTAGTCGATGGGGCTTTCGTTGGGGTTCTGCAGACGCAGTTTCACCGCGAAACGCATTTCCAGATCCTGGCTCGGCAGTGGCTCGATGCCCACCACATTGATCGCCAGTGGATCGCGATTGGGCAACAGCGCACAAGCGCTCAGGCTGAGCAGTACCAGGGTCAAGGCGATCAATCTACGCATGGAATACCTGTCGGCAATGGAAATGAATGGCTGGCCGGCACCTTGTAGCCGCTGCCGACCCGCGAGGCTGCGACAAGGCCAGCAGGGCCTTGCCTGGCAAACCCCCGGCCAGCCTTCCACGGCCGAGGGCCCATCACCAGCGCTCGCAGCATAGACGCCTGCGAGCCTCAGGAGTTCGCTTTGCCGCTCATGTCCGGGTCTTGCATGACCTTGAGGGTCGCCGCTTCCGGATCGAACTCGTCTTCTTCCAGCTCAAGGAATTCCTCCGGCAGGAAGATGTTCAGGAAGATCGCGCAGAAGGCGCCCACGGTAATCGGCGACTCGAAGATGTTGTGCAGCGCCTTGGGCAGCTCGCGCAGCACTTCTGGCACCGCCGCCACGCCCAGGCCCATGCCCAGGGAGATGGCCACGATCAGCACGTTGCGCCGGTGCAGCCCGGCCTCGGCGAGGATCTTGATCCCGGCCACGGCCACGGTACCGAACATGATCAGGGTGGCGCCGCCCAGCACCGGCTTGGGCATCAGTTGCAGCACCGCGCCGATCACCGGGAACAGGCCCAGCAGCACCAGCAGCCCGGCAATGAAGTAGGCCACGTAGCGGCTGGCGACGCCGGTCAGTTGGATGACCCCGTTGTTCTGGGCAAAGGTGACCATCGGCAGGCTGTTGAACACCGCTGCCACCGCCGAGTTGAAACCGTCCGCCAGCAGCCCGGACTTGATGCGCTTGATGTACAGCGGGCCTTTCACCGGCTGCTGGGAAATCATCGAATTGGCGGTCAGGTCGCCGGCTGCTTCCAGGGGGGAAATCAGGAAGATCACCGCCAGGGGAATGAAGGCGATCAGGTCGAAGGAGAAACCGTACTTGAACGGCACCGGCACGCTCACCAGGGGCACCTCGGGCATGGCCGCCATGTCCACCCGGCCGAGCATCCAGGCCACCACGAAACCCAGGGTCAGGCCGATGACGATGGAGCCCAGGCGCAGCATCGGGTGGTTGAAGCGGTTGAGTACCACGATGGTCAGCAGCACCAGCGCCGCCAGCCCCAGGTTGCTCGCCGCGCCCAGGTCACTGGCACCGTAGCCGCCGGCCATGTCGGTGACCGCCACCTTGATCAGCGACAGGCCCATCAGGGTGATGATGGTGCCGGTCACCACCGGGGTGATCAGCTTGCGCAACTTGCCGATGAACTGGCTGAGGAACATCTCGATAAAGGCTGCGACAAAGCAGATGCCGAAGATGGTGGAGAGGATTTCGTTGGTGTCGCCACCCCGGCCCTTGACCATGAAGCCGGCACTGAGCAGCACGCTGATAAAGGAAAAGCTGGTGCCTTGCACGCACAGCAGGCCGGAACCGATGGGCCCCAGGCGCCGGGCCTGGACGAAGGTGCCCAGGCCGGAGACGAACAGCGCCATGCTGATCAGGTACGGCAGCTCGCTTTCCAGCCCCAGGACCCCGCCGAAGATCAGGGTCGGGCTGATGATGCCGACGAAACTGGCCAGCACATGCTGCAGGGCGGCGAAGATCGCCGCGCTGAAATGCGGACGGTCGTTGAGGCCATAGATCAGGTCTGACTTGTAGCGGGGAGGGGAGCGGTCGGGTGCGGTCATGGGAAAAGGCCTGCCAGTGACGTGTGAAAACTACGGGGGCACACGTCGGAAAGTGGACGGGACTTGGGCCGCAACGCCATGTCATGGACAAGACGTGCGCACCCGGTCAGAAAAAAGGAGGCGCAGGATGCCAGAAAGGCGCCGCAGCCAGAAGGGCAAACAGGCGGAAAAAGCCAAGTTGGAAAGGATACGAAAGATACTGTTTCTCATTTGCCTTTATGGAATAATCCGCCTCCCCGATCTGCGGACCGCCCCCCGATGCTGCCGACCCCCAGCCTGCTGCGCAGCTTTCAAGAGCATTACGACGACCTGCTGAAGTTTCTCACCCGGCGCATGAGCGATCGCCAACGGGCGGCGGACGTGGCCCAGGAGACCTACCTCAAGTTGCTCAAGGTCGATCCGCAGACGGTAGAGGTGCACAACGACCGCGGTTTCATTTTCCGTGTGGCCGGCAACCTGGCCATCGACACCCTGCGCCGCGAGCAGCGCCTGGCGGCCAACCTCAGCGACGGCCAGGAGCACACCGAAGCGGTGGACCCGGCCCCGGCACCGGAAGCCGTGCTGCTGGCCAAGGAGCGCCTGGCGGTGCTCGACGAGGCCCTGGCGCAACTCTCGGACAACGCCCGCCAGGCCTTGCTGCTCAATCGCCTGGAAGGCCTGACCCAGGCACAGATCGCATTGCGCCTGGGCGTTTCCGAAAGCATGGTGGCAAAATACATCGGCCAGGCCCTGCGCCATTGCCGCGACTGGCTGAAAGTCCACCATGAATGATTCCTTCTTGCCTGCCGCCGATGCCATGACCGACCACCCCGAAAGCCTCGAAGACGCCGCCATCGACTGGCTGGTGCTGCTGCACTCCGGCAACGCCACGCCGGCCCAGCGCATGGCCTTCCAGCAATGGCGCCAGCGCAGCCCGGCCCATGCCGCAGCGGCCGCCGAGGCCCAGCAACTGTGGGGGGACCTGGGGCAGACCGAGACCGCGCGGCAACACCAGGCGCCGCCCGTCATGGTGCGCCGGCCACGGCGCTTCTGGCCGGCGCTGGCCGCTTCGCTGCTGCTGGCGCTGGGGGCTGGCCTGGGCTGGCAGCAGTGGCCGGCCTTGACCTCGGACTACCACACCGGGGTCGGCCAGCAACAGAGCATCACCCTGGCGGACGGCTCGCGGGTCACCCTCAACAGCGCCAGTGCGCTGTCGGTGGCCTACTCGGCGGATGAGCGCCGGGTGATCCTGCGCAGCGGCGAAGCACTGTTCGAACCGCTGGCCGACCCGCAGCGGCCTTTCGTGGTCCAGGCCCAGGCCCAGCAACTGCAAAGCGCTGCCAGTGCCTTCAGCGTGCGCCGCGACGGCCACCAACTGACGGTGGTGGTGCGCGAAGGGCAGGTGCAGTTCAGCGGTGACCACGCACCAGTGCTGCTCCAGGCCGACCAGCGCCTGCAATACCAGCCCGGCCAGCCGCTGCTGGCCCAGCAGACCGTGGACGCCGCCAGCCTGACCGCCTGGCAGCGCGGCAAGCTGATCTTCAACGGCCGCCCGCTGGGGGAGGTGATAGGTGAACTGGAGCGCTACCAGCACGGGCGCATCCTGATTTCCGACGGTCAGTTGGCGGCCCTGGCCATCAGCGGCGTGTTCGACCTGCATGATCCGCAAGGCTCGCTCAAGGCCCTGCAGCAGCGCTACCCGCTGCACGTCACCTATCTGCCATGGCTGGCGGTCCTGCACTGAGTCGAATTTTTTTTGCCTGGGCACTGCAAGTTCCCCTGGGGGAAATCGTCGTAGTGAGACTGAGAAGACAATCATTCTCATTGACGTCATTTCAACCGGCTGGGAAGGAACACGTGAAAGCAATGTTCAAGCTGTCGACACTGGGGCGCGGTCACCACATCATGCGCCGCACATTACTGGCCCAGGCCCTGTTCGCCGGGGCCTTGAGCCCGGTCCTGGCCCAGGCCCAGGAGGCCGCCACGGTCAGCCAGGCCGGCAGCGCCCAGGAGCGCCGGGTCTCGTTGAACCTGCCGGCCCAGCCCCTGGACCAGGCGCTGACCCGCTTCGCCGATCAGGCCGACCTGCGCCTGCTGTATACCACCAGCGATGTCGAGGGCCTGCAATCCACCGCCCTCAACGGCGAGGTCACGGTGGCCCAGGCCCTGCAAAGCCTGCTGGCCGGCAGTGGCATGAGCTGGTCGTTCAGCGACGGGCACACGGTGATCCTGCGTCGGGCTGGCGTGCCGGCCGCCAGCCTCAACCTCAAGCCGACCCAGGTCACCGTGGCGTCACGCACCAGCGCCGCCATCAGCGAGATTCCCGGCACCGTGTGGGTGGTGGAGCAGAGCCAGCTGCGCGAGCAGTTGAGCACCGGGGTCAGCCTAAAGGAAGCCATCGGCAAGCTGGTACCGGGCCTCGACCTGGCCCCGGAAGGGCGCACCAACTACGGCCAGAACATGCGCGGGCGCAACGTGCTGGTGATGATCGACGGGGTCAGCCAGAACAGCTCCCGGGGCCTGTCCCGGCAGTTCGACAGCATCTCGCCGTTCAACGTCGAGCGGGTCGAAGTGCTGTCCGGGGCCAGCGCCATCTACGGCGGCGGCGCCACCGGCGGCATCATCAATATCGTCACCAAGAAAGGCGAACCGGGCCCGGCGCGCTTCGAGACCCAGCTGGGGGCCAGCAGCGGCTTCAACAACAGTGACGACCTGACGACCCGCATCGCCCAGTCGGTGAGTGGCGGCAACGAAGCCATCAGCGGCCGGCTGGCGGTGGCGGGGGAGCAGAACCAGGCGTTCTATGACGGTGCCGGCAAGCAGATCTTCATCGACAACACCCAGACCGACCTGCAGTACAACCGTACCCTGGACCTGATGGGCAGCCTGGCCCTGCAGTTCAACGAAGAGCAGAGCCTGGACCTGCTGGCCCAGTACTACGACTCCGGCAACCATGGCAGCACCGGGATCTACTTCCCCAACCTCAAGTACAAGGCGCCGTCCAACCTGGAAGACGCCGAGCTGCGCGGCGGCTACTCCACCGACCTGGAACCGCGTACCAAGCGCCTGCTGCTCAACGCCAACTACCACCACAGCGACGTGCTGGGCCAGGATTTCTACCTGCAGGCCTCGTACCGCAAGGAAGACGACAACTTCTTCCCGTTCCCCTACTACAACAGCGGCAGCCCCGCAGGCTCCAAGGGTGTGTACTTCGCCGCGTCCCAGCAGAATTTCGAAGTCACCAGCCTCAAGGCGCTGTTCGCCAAGGAGTTCGAGGCGTTCAAGCTGACCTACGGCGTGGACCTGGACCGCGAGCGTTTCAATGCCCAGCAGAGCACCTTCGACCAGAGCATCTCCTCGGGCAGCGGCGGCCTCGACCTGGTGACCCAGAGCAAGGCGCCGCGCTATCCCAGCTACCGGGTCGACGGCCTGTCCGGCTATGCCCAGCTGGACTGGCACGCCACCGACAACCTGACGGTATCCGGCGGCTACCGGCGCCAGCAGATGGACGTGGACGTGGGCCAGTTCAAGAACGTACCCGGCGGCAGCAACGACTATGCGGTCAACCTCTACAACCTGGGCACCATCTACGACTTCAAGAACGGCCACCAGCTGTGGGTCAACTACGGCGAGGGCTTCGATCTGCCGGACCCGGCCAAGTTCTACGGCAAGCCGGGCCTGAGCGTGGACGACAACCCGCTGGCCGGGATCAAGAGCCGCCAGGTGGAGACCGGCTGGCGCTTCTCCGATAGCGACTGGGATGCCCAGGCGGCGCTGTACTACATCTGGTCCGACAAGGTGATCACCACCGACCAGGCCACCCTGACCATCGACGTCAAGGACCAGAAAAGCCGCGACTACGGTTTTGAGAGCGCCCTGACCCGGCACTTCCAGAACGGCTGGGAGCTGGGCGGCACCCTGCACGCGGTGCGTTCCGAGGAGGAGGGCAAGAACGGCGGCTGGCAAAAGCGTGATGCGCGGTATGCCTCGCTGTCGAAACTCACCGCCTTCGTCGGCTGGAAGGACGACAGCAGCAGCGTGCGCCTGCAGGGCAACCATGCCTTCACCCTCAAGGACGACGCGGTCAAGCAGATCGACGCCACCCACAGCGTGGATGCGCCCAACACCATCGACGGCTACACCACCTTCGACCTGCTGGGCAGCCACGACACCGAGTTCGGCACCTTCAGCGGCGGCATCCAGAACCTGCTGGACAAGCAGTACAGCACCGTCTGGGGCCAGCGCGCCAAGCTGTTCTACTCGCCGACCTACGGCCCGGACTACCTTTACGACTACCAGGGCCGTGGCCGCACCTACACCCTGACCTGGACCATGGCCTACTGATGCCCCGGGGGCTCTTGCGGCCCCTGTAGCCGCTGCCGAGCCCCAGCGAGGCTGCACAAAGGCCCGCAGGGCCTTGCCTGGCAACTCCCAGCCGAACCCTGGGCGCATCAGCAGCCTTGCGACCCTGCGACGCAGTGCCTTCACCGCCTGCGCCAGCGGCTACAGGACCCTGGCATAACCATGCCTGGCAATGTCCCGCCAAACCCCATCCTCCTGACAGAAACTGTCAGGAGGCTCTGGTAATCTGCGCCGGTGTTTTTTCCGGAGTGCACCTGCGTGTCGCGAGCCAGTCGTTTACTCACCCTGCTGCAGATGCTGCGGGGCAAAAGCCGTCCGGTGACCGCCGCGACCCTGGCCTCGGAGCTGGAGGTTTCCGAGCGCACCCTGTACCGCGATATCGCCGAGCTGACCGCCCTGGGCGCGCCGATCTACGGTGAGGCGGGGATAGGCTACGTGCTGCGCAGCGGGCTGTTCCTGCCGCCGTTGATGCTCAATGCCGATGAGACCGAGGCCGTGGTGCTGGGCCTGCGCTACGTCGATCAGCGCGGCGACGAGGAACTGAGCAAGGCCGCCGCCGATGCCATGGCCAAGATCGCTGCGGTGCTGGCCCCCGCGGCCCAGGACGCACTGCGCAATCCGACCCTGTTGCCCGGCCCGGCGGGCTACGGCTTCCCCGACAACCCGGTGTCGCTCAATGTGTTCCGCCAGGCGATCCGCCTTCAGGCCAAGCTGCTGATCGACTATGCCGACGTCAACCAGAATCCCAGCCAGCGCCGGGTCTGGCCCCTGGCCCTGGGCTTTCTCAACGAGGCCCGGGTGATCGTGGCCTGGTGTGAATTGCGCGAGGATTACCGCACCTTCCGCACCGACCGCATTGCCGCCGCCCAGGAACAGGGCGAGCGGTATCCGGGGCGGCGCAGCGACTGGCTGCGAGCCTGGCGCAAACGCATGCACAGCGATGAGCAGGGCCGTTTTACTGCTGACAGGAAATGACACGCGGGGGCTTTAGCATGGCCCGCTCATTCAACAGCAAGGAGCTTTTGTCATGTCGGCCACAGTCCCTTCCCTGGCCCCGGCCATCGCCGCTTATGTCACGGCCATCAACAGCGGCGACCGCGCAGTGGTGGCGTCGATCTTCGCCGACCGCGCCCAGGTCTTCGATGAATGCGAGCACTGCGTGGGGCCCCAGCAGATCGCCCGCTGGATGGGCAAAGGCGCGTGCCGCCTGGAAATCCTCGGGGTCCAGCAGCGCACTGGCAAAGTGCTGCTCGACAGCCGGGTGTGCGGTGACTTCCCCGGCAGCCCCCAGGCCCTGCGCCATACCTTCCGCCTGGACGCCCAGGGGCGGATCGAACGCCTGGATATTTCCCGCTGATGTAGCCGCTGGCGCAGGCGGCGAAAAACCTGAGCATGCCCAAGGTTTTGCTGGAGAGCGCCAGGCAAGGCCCTGCGGTCCTTTTCCCAGCTTCGCAGGCTCGGCAGCGGCTACAGGTCGGCCTGGAGCGGCTCATGCTGGCATACTGCGGCTCTTTGCCAGGAGGCCCGAGCCCCATGCCATTCGATTCCCCCATGAGCGCCTACCAGTACGCCCTGGAGCAGCAGGGCTTTGTCGCCGACGCGGCGCAGGCGCGGGCGGTGCAGGCCTTGCAGCAATGCCATGAAGCCCTGCATCAAGGGCGCACGGCGGTGCCCGGGGTCTATCTGTGGGGGGCGGTTGGGCGGGGCAAGACCTGGCTGATGGACCAGTTCTACCAGAGCCTGCGGGTCCCGGCGCGGCGCCAGCACTTTCATCACTTCATGGGCTGGGTGCACCAGCGTTCGTTCCAGCTGACCGGTATTGCCGACCCCTTGCAGGCCCTGGCCCGGGAGCTGGCCGAAGAGGTGCGGGTGCTGTGTTTCGATGAGCTGTTCGTCAATGACATCGGTGACGCGATCATCCTCGGGCGCCTGTTCCAGGTGATGTTCGACCAGGGCGTGGTGCTGGTCTGCACCTCCAACCAGCCCCCGGAGCAGCTGTATGCCGATGGCTTCAACCGCGAGCGCTTCGTTCCGGCGATCAGCGCCATCCGCCAGCACATGCAGGTGGTGGCGGTGGACGGCGAGCAGGATCACCGCCTGCACCCGGGCGCCGCCGAGCAACGCTACTGGCTTGGCGCCGAGGGGCAGCCGAGCGCCCTGGGGCCGGTGTTCGAGCGCTTGAGTGCCGGGCAGCCGGCGAGCAGCGAGCCGCTGTTGCTCGGCTATCGCCCGTTGCAGGTGGTCAAGGCGTGCGGGACGGTGGCCTGGTGCAGCTTCGTCGAACTGTGCGAACAGCCGTTTTCCGCCATGGACTTCATGGCCCTGTGCGACCGCTTCCAGGCCATTCTCCTGAGCGATGTGCCCAACCTCAGCGCTTGCCAGCGCCCCGCACGCATTGCCCGGGGCACCGAGGATGGTGCCGAGCGGGTGGTGGCCGGGGATCGTGAGTTGCCGCAGCTGTCGGTACATGACGACGCGGTGCGGCGTTTCATCGCCCTGGTGGACGAGTGCTACGACCGCAAGGTGCCGCTGTACCTGGAAGCCCGGGTGCCCATGGAACAGCTGTACACCGAGGGCTACCTGGAGTTCGCTTTCCGCCGCACCCTCAGCCGCCTGCAGGAAATGCAGTTGCAGCGTTTTGCCGGTGGGCCCGCGGCCTGAAGGGAAACCTTTCCGGCTGCCGTGGATCCCGGCCGCTGCTTAGGATTTTTTCTGTAGTGCGCGGGTTAAAAATCTTCGTTTGGTCAAATCCCCCAGCCTACAATCGAGGCTGCCTGAGCCCTGAGCGCTCACTTTCAATACGTTGATCGAGGATGAACATGGACGTTGCCGATGTCGTGGTGTTGCAAGCCAGTTACAGCAACCCGGTGCATGCCGAAGCCATAGGCGTGTTGCTCAACCACTATGCCGAGGACCCCATGGGCGGCGGCCAGCCCCTGGACGCAGACCGGCTCCAGCAGTTGCCGGCGGAGCTGGCCAAGCGGCCCCAGGCGTTCAGCGTGCTGGCCTTTGCCGGCGGGCAGCCGGTGGGCCTGGTGAACTGCTTCGAAGGCTTCTCCACCTTTGCCTGCCGGCCCCTGGTAAATATCCATGACGTGGTGGTGCTGGACAGCTACCGCGGCCAGGGCCTGAGCAAGCGCCTGCTGCAGAAGGTCGAGGACATCGCCCGGCAACGGGGCTGCTGCAAGGTCACCCTGGAAGTGCTGGAGGGCAATGCCCAGGCCCAGGCCGCCTATCGCGCCTGCGGTTTCGCCAATGCCATGCTCGACCCGGCTCACGGGCGCATGCTGTTCTGGAGCAAAGCCTTGTAATGCACGCCCCCAACCCCTGCGCGCCGGTCCCGGTAGAAACACCCTGGCGGATCTTCCTGGTGTTTCTGCGCCTGGGCCTGAGTTCGTTTGGCGGGCCGCTGGCGCACCTGGGCTACTTTCGCCAGGAATTCGTCCAGCGCCGGCGCTGGCTGGGGGAGGCGGCCTATGCCGAGCTGGTCGCGCTGTGCCAGTTTCTTCCCGGACCTGCCAGCAGTCAGGTCGGCATCGCCCTGGGATTGTCTCGCCGTGGCCTGCCCGGGGCCCTGTGTGCCTGGGCCGGCTTTACCTTGCCTTCGGCCCTGGCCCTGGCACTGCTGGCCCTGGGGTTGGGGGGCGGGGTCCCGGCCGGGGCGCTCAAGGGCTTGCAACTGGTGGCGGTGGCGGTGGTGGCCCAGGCCTTGTGGGGCATGGCCCGCAGCCTGTGCCGGGGCGCCTTGCAGATCGTCATTGCAGTGCTGGCCGCGGCGCTGGTGCTGCGCTGGCCGGGCCTGGGCGGGCAGTTGCTGGTGATGCTGCTGGCGGCGCTGCTGGGCCGCTGGCTGATCAGGCCGGTGTTCCAGGTGCAGGTCCAGAGCCCTCCCTCTGGGGCGAGTCGCCGCCTGGGGGCGTGTTGCCTGGGGCTGGCGCTATTGCTGCTGGTGCTGTTGCCGGGGCTGGTGCTGCTCTGGCCGGGGCGCCTGCTGAGCCTGTTCGATGGTTTCTACCGGGTCGGCGCTCTGGTATTCGGCGGCGGCCATGTGGTGCTGCCGCTGTTGCAGGCGCAGGTGGTGGAGCTCGGCTGGGTCAGCAGCCCGCTGTTCCTGGCCGGGTACGCCAGCGCCCAGGCGATGCCCGGCCCGCTGTTCAGCGTCGCGGCCTTTCTCGGCGCGGCCATCGATGGCTGGAGTGGGGCGGTGGTGTGCCTGCTGGCGATCTTTCTGCCAGGGCTGTTGCTGGTGATCGGCGTGGTGCCCTTCTGGCAGCGGCTGCGCCACCGCCAGGGCATCCAGGCGGCCCTGGCCGGGGTCAATGCCGCGGTGGTGGGCCTGCTGGCGGCAGCGTTGTACCAACCCCTGTGGACCAGCAGCGTGACCGGCGCGCCGGAACTGGTGGCGGTGTTGCTGGCGCTGCTGCTGTTGCGCAGCGGCCGGGTGCCGCCCTGGGCCCTGGTGCTGCTGGGGGCCGGTGCCGGTGCCTGGCTGCTCTAGAGGTCGTGCTGCGCCGGGTCGAGCCTTGGGAATACCAGGCGGAACTCGGTCAGGAGTTCCGGGATGCTGCTGACCTCGGTGCGCCCCTGGTGCAGGTTCATGATCGAACGGACGATGGCCAGGCCCAGCCCGGTGCCGCCTTCGGCCCGGGTGCGGCTGCTGTCGACCCGATAGAAGCGCTCGAACAGATGGGGCAGGTGGCTGGCGGCGATGCCCGGGCCGGGGTTGCCCACGCTCAGGCTCACGGCCTCCATGCTCTGCTCCACCCGCAGGCTGATCTGCCCCCGCGGCGGGCTGTGGCGAATGGCGTTGGACAGCAGGTTGGAAATGGCCCGCTGGATCATCAGCCGGTCCCCCAGCACCCAGGCATCGCCACTGGGCTGCAGTTGCAGCTGCTTCTCTTCGGCGCTCAGGGCGAACAGGTCGATGACCCGGCGCGCTTCTTCCCCCAGCGAGACCCGGGCGAACCGGGCCTGGGACGCCGGCTGGCTGACCTGGGCCAGGAACAGCATGTCGGCGACGATCCGCGTGACCCGCTCCAGCTCTTCGATACTGGCCTCCAGCACCGCCTTGTACTCCTCTGGCGGGCGTTCCCGGGACAGGGTCACCTGGGCCTTGCCCATCAGGTTGCTGATGGGCGAGCGCAACTCGTGGGCTAGGTCGTCGGAGAACTGCGACAGGCGCTGCACGCCGCCGTCCAGGCGTTGCAGCATGACATTGATGCCCTGGCCCAGCTCCGCCAGCTCCCGGGGCAGGCCCTGCAGCTTCAGACGGTGGGTCAGGTCCTGGGTGGTGACCCGCGCCGCGACCCGGCTGAACTGCTGCAGCGGCAGCAGGCCCCGTTGCACCAGCCACCAGGCGCCGAAACCGATCAGCAGCAGCAACAGGGGCAGGGCGATCACCGTGGAGCGCAGGTAGGCGCTGAGCAGCGCCTGATCGTTGCTGCGGTCCAGGGTCAGTACCACCTGGACCTGCTCGCCGTTGCGCAGGCTCATCTGCCGCAGGGCGCTGAGCAAGGGGTTGCCGCGGCTGTCGCGCCAGTCGACATAGCCATCGCCACCGATATTGCCCAGGGGTTCGGGCAGGGACTCCTGGGCCATGCCGCCGACAATCAGCAGGGGTTCGGCCAGCGGATCGCTGCCGAGGATGCTCAATTGCAGGTTGTCGTGGCCCATCACCAGGTCCAGCAGGGAATGGGGGCGGGCCGCCAGGTCACTGCTCTTGAGGTCGCTGGTGAGGCTGTGCCGGATCTGCTCCAGCTTGCTGTCCAGGCCCTTGCGCGCCAGGTTGTCCAGCTCATGGTTCAACGCCAGGTAGGCCAGGGTTGCCAGCAGCACCACCAGTGCCGCGCCCATCAGGGCGACGGTCAGCCCCAGGCGCATGGACAGGCTGCTGGCCGCGGTGGGGCGCGCTGTCATGGGCGTGCTTCCAGGACATAACCGACACCGCGCAAGGTATGGATCAGCTTGACGTCACTGGCGTCGTCGATCTTGCCTCGCAAGCGGCTGATGGAGACTTCCACCACATTGGTGTCGCAGTCGAAGTTCATGTCCCAGACCAGGGAAATGATCTGGGTACGGGTCAGTACTTCTCCGCTGTGGCGCATCAATACATGCAGCAGGGTGAATTCCTTGGTCGTCAGGTCGATACGCCGACTGCCGCGATAAGCCCGATGACGGCGCGGGTCAAGTTGCAGGTCGGCAACTTGCAGAACTTCCGGTTGGACAATGACTTCACTACGACGCATCAGGGTACGAACCCGGGCCAGCAACTCGGGAAATTGAAACGGTTTGACCAGATAATCATCGGCGCCCATATCCAGGCCCTTGACCTTGTCTTCCAGGCGCCCGCGGGCAGTCAACATCATGACCCGTGCGGGATAGTTTCCCTGCAGTTGTTCAAGAACTTGCCAACCATCTTTGCCGGGTAGGTTGATATCCAGGATTACCAATTCATAGGGTTGTTGTTGAATCAGGTGCAGGCCGTCCACGCCATTGTTCGCCCGGTCCACCACATAGCCACTTTCACTCAGGCCCTGATGCAGGTAGTCGGCCGTCTTGGGTTCGTCCTCAATCACCAGAATGCGCATTGCAATATCCTCTTCAAAGCTGTCGGGGCTGTCGAGCGAGCGCAGGTTAAAGTCTGTAGTAGCTATAGGGTCAATAAAATAACCCAGCTAATTCAACTGATTAACCAGGCTGTCCGATCAGTGGCGAGTGGCATGGTGCGGCGATACTAATTGAGCCGGGGCACTGCGGGCGGCAGATGACCGGGTTGTCATCTGCCTGTCATGCGGGTGCAAGAGAAGGAGGGCAGCCCCTATGAAAAAGGCGCCCGCAAGGGCGCCAAACATCCACTTCTGGCAAAGGAGCAGATTGCCGGGAAGGGGTATCGCTGGAACTGGGGGTCAGGCACCAGGCTGTTGTTGCTTGGCATCCGAGGCGGAATAGTTGGGCTCGGATTTCTGCTTTTCGGCTTTTGCGGTGTTTTCGGTCTTGTCGCCGTGAAGTTGCTGCTGGCTAACGCGGAAGTTGTCATAGAAGCGCTGCATATTTTCCGAGCCACCTTCGGCAAAGGCCGCGCTGGAACCTACCAGAATCAGGCCGCTTAATACCAAAGTTGAAAGTTTCATGCTGTTTTTCCTGCTTAAGAATGTTCGGTACTTGTTACGTCCCTGCACAAGAAGTGATGGGCGAAAGTTTCACCGAAGTGTATTAAGCGAGGGTTAACGTCAGCCTGAAGTGCTGATTACAATTTCGACATCATGTGTCTTTGCCGGCGCTTGGCCGCGCTGGTCGGCAAGGGCACCTCCTTGAAGGCGCCGCCTGCGGACGCGGCCTGGTGCAAAAAAAAGCCCCGGGAACCGGCCAGGGTTCTCGGGGCTGTTTGCCGGCAAGCCGGATCCTGCGGGCGTGGCGGGGGGCTTACTTCTGTACCACCGTGGCTTCGACCGGGGCCTTGGGTTTCATCAGGCTGAAGTCGATCAAGGGCCTGCTCTGGCGCGAGTAGGGGTCGCCGATCAGCAGCGGGCGTGGCTTGAAGCTGTCGCTCACCAGGCTGCGGCTGTGGTCCAGCTCATCGAAACTCAGGCCCGCCAGGTCCGCCCAGGTGTGAATCAGCTGGGAACTCATGTAGGGGCGGCTGAGGTCTGAAGCGAAGCTCCAGTCATGGGTTTCCCGCCATTTCGGCGAGGCCCAGGCCATGAACGGAATGGTGTACATCGGCGCCGTCGGCCGGGCTTCGTTGCGGCCCAGGGTGTCATGGCCGGCGGAGTCGAAGACGTCCTCGCCGTGGTCCGAGAGGTACAGCAGGAAACCGTTGGGGTCGGTCTTGGCGTAGTTCTTGATCAGGTTCGAGACCACGAAGTCGTTGTACAGCACGGCGTTGTCGTAGCTGTTGTAGGTGGGCAACTGGTCGTCGCGCACGCCGGCCGGTACGCCCTGGCGATCATTGAACTTGTCGAAGCTGGGCGGATAGCGGTACTGGTAGCTCATGTGGGTGCCCAGCAGGTGGACCACGATGAACTTGCGCGGTGCGCTGTCGGCCAGGGCCTTGGAGAACGGTTCGAGCACGTCGCCGTCGTACTGGCGGGCGTTCTGGTTGCGGTTGTTGTTCAGGTAGACCTGCTCGTCCGCCTGTTCGGAGAAGGTGGTGAGCATGGTGTTGCGCTTGGTCATGGTCTGCTGGTTGGTGATCCAGTAGGTCTTGTAGCCGGCCTGCTTCATCACGCTGACCAGGGACGGGCTCTTGAGGTACAGGTCGGGGTTTTCTTCGTCGGCGAAGGTCAGTACTTGCTGCAGCGCCTCGATGGTGTAGGGGCGCGGGGTGATGACGTTGTTGAAGATCGCCAGCTGATCCTTGAGCTTGTCCAGCTCCGGGGTGGTCTGGCGCGGGTAGCCGTACAGGCTCATGCGCTGGCGGTTGGTGGATTCGCCGATGACCAGTACCAGGGTCGCCGGCTGGTTGGCCATGCTGTCCTTGAGGTTGGTCAGGGGGGCGATCTTGCTGGCGCTGGCGAGCATGCCCTGCATGCCGTCCAGTTGCTCGCGGTAGCGGCGATAGGCAATCACCATCTGCCAGGGCACGGCGGGCTCGATGCGGGTTTCGAATTTCTCCAGGCCGGCGGCCAGGGTATCGGCGCGGGAGATCTGCTTGACCAGCGGGTAGCCGACGATGGCCACCAGGATTGCCGTCGCCGCCACCAGGGCCTGGCCCCGAGGCAGGTAGACCGGGCGCAGGCGGGTCCAGAGGAAGAAGGCGAATGCGCTGTGGGCGAGGAACGCCAGGAGCATCCACCAGGCAAAGTACTGGGTCAGGTATTCACCGGCTTCCGAGGGGTTGGACTCGAACATGATGAAGATGACGCTTTGCGAGAACTCCTGCTGGTAGACGAAGAAGTAGCCCAGGCTGGCCATGGAACAGGCCCAGAGCACCACGCCGATCACGGCGGCCATGACTTTGGTGCGCGCCGGGAACAGCAGCATCGGTGCCAGCCAGATGGCGCTCATGAAGAACGCCTGGCGGAAACCGGTGAAGCCGGAGGTGTCGGTCAGCTGGATCAGCAGTTGGGTGATGCCGGAGAAATACCAGAAGAACAGGAACAGCCAGAGCAGCCCCATCCAGTCAAAACCTTTCGCAGATGCACTACTGCGTTTGAACAATGCCATTGAGCGCTCCCCAGGGATCCAGATTCATTGCGCGCCAAGGGCGTCGCGAATGAGCGCCGTCTTGTAACAAGACGGCCACAATGGCCGGGAGTATCGACAGGCAAGTGTGAAAACTTTGTCAGCTGTATGTCGCTATTTTGTGGTTTGCAACGGGAGGCTGTGGCGGTATGACGAGGGACGGCGGCTTGGCCCGGGACCTGCAGCGGGGCTGAACGCAGGTCGGGCCTGCGTTCAGGGGCGAGGCTCAGCTCGCGGAAGAGAGGTGTAGCGGCGCCGGTTGACCTTGGCTTTGCAACTGCAGGCGCAATTGTGCGAGCTCCCGTTGCAGTTGATCGCGTTCGTCTTTGAGTTGACGCAATTCGTCACGACGAATGGTGACGTACAGGGTTTGTGCTGGTCGTGCCGGTAGTACTGTGCCCATTGCTTCACCTCGCAAATGGCGTGTCTCAACTATGCTTCGCTGGCCGCATCCCTTGCGCAAAGCACTATCGGCGGCAATTTTATTTCTTTTTCGGGCAAAGGGAACTTTTTTATTTTTCGCGGTCGCTGTGTCTTCGCGCAGACTTGCAGCGTTATCCACCCAGGGCCAGGGAAACTTCAGGGGCTGGCACGGGACTAATCTTCATTGTTCTGCTGCCCGTCAGGGGAATCGGCTGGGGCCGGTCGATGGATAATTCGCGCCGTCGGGGGTAAAAAACTCGGAATCTGCCTGAAGATTGCGCTGTCTTGGGGCTTCTTGCCTTGTATAGTTGCGCCCCTCGGGATTTTGCCCCGGCCCACTGGGCTATAACTTTTTTTGATCAGAATTTTTGCAGTAGGAGCATCAGCACATGCAACTGGGGATTATTGGACTGGGCCGCATGGGCGGCAACATTGCACGGCGCCTGATGCTCAATGGGCACGAGACCGTAGTCTTTGACCGCAACACCGACTTCGTCAGCGCCCTGGCCGCTGAAGGCGCCAAGGGCGTCGCCGACCTGCCGGCCCTGGTGGCGGGCCTGGAAAAGCCCCGGGCGGTCTGGGTCATGCTGCCCGCGGGCGCACCCACCGAAGACACCATCGACACCCTCAGCCAGTTGCTGGAGCCGGGCGATGTGATCATCGACGGTGGCAACACCTACTATAAAGACGACATCCGCCGCGCCCGCGACCTGGCGCAAAAGGGCCTGAAGTACATCGACGTCGGCACCTCCGGCGGCGTCTGGGGCCTGGAGCGTGGCTACTGCATGATGATCGGCGGCGACGCCGCCGAAGTGCTGCGCCTGGACCCGCTGTTCGCCGCCCTGGCGCCCGGCATGGGCACCATCCCGCGGACCAAGGACCGGGTCGCCGATGACGACCGTGCCGAACGCGGCTACATCCACGCCGGCCCGGCCGGCTCCGGTCACTTCGTCAAGATGATCCACAACGGCATCGAGTACGGCATGATGCAGGCCTTCGCCGAGGGCTTCGACATCCTCAAGACCAAGGCCTCGGAAAGCCTTCCGGAAGACCAGCGCTTCGACCTCAATGTCGCCGATATCGCCGAAGTCTGGCGCCGTGGCAGCGTGGTGTCCTCCTGGCTGCTGGACCTGACCGCCGATGCCCTGGCGGGCGATCCGAAGCTCGACGGCTTCTCCGGCTCGGTGGCCGACAGTGGCGAAGGGCGCTGGACCATCGAAGCGGCCATGGAGCAATCGGTGCCGGTGCCGGTACTGTCCAACTCGCTGTTCTCCCGCTACCGCTCCCGCGGCCAGGGCACCTACGGTGACAAGCTGCTGTCGGCCATGCGCTTCGGCTTTGGCGGCCATGTGGAGACCGGGAAAAAATGACCACCACGCGAAAGAAGTCCAAGGCGTTGCCGGCGCCGCCGACCACGCTGTTCCTGTTCGGCGCCCGCGGTGATCTGGTCAAGCGCCTGCTGATGCCGGCGCTGTACAACCTCAGCCGCGACGGTTTGCTGGATGAGGGGCTGCGGATTGTCGGCGTTGACCACAACGCGGTGAGCGACGCCGAGTTCGCCACGCTGCTGGAAGACTTCCTTCGCGATGAAGTGCTCAACAAGCAAGGCCAGGGGGCGGCGGTGGATGCCGCCGTCTGGGCCCGCCTGACCCGGGGCATCAGCTATGTCCAGGGCGATTTTCTCGACGACTCCACCTATGCCGAACTGGCGGCGCGGATTGCCGCCAGCGGCACCGGCAACGCGGTGTTCTACCTGGCCACCGCACCGCGCTTCTTCAGTGAAGTGGTGCGCCGCCTGGGCAGTGCCGGGTTGCTGGAGGAGGGGCCGCAGGCTTTTCGCCGGGTGGTGATCGAAAAACCCTTCGGTTCCGACCTGCAGACCGCCGAAGCCCTCAACGGCTGCCTGCTCAAGGTCATGAGCGAAAAGCAGATCTATCGCATCGACCATTACCTGGGCAAGGAAACGGTCCAGAACATCCTGGTCAGCCGTTTTTCCAACAGCCTGTTCGAGGCATTCTGGAACAACCATTACATCGATCACGTGCAGATCACCGCGGCGGAAACCGTCGGCGTGGAAACCCGTGGCAGCTTTTATGAACACACCGGTGCCCTGCGGGACATGGTGCCCAACCACCTGTTCCAGTTGCTGGCGATGGTGGCCATGGAGCCGCCCGCTGCCTTTGGCGCCGATGCGGTACGTGGCGAAAAGGCCAAGGTGGTGGGGGCTATCCGCCCCTGGTCCGTGGAAGAGGCCCGGGCCAACTCGGTGCGCGGCCAGTACAGCGCCGGAGAAGTGGCCGGCAAGGCCCTGGCGGGCTACCGCGAGGAAGCCAACGTGGCGCCGGACAGCAGCACCGAAACCTACGTTGCGCTGAAGGTGATGATCGACAACTGGCGCTGGGTCGGGGTGCCGTTCTACCTACGCACCGGCAAGCGCATGAGTGTGCGCGACACCGAGATCGTCATCTGCTTCAAGCCGGCGCCCTATGCACAGTTCCGCGATACCGAGGTCGAGCGCCTGTTGCCGACCTACCTGCGGATCCAGATCCAGCCCAACGAAGGCATGTGGTTCGACCTGCTGGCGAAAAAGCCCGGGCCGAGCCTGGACATGGCCAACATCGAACTGGGTTTTGCCTACCGCGACTTTTTCGAGATGCAGCCCTCCACCGGCTACGAAACCCTGATCTACGACTGCCTGATCGGCGACCAGACCCTGTTCCAGCGCGCCGACAACATCGAGAACGGCTGGCGCGCGGTGCAACCCTTCCTCGATGCCTGGCAACAGGACGCCAGCTTGCAGAGCTACCCGGCGGGCGTGGATGGCCCGGCAGCCGGGGATGAACTGCTGGCCCGGGATGGCCGCGTATGGCGACCCCTGGGGTGAGTGGCGTGCAGGCGCGGCCTATCGAGTTCCTCCTCAGTGACATGGACGGCACCCTGTTGCGCCCCGACCACAGCCTCAGCCCCCGCACCCTGGATGCGGTCCGTGCGCTGCGCGAGGCCGGGGTGGCCTTCAGCCTGGCCACCGGACGGCCGCCGCGGGCCATGCTGCAGCAGATCGAGGCCCTGGGCGTCGACCTGCCCACTGCCGGCTTCAACGGCGGCAGTATCGTCAAGCCCGATGGCAGTTTCCTGGCTCGCCACCATGTTCCGGTGGAAGCGGCGGTCACCGCCTTGCTGCTGTTCGAACCCTGCCCACAGGTCGAGACCTGGGTGTTTGCCGACAACGAATGGCTGCTGCGCAACCTGGACGGTGCCCTGATGCCCCTGGAGCGCCAGGCGCTGGGTTACGCCCCCAAGGTGGTGGACAGCTTCGAGGAATACCTGCCGCGCATCGACAAGATCGTCGCCGCCAGCAGCGATCACCGCTTGCTGGTGCAGTTGGAGGCCCGCTTGCAGGCCGCCACTGCAGGGCAGGCCCAGGCGTCCCGTTCCCAACCCAGGTTCCTCGATCTCACTGCCTTGCAGGCGGACAAGGGGCAGGCCCTGGTGACCCTGGCCGAATACCTGGGGGTGCCGCTGGAGCGCACTGCGGCCCTGGGCGATGGCGGCAACGACCCGGCGATGTTCCAGCGTGCCGGCCTGTCGATTGCCATGGGCCAGGCGGAAGAACAGGTCAAGCGCCAGGCTGATGTGATCACCGGCAGCAACCTGGAAGACGGCGCAGCCGAAGCCATCGAGCGCTATATCCTCATGCGTTGAGGGCCGTGGGGGGGGGGGGGGGGGGGGGGGGGGGG